>JAKBBA010000084.1 GCA_021808665.1 Actinomycetes bacterium
TAGTTCGACTATCGTCTCGAACACCTCCTCGGCGACGACCACCCGCATCGACGGGTCGATGTCAGCCGCCAGGCATCCGAGCATCGTCGTCTTCCCCGACCCGGGGGCTCCCGCGATCAGGATCGACGCTCCGCTCTTGACGCATGCTGACAGGAACCTCGCCGCCGCCCGGTCAAGCATGCCGAGAGCGATCAACTCGTCGAGGCTTCGGCGCAGCACCCCCGAAAATTTTCTGATATTCACGAGCATATGGAGATCAGCATCGACTTATGCGGAAGTCGATGCGATGGCGTCGGGCCATGCGTCGTCATTGGCGCCAAGCAGAGGTAGGTGGCCGCTAATTCGCAGGTCCGGTTTGCGGGCGGTGTCCTATGCAGGTTTAAAAGACCCTTCCGCGTCCTTTGCCGCCGGCCCGGAAGACCCCCGCGTGCACTTCTACAAACGATGATGGCGAAGGATTGGAAAGCACGGCCAGGTTCGGCCTTTAAAGTCGCAAGGCAACTATGCAGCCTGAATGCTGAACTCGGATTTGAGCCAGTGCCCGTCTACCACACCGAATTGTTACAGGCGTCTGAGCACACGGATGCTCCCGCTCCACTTGTCGCGGGCTCAAGGGGGACGCCGTCTGTGGTGGATGCGCCACTCAGACTGGACTAGGCCGTCAGCGAGAAGGCGGTACTGAGCTCAGATGTGATCACTATTGACCGGCGTCCACTCGGCGAGCAGCGTGACCAACTCGGGATGAAGCGGTCGTTGCGGCGTTTCCCGACCGGGACCCGTAGCCAGTAGACGTCGCCGATCAAGGTGACGGCATCAGAGTCGAGCTGGCACATTCCGCTGGCACGCAGCCCGGTGCGGGCCCATCTCGACGGCAGACAAAGTAGCGGGGGATGCGATGGGTCCGGGCGGCGGCCATCAACTTCGTCGCGGCTTGGTCGTCGAGGAACTTCGGTAGCGGCTCGATCCGGGCTGGGATGTCACCATCGAAGATCCGGTTCCGGTCCGGAGCCTCGGGCCAGTCCCATTCGAGGATCCGCTCGAAGAAGATCCTGATCATCCGCAGACGGTGCCATTGAGTGTTCTTGGCCGTGAGGGCGCCATGCCTTCCGGGCTGGACTACAGGCCAGAAATTCTCGGCGTCATCGACCGCTCTTCACCTTTTCGGAAACTAGCCGGCTCGGTTCGAAACTGATCTGCGAGCCCTGCTCGACGACGCGTCTCCCTCCGGGCACTTCTCGGCCCACTCTCGGACACGACGCTGCGTATTCGTCGGCCGGGCACGCCAGAACTCCATTCGCTTCCTCCGGAAACCCGTACATAGCTCCCTACCGGCGATCGGAGGCGAGGGCGATTCGGCTTTTCGCGACCGCGTTCCGGGACGCCCTGAGCCCGCGCGAAGTGCCGATATGCGTCATCGGATGAGGATCGAGAGTTGGGTTATTGCTCGCGCGTTATGTCGCGAAACCAAGGATGCCCCTTCGCCGGTTACCGGGCAGGCTAAAGTACCTGGCAGCCAAGGTCGCCTAATTGTGTGGGCCGACGTCTGAGTCAGTCGCAGCTAGTCACGCAAGGATTCCGTTCACTTCGATGCTCGCAGCCAGCAGCTCCTCCTGAGCTGTGGCCAAGTCCTCCGCCAGTTTTTCGATCTCGTCCGGTTTTACCTTCTCTGCAGAGGGCCACGGCTGCCGCCACTTACTGCGTACCACGGATAACCCGGGGCGCCCGTCGGGTAGTCCCTCGACCCAGGTCCCATGGATCAGGCGGCTCCGTTGGCCGTAGAGTTCGCCGCACCTTACGACCGCGGCGCGAAAACGCGCGACCTTGTTCGGGTCGCCGAGGGGGGGTCCTCGCACCTCGTCGTTGGCGTCGATTATGGCGATGGCATTCTCTGCCAGCCACTTCACGCCCTGCCCAGCGGCGACAACGTTCGCGCGGGGCGAGCCAAGCAGGGCGGCAAAAATGGACCTCAGCAGCATCTCCATGCTGGCCGATGCCTCTGCGACGGCACCGAGGTGATAACGGCGTACCGCTCGTGCCTCCTTCTCGGCACTCACCCCATCGTCATCGCTCGCGGGAGGAGAAGTCTCGGTGATGCTCTTAACGATACTACTGCTTGTGAAAGCGAGAGGAACAAGCCCCGGGAAACAGTCAGTGGGAGGACATCCTCCCGATGCTTGAAGTGCCGTTCTGCACCCCGGCCAGCGCTCCCGTCGAGGCGGGGTCAGGCCGCTGATCTGTGTGGCCCGCTCTGTTCGGAGATGGTGAGCCTCGCTAAGCGATATAGCCGTCGTTCGGCCCCCGGCGCTGGTCGACGCGGATCGATGTTCGGGGCGTCCGTTACGTTCGCGACTGCCCGCCAACGGCACTTGGATGGCTGGGTCGCCGGTGGTTGATGGCGCGCTTTGCCGTGTTATTGGGCTTGTATCACAAGCCGAGAAAGTCCGCTGGCCCCATAATCGGAACGTCTCACCGTTCAAGTCGACGGTCGAGCGGATCCAGCACGAACTGTGCCGATGAACACGCTTCTCGGACGACGAGGAGGGCTGCTTCGGAAGATAGTGCTGTGGGAGACTCCGACTATGGCCCGTAGGGTCACTCCTGTGAAAACGCTAATAGGTTCGCCAGCCTGGGCCGTTTTGGCACTCGTGGGCTACTTCGCCGCGTGGTCGGTGCCAGCAGGTGCCCTCCGCCGACGATACGCACGGGCTGCCGCCTCAGCTGAACCCCAAGCCGTACGTCGGGCCAGTAGATGGAAGCGCAACATTGCTCTGGGAATCAGGTCTGGTGACGACCATCTAGGACCGAGGAAGCCTCCTTCGAGACATCTCAGTCGGCCACCCGACATACTGGCGGGGAGACAACGACTGAAAAGCAGCGACGGTTACCTTGGCTATTACCCTGAACCAGGCTCTGGAGGCACCAACTTCATCCGCTGGAAGCGGCTCGAAAGCACGTCCCCGCAATGTCAGGAGCTCGTCACCGGCTTCGAACCCATCGGCGAACCCCATATCGATGAGAGCGGACACCTTACGTTCTCGAAAATTGAGGGTGCCTCTAATTAGACCGCCCAAGTACTTCGTCGGCTCCAATATGAGGATCGGCGGCAGAGCTGGCATCTCCCTTGTAGGGGCGAGGGGTGTACCAGTCCGATCAGGTACCGACTTCGTTCGGATCAAGCGCCGATCTCTCGCATTCCTACGAGTTGACTCATGGCGAAATTCCTCAGATGCCAAGTAGTTCTCATCCCGCAACTGCGGTCGACCACTTCGGCGTGCCCACTTCTCCCACGTCTCGAAGAGAGTTCCCGTCGGTGTCTCTAGAAGGAGTCGGTCCCTGTACTCCGCGGCTAAACGCTCCGGATCCACAGCTGCGCGCCCTCTCGACTTTAGCAACACCACAAGAATTCCATCGAGTCCTAGGTTAATAAGGGGCACGATCGGAGCGTTATCTAAGACGCCACCATCGACCGAGTAACAAGCTCCCTTCCGACCAACCGATGGGAAAACAAATGGAAGAGCGCTGGACCGAAGTAAGCTATCTTTTACAGAGGCCATGTGGGAAGCAGCCAGGTCGATGTATCGAGGGACGAAACCTACTATTCCGCACGACAGAGCGGACAGTTCCGAGTACCAACCATAGATATAGAATTGGTGGAAGAAGGGAGAATCGGGATTGAAAGTCCGCCGATAGTCAGCGATAGCGCAGTAAGTCGGGATTCGTGGAGCCCAACCGGCGAGAAGGCGGTCATCTATCAGTTCCTCTACTCGATGAGTGGGGGACAACGAGAATGACGATAGGACAGCAGCTTGATGTCGGAGGATCTCGGCATCGATCCGAAGCCATACACCAATTAGACGACCGAACGTCCACGGCAGTGCCGTAAACTTCAGAACGTCGGTCGCCCAACGATGCCTAAGGCCATACCGAGCGATCAGCAGTGCCCAGGGAAGATTGTATGTAACGAGTTCGCTGATATACATCGCTGCAATCACGGCCAGAGCAGGTAATATTCTCAACGACTTCGCAGAAACCTTGAGAACTGAACCAGGCGTCAGGGAGCGCCAGAGGTCGATCGTGGCGCGAGCGCCCTTTGATGAGTAGGCCGCTGCGTTCAGGGCACCAATCGATGCTCCGCTGACGGCGACCACCTCCAACCCCTTAACTGAGTCTAACGCGCTTAAGACACCCGCTTGGTAGGCCCCCTTCCCTCCGCCGCCGGCGAGAACCACACCGACTCGCATACGTCCATCTTCTACGGGGGGCCCCATCTCTGCAGGCTTAGGGAGTGCGGTGGGCGCCAACTCCGGCGACCACTCGCGGAATCTAAACGGTCGTCGCCGACCCCTCCACTCAAGGAGCGGATTGCCAAATGCAATCGCACGAGAGGCTGGTATTGCATAGAACGGATCTCGAATACAGGCAGACGAATAGGAGTCGTCTGCCTCAGTTATCCGCCCGGCGCGAAATAGCGCCTGGGCTCTCCAGAAGTAGCTCTCTGCGCGATCTGGCCTCAGCGCAATAGCGCTATCCATCGCCGCAATGGCGTCGGTCACCCAGCCTCGAGAGGCCAAGGCACGACCGAGCATCACGTACGCCTGGTGCGCCTCTGTTGTACCCGTGGCCGCTCTTAAACTTGCGAGGCACTCCGTCAATCGGCCCCGCTTCAGCTGTGCCTGCGCTAACGCTACGAGACATCGCCCGACGAACTCCGCTGAGACAGCTTGTAGTGCCTCGAAGAGTTCGCGCTCGGCCTCATCGAAGTGGCTGGTATCTAGATAAGCCAGTCCGATGAGGAGATATTCCACCCACGTGTCTTCGACTGCCATTTCGGAGAGGTGAAGCTGGGCTTCCCTGGCTCCACCAGATCTCCAGCTTCCATCTCCCAGAGGCCCAAGGAGTAAGCTCTCGCGGAGTCTATCTTTCGCTCAGGCGCTTAATTTAGATGAAGGCCCCGTGGACTGGACCTCCCCGGCGGTTATTGCTATCGAGAACTGAATGTGGCGAGTTACTTCGGCAATGAACTTCTCAGGGCTATCTGCGCTGACGAGTTCGGTAGCTCGAAGGATCACGCTAAGATGCTCAGGCTGCAGCTTTGGAACGTAATGCCCGGCCATCCGGTTTCCGACCCGTAGGATCTTCAGGTCCAGACGTGACGATAGTTCAACGACCTCGGCTAACGCAGTTAGTTCAGCTTCTGGAAGACTAGCGACCGTGTCTGGAACTGCGATGACAATCAGCCGTCGAGCCATGTCGTCGAAAGTCAGGCGGAGAGCGTCGGCCGTCTCAACTGCACTTCCCAGCAGTTGGACAGTTGCGCCGAGGGCATGTGCCGTCTCCGCTGCCGCAATAGCGAACCCAAAACCAGACTGTCCTAGTCCGGTGACGATCACATCTGGTATTTCACTCCGAGGTTCGAAGGTGACCTTGAATTCATCCGCTGCACTCCCGATTCGATGCATCAGTTCCTCGAGAACATCCTGATAGATCCTGTCTGGCCGTGGTGGTCGACGAACTGCACGAGCAGATCGATTTCGGAAGTAGATGGCGTGGCGCATGATGGAGAAGCAATCCGGTGAGGACTGGAAGTGCTCTCTCAATATGTTGACCGACCGACTGTGCAGGTCGCAGGCTTCCGAAGCTCGACCAAGGGTCAGCAGCTTGACTCCAAGGTGATCCAAAGAAATTGCAAGCTGCGTGGGATCCGAATCTGCTCCTTCTGCCTCGGCGAGTCGCAACCGGAGTACCTGGTCGGAGACGTCTGCTGCGTCCTCCAGGCGTCCGAGGTGCCAGAGGAATTGCCCCCGTTTGTCCAGCAGCAGCGCTAGCTCAGCTGTCATGTTCGGGGGAATGTCATCAGCCTGTCCGAGGCGAATCAGCTCGTCCACCGCTATCAGAGCAGTCTGGTAGTCCCCAAGTGCCTCGGCGCTCGTAGCAAGCATCGAGAAGCGCCGGATGGCGGTGTTGTTATCAGAGCTGCGCCGTGCTTCCCTGAGGGCCAGTTGGATCGCTACCGACGTTATGCGTGGCCTCGCCGCAGCTAGCAGTTGTGGCACAGCTATCAATGCCATCGCCTGCAGAAGGCCTAGAGCGACAGGTTCTTTCAACGCGCGAAGTAGTCGAACAGACATTCTGGGGCCGATCTGGTAGTCGGGTCTGCGAGATGCCGGTCAGGAGACTACTGCCCTAGAAGTCCCTTGGTGATCTCATACCGAGGAGGATCGGAACGTCCGGGGCACTCGGCCAAACGTCGTCCGCCGAAGCCCTGCGGGAAAGCTCAGGGTCAGCTGAAGCGTCACCGAGCGGCTATCCCCAAACGACGGACCCCCAAGCATCCCCGATCGCCGGGACTGGGGCGCACAGAGCGACGCCCCTCGATGCCGACTCGGGCAGTTGGATCGTGTGCATACTCGGCGCTCTGCGCTTACGGGTCCCGCTGGTTCTGGGCGCCAGCTGGCTCCCAGAACCCCAGGTCAGCGGGCTGCTCCGGCGATGTAGGTGGACACGATGTAGGTGGCGTGACGGTAGAGGGAAACTCTGGCCCGGTCGTAGCGCATGGTCGTGCGAGGGTCGGCGTGGGAGACGGCCTCTTGGACGTCGCGTAGCGGGACCCCGGCGTCAAGGGCTGCGGTGATGAACGCGTGGCGCAGGGTGTGCGGGCCGATGGGCTTGGCCACGCCAGCGCGGCGGGCGACACGCCGCACGACCCGGGCAGCGCCGTGGCGGTCGAGGCGCTGACTGTCGATGTTGGTGAAGATCGGCCCAGCGGCACGCTCACCGATGGCCAGGTCGACGGCGCGGGCGGGTGTCCCAGAATGCTCAGCCCACTGGCCCCCACGGGTATCTCCCAAGTGCTGTTAGCTTCAGCTCTGACTGAGGGCAGCCCGCTGATCAGGGTGCTTGGAGATCAGCCTCGACTTATGCGGAAATCGATGCGATGGCGACGGGCCATGCGTCGTCATTGGCGCCAAGCAGAGGTAGGTGGCCGCTAATTCGCAGGTCCGGTTTGCCTCGGTGTCCCATGCAGGTTTCGCATAGCTTTCCGCGTCCTTTGCCGGTGGCTCGGCCTGTCCCGCCGCACGCGACACAGTCGACCCACCCGGCGACTTCAACTCGGATGTCGAGGGCGTCTATGAGGCGGCGGTGGGCGTCAGCGAACGGCCGCAGGTTGATGGCCCGGGTGGTGTCGTTTGCGATCTGGGTGAGGGTCTTGGCTCGACCGGAGCGCTCCTCGGCGCTGGCCGCCCAAGCGGCGATCAGTTTGCGACGCTCTTGTGCTTCGTCGAGTTGGGCTTGCAATGCGCGCACGGCGCCGGCGGCGACAGTGATGTCGATCCCTTGGGCGAGCGCCTCAGCGAGCGAAGTGGACGCCGCCTTTTGTAGCCGCGAGATCTTGCGGTCTAGGGCGGCGATGTCGTCTTGAGAGATGCCCGAGGCGACAGCTGCGGTGGCTGCTTGTTCGGCGGCTAGCGCGAGCAAAGCGGAGGGATCCAGGAGCACTTGGGCGACGGCGGCCCAGACGTGTTCTTCGATGGATTCGGCGTCAATGTTGTGACAGCCGCAGTTGCCGGTTTTGGCAGCTCCGCCGCCGTCAGCGGCGTATTTGGCCCGGCATCGGTACATGTGTATTCCGTTGTTCCGAATCTGGATCCACATTTGTGCTCCGCACCCGGATTTGAGTCGTCCGGACAGGAGGTGAAGGGTGTTGATCGGCTTGCGGGTCAGGTTCTGGCGGACGATCACGGTTCGCAGGACCGCGAAGCGCTCCGGGCTGAGGATCGCCGGTAGGGTCATCGGTATCGGTGGCCCGTCAGTCGTTTTCGCCCACGGGCGCCCGTCGCGGCGATACACCCAGTTGCCGTCGAGGGCATGCGCGCTCTGCACCAGGTGGCGTAGAGAGCCGGCGGTCCAGACCCCGCCTTTGCGTTTCGGCATCCCAGCAGCATTCAGTTCTCTCGCCATAGCAAGGGTCGATAATCCCCGGTCGATCATTCCCTCCGCGATGACCTTCCAAATGGCCGCCTCCCCCGGATGCACTGCTATTTGGTTGATTCCTCGCTCGTCTCGGATCAGCCGCCAGCCGAACGGCGGGATACCGTTCGCCCACCTTCCTTCGACAGCACGCCGTTCCCGACCGGCGCTCGTGCGTTCCAAGATGCGTTCGCGTTCGAACTCTGCCACCGACAACAACACATTGCGCTGGAAGCGCCCCGAAGGCGTGTCGTCGATGCGCTCCGCGATACTTACGAACTCGACCCCCAGCTCTTCCAGCTCGCCAACCAACGCGACGGTATGGCGAAACGACCGCCCGAACCGGTCGTGCTTCGCGACGATGACAACGTCGACGAGCCCCGCTCGGCAGTCGGCCATAAGCCGGTCCAGGCCGGGCCGGTTTGCGTACTTTCCCGACACGCCACCATCAACGTATTCGCCGACCACCTTGAGGCTGCGGTACTTCGCGTAGGCGCGGCATTCGTCCATCTGGGTGTCCAACGAGGTTCCTCGGAGTTGGTCTGCGGTGGAGACCCGGGTGCAGATGGCGGCGAGCTGGCGCTTCGGTCCCGTCGATTTACGGTCAGTCGATTTACGGTCAGTCGGTTTCCTCATCGGCTTCCTCCAGCGTCCCGGCCGCAGCTTCGACCCGGCCGGCAATGGTGTCTGATTGGGCTAGACGCAGGGCGACGACCGCTTCGCCGAGTGCCCGGCGGCGAGCCGGGTTCAGGTCGGGGATCCAGGTGACCGTCGAGGTAATCCCCGCTGCCACCCGATCCGCTCGTATCATACTGGCGGAATCAGCGTTCATGATCGCCCAGCGCTCAGCTTTCTTCCCAGGCGGTACGCCGATTCACGTGGCGGGCGGAGGCGGCGGACGCAGCAAGCCAGGCGTCCCCAGCGTTGAGATGGCCGACACCCTTGTACTCCCATTCGCCTGTGCGCTGGTTGAGGTCGTCGGGGGTGACGCCGATCCGCTCGAGCCGCCACGCCTGGCGTCTGGCGCGCAACTCCCCGAAAGTGGTCGACCAGTGCCTGGACTTGGTCAGCCAGTGCCCCCGGTAGCCGGCGCAGTGCGCCCACGCCGCCAGGTTGAGTCCTCTCAGGTCGGGTCGGGCGCCGAGTCGCCAGGCGGCGGTGACCATCCGCCGGCGCTGCTCGGACAGCTCGAGGCGGTCGAGGTGATGGATCCCGCGGAGGCGGTGATCCAACACTCCGGCGGCGTCAACCGATTTAGTGGCGTACTTCGCCAGATAGGCGGCCGCCACCGGGCGCCGTTCGGCAGGTATCGGCTGAATGTCGCTTTGGCTTCCCCACCGGATCGCCCGGTGCAGGTCGAGTGGGTTAGGGACTGCCACCTTCGCCGCCGCAGCCGCGAAAGCTGCGGCGAGGTCGCTGCCGTCGAGGCTGGCAGGGCTGTCGTCGAGGTGGTCGAGGCGGGCGAGGGCGTGCACGTGCACGACACCACGGGTTTGGAACTCGACGACCTTCGCGAACGACAGCCGCCACGATGCGCTCATTTTGCGGACAGGGACGCCGGCGGCGGTCGCAAGGTCACGGATGACAGCGATAGTGGTCCGCTGCCACAGCCGGCCGAGATGCGCGTTGAACATGACCGCTCCCTCCCAGTCGTAGCAGTCAACGCACAGCGCCGCCCCCACTTTCGGGTCGTCGTGGTCGTGCACCAGATTGCACACCCGCGGTCGTCCGTGGAGACAGCTGCCGGCCTTAGCGGCGGCGCGGCAGGTCGCTGCCGGCTCGAACGCCCGGTGCACGGCACCGAATGACGGGGCGGTCAGCGTGACGAACACGGTCGGGACGTCACCGTCCCCATCGCCGCGATCTGGAGTGCCGGGTTGCGGTTCGAGCCCGGCACCGAGCAGTGCTTTGGCGTCACCGCGGTATATGGCGGCGCAGGCAGGGCAGCAGGTAGCGCGCCTTGTCTGGCAGGCTTTGAGCAGCACCTGGTCGGCCTCGCCGATGGTCGTGTACACCAGCTGCAGTTCTCCGCTGTCGGGGTCGGCTTGGCGGACCCGGCCGGCGAGGCGGACGGCTGGGCGCAGCAGCCCGACGCGTGCACCATCGCCTCCCAGCGGGCGTAGTCGCCCCTCGACACCCGCTCGACCGCCTGGGCGACAACCGGGGGCAGCACGATGCCGCCCCCGTCACTACCGTCTTGGGATGGGGGGCGATTGCTGTTAGGCATCGCCGACAGTCCGGTCCGCTCGCCGGATGAGCGCGGCCCGCTCGGCGAGCATCTTGATCTGATCGTCGTCGAGATGGTGGGCTCGCAGACGGACCGGCATGCCCGACTCGTGCAGCAGCCAGCCGACCCCCCGCCCGGCGGGGGCGATCGTCGCGGCGCTAACACCTTGGCTGGCCCAGCCCGACCCTAGGATCGTGTCCGACGCGGCGTTAGTGGTGCAGCGCAGCGCCCACCGGTAACCAAAAAGGTCCCGCAGGCTGGTCGGGACGATATCCGACGACGGTTTCTGTGTGGCGGCGATGACCACGATCCCCGCCGCCCTGCCCCTCGACACCAGGTCCCGAAGCATCTCCGCGAACGTGTCGCGGGGCTTCTTGTCCGGCCACGCGAGATAGTGGGCCAACTCGTCGACGACCAGCACCTGCAAAGAAGTGGACTGGTCGATCTTGCGTTTCCCGTCGGCGAGGAGCTGCTGGTAGCGGGCCTCCATGATCCGCTGCACCCCGGCAAGTAGGCCGATGGCTTCGCCGATGTCGGTACCGGCCCACCCATCGGCACAACGCCGCCACGAGGCCAGCTCGACCAGTTTCCCATCCGCGAGCCACAGCCCGCAGCCGGGGTCGAGAGCCGCCGCGGCGACCAGCTGGGATAAAGCGACGGATTTCCCGGAGCCCGGCTCACCGCCGAGCAGCAGATTATGCTCCGCCAAGGTGACACTGACAGGCTGGCCGGTCTCGTCGATACCGACCGGGATCGGCCGCCACACCCAGCTTTGAGCGGCGTTCAGCCACGGCCACGTCGGGCTCGGCTGGGATAGCGGGTCGACGGATAACGCGACGATCCTCGCCCAGCCGGCGTTAGTCGGGTGCCTTTCGACCCGGGCCTGGTCGACGGCGAGGAACGCGGCGATAGCCTCCGATTTGCTGGCCAACTCCGCCACCGTGGACCCGGCGCCGACACGCACCTGCGCCCACTCCCCTCCCGGCGCGTCGCCGAAGTCGGCCACGATCGGAGCAGCGGAGCCCGCCGACACAGTCGCCAGGCAGTACGTCCAACGCCGTCGGCGGCGTACCGACACCAGCGCCGCCTTCAAACGGACCCGCGACGCAGGCGCCGCCAACACTGCGGCAGCGGCCATGAAAGTCCAGCCGCCGCTAGCGTTCTGGCCGACAAAGTGGGTCAGAAGTGACTGGGCCGAGGCGACCCCGACCGCGGCTCCCACCTCCAGACGCCAGCACCAGCGCACCACACGCACAGACAGCGGGGCGGGCGTGGCGGGACTGACCCGCATCTCCAGGCCGCCCCAGTAGGCGCCCAGAACACGCAGACAGATGTAGATGGCCGTCACAGTGACCCACCAGTCACCGGCGGCCGCCGCCGTCAAGCAAAACGCGCACTTGACGGCGGCAGACCACCGGGACCTCACGACGCGGCCCTATCCGCGCTCTTCAGCGAGCCGGCAGCCGCCTCGATCGACGTCGCCCGGAACGCGATACCCGACCGGTCCTCCATCGCCCACGGAACCCCGACCAGGCCAGTCACGCGCAGCTGAACACCTGCGGCGATGCCCCTGGGCTCGCCGGGCACTTTGATAGCGATCACGTCCGCCTCACCGGCGGCCATCGCCATCACCGTCACCGCATACAACGGGACGCCGTTCTCGTCGGTCTTCGGCCGGCGGGACTCGAAATCCACCACCGGCTCGGGGCCTCCAGCGGCGATGAACCCCATAACTGCAGTGTCAATAGGCAGCTTCTTCATCTCTGTTCACTCCATTTCAGGTTTGACCCTCCGGCGCATCCGAAGGGGCGCAGCCACCGACCAGCAGGACCGGACGGCGATACGGACCCGCCCGACAACCCCCACTTCGGGGCCTCGGATGGACCGCACGCTTTGATCTTCTGCTACGGCCGTTGACAGAACCGTTGACAAACCCGCACCCCGACAAGAAAAGTTTCGACCGCCGATTTCGCCGACAATCCGCAGGTCACTGCCCTATTCCGCCTCTGAGACTGCGCTTGTCAACAACAAGGTGCGCATTTGTCAACACCCGTCTCGCAGCATCGCCACCAGTGCGACCGACCCGCGCAGCCCGAAAAATCGACACCAGCCGTGTGACTCCACGGTTCACCGGCGCGCTTCACCCCGATGAGTGGCACGGGGGGGGTGCCACAGCCCTACGACGGCGTCAAGAGCGCTCCGTTCCTCGCCTCCGCCTGGGGCTTCGCAGGGGGCGGAGCCTCCTGTACTCGCGTCCCTACGGGACTCCCTCGCTGACGCTCGGTCGCTCTTGACTCCGCCTACAGGCTGCGCCACATCGCGGGCAGGGAAGCGACACCAATGTCGCTTCCGGCCAAGCACACAACCCCGACACCAGCCCTGCCTGACCGAAACATCAGCCTCGACTCAAAAGGAGAAACAACCGTGGAACCAATCACCACCACCCCTGAACCGGTCCGACTCGGCTACCTCACCTGCTACGGCCGCGGCGTCGGACTAAACCTCCAGGCCCGCTGCACCTGCTGGTGGTCCGGGCCGAGACGAACATGGGGCCCCGACAGCCTCGCGGAAGAGCAAGCAGACCTCGACACTCACCTCAACCAAAGCGGACACCGCCAACTCGAATCCGGCGACCGGGCCGCCACCAACCTCCACCTGCGCTGCGGGCACGTTCATAGTCTCGACGACGACTGCGCCGTCCCTTACGACAGTCCCGCCGGACAACTACTCCGGGCATGCCAAGCCACGCTCACCCGGCCCCGGGCCGCCCTCGACCGCCTGACCGCCGCAACCAAACTCGCCGCCTGGGCGGCCTACCAACAAGACGAAGCCGTAATCGCAGCCCGCCTCGCCGGCGTCGACCTCGACCACATCGCCGACGCCGCCCGCCTCACCGTTGACGAAGTCACCCAACGCTGGGGCCAGCACCTCGAATACCTCGACAAGGCAACGCTCAACGACCGGCCATAACCCACGACATTCAGTTGATCCGCCTTGGGAATCGCGCGACGTGCCATCTGCACTGTCCGGACAGCAGTCAGCAACCACCTCGCCTGCTCTGGCCTCGCCACCCCAGATCTACGCCGACCGGCTGGTCGACCAAGCGAAGCCGACAGCGATCCGGCCGATTCCCGCCGTCACCATCCACGACGCTAGTCGTGCCACCGTGTTCATCCAGGGCTCCAACTCGCCCTCATCCACCGCAGAGCAAACCGTTCAACGCGCACATCCCACCTTCGGATGACACCCCTGAACAGAAAGAACTGCGGCAGCACAGAAACGGACGCCCTCGACGTGAACAGAAATTGTTCTTCAGGAAACCGCTTCAGGGCGGCCGGCTCCTCCGTCGCCGGCCGCCAACGACGATGAGTGTGTTAAAAGTTCCTTTACTATGTCGAGGTTCCCCCACAGATACTCGTCAACTT
>JAKBBA010000085.1 GCA_021808665.1 Actinomycetes bacterium
GCTGCAGCTGATTCGTGCCAACGAAAATCTGCAGGGCCTTGGCATCTCGCATCATGCGCTCCACGGGGTGATCCTTCGTGTAGCCTGCAGCGCCCAGACACTGCACGGCATCGGTCGTGACCGACATGGCGACGTCGGTCGCGAAGGCTTTCGCCATGGAGGACAGCTCGGTGCGCCGGGGACCGCCGCGGTCGACCTCCGCTGCTGCCGCGTAGGTCAGCTCTCGGGCTGCCTCGACGTTCATAGCCATATTCGCCAGAGTGAAGGAGACCCCTTGGAAGTCGAATACAGGACGACCGAACTGATGTCGACCGAGCGCGTAGTTGATCGCGTAATCGGTAGCAGCACGGGCGACGCCCACCGCTTGACCAGCAGCGGAGGGCCGGCCCATGTCGAACAACACCTGGACTGCATGGAAAGCCCGTTCGCCTGCGATCAGGTTGCTCACGGGGACCTCCACGTCGTCGAGGGTGACCTCCCCCAGCGAAGCGCCGCGAAGGCCCATTTTGCGCTCCTCCCGGGTGACGCTCAGCCCGGCTGCCTCGTTGCGGTCGACCATTAGAATCCTCAGACCCTTGGTCTTGCTGCGCGAGTCGACCGTGACAAGCAGCGCGATGACACCCGACTCGCCAGCGTTTCCGATGAACTGCTTCCGGCCGTTTACGACGAAATAGCCGCCCTTGTCTACAGCAGTCGTGCGGATACTTGCAATGTCACTGCCCGCCTCGGGCTCGGTTGCGGCGAAGCATCCAGTGGACTCGATAATCCGGGGATAGAAGCGGGCCTGCTGTTCCTCGGTACCGAAATAGCGCAAGAGGATGATGGGCCCCATCGACTCGAGCACTTGCACCGCCGCGAGCGACACTCGGGCAAGCTGTTCGACCATCAGCGTCCATTCGGTCACGCCTGCCTCGGAGCCCCCGAACCTTTCGGGTACCAGTAGTGCCAACCATCCCATTTGCCGGTACAAGTCGGCTAGCTCCGGCGGGACGCGGTCGTCGTCTTCCATCCGGGGGACCAGAGGCGTGATCTTGTCGCGGGCGACGTTAAAGACCGTGTCGGCGAAGAGTTCTTGCTCGGGCGTGAAAGCCGTCACGTGCACCTCCCTGGAAAATACCCCGACCGGCCAGCGGGGCTGAATGACTGATCGGTCATCGTATCATAGGCCGGGTGTGCGGTTCGTTAGCAGTAGCTAGCTGCGTGGCGTCTGCAGTGTGTGGTATCCGTTAGCTCGCCTTGCCGTGGCGAGTGGTTGGCCGCTAGCGACAGCCGCGCGGATGCGTTCTTCGGCCTCGGCGATCTTGTGGCTCGTGTCATAGACTTCGTTAGTGCGTGAAGCAGGTACGCACACGACTCCGTCGGCGTCGCCGACGAGCAGGTCGCCTGGGTTGACTCGAACGCCACCGATGGTTACCGGCACCTCGTAGGCATCCGCGACGACACGGTCTTTGCCTGTGCGCATCCACCGTCCACGGGCGAAGATCGGGTATCCGACGCGGAGGCTCTCGTCGCTATCGCGACAAATGCCGTCGATTACCGTGCCTTCGACGTGTCTTTGGTGCGCGGTGGCCGTGAGGATCTCCCCCCAGACGGTAGCGTCGGTGCAACCCTTGTTGTCGAGTACGACGACTTGGCCGGTGCCGAGGTCGTCGATGTAGTCGCCAACGGTCCCTGGCGCCGCTCCAGCGGGGACGTAGCTGACGGTGAATGCGCGACCTACCATGCGAGTGGCGCGGTCGAGTGGGAGGATCCCACTGCACTGTCCTACGATGCTCATCGAGTCGAGGGCGTCGCTGATCGTGCTTGTACCCAGCTGACTCCAGCCGACCCATTCGTCGGGTGAAGGATCAACCACGATGACCTCCCTGCTTCTGTGCCGCCAGCATCGCCTCATAGGTGACCGACATTGCGCTCTCAGCCGGGACCCCACTCTGGATCTCATCGAGGATCGCCCGCTCGCGGCCAGCGAGCGCCTCTGCTGTCGACGCAATTTCCTCTGCGTGCTGCGAAGGGATGAAGACAACGCCGCTGGCGTCGGCCACGGCGAGGTCGCCGGGGCGGACGAGCACCCCGGCGATATGGACCGGCTGGTTCCAGTCAAGCTCTTGTAGCCTCCCTCGGGCGGTGCGGCACACTGCAGCCGACCCGTAGACGGGAAGTGCGAGGTCTCGCGCCTCGTCGATGTCACGGGCTGCGCCGTCAACTATCACTCCAGCTAGGCGCCGCATGACTGCCGCGGCGCACAGCAGGCCCCCCCACGAGGCTGCACCGGTGAAGCCGCCAGCGTCTATCGCAATGATGTCACCGGGTTGACTGTTTGCGACTGCGGCCGTAGCGAGATGCCGGGACGGTGGGGCGCTCCCCGCGGCACCTACGTGCACCGTTTGCACGCGGCCGGCAACGCGCGTGGGGCACGTGAGGGCGGTGAGTCCTGGCGCTACCCCATCTAGGCTCAGAACGTCCAGTGCATCAGACAGCACGCATGTGTCCAACTGAAGAAGCCGTTCTTGGAGGGTCAACCTATCCATGTGCTTTCCTCCTCGGTCACTGCGAGAGCAGGTCGATCAATCGGTCGTAGGAGCCCTGAAGATGCTCCCGGACGAGTTGGGCCAACAGGTCTTCCTTACCGTCGCAGAAGGCCTCGAGCATGTCGTGATGTTGTGCGTCCGCTACGTCGACCGCCTCGTCGTCCTTGAGTAGCTGTAGCCGGTAGCGGTCACACCTGTCCCAAAGCGTGTCGAGTAGCGTCACCATTGTATCGCTGCCGCACCTAGCATAAATAGCTCGGTGGAACCGTCGATTGATCCTAAGTCGGTCAAGGGGCCCGATTTCACTTTCTTCCTCGGCCTCGGCCGTGCGCAGGATCGAGCGAACCGCATCACAAGCCACCCGATCGGCTGATCGACAAGCCAGACGAGCGGCTTCAGGATCCAAGAGCATACGTATCCCATACAGCTCGTTGAACTCTCGCTTAGAAAGCTCCGGCACCCGAATAGTGGAATGGGCCTTCTGGATGACAAGTCCATCGGCTTCCAGCCGACGGAGAGCCTCGCGTACAGGGGTCGTCGAAAGCCCGATCTGTCTCGCCAAGGCCTCTTGATCCAAATTGCTTCCGGGTGCCAAGCGGCCATCGATCACCCGGTCTCGAAGCCGGTAATAGGCGGCATCAGCCTTCGTTTGCCAAGCGACCTCACCCTCGCCGCTTGCCTGGAATTTCGTACCTCGCTGATCCATGTCACCGTCCTCTTGTGCCGATAGACTATCGCCTATAGGCTATGGGCGCCAGACGTCGTCCATGGACGTCAGCTAGGGGAGGATACGGTGGGCGCTGCGGATCAGGTTTCGACGGCTCAGCAAGGGCCCAGCGTTGAGGCGGTTGCGGCTAACGCTGATCCGCTGTTAGGGAACCTTGGCATGTTCGACACCGCCACCCTGCTCGAGTCCAACGGTGGACGCGGCGCCTTGCCGATGCGCATAAGGCCGGTGGGACTCGATGTGCGGGTGGCAGGGCCTGCCTATCCGGTGCGCTGCCCGGCCGGTGACAACCTCTGGCTGCATAGGGCGGTGTCCGTCGCACCGAAAGGGTCGGTCCTCGTCGCGTGTGTCGACGGATTCGACGAAGCCGGTTACTGGGGGGAGATTCTCACGGCCGCCGCTATGCAGCGGGGGCTGGCTGGTTTGGTTCTCGACGGCGCCGTCCGTGACGCCAGGCGGCTAATCGAAAGAGGGTTTCCCGTGTTCTGCACGGGACGCTGCGTGCGAGGGACCACCAAAGATCCCTCAGGGCGGGGAACGCTCGGCGCTGCCATAAGGATCGGGGAAACCGAGATCGAAATCGGAGACGCTGTCATCGGCGACGATGACGGGGTAGTAGTCATCGCGTCCGGGGCGGTCGCCACCGTCCGCCTCGTCGCTGCTCAACGGGTCGCGCGCGAAGCCCGGATCTTCGAGCGGATTGCTGAGGGCGAGTCGACGATCAGCATCTACGGGCTTGCGCGACCGGTCGACTCGGTCAACGAGAAAGGATACGTTCGAAATGTTTGAGGACATAACAGTGCTCGACGTGCACTCCCACCTGTCCGTACCGCAAGCTGCGAATGCGTTGGCGCTCGCCATGATGGCTAGCAACACCCCGTTGCCGAGCCCGCTTCGGCAAGGACGTTCTGGGCACAACTTCGTGGCAAAAGTTCCCCCCGAGGACTTCCAGGCGGCGGCCGAAGCTCACGTCGCGTACATCGACGAGCGACACATAGATGTGCAGCTCATCGGGCCACGACCATTCATGATGCTCGGCTGGATGGAGTCGCATCTCATAGCGCCATGGACCGAGTACGTCAACGACATGATCCACCAGCAGTGCAAGCTCTACCCGGACCGTTTCATCGGAGCATGTCAGCTGCCGCAGCGCTGGGACGCCAAGGACCTCTCCCACTGCCTTGCCGAACTCAACCACTGCGTCGAGGAATACTCCTTCGGCGCCGCCTACGTGAGCCCTGATCCGAGTGGGCATCGACGTACGCCCGGCATGCACGAACCGTACTGGTATCCCCTCTACGAGCGATGCGAGGAGCTGGACCTGCCGGTAGTCGTACACGGAACGACGTCACTTGATGAGCGGCTCCGGCTGATCCCACACAACTACCAGCTCGGTTTTGTCAGCGAGCAGTACTATGCCACGCAGATCCTGGGCCACAGCGACGTCTTCGACCGTTTCCCGCAGCTGCGGGTCATCGTCTGCCACCTCGGCGGGGCGCTCAACCGGTTCATCCCAACCGACTTCCATCTGCCACAGCGGGACTTGAGCCGGAACCTCTTCTTCGACAGCTGCGGCTACGACCTGAACTTCTTGGAGGCGGGCATAAGACAGCGAGGAGTCGACCAAGTGTGCTTTGGGGCGGAGGCCCCCGGATCGGGCGGTGCCATCCGCCCCGAAACGGGACGACCTTGCGACGACTTGGTGCCGGTCATCGGCGAGCAGTTCGAATGGCTCAGCCGCGAAGACCGGCAAAAGATCTTCTACGACAACCCGCTTCGGGTCTGCCCTGCGTTCGCCGGGCGGCCATGATGGCGACCACGGATCGGCCTGCCGTAGCGGCCCAGCCGACCGGCGTTGCGGACTCAGGCGCATCGGAGCGCGAAGTGCGGTCACCCGTCTTGGAGGTAGTCGGGGTATCGAAGAGCTTCGGTGGCTCGCCAGCCTTAGTGGACGTCGGCCTTCGACTTCCGAGCGGCGAAGTCCACGCGCTCGTAGGCGGAAACGGCTCGGGCAAATCGACGCTCATCCGGGTTCTCTCTGGTTACCATGTCCCTGATAGCGGTGAGGTCCTCGTCGCGGGCAAGCCTCTCGAGACAGGTTCGCCCGCCTCGTCGCACGCCCTTGGGTGTCGCTTCGTTCATCAAGACCTCGGTCTCGTCGACTCGCTTCCCGTCTTGGACAATCTGTACTTCGGTTCCCGATTTCCGACTCGGGCTGGGACTATCCGGACGCGCCGAGCGATCCAACACGCGGAAGCGAACCTGGCGAGGGTCGGCCTCGACGTCGACCCGACCACCGCGGTCTCGTCGCTTCCGCCAGCGACAAGGACGGGCGTGGCGGTCGCACGGTCGCTGTGGGATGCCGAGGACGGCGACGTCAAGCTCTTGGTGCTAGACGAGCCTACCGCCGCACTTTCTGTCGACGACGTGGAGCAACTTCTCGCGATGGTTGCGGCGGTGGCGTCTAGTGGCGTGGCGGTGCTGTACGTGACGCACCGTATAGAGGAGATCTTTCGCATCGCCTCGACTGCATGGATCCTGCGAGACGGCCAAATGGTGTCCGTCCGCAAAGTGTCCGGCATGCGCCGCCAAGAGCTAATCGAGGACATAGCCGGTCGCGAACTCGATGAGACAGACACCGCGCCAGTCGATGTGCCACGCAAGACGGCGCGCGATGTCGTACTAACGGTACGAAATCTTGTAGCTGGGCCGCTCGATGGGGTGTCGTTCGAGGTAAGCTCCGGCGAGGTCGTCGGCGTCGCTGGCGTCACAGGCTCTGGGCGCGAGACGCTGCTACAAGCGGTCTTTGGAGCCACGGAGTTCGAGGACGGCTCTGTCACGGTTGACGGGCATCTCCTAGCACGCAACGACCCAGTGTCGTCCATCCGAGTGGGGATGGCATTCTTACCGGCGGATCGACGCGCGGCCGGCGGCATCCTCGACCTCTCGGCGCGCGAGAACCTCACGTTGGCGGACCTGGCGCCCCTGTGGCAGGCGCCCACTCTGCGGCTCGGATTGGAGCGCTCGGAGACCGACCATTGGTTCGAGCGTCTAGGTATCCGTCCGGCCACCGGTCAAAGCCTTCCGCTCGCGGTGTTCAGCGGCGGCAATCAGCAGAAGGTTCTTCTCGCCAAATGGCTGCGCCGCAGACCAAGAGTCCTACTACTCGACGAGCCCACTCAGGGTGTCGACGTAGCCGCGAAGGCGGACCTGCACAGGGAGTTGCTGCTCGCAGCAGGCGGAGGCGCGAGCGTGATCGTTAGCTCGTCGGACACGGACGAACTGGTAGCGATTTGCCACCGAGTGCTCGTCCTCCGGCATGGTTGCATTGTCGCTTGCCTGTCCGGGGACGACATCTCGGTCTCTAGAATCACTTTGCAGTTGCTCGGCGCGACTGACGGGGCCGCGGCATGAAACGCGGTCCGGCGGAACGCATGGGCTTGGACCGCATCAGCGGTCTCTACCTCCTCGCCTCGTTCGTTCTCGTCTTCGGAGTCTGGAAACCCCACTTGTTCCTCACGGCGTCCACGGCTCACGTCGTGGCCGAGGGTCAGGCGGTGCCGGCTATCGTGGCAATCGCCCTGCTCGTGCCGCTCGTCGCAGGAGCTTTCGATCTGTCGGTAGGCGCTTCGGCGAACCTGTCGGCGATCGTCGCGACTGTTCTGCAAACTCACGCTCATCTAAGCATGTGGCCGGCGATCGCTGGGGCAGTGTGCGTCAGTGCTTTGATCGGAGTGATGAACGGCTTCTTCGTGGTGCGCCTCGGGGTGAGCTCGTTCATCGCGACGTTAGGTATGGCGACTGTCGTTGGTGCGGTCCAGGCAATGGTCTCGGGGGACGTCCAGCCGCTTAGCCCTACCACCGGCGCGTGGACGACGCTTGCGCAACGCCAAGTCGGCGGCTTCCAGGTCGTCGTCATCTACCTGCTGGTCGTCGCCGTCGTTGCATGGTGGATGCTGGAGCGCACTCCCGTCGGACGGTACCTCTACGCCGCCGGGGGAAACGCCGACGCCGCCAGATTGTCCGGTGTGCGGGTCGGACGCTGGACGTGGCTTTCACTGATCATCTCAGCGACCCTATCGGGCGTTGCCGGGATCTTATACGGATCGCTGTCGGGGCCGTCCCTGACTTTCGGCGCGTCACTTTTGTTGCCGGCGTTCGCCGCTGTATTTCTCGGTTCCACGCAAATCCATCCCGGTCGTTACAACGTATGGGGCACCCTGCTCGCCGTGTACGCTTTGGCAACTGGAGTAACCGGTCTTCAACTCGTGACCGGCGTGCAGTGGCTAAACGACTTGTTTAACGGTGTCGCTTTGCTTGCGGCGGTCTCGTTCGCCGTGTGGCGACAGAAGCGCGCTCGCAAACTCGCCCGCAGTCATGTGTTAGCCAGCCGCCGGGAAGCCGCCCGTCGTTGGGTAGCGGGGAAGAACGCCGCAGTGGAATCACCTCAAAAGGCCAACGCTACGGCCGCGGCGAGCGTCGAGGCGTGACTATCCCCGCTGTTACGGCAGGTCTCTGCAACTGGCATACTACGACGGTGGCTGTGTGTCCAGCTGAGTTCTTCGCAGTTTCGGGACAACCCCCGATGGCGCCCTGAGGTTAGACAGTGAGTCGATTAGTGGTGCAAGACGCCGTCCCCGCTGGTTTGCGTTGCAGGTGGTCGGACGCCGGGTTCTACGCGAACAAGAGCCTTTTCGCCTTGCTTCTACAGCGGGCCTCTGAGCAGCCTGCGTGTCACGCAGTAGTCGACGCCGAACTAGTCGTCACCTACCGCCAGCTTCTGGCTCGAGCTTCGGCGGTCGCGAACGTCTTCGCTTCGGCAGGCATAGAGCCGGGCAGTGTCGTGGGGGTTCAGCTAGACAACGGTTGGCGCGCTGCCGTTGTCGACGCCAGCGTAGCCGCACTCGGAGGTGTATGCCTCCCTTATCCCACAGGGCTCGGCCGCCAAGATGTCGAGTCGCTGCTCGCACGCTCGGAGGCGGTGGCAGTCGTCACTGCCAGCCAAGGCAAACGAGCGGGAGCACCAATGCTGCGAACGCTTCGCCGATCCTTGCCGAAGCTCAAAGAGGTTTTCGTCGTCGACGAAACTGCTCCCGGCGCCACGGACATGCGCGAAGCCCTAGACAGTGGAGATGCGGCCGTGGCGGTGGTCGATGTAGATCCGAACGCGCCAGCGCGGATCGTCGTCACATCGGGCACGGAGGCGAGGCCGAAGATGGTGGTCGTCTCCGCCAACGTCATGTCGGCCATCGCAAGCGGACAAACGGCGACGGCGCAACCACATCCCGGATGGCGACACCTGCTGCTTTCCCCAATGGGTTCGGGGCTGGGTATCCTAGGCCTTTGGGGCACCCTCGCCTTCAACAAGGGAACGCTCGTGATCTCCCCCGCATTCGAGCCAGAATCGGTACTCCGCCTGATTTCGCAATCACGGGTCACCCACATGACCGGCGTGCCGACCCACATGCAAATGCTCCTCGACAGCCCCGCGCTCGTAGAAGCCGACCTCCGATCGCTGCAAAACGTCCTTATCGCTGGTTCGGCTGCCACACCGACGCTCGTGCGCGAGGTGAGGAATCGAATCTGCCCGGTAGTGGTGCAAGCCTACGGCGCTTCTGAGGGAGTGGCCACCTTCTGCCTGCCAGGCGACCCGCCCGTTAGGTCCGAGACTACTGTCGGGCGACCCTTGCCTGAGGTGTGTGAGGTGAGGGTCGTCGACAGCGCCGGTCACGACGTCCCGGTCGGACAGGTCGGTGAAATCTGGGGGAGGGGCCCTTTCGCTCCGCTCGGCTATGTCGGTGCCACGCTGAAAGCCGGTGAGCCCACAACAGACGGATGGATCAAGTCAGGAGATATCGGCGCCTTCGACGACGACGGGTACCTCCGCATAGTCGGCCGCATCAAGGACATAATTGTCCGAGGAGGTTTCAACATAAGCGCTCGGAGCATCGAGGAGCGACTCGCCGAGCACCCCGCCATAAGCGCTGCTGCATGCGTAGCAATGCCTGATCCCCGACTTGGTGAGACCGTGTGTGCCTTCGTGGAGCTCGCCCCCCAATCGCAACCCCCCTCCCTCGAGGACCTGCGCGGCTTTCTCGCCGCTGCGGGGCTTGCTGCCACACACGTTCCGGAACGCCTCGTCGTAGTACCAGAACTGCCCAGGGCACCCAGTGGCAAGATCCTCAAACGGGTCCTGCGCGACTGGGCGGCCGCGCCCCCGGTATCGCCGAGTGCTCCGACGTCGCCGGCTCAATTCGACGCCTCAAAGCTTCCTTCCACGCCAAGGTGCTCGCCAGCGACAGCGTGACTGCGTCAGGCGAGGTCAACGAGGTTTTGAAGGTCGACGGAGAGTTAAGGGCCCGCTGCACCGTTCGCCTACTTCGAAGTGACGACCTGATCGTGTCGGGAACTGCCGAGGTGGCGACGCAGCTGTCCCCGTTTCGAAGCTTTCGTGGCCTGTCGCAACACTGTGTGTTGCGCTAAGATGGAGTTGTGCCGGTAGCGATCAAGGACAAGGTCGACGCGTTAAGTCGCGATTTCGGCTCGCAGCGTAAGCTGGCCGAGCTGCTCGATGTGAGCCGCTCCCAGGTGACCCGCTGGCGGCAGGGGGGCGGGATCGACGACGCGAATGCCGGACGGGTTGATCTGCTCGAAGTGGTTATGGCGAGCCTGCTGCGGATCTACGAACCGCTGGCGGCTGAGCGGTGGTTGTCGGGCGTGAACCCGCGCTTGGGCAATCGGCGTCCGTTGGACCTTATCCGCCGGGGCTGCGCCAAGGAACTTCTCGACGCCATAGCGAGCGAGCGCGCCGGCAACTTTTCGTGAGGCTTTGGAGGGCGCTCCCATGGGACCGTTCTGCACCCGCGACCGCATGGGGGGGCGCCCTGTGGATACCCCGGGCGCTTCAAGGTAGCGGTCGCCACGATTGCCCGGACGTCTACGGCTGCATGTATGTGGCGGAGGATGCAGTGTCCGCTGTCGCGGAGAGCCTGGCCGCCTTCCGAGGTACCGGCGACCTGGCACCTGAGCTGCTCATTCGCTTTGCTCTCCCCCTCGGATTAGCCAGCCTTGAACTCAACGATAGTGCGGCGTTGGTCGATCTGGACGAGCCGACCGTGCTCGAAGGCGAATCACTGCGACCGTCGGTGGTCGCTACAGGACGTCGCAGAGTCACCCAGTCATACGCACTGGATATGTTCGAGCGCCGTCGTGAGACGGCAGGGCTGCGATGGTGGTCGACGCTGGAGGCTGGCTGGATAAACCTCACGTTGTTCGATCGGGGCCTCGGCGATGTCACGTTGACGGACGTGCGCGAGCTCACGGTCGACGATGACGTGGTCATCGAGGCGGCCACGTTTCTCGGTTTGTTGTAGCCGGACCGGAATGCTGCACGGCAGTCGCCGTGAGCGGCCACGGTGGCCTCATGGTGCGAGTCGATCCGATCGGAGGGGATCGGCTGATCGACCGGCCGGATGTCGCAGCGTTCGAGATGCGGGGCCGCCACATGAGAGGATGGCTGCGTGGGCTGAAGATACCTAAAGTACGGCGATGCCCCCGAGATTCGCGAGAGTGTCAACTGCATCGACCATCAGATCGGTCTCGCTGACGATCATCGTGTCCAGGTGGTGTAGGTTCGAGCCTTCCTCGGTATGCTCGTCGACATCTGATCTCGCGGTCAAGTGTTCCGCGAGAGCCGCCTGTGTGGCCCGAAGCGCAGGGTAGGCGCCAGCGGGGGAGCCCGACCGCAGGGATGTCGCTATAGCCTCTAGTGCTCTGCGGACGTCGGCAGCGAGCGCTCCCAGTTCAGGTCGCGCCGGGCCGGCCTCGGGAAGCCGGCCGTGTAGCGCGAGCGCACCCCACACGTACCTCCTGACTGCGACGAGGATCTCTTGTGCGGTGTCGACGTCGAAGCCTTCCTGCTCCTGTGGCCGTCCCCCGGCCGGCTCGTTGCGCCAGCGGGTGACGGACGCCTCGGCGTTCGAGCGGGCGAGGCGAGCGGCGACCCGCAGCCGGTCGAGTCCCGCCCTGTCGGCTATCGCCGGGTCGGCCCAGGCCTGTAGGAGCGCTGCTCCGTAGCGGCCGTCGGCTTCTACGAGGTCGGCGAGGCGCTCCGGGACGCGTCGGCGTTCCCATGTCGGCCAAAGGGCGTAGGCGGCTAATGCAAGGGCCGCGCCGAGGATGGTGTAAAAGACACGGTCGAGTGCGAGGGACGCTGCCGGAGCGCCGGTGAAGGCGAGAAGGACCACCACTAGCGAGGCGATGGCCACGCTGTAGATGGCGTAGTTGGCGAGTAGCGTGGCTACGCACACCGCGTACAACACGACCGTAAGGGCGATAAGTACCGCGTGGGGGGGGCGAAGTCCGGCGAGGATAAGCGTGGCGAGGCCGGCGCCGAGCACCGTGCCGACGCTTCGCGCCAGGCCCCTGGTGAAGGTTGCTGCGAAGTCGGGTTTCAAGACGATCATCACTGTCATCGCCAGCCAGTAGCCGTGGCCGTATGCGAACAGGTGCGAGACACCGACGGCTATCGCCATGGTTGCACCGACGCGCACCGCGTGGCGGAACGCCTCGGAGCCAAAGGTCAGGTTGGCCCTGAGCGTCTCGAGATGGGCACGCGTCGACATGGACCGGGGCGCACGCGACGGTCTCGGCCCACCGGCGGGGCTGGAGGCGAGGAGCGTGGAATCTGCAGGCTCGTCGCCTGCAGCGACGGCTGTCAGCTGGGCGACGCTTCGAAGCCGTCCCCCAAGAGCGCTCAGACCGTCCGCAGCCTGGGTTAACGGAAGCCGCTCCTGGCCTCCCGCTGTAGCGGCAGTGGCGCGCAGGCTGTCCAGGCTTGTCCGGAACTCGTTTCGTTCGTCTGATAGGTCGGGCATACGGCGCCCGTTGCGCAAGGCGTCGGCTGCGTCGCCGAGCACTTTGGCGGCGGCGACGATCGCGGCGTCGAGGTACACGGCCACGGGGCGGCCACCGTCACCCCGGCCGGAGGGGGCGGCGTCGAGGAGCGCTTTCGCGCGTGCGATCCCCGCTGTCACAAGGCGGATCCGGTCGGCTTCGTCTGCGAGTGCCTGGAATGCGGCTGCAGCCGCCGGGTCGCCCAGCGGCTGGGTTTCCGACACCGCCGACCGCAGGTCGTCGATGACCTTCGGGTCGAGCAGGACGCCCGGGTCGTCGGCGAGGCTTTGAACGTGAGCAGAGAGAAGCCGGTAGGCGGCGGCGGACGCCTTTCGCTCCACCGGGAACTTTTGCAGCGGCCAGATAACCGCCACGAACAGAATCTGAAGCCCACCGCCCGCCAGCGCCCAAAGCGCGTTCGACGCCGCCTGCGGCGCGCCGAAGTGGAACTGCGAGAAGATCACCAGTCCTATCACCGCCTGCAACCCGACGACAGTGGCCGGCTGGCCGAAGACGACGAGCATCCCGGCTGCGAACGCCCAGACTGCGGTAATCACGACATCGACGCCGACCACACGGCTCGCTGTGGCCCCGACGAACGCCGAGACAGCGAAGGCAGCGGCCGCCACCGCCATGATCTTGACCCGCTCACGGTACGCGCCCTGTAGCGATGCGACCCCGGCGGTCAACGCCCCGATGGCAGCCCCTACCCCGACCAGGATGTGGCCTGACAACTCCCCGACGACGAGCGGGACGGCGATCCCCGCCGCGCACCGTGCTGCCGGTATCAGGGCCAGCTTCGAGCGGTCCACGCGCAGCGCGTCCCTGACAACTGCGCTCCAGGCACCGGATCGCACTTTCAGCGCATCCCCGGGAGGCCCACAACAGTCGAGTCTAAGCAGATCAGCGGTTTGAGTAGGTCTTTTATCGATCCGTTCACACGTGCGCGTGCTTGGCGGCGATTGCGGCGCCGAAGGCCAGCTGCTCTAAGGTCAGGGTCCAGGTGAGAAGCACCCAGGCCAGATACGACCAGGCGAACAATGCGGCTGCGGTACCAAGGTAGGCCCGGCCCGAAGCGTCGGGAAGTCGCAG
>JAKBBA010000086.1 GCA_021808665.1 Actinomycetes bacterium
TCGGTCTCAAGTCGAACTGGTTTGCGGTAACGACTTCGTCGTCTGGGTCGACGACGGCTTCCTCGCCATCCGCCGTGTCGTCGCCGGCGGCTCTTCCAGCGCCGACAACCGACACCGGGTACTGGGTCGTCGGAGCGAACGGGGCTGTGCTTCCCTTCGGTTCGGCGCCCTACTACGGATCGATGGTCGGCACGAAGCTCAATGCTCCGGTCATCGCGACAGCGCCGACGTCTGACGGAAAAGGCTACTGGCTTCTCGGCGCAGACGGCGGAGTCTTCACCTTCGGCGACGCCCGCTTCTACGGGTCAACCGGAGCGATGGTCCTAAACAAACCCATCGTGGGTATGGCTTCCACTGCTGACGGAAACGGCTACTGGCTCGTCGCCTCCGATGGAGGGATATTTACCTTCGGCGACGCAACCTTCTACGGCTCGACCGGAAACAACCCGCCGGCCTATCCGATAGTTGGTATGGCCCGCACGCCCGACGGCGGCGGCTACTGGCTGGTCGACTCGATCGGCCAGGTCTTCAACTTCGGTGACGCCGGATTTCACGGCTCACTGCCGTCGATTGGAGTCATGCCGGCCTACCCGATTGTGGGTATGGTGCCTACCGCAGACGGCAACGGCTACTGGCTGGTGGGCGCTGACGGAGGGATATTCTCATTCGGCGACGCAGGCTTCGTGGGTTCACTCGGCGGTAAGGGAGTGTTGAACGTCGTATCCGTCACGTCCACTCCCGACAGCCGTGGATACATGGTGGTGACGAGCACCGGCGTCGTTTACACCTTCGGTGACGCCACTTCATATGGCGATCCTGCGTCCAACGTCGCAGGTTGGTCGGGTCAGGCGATTGGAGTCTTCGACGCCGGCTGAGCATCGACGGCTGCCGGATCGGGTTCCGGGCCGACCGGCGCATCGGAAGCGACCGGAGGACGCTGGGATATGCGGGCAGGCACCGAGACAAGTCCGGTCTGTCCATTGCGGGTGATGACGCTCAAAGTGTGCTGCTGTTCCTGCCAGTCGTAGACGCTGTACTGGTCGTAGCTTGTGACACCAACAGTCAAAGGATAGTCCCCGTCGAGCAAAGGCAGAGAATCGAAACTGAAGACGAACTCCCCGTCACCGGGAGGTACCTCGATCTCGGCCGGGTAAAGGCGGGTATCCGCCGAAAAAAGAACTGTGCCTTTCTGATCGTAGACGATGACGCTCGGTACGACGTCGGCGTACGTGGCGCTTGCCCGGTAGCCGACCACCAGTTGCATCGGCTCGCCGGTCTCAACGTAATGACGTCCTGCGCTGTGGGCCGGTTCGATGTGCACGTAGCTGATCGTCAGCGTCGCCGGGGGATGGTTCCCGTCGAGGGCGGTCCCGGCAGTCGAAGCGCCGACCGAGGCGTCTTCGTCGCTTTTGACAGCGATCGCCGATGGTCCAGCGTCGGCGTTCCCGTCGGCGGACTCCGGTCCTCGCTGCTCGACTTGGGCAGGCGAGCCGCTTGACGGCTCCGACTGGGCAAGTGACAGCATTTCGGTCATCTCTCCTGCGTCAAGGTAGGCCTGACGGCGAAGAAGATGCTCCCTGTAGGAGCGGACGGCCTCGGCGGGGCTTCCGAGTCCTACGAGATGCCCGTGGTCGAGTACCGCGGCGCGGTCGCATACCTGGCGTACAAGGTCGGGTGAGTGGGTCACGACGACGATCGTTCGACCCTCACGTTGGAACTGACGGACCCTGTCGAAGCACTTGCGTTGGAAGAGTTCGTCGCCGACGGCGAGGACTTCATCGACGATGAGGATGTCGGGGTCCATGTGGACCGCCACGGCGAAGCCCAGTCGGATGTACATACCTGAGGAGTAGTACTTGACCTGGTTGTCGATGAACTGTTCGAGCTCGGCGAAGGCGACTATGTCGTCGAAGCGCCGATCCACGTACTTTCGGGACATGCCGAGCAGGGAGGCGTTCAGGTAGATGTTCTCACGGCCCGACATAGCGGGTTGGAACCCTGCGCCCAGCTCGAGAAGCGCAGCGACGCGTCCTCTCGTCATGATCTCGCCCGAAGTCGGTTGCACGATCCCGGCTGTGCATTTGAGCAGCGTCGACTTGCCGCTCCCGTTGTGGCCGAGAAGGCCGAAGGTCTGGCCTTCCTCTATCTCCAGCTCGATGTCACGGAGAGCCCAGAAATCCTCATAGGGCACCTTGCCCCAGTGCAGCATCCGCTCTTTGAGGGATGTGAACTGCTCGTGGTAGAGGCGGAAGTGCTTGGAGACGCTCCGGACCTCGATAGCTGTTGCCACGCATGTGATCCTACCTGCAGCATCGATCGGAACCCTTCGGATCGCTCAGTAGGCCTCAGAGCTGCTCCGCAAAGCTCCCCTCTCGCTTCGCGAACACGGACAGCGCGAACAGCAGCAAGGCTCCTGCGAAACCAATCACGGCGAGAAGCTGCCAGCCGTACCACCACAGTCCGGCATGGTCAGGAAGGATATGCACCGGGACGCCGCCTGTGCCGATTGGGGAAGTGACCGAGTAGATGGCTCGCTGGAACGTGAGCACGATCGGGGTCACGGGATTCAGCCGATAAAGGATGAAAAGCCACAGGTAGGGAGAGTGGCCGAACTGTATGGGATCGCGGATTTGGGCGTAGGTGTAAACGATGGGGGTACCCCAGAACCACACCTGCAGCCCGATGCCGAGGAGATAGCCGACGTCGCGAAGCTTCACGTTGAGCGCCGCGAACAGTATTCCGATGGCGGTGGCGAGGAGAATTACGGCGATAAGGGCCGGAATCAGAAGGGGCAGGTAAGCGACCGCAGGCCCGGAGCGGAATGCCAGGAGGAAAACGATCAACACGATTGTCTGGAATCCCATCTGGGTCAGCGCCGAGCCGATCTGTGCGAGGGCGGGGATTTCCCTAGGGAAAGACACCTTCTTGATGATCGGCGAGTTGCCGACGATGGAACCGCACGCTCCTGAAACGCCCATTGAGAAGAAGTTCCAGACGAGGGTGCCGCACATCAGGTATATCGCGAATCGGGGTATACCGTTTTTCAATATTAGCTGAAAAACAACGAAATACACAACGAGGTTGATGGCCGGGTTCAGCATCGACCACAAGAACCCGAGGATCGAGTTCTTGTATTGGACGGTCAACTCCTTCCGAGTCATCTCGCCGAGCAGCTCTCGGTATGTCCAGATCGCCTGGACTCGCTGGCGAAGGGTGATCTTCGGGGACACCACGCGAAGCGGTTTGTCCCCGTCGCGGCGCACCACGGGGGGATCCGGAAGTCGGGCTGCAAGTTCTGGGGGGCCAACCATGTGAGGCCATGATAGGAGGGCTGCTCCGCTTGGCGTTGCGTATAGGCTGCTTGCGATGGATACCAGACCCACGATCACGGCAGCGCAGTCCCTGAGCGGGGACGCCTCGGGAGACGTCTACCAGCGCCTGCTCAAAGAGCGGATCGTCTTTTTAGGAACCCAGGTCGACGACACGTCGGCGAACCTAATATGCGCCCAGCTCCTGCTCTTGGCGGCTGAGGACGCAGAACGAGACATAAGCCTCTACATCAACTCTCCTGGGGGATCAGTCACAGCCGGGTTGGCAATCTACGACACGATGCAACTAGTTCCTTGCGACGTGTCGACGGTGTGCATGGGGCTCGCCGCCTCGATGGGCCAGTTCCTGCTGTGCGCTGGCGCCAAAGGCAAGCGTCTGTCGCTTCCCCATTCGCGTATCCTCATGCATCAGCCGTCCGGGCAGGCTCAGGGTCAGGCGTCTGACATCAAGATCCAAGCAGAGCAGATCATCTACTTGAAGAAGATGATGGCTGAGCGGATATCGTTCCACACGGGTCAGCCGGTCGAGAGGATAGAGCTCGACTCGGACCGCGACCGCTGGTTCACTGCGGAGCAGGCCCTCGAGTACGGTTTCATCGACAGGGTTATCGAGAAGGCTTCGCGGGTCAATGAGCCCGCGAGCGCCTGACCCTCTTGGCGAACGGCCGTATAGCGGTAGTCTCGGCGACAGCTGGCAGTAACGTCGGCGGCGCCGAGGTCATGCTTCGTGATGTTGCCGGCGGACTCGCTGAGCGAGGATGGGAAGTTGAGATCCTCACAACTGCGGCGGAGGACATCTACACGTGGGAGAATGTCGCACCGACAGGCGTGAGCCATGAGGAAGCGTTGACGGTCCGCCGTTTTGAGGCAGTAGGCCTGTCTCAACCTGTTCGCGATCAGCTTTCGATGCGCATCCTCGCAGGCGAGAAGCTCACAATGTCGGAACAGTACCGCTGGGCTAACGCCGGGATGCGAGTGCCAGGCCTATACGACTACCTGGCCGAGAATGCCGGTAGCTACAGGGCGATCATCTGCGGGCCTTATATGTTCTGGGCCGGCTTGATTCTCGCTGACCTCGCCCCCGAACGAACAATACTTTTTCCTTGCCTCCACGACGAGCCGTTTGCGCGGCTCGGCCTTTACAGGTACCAAATGACGGCAGTGCGTGGTCTGTGGTTCCAGACCGATCCTGAGTTCGATCTTGCGAGGAGCCTCGGCTTGATCGGCGATCGCTACGCCTTTGTGGGCTCGGCGGTTTCCAACCCGGCGAGCGTAGACGTAGCATCCTTTCGCCGTCGCTACCGCGTAGACGGGGATTACATCTTCTTCGCGGGGCGAAGGGAGTGGGGTAAAGGCTGGCCCCAGCTGATGTCGGACCTCACGTTTGCCAGCGAAGTACTAGGCCGTACCGTCCCGTTGGTCACTTGCGGCGTCGGCGAAATCGGTCCACTCGGCGACAAGCTTGGCGTTCGTGACATCGGCGTTGTCCCAGATGCGGACCGGGCATCGGGTCAGGCCGGTGCCCTGGCCTACATCCAACCGTCGGCGATGGAAAGCTTCTCGCGAACCGTGCTCGAAGCTTTCCAGCTGGGTACCCCCGTCGTAGCAAACTGGCACAGTGGCGTCGTGAGGTGGCATTGCGAGCGTTCGGGAGCGGGACTCACATACGCCAACCGCTACGAGTTCACCGAGTGCATGCGACTACTGCTCGATAACCCGGAGTCGATTCGCGGTCTTGCGAGCGGCGGTGCAGCGTACGTCGAGGAGCAGTTCACCTGGCCCGCTGTCATCGACCGGGTCGAGGCCAGCCTCGAGGAGTGGATGTGAAGACGCTCCTGATCACGCCGTTTCCTCCGGCTCGCGACGGCCTTGCCACCTATGCGTCGCAGGTTTACTCCAAATGGCGAAGCGAGGGACACGACGTCGAGGTCTTGTCGCCTGAGCCGAGCGCAGGCAAGTCCAGCGCCGACCTGAAGACCTTGAGCGGGATGTGGCAGGCCGCTCGGAGAGCCCGCCGGTTCGAGCGGGTCGTCGTGCAGTTTCACCCCGAAACCTTCTTCTACGCGATGGACCCGGTACACTTTCTTCAAGGGTGGGCAGGGTTGATGTTGCTGTTCCTCCTCGGAGGAAACGTCGAGGTGGTCGTGCACGAAACACCTCACCGGTCGTCCGGACGCTTCGACGATGCCCGCTCAGCGCTTTGGCGAGTTCTGTGGCGTCAGCCGAAGCGGGTCTGCGTGCACAGCGAAGCCGAGCGAGCAGCGATGGTTGCGGAGTACGCGCTCGATTCTGGCCGCATCTACGTAATCGACCACGGGGAGACCTTCCAGCGCCGCAGCGCCGTGACACGTGATGAAGCAAGGTTCAGCTTCGGAATCGAAGCGGACAGCTTCGTCTTCCTCTGCGCTGGTTTCATTCAACCTCACAAGGGTTTCGACAGAGCGATACGAGCCTTCGCCAACTTGGAAGGTAAGCATTTGCGTCTCGTCATCATCGGCGAGATGCGCGTGTGGACGGCGGAGCATCAGGAGTACCTGGATTTACTGCGCGGCCTTGTGGAACTGGACCCCCGGGTGACCCTTCATGAAGGATATGCGAGCGACGAGACGTTCGACCGCTGGATCATTGCCTGTGACGCAGTCGTCTTGCCCTACCGACATATCTGGTCCTCTGGAGTTGCCGAGCGCGCTGCGTTATACGACCGTCCGGTGATCGCTACGGACGTGGGCGGATTGGCCGAGCAGGTTCGTTCGTCGAGCCGGGTCGTGAGAGACGCCGAGACCCTCGTCGCTGCAATGAGCGAATTGTCGGCAAGCAAGGCACGAAAGGCGACTGGGAATTCGAGCTTTACCGAAGGAGCGGCGGGCCGTAGGGCACGAGGTGGCGTGCCCGATCGGGCGGCGCTTCAAAGGCTCGTTGCCGGGCGGGCAGCGGTGCTACACGACTGGTATGACCCTCTCGCCCGCATGGAGCGGCCGATCCTGGACGTTCCGGTGAGCGACCCACTGGCCGGGCATCTCGCACTTCCGTCCGGACAGGGAGGCGTAGGGCCGAAGGCTATCGCACAGCAGGTGGTGAGGCGACTCATCGACTGGAGGGTCGTTCCGATAGCCATATACGTAAACGCCCTCAGGGATCAGCTTCTTGGCGACACTCGAAGCGTCGTCGGCGAGGTGCCCACGAACGCCCAAAGGTCACCAGAGGCGGTCAGGAAGCCTTCAGCGCCGCAACGTCGGCGTCGACCATCATCCGAATCAGAGCCTCGAAGCTGACTTCCGGCGTCCAGCCGAGGACCGCCGCGGCCTTCGCTGGGTCGCCGATTAAGAGATCCACCTCCGCGGGACGTATGAATCGCTCATCGATGACCACGTGCTCCTGCCAGTCCAAGCCAACCTGATCGAACGCGATCCTGCACAACTCCCGGACCGGATTGGTGACACCGGTAGCGATCACATAGTCCCCTGGCTGATCCTGCTGGAGCATCAGCCACATGGCTTTCACGTAATCAGCTGCGTACCCCCAGTCACGTTGAGCATCAAGGTTGCCGAGCGACACCTTGTCCTGAAGCCCCAGTTTTATAGCGGCGGCGCTGAATGAGACCTTGCGGGTCACGAACTCCAGCCCACGCCTCGGGCTCTCATGGTTGAACAGGATCCCGGAGCTTGCATGGATGCCGTAGCTCTCCCGGTAGTTGACGGTTATCCAGTGGCCGTAGACCTTGGCGACACCGTAGGGGCTCCGGGGGTAGTGCGGGGTTCGTTCGCTCTGGGGGACCTCGACCACCTTGCCGAACATCTCGCTCGAGCTCGCCTGGTAGAAGCGGATGGCCGGATCGGTCAGCAAGATAGCGTCGAGGAGGCGTGTCACTCCGAGCGCAGTGACCTCACCGGTAAGGGTCGGCTGCGCGAACGAAGTTTGAACAAACGATTGCGCCGCGAGGTTGTACACCTCGCTCGGGCGATGATCGCGTAGGACTCGAATCATCGACGCCTCGTCGAGGAGGTCCGCCGCTACGAGTGTCAGGCGATCGGCAATGTGCGAAATGCGTTCGAATGTCACGGTGCTCGATCGGCGGTGCAGACCCACCACCTCATAACCTTTCGAAAGCAGAAGCTCAGCTAGGTAGGAGCCGTCCTGACCGGTGATCCCGGTGATGAGCGCCGTCTTCGTCATGTTCCTATTGTGGCCGATTCGGACGGAGCCTGCCGCTGCTTGAACCCGGCCAGTGGCTGTGGATGAGGGGTTTCGTTACCGGCGCAGGCCGATGTAGGGTCGCCTGCCCGCCGGTATGTCCCGGCGTAGCGGGTTGGACTGGTCGCGTATCGATAAGACCGGGTCGGCGACACCCCAATGAGCGCCGATGGTGGGATCGTCCCAGGCGACACCCAACTCGTCGTCGGGGTTGTAGTAGCTGTCGACAAGGTAAGTCAACGTCAGATCGCTGAGAGCGGCGAACCCGTGCGCAACCCCTGGTGGTATGAAGACACCCCTCGCATTGTCCTCACTCAACTCGAGAATCTCGGTGTTCGAATCCGTGGGTGAACCCTCCCGAAGGTCGTGGAGGACCACGCGGGCGATGCCGCGAGGGCAGAGCCAGTAATCAGCCTGATGAAGGTGGTAGTGCAGCCCGACGACGCTTCCAGCCGTCTTGTCGGAACGATTCGATTGAATCATCTCCCGGCCAAGGGGAAACCAGGACCGACGGTAGGTCTCGTAGAATCGACCGCGGTCATCTCCGTGGACGTCCGGCTCGACTGTCCAGACATCACCTATAACGGTGGACGCTACGGTTTTGGCCATTCGCCAAGGATAGCGTCGTTGCCGCCGCCGACAGCTATGCCAGGATAGCGATGTGCTTCCTGTTTACGAGTCGATCAGCGCAGTGACGCTGCTCGTTGCAAACATGGGCACTTCGATGAAGTTCTATAACTCTCTTGGCTTCGAAGTACTTTTTGGGGGTGCTGATGCAAATTTCACGAGTCTTCGTGTTGGAGCTGGCTTTTTGAACCTGCAGGTTGACTTGCTGTCGACAGTGGCATCGGGGGCGCCTTGGGGGAGGGTCGTCATATGGGTGGGCGACGTCGACGCTGTATACCGGAAGGTCGTCTCCTGCGGCTGGAAGACCGAGACCGTGCCCGAAGACGCCCCGTGGGGTGAACGTTATTTTCACGTCCGCGACCCTGATGGTCACGAACTGAGCTTCGCCCGGCCGATCAGCTGAGCGAGAAGGGACGTTGCGCGCCAACAGTGTGGCGGGGAAGTAGGACGCTGACGTCGCTGCCGCGGCGGATGCGGATCTCGACGACACCCGCTCCGGCGGCGGCGTTAACTTTTGACACGAACATCTCGACCGGATTTGCGCCGGGAGCCTTGTGGACTTCCTCGGTCGCCGATGCCGGCGACGAGGCTTGCAATGACCAACTTGCGACGATCTGACGCAGTTCTTCGAGATCACGCGCTCTCGCTCCGGCCCAGCGATCTCGCATGACGAGTGCAGCGAGCGATTCTCTGAACTCCGGACTGTTCTCGCTGCGAGCGATGCTCAAAAGGTTCGGTGGTCGATCAGCCGAAGCGCCGAGCGGCTCGCTGGTAGGTCCTCCTCCGACCTCGTCGATATCGCGTGGCCTAAGTTTCCAAACCGCAACTATCACGAGCGCCACGAGAACGCATGCAAGCAAGGCAAATTCGATCACGCGCCGGTCACCTCGCCCCTCGCGCGCATAACGGCGCGCCCCATGATCCCACGGTAAGGCGATGCACTGCAGCTCACCGACATAGTGTCGGCGTTATCGGGAGCGGGGTTGAGGACGCATACGCAGGACATCGCGGCTGAAGGCTGGGAGGAATGCGCCATGAACTCCTCGCCTGAAATGGTGAAATCGAGGTGGAAACGTGGCCATCGTCGGATCGGAGAGGCTGGCGGCTCTGGGGTGGCCCGAGTATCCACACAGGAAGGCCGCATGCGCGCCCCACGGGTGTTTTTCGTGAGTCACGAGGCGAGCCGAACCGGCGCGCCGGCGCTGCCGTCGGATGAACTTCAAACCATCCTTAGTATGCGCCATCTTGGCGCAGCACCCTCGCAGGCGTGTGCCAGAGAATCGACAGATCCCACCAAAGCGACCATGAGGCGACATAGAGATAATCGAGGCGGCGCAGCTCCTCGAAAGGAAGGTCGTTTCGCCCCGAAGTTTGCCAGAGACCTGTCATGCCTGGGCGCACGTCGAAGCGACGAGCAGCCCATCCTTCGATTTGTCCGGACTCAACCAAGACGAACGGCCGGGGACCGACCAGGCTCATGTCGCCGAGGAGCACATTGATCAACTGGGGGATCTCGTCGAGGCTCGACTTGCGAAGGAGCCTCCCGGCAGAAGTGATCCTCGGATCCTTCCTGATCTTGAAGAGAGGCCCCTCGATCTCACTGGCGAGTTCTGCCTTTCGCACGTCGGCGTTCAGGTACATCGTGCGAAACTTGTGAATGCGAAAGGGTTTTCCGCCTCTGCCGGCCCGCGTCTGGGAGAAAAGCACAGGGCCCTCAGAGGTCACCTTCACGGCAACGGATATAGCGACCAGAAGGGGTGACAGGATCAAGAGCCCGAGTGACGCGCCGATTACGTCGATAGCGCGCTTGACGAACCGATCGACCAGGCCCAGCGACGCCGGGGCTACGTCGATCACGGGGAGACCGCGGAGGTCGTCGACGTTGGATCGAATCGTGAGAAGGTCGAACATGCGCGGTACCACAGAGATACGCACATGATCGGGTAAGTCGCGCAGATGGGCAGCCATGCCAGCTTCGTTCGAAGCGCTGAAAGCAACAACCACATGGTCGACGTTGAAACGCTCGACGATCCCAGCGAGATTGCCGAGCGGTCCCAACCAAGGGACGCTTCTTGTGTAGTCACCGTCTAGGTCCGCGGAATCGTCAGCGCAACCGACGACACTAAGGTCATCGAGACGGGCCAGTCGGGAAAGAACCATTTCGGCGACTTGACCGCTGCCGACTACCAGCACGTTGGACTGCGCCGATGATGGCCTGACGATCGCCGATATCGCTTTGCGACTCGTGGGGATCGCAATGAGGCCGATTACGGCGGTGATGGCCGCCGCTGTGCGGTCCACCGCAGGACCCTGTAGCCAGCGGTGAATCCCGCCACTTGCGAACAATGCCAGAAGACTTCCGGCTGCCATGCCGTGCGCTATGTGGCCAATATCGGGGAAGGAGGAGCTGACGAGCCGTCGCTGAGCGCGATGGTAGAGCCCGTAGATCCCGAGCACGACGATAAAAATCGGCACGTAGCAAATCGAGGCGAAGGCGGCTGCGAGGTCGTGGCGAGAGAGGATCGCCTGATCGATCAGTTGACCGGAAACCAAGGCGATCGCGGTGGCGGCGGCATCAGCGGTCATCAGAAGCGATACGGCAGAGCTTCTCGTCGTTGCGGCCGCCGCAGATCGACGCGCAGCTGAGTCGGGTTCCGGCTCCGCCACGGCACGGCCCAAGCGCTGGGTCGCCCGAGGGGAGGAACCTTCTGTCGTAGGAAGCATTGGTGGGACGAAGCCCACAGTCGGTAGGCCTTCCACCCAGCGACGAGTCGTCACAAGGAGCCCACTGTGAGACTGCCTTGGTGTGACTTGGGCGACACGCGAACCTTCCCTGTCCAAGTCGGGCCACGAATAGTGGCGTCGACGCTGCTGCTAACTCCGCTCCTGACGAATGCTAGAAACATCATCGATCCAATCGGAGGGGTCGCTGACCAATCTTCTTGTTTTTCCGAATTGCTACGGCGATCACTGGGGACGTCGTCAGGCTCCTGCGATGTGGGTAAGGTTCACTAGGTCAAGATGACCAGAGGAACCCGCACCGAGGATCGACTTCGCCCCACTCGTCAGTGGCACCTCACCTCGGCCGGCCGGCTAATCGTTGCGGTGTGCGTGGCGGCTTCTGGCCTCGCCGCAGTCGCGTACCTTCGCTCGTCGAGTAAGTCGCTCGAAAGACCTGGACGGGCGGCCACCGCTAATCAAGTACCCGGCAGTATCGCCGCCCCAAGCGCTTCAAGCATCACGAGTAGCTGTCAAATGCCGTCGCCGGCGCAGGAGCTCGGTCCTCGTCCTCCACTGCCGGGGAATCCGTTTAGCAAAACGATCTTGCCTCAAGGTGGCTTCGATGAAATGTCAGTTTCGGTGTCGGGCATATACACCGTCGGTGCTGCTGGAGTCGACATCTACAGCCTGACTGGGCAGTTAAGAGACAGGTTCGCGTTACCTTCACCTTTGATGGTGCACAAACCGACCGACTTCAGCCAGCCGGTCGTCGACCCTTCTGGCGACATCTTTCTGTCGTCGCGAACTGGTGGATGGGTGGCCGAACTGTCAGATCACGGTTCGTTGTTGCGTACTTTACCGATTCGAGGAGAACCGACCAATATCTTCGCTCTGCATGCAGGATCAGCGTCGGAGACCTTTGAGCTTGGTGTCAGCACGACGACCTTAAGTTCGTCAAGTCTCGTCTTTGATGAAGGCGGCCACTATCTGGGACAGGTGGCCTTCGAGGCCGCGGCTGGGGGCTGGGTCACGAATGGCGGTTTGAACCAAGTGGTCTATTCGGATGGGAAGGGTTTCGTCGAAGTTTGGGACCCGTCGGGAAAGACGATGGAGTCTCGGTTCGGGTCTCAGGCGCTGCATGGCGTCGACACCTACACCGGGGGGCCCTACAGTTTCGATGTGGCAGGTCAGGCTGTGGCAGGCCCTCGCGGAAACATATATGCCGTAAGTGGACCGAGTGCTTTGACGGTAACTTCAGCCGATGGAATCCTAAAAGCGGTCACAAGTCTCGGCGGGATTCTAGGAGGGTCGAGGAGCGCCATGGGGGCGCTGTTTGAACAGAACGGCAACCTTTATCTGCAGACCGGCCAAGTTGGCGACAACTCGAACGACTCCGTCGACGTCCTGGCGTTGACAACGCTGCGCGAGTTCGCTGCTGCGCCTCGAACGCTCAACACGCTTGGATGGGGAGCCGGCCTGCGGACGACGGCAGCAGGAAACTACTTCCCGCCGGGTGCGCCGCCAAGGCTCAGCGTAGTTTTCGACCCGTGGTGGTCGCGGATTTGGGGTCACGTGGCGCTTAAGTTCTCGATCTGGAGCGCGTCCCAGATCTCAAGTGGGGTTCCGCCAAAGTCGCAGACGATGGATCTAGGTCGGTCAAAGTTTTCGACCAGCGTCACCCTTCCGGTGCCCCTGTCCGACGCAGCGCCGGGCGCCTACGAGCTTGAAGGGGAGCTCGTCGATACGTCCGTCGTGCCGCCGTCCCCACTCGGCGCTGCATGCATGCCTTACAGCGTCGGGGCGGCTGGCGACAGGCTCAACTTGAACTCACTTTCCTCGGGTCTTGGAGCGGGCGGACCGAGCGCATCGAGAGGGGTACAACTCAACTCGCAGCTTGGGCTCAACGGCTTTCGCCCCGACTCTCCTATAGGCCTTTCACAATTCCTCGTGCACTGTGACCCAGCGCGTCCATCGTCGTCCACGTGCGGTCCGCAGGCGATGAGTTTTGGATCCGCCCCGCTCAGCTACTTCCGTGCCGCAGCTATCGCCACAAGCCGCGGCGTGACCTTCTGGATCCAGGTGAGCGGCGGCGGTGAGCTTGGGCGGGTACTGGCGACCCACGGCTGGTGGGGCCCCGATGTGGAGAAGCTCGTCACCTTCTACTCTGCGCCTCCACAGGCCAAATGCTTGCCCTGCGCGCCGGTGACCAGATGGGAGCCGTGGAACGAACCGAACTCCACCGGCTTCCCGAATGCGACCAACTACGTCTCCGAGGTCCTGAAGCCATTCTACGTCGCAGTCAA
>JAKBBA010000087.1 GCA_021808665.1 Actinomycetes bacterium
ACCTCTCATTCCAGAGGCGAGGTCGGCCTCGATGTCGGGGTACGCGTTGGCGAGGTGCGCCCCAGCGGCGAGGATCGCTGTCCCTCCGAGCAGCCACAGCGGTGCGGGGCCGCGTTCCGGGACTGCAGCCGCTATCGCTACGACAAGGAGTGGGAAAGCTGCACAGTATGGTACGACGGAGAGTGGAGTGGCCTTCAATCCTGCGTTGTACGACCAGGCGGCGCCGAGAGCTGCGAGGTGGCGAAGCGCGAAGCGACGCCCGGGTAACAGCGATGCCGGTAGACATGCGAGGGTCGCTGTGATCGAGGCGTTGCGGAGATCGGCTGCTTGGATAGCGCCGGCGACGAGGGGCTTGTCTTGCCGGGCCGCCTCGCGGTCGCGATGTTCATCGATTGTGTCGTTCTGCCAGCCGACGGATATTTGTCCGACGAGCACGGCGACTCCGACTGATGCTGCCTTTCGCCAGGTCGCACCCCTAGCGACGGTGTAAGCCGCCGCGATGGCGGTTACGGCGACTGTCGGCTCGGGGTGGGTTGCTTGCGCTAAGGCTCGCATTTTGGCCAGTCGCCCGTCGTGCAGAGCCGGGCGGAGTGCCGACGGCGATTGCGTTGGTTCGGTGATGCGAACGATCGTAGACCGGGGGGCGCCGATAGTCCGAAGGAGGCCATCGGTGCCGCTTCGGTCGGGAATCGCAAGGACGGTAGGATGGGGATCTTATGCCTGAAAGCCGCCAGCCTCGTTCCTCTACATACCGGTCTGGTGGCGGGGGAGGGTCGGCTTCTAGGTCAGGCCAACCACGCTCCGGTTACCGGTCAGGCCAAGCGCCGGCTAGCGGGAGTGATCGGCCTCGTCGGGGCTCCGAAGGTCGTTCGTCATCGGGCGAAGGGTCCCGGAGCGGCTGGAGCGGTCGCCAGCGTTCAGCAGGGACCTCTCGCAACGAGGGCGACCCGTGGGGCCGTGAACGTAATGCGGATTTCGGTAAGCCGCGACGCGACGATGAATCCGAGCGCCCTCGTCGTAGCGGTGACGGCGGGACCAAATCATCGGACGACCGAAGCGGCTTCTCTGGTCGCCGTCCCGCCTCAGGTCGTGATCGGCCACAGGGTCAGGGGCGGCAGGATTTCGGCGGAGGCCGTACGCAGGGTCAGGGGCGGCAGGGTTTCGGCGGCGGTCGTCCGGCGCCTGGTGGTGGTCGGAATGCAGGACGAGGACGTGGCGATGTCAATGGTGGCCGAAGGACGTCGGCAGGCTCTGATTCTGACCGGCGCTGGGGTAGTCGAGACGAGGAACCTCGCAGGGGCCGGGATGAGGGTCCTCGTCGCGTCGCGGCCGGGGGCGCCGAGCGGAGACCGGGACGTAGCAACCCAATCGGACCGCCGTTTCGAAGCGGCGAACGAAATGGTAACGGGCCGTTTCCACGGCGAAACGACTCGGCGGATCGCCGTTCTCGCGCTTCCGAGCGCAGCGATGCATTTCCGCGGCGAAGCGACCCGGCGGATCGCCGTTCCCGCGATTCCGAGCGCAGTGAGCAAGGCTTCCCGGACCGTGGCCGGTCGGGCTTCTCGGAGCGGAGCGGACCACGTTCAGCCGACCGTAGCCGGTCGGGCTTCTCTGACCGTCGTGGACCACGTTCACCGGACCGTAATCGCTCGGTCGGTGGGCGTACCCAACCCCTCTCTGAAGAGCGCACCGAGTGGCGAGAGCCGGGGCCTGCAGCGGCGGCAGGGCGCAAGTGGGGCTCCGTAGCGCGCAAGGGCGCGGGAGAACTCTCGCGGTCCGATGCTTCGGGCGACGCACCGACATCTTCGCAGGTATGGCGGCGCGCGGTTGAGGAAAGCGAGGGACGGCGTGCCGATCGAGGGATGTGGGAGCCGGACGAAACCTGGGTTCTAGAGCCCGAAGCTGTCCCCACTAGCGAGCCCAACCGGACACCGAAGCGCGCTGGCTCCGAGTTGCGTGATATCGCTGTCGGCCGAGAGGGTTCTCCCGCTCCCGGCGGGAAACGTCGGAGCGTGCCGCGTCGCGTAGTCGACGAGGTGACCGCGACGGCGGGCAAGGCCAAGGGGGAGAAGCTCGCCGCCCGGCTGGCCGATGCAACGTACTCCTACGAGAAAGAGCGCTACGGTGACGCGCTGCGCGTGTTACGTCCGTTGGCGGCGGAGGTCCCCGGGTCGGCCGCCGTTCGTGAGCTCTTCGGGCTCGCCTTGTACCGAAGCGGGCAATGGGTCCAGGCGGCCACCCAGCTCGAAGCATTCAAGGAGATGTCCGGTTCCTTCGACCAGCATCCGGTGCTCGCCGACTGCTACCGCGCTCTTCGTCGCTACGAAGACGCCGAACAGCTTTGGGCTGAATTGCGTGAGGCCTCCCCGAGCGGCGACGTCGTCGCTGAAGGACGCATAGTCGCTGCAGAGGTCAAGGCTGACCGCGGTGACCTGGCAGGAGCGATCCTGATGCTCGAAAAGGCGTCCCGCAAGGTCGCCCAACCGTCGGAGAGACATCTACGACAGTGGTATGCCCTGGCCGACCTTTACGAGCGGGCAGGAGACTTGCCGCGCGCCAGAGACCTCTTTAACCGGGTCGCGTCGGTCGACCCTGACTCTTTCGACGTGCGTGGACGTCTGACAGCTCTGCGCTGAGCCGGCTATGCCGTGATTCCTTCAGCAAAATGTGCGTGAGGGGCCAGCACCTCGATCCCGACGCGCTCCGCTCGGTCCATCAGTTCCTCGAGGTTGTCGCCAGCGCAGCCGAGGTCGTCCGACCGGCAGCAGTGGCACCGAGGCAGCTCGTTCAATCTTGGGGCGAGGTCGATGCCGCCAGCTCCGACTCCTTCATGGTCACATCTACTCGTTATGGTATTCGCCAGGCACTCGAGGGAACGTGAGCCGCCTCTCGCCGACGCAGGACGTCGACCTTCGTCAAGTTACAAAGTGTAGCCACGACGGCATTTCCCCCACAGGTGCCTTAGCCGCAGGGGCGGTGTCGGCCGAGGCTCGATAATCGGAGGTGTAGGAAGAATGCTGAACGTAGTGGTCGTGAAAGGCGTGCTCGCACGGCCTTCCCAGCTGGTCGAGTTGCCCTCAGGCACGAGACTGTTGGCGCTCGAGGTCACGGTCCGCAGACCCGACGGACCGGCCGAGACGATACCCGTCTCGTGGCTCGGTGCACCGGCATGGGGCGAGGATCTAGATGTCGGCGAGTCTGTAGTCGTCGCCGGGCGAGTGAGGCGCCGGTTCTTCCGCTCTGGAGGCAGCACTCAGAGTCGGACAGAAGTAGCCGCAGCGAGCGTCGCTCGCAGCTCCTCCTTGGACAAAGTGGCCGCATTAGTCGCTGAAGCAATGGACAGTCTCGCGACAATCGTTACCGACTCGACAGCAAGCGGCATCCGACTGTGATCGCGTTGGATTGCTGGGCGCTGTCGGCAGAGCGCGACGAGTTCAGTCGCTCAGTCGACAGCGACGGCCGGGAGATGATCCCGTGGTGGGCGGTTCAGCGTTGCGCGCTTAGGTAGGCGTCGATGAGACCAGCACCTGCTGGTATCATCAAACACTCGCCCGGTGCATCTCAATATTCCGGATCAAGGGTATACTTCAGCGACGTTTCACGCCTACGGGCTGCCTTTTTGGGTGAGGGGCATGGCGACTTTACCGAGTCTGACTTGGCCTGCGCTGCGGCGATGCGAACAACTCAGCGGGATCGAAGGATGCGCCGCCTGCTTGGCCTATCGCCCCGGCAACTGATTGTTCGGGTTCGCGTCGAAGAGGCCGTACATCACATCGTGCGCTCCGCTATCGCCGTTGGGGTTTCTCCTCTCGGGCGACATGAGCTAAGCCGCGCCATGGATGCCGGCGAAACAGGAAAATTACCACGGTTGGATGGGGACCTTTGATGAGTCCCAGTAATCTTACGGAGCGTGAGGTCGCTTGGCGATGACGTAAAAGAACCGGGTCAAGCCGAACTTCCGCGGGTGGCGGTCTTTTGGGAGCAGGCATCGGCCTCGCCGCTCGAACTCGCAGACGCGGCCCGTGGCCTCTGTCGCATTGTTTGGGTTGTTGGTTGGTCTATGTCTAAGGCGGAGATGACGTTTCCGGACAGGATCATGGCGCGCCTCGGAGTGCTTGTCGATATAACGGGGAAATCCGAAAAGGAGGTGCTGGATCTTCTGCGGCCGCATGAACTGCAGGGAGTAGTCGCCTTCACGGATTCACCCCAGGTGTTGGCAGCCAAAGTGGCCGCTTCGTTCGGCTTGCCCTTCAATAGCGTCGACGCTGCTCGCCGGTCGAGTGACAAGTTCGAGCAGCGATCAGCGTTGCAGAAGGCTGGTATTCCGGTACCCGGATTCATAAAACTGAAACCCTCCGACTTCCCGAAAGCCGCCGATCGTCCATTGCCGCTGGCGTATCCGGCCGTTCTGAAGCCCTGTCATGGCTCGGGTAGTCGTGACACGTTCTTCGTTCGTGACGACGCAGATCTTCGGAGAACTTTGGAGCTGTGCGACAAGGAGGATTTCATCCTAGAAGAGTTCCTTGAGGGGTCGCCCGAGCCGGCATCGAAGGTCGGTGCCGACATTGTCTCCGTTGAGAGCGTCCTCTTGAATGGCGTCGCCCATCATTTCGGCGTTACTGGGCGTTTCCCATTTGCTCCGCCCTTCCGCGAAACAGGAAGCTTCTTTCCAAGTGACTGCTCATTGGAAGACCGTAGGGCAGTGCTAACGCTAGCCACTGCGGCCATTAGCTCGCTGTGCCTTAGCCACGGCGCAGTGCATACGGAAATCAAACTGACACCCTCGGGTCCGAGGCTCATCGAGATCAACCCTCGAGTCGGTGGTCTTATCGCTTTCCTCGTAGCACGACTCGGTGGGCCCCCTTTGGCGGTGTTGGCGTTTCGGCTGGCCCTCGGTCTCGAGGTTGAGCCGCCCCCCGCTATTGTCAGCCCACTCATCTCGTTCGTTCGCTGGATCCCCTCTGCAGCCAGTGCGACGGATCTCGATGAGATCGCTGGCATAGACCGTTTGCGCGCCTTACCCGGAGTAGAGAGCATCGCCCAAAACAAGCGACAAGGCGACCGACTGGACGCTCGCGAGGGCGGTGCGACCGGATACCTCCTCGCGGTTAAAGGCGCAGTGGGGTCGCACCAGGAATTGCGACAGCTCCTCGCAGAAATCGACAACTCGCTGACGGTAACCTATGGCTCCGCTCAGCCGTCCGTGACATCTTGCTAGGGTCGCCCCGTCGGGACCGGCTCAGACTCCAGATCGCCTGCCTACTGTGCTTTCGGTCGGCTCGACAGCTACGCCGACTTCTACCGCTGGGATCTGGCCGTCGCTGCTTTCGTCGGTCCTCGCCGTCGTCGTGGGTCCGAGCCATCGAACCCCAAGGGGTCGACGCTGCGTTGGACATCGCCGGCCCGGGGTTATCCCCGAACTCGTCGACCTCAGCGGCGATGCCTCCGAGGTTGTCTCGATCGCCGACTTCACCGCGCCAGAGCACGGCGCCCAGGATTCGATGCTTTCCGGCGATACTGCGGCCAGCTTAGCCTCGCCAGGGCGGCTCGCCTTTATGAGCAATGGGAGTTGGTCCTGTCGGGTGGAGCGGACCTTGACCCTCGACCAAGCGGGCGCAGCGCACGCGGCCAGTGCTTAAGACCACGCAACCGGACGCAGCGACCCGGGTGCCCCGTCTCGGTCGGCGTGTATGCTGATTCGCATGCAATCTACGAGTGTGCGGATCGACGGTGAGACTCACCAAGAATTGAAGAAGCTAGCGGAGGACCTAGGGACGACCGTCGGAGGCGCAGTCGTTGCCGCCGTTCGTGCTCTACGCCAAGACCGAATGGGGAAGCAGCTAACTCAACCGCTGTTAGCCGCCGAGTCCTCCTGGCTCGATGCTGAACTCGGGTGATACCGTCGATCTCGACCTCGGACTACCTCATGGTCACGAGGCGGGGTTTCGTCATCCCGCCGTGGTCGTGTCTGCCCAGCGGATTCTCACCGCCGAGCCCTCTGTGGTCTATGTGGTTCCGCTGACGTCGGAGCTTCGGGATTTCCACTCGGAGATCAGGATCGATCCCGACGACCACAACGGTCTGGCGAGCAGCTCAGCAGCGCAGTGTCAGCACCTTCGGGCGGCGTCGACCGGCCGGATCATTACGGTTCGCGGCAATGTGGGGGCTGCGACGCTCGCCCAGATCCGCGAGACGATCGCCGTTCTACTCGACCTACCTTCCTGATACGGGCTACCACGGCCGAACTTCGGTGACGGCACGCGTGTCCGTGTCGAGCGCGGCAAGTTCGTACACATTCTGGAGGCGGTCGTTTGCAGCATAATGTTGCGATGATTATCGAGCACGCGTTGCTGCCCGTCAGGAGCGGTGAAGAGTCCGGTTTCGAGGCGGCGTTCGCTGAGGCAAAGGCGATCATTGCGGGTATGCCCGGATTCATGGGACTTTCGCTGTCCCGTTGCCTGGAACGTCCCGACACCTACCTTCTACTTGTCGAATGGTCAAACCTCGATGCTCATATGGTGGGATTCCGAGGGTCGCCGCAGTACGAGGAGTGGCGTCGGCTTCTCCACCACTTCTACGAGCCGTTTCCAGCCGTGGAGCACTTCGAACCGGTGTCGGCCGCGTGACGGCTGGCGAAAGTGTGCCAATTGGTCAGGAGTCTCGGGAGTCGCGACACGCCTGACCATTTGAAGCGTGTCTTCGCACCTTTTGGCGAACGACTTGTAACTGTTCAGCTAGCCAGTCGGCAGGGACGGCCTTGGCTGGCGAAGTCGTGTATTGGTTGGTTGGCTTGATGTGTGGTCGTGGGTGTTTCAGGTGTTGGTGGTGGGCGGCATCCAAGGGTCGGCGGTCATGAGGCGTTGTAGTGCGCCGAGCGGGTTCTGGCCGTTCTTCATTACGGTTGCGAGGTAGCTGCGGACGGCCAACCACGCGGCGGCACCGGCCTTTGTCCTGAAGCCCCCGGAGATCTTCTGTTGATATGAGCGATACTCCATATGCCCAGAAGATCTCCGGCACCTTCCACAGCCTCAACGGCGCCAGAGCCTTCGCCGACATCCGCTCCTACCTACAAACAGCCGCAAACCACAACCAGAACCCCCTCGGAGTGCTCACCCAACTATTCACCGACGGCCCCTGGATCCCGCCCCCCAGACCCACGACCACCTGAACGTTTACTTTAGGACCCCAACAGGGACTCTCCAGGACCGACGAATTAGAGCACGCACGATTATGAGTGTCCCTGCCACGCGAGTGGTGGATTGTGATCAAACGACGCACATATCCCGCTCAATTCTGAAAATCCCTTGACAGACCCAACGGACGACGTTAGCCTTCAGATGCTAGGACCGTAGAGGTCGACAGGGCACGATGGGAGGACCGATGCAAATGCCGCCGCCGTCAAGGACTACGGCTCCCCCCGATCCCCGAGGGCTGCCATACCTGGCAAGCCACACACCTGTCGCTCAAGTCGGATCGCACCGTGCACGAGGCCAGCGATTTAGTCGAATATGTGGACGGGTCCTTTTGGTGCTGATCGCCGCTATTTTGACCGTCGCAGTGTTTCCACAAAAAAAAGCGGCAGCCGCCTCGTACGACTACACCGATCCTCAAGGTACCGGATGTGCGAACACGGGAAGCTTACACTTCTTCCAAGCCCTCAATGATCCGTATGGGTACAACCTCGCGACACTCAGCCTTGGATACTCATCGTATTGCAGAACTATTTGGTCCCGGCTCTACTACTTCACTAGCACCAATGCTGAGGAGTCAACATATCCGTGGGTCAATCGCGAGTCTCCGCCTTACCCGTATGGCGACACGTCGACTAGTTCCGCGATGTGCTATTTCTACATTGGGTCACCACAAAATGGTGTTTCTTATTCCCTCCAGTTGGATGACGCTAACTACTTAGGGCACGCTTGGGGTGGCGAAAACAACGCCAATTGTGGGCCCGGGGGTTCCCTCGTATCGTACACCGCAGTCGGTCCATATTGATGCTTGATAAATGCCTACCCCAGGTTAGGAGCCGCCCTAATGCGATCACGTTTAGCCAACGTAGTATTGGCAGCAACATCGGCGGCGGTGATAGCTGCTTGCGGCACCGCTCCTCGCCAAAAAGTAACAACAAACACGGCAGTTACTTCGACTCAGGCTTCCTCTGGAGTTGCACTCAGCCGGTCCACGGTCGCCGTCCTAGCTGCGGCTCAAACTTTGCCGTCTGTTTACATGAGTCCCCTGAATGTCTTTGCAAATGGAACCGGCTTTGATAGCGTCAAGTTGGCCCAGTACAATGCGAGCATTGGCTCCTGCATGGAGGCGCACAACTGGAAATATTACCCGGACCCCACTGCGCTGACATTTGGGTTGCCGAGTCGGGTATCGGCTATGATCCAATACCGGAGTGTCCATGGCTACAGCTCGCCACCTCTACAGTCGGTGCTTCAGGACCCAAACATTGCTTATGTCCGGTCGCTGACCTCAGCTCAGCAGAAACAGTATTATATGGACTTGAACGGCTCTTCCAGTGAACTCACTCCGCAGGTTGGGTCTCCCTCGGGTTGCCAGCCTCTAGCGATGTCGTCTCTCCGCGCGGCGTTGCCTGCGTCAAACCCTGCCTTCGAGGCTGCCTGGAATACTGCCGTTATCACCGTCGAGTCAAGTGTGTCATTTAAGGCCGCTTACGCCAATTGGCGAAGTTGCATGTCCAACTTCGGCTACACGGCTACTTATCCTGGGACGACACCGAAGCCATCTTTGTCGGTCTCCCCGTCAGCGGTGCCCCCGACGACGGTACCGGGTGATGTAACGGGATCAAGTCAGGCTCAGCTCGTTGCGGCAGATTCCGACATGGCGTGTGAGGTGGCAGAAGTGTTGCCCACACGACAGGCTCTGGAGATCACTCAGATACGGGCGCTGGCAAAGGCCTTCCCGCAATACTCCGAGCGCGCTGCAGGTGTTCTCTCAGGAGCCCCGAAACTACCGTAATGAGATGTCGGTCCGCAGCACCGAAAAGCTAGAGCTCAAGGTCCTCGGGGGCGTTTCCTAAGCTAAGTCAAGGTTGCTGGCCCAACTGTTCAGGCGGCCCCCTACCCCTACCCCAACACCGCGTCCCGCCGCTCGTGGTTTGCACCCAGTGGCTCGCCTCGGATAACCCAAGTGGCGGCCAGATCGGACCGCAACGGTTGCTCAGAGGCCGAGGACCAGCCGAAGTCCGTCGTCGAGCGACCTGGATTCAAGAGCGGGCAAGTCCGCAACACGGTCGACTAGTTGGTCGCGGTCAACTGTGAACAGGGCCGTCACGTTGACTACGGAAGGTTTCGCGAGAAGGTCATCGGGCAGCGCCACGTTCCCGGGCTGGCGGCCGAGCGTCGTGTTCGATGTGATCGCGGCCACGATCACGGTCTTGATCCGAGACCGGTTGAAGCGGTCGGAGGATATAACGACGGCGGGCCTTCGATAACCGGGCGAAGAGCCAACTGGGTCGGCGAAGTCGGTCCACCAGACCTCTCCGCGCTCTACCACTCCCAGCCACCGGAGTCGATAATGGAGCGAGCCGCTTCGGATGATCGGGGGGCCGTGTCCTTGGCGTGTTCGGCGGCGAACTCGTTCAGCAGTTCCGTGACCGGGTCTGGCCCGATGTCTTGAAGGTACTTGCTGAGAGCCCTCGCGTAAAACTGAGAGCGGTTCACGCCCAGCTGACGGGCCGCGTGCTCGGCACGCTCGTAAATGTCATCCGGCAGGGACACCGCTGTCTTCACACAGACAGTATAACCGGTATAACCGCTTGTGCCGCAGGATCATTTGGCCAATGCGATCCGAATGGCCGTGGCCGCTCTAGGATCGAGGCTGTCAACTACGGCCAAGGCGACTGTCCGGCCGCGACCACGGGAGCCCGATACCTGATGGACCTGCACTCTATGCTCGGCGATGAGGCCGACAACCTTCTCACCTACCGCTGTAAAGGTGTCGAGCGCGACAGCCTGCTCCTGCCCGGGCCGGCGGTGATCGACGACGTGATGAGCTGGTCGGATCGGCCGATCCAGGTGCTGCGCAACCTGGCGTCCGTGTACAACCACGGCCGCCTTGCCGGTACCGGCTTCTTATCGATCCTTCCGGTCGACCAGGGAATCGAGCATTCCGCTGCGGCCTCGTTCGCCCGCAACCCTGTCTACTTCGACCCGAAGAACATCGTCGAGCTGGCCATCGAGGGAGGCTGCAACGCTGTCGCTACCACCCTCGGGGTTCTCGGCTCGATCGGGCGGCGCTACGCGCACAAGATCCCTTTCATCGTCAAGCTCAACCACAACGAGCTGCTCACCTACCCCGCCCAATACGACCAGATCATGTTCGGATCACCCCAACAGGCTTATGACCTCGGAGCGGCGGGGGTGGGGGCGACCATCTACTTCGGCTCCGAGTACGCGACCCGCCAGATCCAGGAGGTATCCGCCGCGTTCCAGGAAGCCCACGAGCTAGGCATGTTCACCGTCTTGTGGTGCTACCTGCGCAACAACGCCTTCAAGAAGGACGGCGTCGACTACTCGCTTTCAGCTGACTTGACGGGCCAAGCCAACCACATCGGCGTCACCATCGAGACAGACATCATCAAGCAGAAGCAGGCGGAGAACAACAACGGTTACGGCGCGGTCGGTTTCGGCCGGACGGATCCGCTCGTCTACGAGCGTCTCACCACCGACAACCCGATCGACCTCACCCGCTGGCAACTCGTCAACTGCTACATGGGTCGGATCCCGCTCATCAACAGCGGGGGGGAGTCGGCGGGCGAGTCCGATCTTGCCCAGGCGGTTCGGACGGCTGTCATCAACAAGCGCGCAGGCGGGGCCGGCCTAATTTCGGGCCGCAAGGCGTTTCAAAGGCCGACGACGCAGGGTATCGAACTCCTGAACGCGATCCAGGACGTCTACCTCGACCCGCAAGTGACGGTGGCCTGACCTTAGACCCGCGCCGCACGGCACGCCCGCTGTAGGCTGAGCGCGCAGATGAGCACCCAGGCATCGGGGCTCGAAACTCTCGCGGGAAGGACACCAATGACCGATACCAAGCGAAATCCGCCCCCCAGAATTGACGTGGACCGCGCGGTTATCCGCTTCGCCGGTGACTCGGGCGACGGTATGCAGCTAACCGGCGACCGTTTCACGAACTCCTCGGCACTTTTCGGCAACGATCTTTCGACGCTGCCGGACTTTCCCGCCGAGATCCGCGCACCGGCCGGGACGCTCGCAGGGGTGTCAGCGTTCCAGGTCCACATATCCGACCACGACATCTTGACCCCGGGCGACCATCCCAACGTCCTTGTTGCGATGAACCCCGCCGCTTTGAAGGCGAACCTTGCCGACGTCCGCCCGTCTGGAACCGTGATAGTCAACAAGGACTCTTTCGACGAGCGGTCCCTGCAAAAAGCAGGGTACGCGGCGAACCCGCTCAGCGACGGGAGCCTCGACGGCTACACGGTGTTCGAGGTGCCGATGACCGCGATGACACTGGAAGCGGTGAAGCCTTCGGGTACTAGACCCCGCGACGCTGAGCGCTCGAAGAACCTGTTCGCGCTCGGCTTGATCAGTTGGCTCTATGGCAGACCGCAGGATCCGACACTCGAATGGATAGCGAAACGCTTCGCGAAGACGCCGATGGTCGCCGAGGCAAATACCCTCGCGTTCAAAGCGGGATGGAACTTCGGCGAGACCGCGGAACTTTTTCCCAATACCTACGAAGTCAAGCCGGCGGTCCTCCCCTCGGGCACTTACACGAACATCTCTGGTAACACAGCGCTTGCGTGGGGTCTGATAGCGGCCGGTCAACTCGCGGGTCTCAAAGTGTTCCTCGGAAGCTATCCGATCACACCCGCATCCGACATCCTCCACGAACTGTCCAAGCACAAGAATTTCGACGTGACGACAGTGCAAGCCGAGGACGAGATCGCCGGTATCGGCGCCGCGATCGGAGCCGCATACGGTGGAGCGCTCGGGGTCACCACGACCAGCGGCCCGGGCGTGGACCTAAAGACCGAGTCGATCGGCTTGGCGGTCAACTTGGAGCTGCCGCTGATCATCGTCGACATCCAGCGCGGAGGCCCGTCGACGGGGCTGCCGACCAAGACCGAGCAGGCCGACTTGCTGCAGGTGGTGCACGGCCGCCACGGCGAGGCGCCGGTGCCGGTCGTCGCCGCTATGACACCGGGAGACTGTTTCTACGCGGCGATCGAAGCTGCGCGGATCGCGATCAAGTACAGGACGCCGGTGTTCCTTCTGTCCGACGGGTATCTGGCGAATGGGGCCGAGCCGTGGCCGGTACCCGACGTGGCCGAACTGCCGAAGATCGACGCTGGGTTCGCGACGGCGGCGAACCACGTCGACTCCGACGGCAACGAGAGCTTCTGGCCCTACCTGCGAGACAGCGAAACCCTTGCACGCCCATGGGCGATACCGGGGACGCCGGGTCTTGCGCATCGCATCGGTGGCCTCGAGAAGGCGGACGGGTCGGGGTCTGTCTCCTATGACGCAGCCAACCACGACCTGATGAGCCGCCTGCGCGTAGCGAAGGTCGCAGGGATCGCGCGGGACATCCCCCGCGTGGAGGTCGACGACCCGACGGGGGACGCCCGACTGCTCGTGCTCGGATGGGGATCAACCTACGGCGCGATCGCAGCGGGAGCACGGCGGATCAGAGAGCGCGGGCTGAAGGTGGCCCACGCCCAGCTGCGACATTTGCATCCCTTCCCTGCGAACCTCGGCGAGCTCCTCGGCTCCTACGAGCGGGTTCTCGTGCCCGAGCTCAACCTCGGCCAGCTCGTCAAGCTGGTGCGCGCCGAGTACCTCGTCGACGCGAAGTCCTTGTCGAAGATGTACGGCAAGCCGTTCCAGGCAGAGGAGATCGAGATGGCGATGCTCGAAGCCATCAAGGCCATCGAGGCCATCGGGGCCATCGAGGCCATCGAGGC
>JAKBBA010000088.1 GCA_021808665.1 Actinomycetes bacterium
CCATCAAGCTAACGGTTCTCTGACCGCCGACGGCTCGACGCTGATCGGCCAGAACTGGGCTTCGACGCCATGCCCAGGGCACCTGCCGGGCAGTTGCGTCTTCCAGGGTCGCCCTGACGGTCTCGGACCGTACGCAGCGGACCCGGCCAAAGGAGTATCGGGTGGCGACAACCCGCTCGTGGCGAACGGGGTGCCAGGAGGATCCGGACCGAGCAACTTGGGACCGCGGTCCAAAACCCTGGTGGCCGATACGAGCAAGCTGATTGCGTACTGGAAGGCGAGAGGTGTAAACCCGACCCCTGATTTGGTCACAACCTCGGGCAGCGGCTTAGACCCCGACATTACCCCTGCCGATGCTATTGCCGAGGTGCCGATGGTTTCTGCTGCTACCGGCATCTCGCGGGCGGCGCTCGAAAAGCTGATAGCCCAGCAGAGGATAGGACGCCAACTGGGGTTCCTCGGATCAGGGTATGTGGACGTGCTGAAGCTGAACATAGCGTTGGCCAAGATGCGATGAGCACGTTCCGCCTCGACGATCCCTACTACCAAGACCGCCGGCCGCTCGCACGCACCGTGGCTGAAAGCCGTCCTCGTCAACCGCTTTTAGCTCGAGGCACTATCGTCGGAGCGCACGAACAGCTAAGGGCTGGTCGTAAGAGCTACGTGTGCACTTTAGACGACGGCACCGGGCAAGTGGACTTGGTCTTCACCGGTCGTGGCCGGATCCCGGGGTTGGGGCCGGGCGTGGAGTGCACGGCGAAAGGAACGGTCATATCGGGTTACGACCGGCCGGCTATGCTTAATCCTCTTTACGGGCTTGGCGACCTCGGTATCTCAGAAGCTGACGAGGCGGTGAGTCCTATGGGTGGTATCGGCACGGAATCTATACAGACCGTCGACGAGCGCCGTGGGGGTACCGTGGCGCCCGCAGGGCATTTTCGTATATATCTGGGAGCTGCACCTGGGGTGGGCAAGACAGTAGCGATGCTCGACGAGGCCCAGAGACGACGCCGTCGCGGCACTGATGTCGTCATCGGGATCGTGGAGTCACACGGCCGTCCCGTGACGAAGTCGCTGACCGCCGGTCTCGAGGTAATTCCCCGCCGCAAGGTTGAATACCGGGGAACGACCTTGGAGGAGATGGACCTCGACGCTGTTTTACGGCGAAGACCCAAGGTGGTGCTAGTCGACGAACTCGCCCACACGAATGCCCCAGTCCCCGGCGGACACGACAAGCGATGGCAGGATGTCGAGACGATACTCGCCGCGGGAAGTGACGTGATCTCGACCGTCAACATCCAGCATTTGGAGAGCATTGCCGACGCTGTCGAGAGGATCACCGGTGTCAAGGTGAGGGAGCGAGTGCCCGATTCGGTCGTCCGCAAAGCGGACCAGCTCGAACTGGTCGATTCATCTCCGGAGCAGCTGCGCCGGCGCATGCTCCATGGGAACATCTACCCGGCTGACAAGGTTCCCCAAGCTCTCGACAACTTCTTTAGGACCGATAACCTCTCCGCGTTGAGAGAGCTTGCTTTGAGGTTCGTTGCGGACGAGACCGAGGAGGAGCTTCTCTCCTACCTCAGGCGTTCCCACCCTGACGTTGCGTGGGAGACGACGGAGCGGATCATGGTCGGGGTGACCGAAGTGCCGGGTGCCGAGTCGGTAATCCGCAGGGCGGCGAGGATATCGTCCCGCCTCAAAGCTGAGCTGCACGTGGTGCACGTTAGGACGCCTGACGGGCCGGGAGGGTCGGGATCCAAGCGCCTGGAGGAGCTCCGGGGTCTGGCCGGCGCAGTGGGAGGGCGGTGGCACGAGTTGGACTCCGACGACCCGGCAGCGGCGCTGGTGGACTTCGCCCGGGAGAATCAGGTCACGCAGCTGGTGATCGGGTCTAGCAGGCGAAGCCGGTGGCAGCAGCTGAGAGGTGGTGGATCGACTGTCAGGAGGCTCTCGAAGAGCGCGTCCGACGCTGGCATCGATGTTCACGTGATAGCCCGGGCTCTACAAAAGGGTCACCAGAGCTGAGCCAGGCGGTCCCTCGAACCCCGCAGGACCGCCTTGAAGTTCAGCGCAGGTAAGGGCTGAAAGCCCGGAACCCCACTACGAGCAGCGAGGCTACCAGGTAGCAACGCAGAACTAGCAGGCTCGCCCGGCGGGCAAGACTCGGCGTAGGCGGACGCAACTGGTTGAGCTCGGGCATCCGCCAGACAGCTCGCTCGGCGTTGCGGACCTCCCGACTCGTTGCGGGACGTGCTGCGCCGGTGGCGCTGGACGCGCCTACCCGGGCCCGAGACGTTGGGAGGGCCTTGCGGCGTTTCGCGGCGAGAAGCAACGCAGTGGCAGGTGCAGTCGCCGCGGCGGCAACACCGAAGCAGGCTTCGGTTAGTGCCACGCCGTCGATGTGGGGAAACAAGGTGGCTATCGTCAAGTTGGCTGACAGGACGACCAGTACGCCCACTATGAGCGAAGTAACAATGTTGGTGGCGGTCCCATTGACCCACGGCCCGAGCACTTCAGGGTCGTTGCACAACAGCAGTAGGAAGAGCACCGCTGACGGCAGGAGGATCCCCGCCAGGAGTTGTACGTACTGCGTGGCGGTTCCGAGGAAGGCGTTCGAAGCCACAGCGACTACCAGGCACGCTAGGAAGATCTGCGCAGCGTAAGCCGCATAGAACTGCGGGGCCGACCGAATACCCCGGTGCAGCAAGTGGCGCGAGCCGAAGGAGTCTCCGAAAGCGTAAGAGCTGGAAAGGGAGACAGCGGCGGCACCGACGAGGGAGGCGACTATCAACATCACGGCCGCCAGGGTGCCGGCTACCGGCCCGAGAGTTGCGGATACCGCGTGGTTGAACCAGCCCGAATCGGTGTAAAGGGCGGGCGAACCGAAGCGGTGGGAGTGGAACAAGGCTGCTCCGAACACGATCATCGCACCAGCGGCGATCGTGGTGAGAAAGCCGCCCACTATGGTGTCGACCCTTTCGTAGTTGAGCCACCTCGGGCTTATCCGCTTGTCGATGATGTTCGACTGCTGGAAGAAAAGCTGCCACGGCGCGACGGTGGTGCCGACTAGGGCAACTATGAGCAGGATCGCCTGTCCTGACACGCCACCTGCTACTCCCGGTACGAGCGAGTGATAGCCGATCGACGTCCAGCGGGGGTGCGCCATCAAAGCGGCGGGGATGAATACAAGGCTTGCGCTGATCAACGCGAACATGAAACGCTCCCACCAGCGGAACTTTCCACTGGCGGCGATCGCGAATAGAGCGACGCCCGCTGACGTCACGCTCGCAAGCTTGGGAATCCCGAAGTAGGCGAAACCGAAGTAGACGCCGACGAACTCGGTGAGAAGGGTCAGGAAATTGAGAAGGAACAGGTCGAATACAGCGAAAGCTGCCCAGGTCTTGCCGAAGCGCTCCCGGATCAGTCGGGCGTGCCCGACACCTGTCACGGCCCCGAGACGGGCCACCATCTCCTGGCTGATCACAAGCACAGGTAGTAGCAGCGCTAAGACCCAAATTAGGCTGTAGCCGTAAGCTTGACCAGCTTGAGTGTAGGTCTGCACGCCGCCTGCGTCGTTGTCGCCGACCATGACTATGAGGCCCGGGCCCATAATCGCGAGGAACGTCAGCAAGCGACGCCGTGCGGAGCGCCGCGAAGAGTCGTCGGTAAGGCGAACCGTCCCGAGTGCCCCTTCGATGTCTCCTATGTGTGCGGGGTCGAGGACGGCGGGTGCGTAATCGAGCTTGGTGTCGGCGAGAGCGATGGCGGAGTCACGTGGAAACACGAGAGATCTCCTTTCCAAAAACAATGTCATGCAGGATCTGTCGAAGCGCCTCGGCGGGGAGCGAGGGCCGAACATCAAACAGAGCGCCATAGTGGTGGCGCCCCTAGTGCGCCCTGATATGGGTGAAGGCACTTTGTGCAGCGCGACGCGGGGGATTGCTCCCGGATGTCAGCGGCGAACGGCACGTAGCGCGTCGACTGTCCGGCGCCCGAAAAGGGCGCCGAGGCGGCGCGCGCTTGTGTAATAATGTAACTATGAAAGAGATATTTGAAGAAATGATGTCGGGTCCTCCCGGTTTCGGAGGTCGCCGCGGCGGTCGGGGACGACCGGGAGGAAGGGGAAGACACCCGGGGGGCCGCTCCTCCGTCCCCGTCGACCGCCAGACGATCAAATCGTGGCTGGTAGGCCGCTTACCTCAGGAGTGGGCGGTCGACCCAGACGGAGTGCTCATCGACGACGACGAGGTAGTCGTGTTCGTCACCCTCCAAGACGTCGTGATGCCAGACGGTGCCGACGAGGCCAACCGGTCCACCGCTGAGGCCGCCAGGATCGGTGGATTTCGCGAGGAGACCCGCCAAGCGCGGATGCGGATCGCCGCAGAGGGCGAGGCTGCCTTCGGGAGGGTCTTCAGCTGGGGTGCTGTTTGTGGCTCCACGCGCAGTCCGTTCACGACCGCCAGCGTTCCCGTTATGACCAGGTTGCGGATAGAGGACCGCCAGGTCCTCGACACTCTGATCGCCGCGGGTGTTGCCAGGTCGCGCAGTGATGCACTGGCCTGGTGTGTCCAGTTGGTCGGACGCAACGAGCAGTCGTGGATCTCCGATCTGCGTGCAGCTTTCGAGCAGGTCGAGGCGGTGCGCTCCCGCGGGCCTGCGAGCGCCGGCCAGTCGCAGTAGCCGGGCCTGGCCAGGCTGCGCCTCGGGCTAGGTGGGTGTCACGAGACCTTCTCATCTCCCTCCTGGTAGACTCGAAGAGGTCGACGATGAAAAGGAGCGCGCTCGGGATACTCGCCGCAGTGGCATGCATATCCTCGCTCAGTGCGGTGATGGTGCCGCTGCGCAGCCACCTGAGCATTGCGACGACGGCTCTCGTGTTGGTCATACCAGTCGTCGTCGGGGTGGTGATAGGCGGTCGAGCAGCTGGCGTGGTGAGCGTCGCGGCTGGGTTTTTGTTCTATGACTTTTTTTTCATTCCCCCGTATCTCACCCTGACGGTCGGGGCGTCGCAGAACTGGGTTGCGCTCGGAGTGTACGTAGTGGTCATGATCCTCGTGTCGCAGGTCGTGTCACGCATGAACGTGGCCCGCGAGGAGGCTCGTCGTCAGAGTCGCGAGATCGGCGAGTTGTTCGAGTTCTCCCGGCTGCTCGTGGAAGACAGGGCCCTAGATGAGTTGCTGTCCTCTGTGGTCACCACCGTCGCCGAGGTGTTCTCGGCCGGCCAGGTTGCGATCCTGCTCCCAGACCAGGATCGCCTGCGCCTGGTGGCGTCAGCCGGCGCCCCGCTCTCCGAAGCGCAGCTGTCTGCACTGCTGGTCCCGGCTGGTTCGTTGATGACCGTTGGTCCCCGCCGGGGTCAAGCCAACGGACTTTCGGTATTGGCACTATCTGCAGCAGGCCGACCTGTCGGCCTGCTTGCCCTGACCGCCGAAGCGGTAAGCGTCGACCGGCGGGAGCCCCTGATGCTGTTTGCGAACCAGATAGCACTTTCGGTCGAGCGGGTCCAGTTGCGTGACAAGGCGCTTTCCGCGCGCGTCGCGGATGAGATGGCACGCCTGGCCAAGACGATGGTCGGAGCGGTCTCCCACGACTTGCGGGCTCCTCTCGCCACTATCAAAGCGGCAGCATCGACTCTTGCTGACGGTGACGTCAGTCTTGACGAGGAGACTGAGTTATCTCTTGTCGAAATGATAGACGTCCAAGCCGACAGGTTGGCTGACCTGGTCGAGAACCTCTTAGATATGAGCCGAATTCAGACTGGAGTGCTCAAACCGAGGCGCGTGGTCGTGTCGCTGAGCGAGTTGCTGTCCAGTGTTGTGGGTCACGTCGACACCCGTGGTCATAAGGTCGTCATCGACTGCACTGACCCCTTGCCGTTGCTGGACGTCGATCCGGTACTGGTCGGCCGAGTGGTCTCCAACCTTCTGGAGAACGCAGTGCGATACAGTCCGGCCGGCGCGTCGATAACCGTTAGAGCTGTCAGAACCGGTCCCGCTGAGGTGACCGTGTCCGTCGCCGATCGGGGTCCAGGTATCGCCCGGGCCCGCCACGGGGAGGTCTTCGACACCCTCCGTCGCCGGGATGTCGACTCTGGTGCAGGCTTCGGCCTGGTGATCGCCAAAACCTTCGTCGAAGCGCACGGCGGGCGTATCTGGGTGGCCGACGCGCCCGGAGGAGGAACAGTCCTGTCCTTTACCCTTCCAGCGGCCTCGGCTGCTACCGATGAGCTTGACATTGCCGCTGATACTCGTAATTGACGACGATCCTGACCTGCTCAGGGTGTGCAAAGTCGGCCTCGGCGCCCTTGGCAACGACGTCAGAGCCACGCCCAGCGGCATAGACGGACTAACCCAGGCAGCCCTGCTTAACCCTGACGTCGTGATCCTCGATCTTGGCCTGCCCGATGTCGACGGTCTGGAAGTGTGCGGACGCCTCCGTGCCTGGAGCCAGGTGCCTGTGATCGTCTTGTCGGGGGACAGTTCCGAGGATCGCAAAGTCGACGCTCTTGGCTTGGGTGCAGACGACTACATGACCAAACCGTTTGGGATGCGCGAGTTGAACGCCCGGATCCAGGTGGCCCTGCGCCACCGCAGTGGCGAACAGGCCTCGTCGCCGTCTGAGATAGAGGTTGGACCGCTCAAGCTCGACCTGGTCCATTACGAGGCGACCTTCGAAGGCAGGCCTTTAGGGCTCACCCCCAAGGAGTTCGAGTTCCTGTCATTCCTCGCTCGCCACCAGGGGAAGGTCTGTACAAGACGGATGATCCTTGAGGCGGTGTGGGGTTCCGCCTACTCCTCGGAGGTCAACTATTTGAAAGTGTACGCCTACCGGATCCGGCGGAAACTCAATGACGAGCGAGGGGAGTTCCTCCAAAGCGACCCGGCAATCGGCTACAGGCTGTTAGCGCCCAGAGCGGCCCAGCCCTCTGATGGTCCCGGAGGCCGACGTGTGGTGGAGCGTCGACCGTGACGGTCCGTGACGACGCGGCAAGCCTGGACTTGGCCCGGATCGCGGCGTCGGACGACAACGGCTTTGGCATTTTCATGGACTGGGTGCAACAGGAAGGTCTTAACCTGTATCCCGCTCAGGAGGAGGCTCTAATCGAGTCGTTCGGCGGCTCTCATGTGATCGTCAATACTCCCACGGGTTCCGGCAAGAGCCTGATCGCTCTCGGGTCCCACGTGGCTGCTATCGCAAGAGGTGAGCGATCCTTCTACACGGCACCGGTGAAGGCGCTCGTATCGGAGAAGTTCTTCTCTCTCTGCGAGACCTTCGGGTCACGCAACGTTGGGATGCTGACCGGTGACGCGTCGATCAACCCTGAGGCCCCCCTGATATGCGCGACAGCCGAAGTCCTGGCGAACTTGGCGCTAAGTCGAGGAGGTCGGGCGGGCGTCGGCCAAGTCGTGATGGACGAGTTCCACTTCTACGGAGACCCCGAGCGGGGCTGGGCATGGCAGGTACCGCTGCTCGAGCTCACCTCTGCCCAGTTCGTGCTTATGTCGGCGACCCTTGGAGATACCAGGTTCATCGAGGAGGGCATTAGGAGACGGACGGGGCGGCCAGTCGCAGTGGTCCGCTCTGGGGTGAGGCCGGTACCGCTGCGATTCGAGTACCGCCGCACCCCTCTGCACGCGACCGTCGAGTCGCTGCTCGGCGACGATCAAGCTCCGATATACCTGGTGTTATTCACCCAGGCACAGGTTTTGACCGAAGCTCAATCGCTAACGTCAGCGCAGGTGTCGACAAGGGCGCAGCGGGAGGCCGTAGCGGAGGCTATCAGCGGATACAGGTTTGCCCCTGGTTTCGGACGCACCCTGAGCCGCTTGCTGCGCCACGGCATAGGAGTCCACCACGGCGGGATGCTCCCCAAGTACCGCCGTCTGGTCGAGCGCCTCACACGGGATGGGCTTCTCAGGGTGGTCGTGGGTACAGACACGCTCGGCGTGGGAGTGAACATGCCGCTGAGGACCGTGGTACTTTCCGGCCTCGCAAAGTACGACGGGACGGTCTCGCGCCTTCTCAGCGCACGGGAACTGCACCAGATTGCGGGCAGGGCAGGACGGGCCGGGTACGACACTTCCGGCCTGGTAGTAGTTCAGGCTCCTCCACACGTTGTAGACAACGAAGAATCTGTCAGGAAGGCGGGAGGGGACGCTCGTAAGCTCCGCAAGCTCGTCCGGGCCAAGCCGCCCCGCAACTTCGTCGCATGGGACGAGGCGGTCTTCGAAAAGCTGGTGTCGTCGCCCCCCGAGACTCTCGTGTCCCACATGGCCGTCACGCACTCCACCGTGCTCGACGTCCTCGATAGGCCCGGGGACGGCTGTAGGGCGCTGAGGCAGCTGGTTACGGACAATTTCGAGCCACCGTCGTCGAGGCGCCGCCTGGCCAGGACCGCTATCGGGATATACCGCTCCCTGCTCGGGGTTGGGGCCCTTGAACGCCTCGGAGAGCCCGATGACCAAGGCAGGATGGTCAGGGTCAACGTCGACCTCCAGCGTGACTTCGCTCTAGACGCTCCGCTCAGCCCTTTCATCCTTGAGGCCCTACCGAGGCTAGATCGCCAATCGCCCACCTGGGTTCTCGACGTGGTGAGCGTCGTCGAGTCGACCGTTGCAAACCCGGGTCCTGTGCTTGCCGCCCAGCTCGACAAGCTGAGGTCGGAGGCGATGACGGCTATGAAGGCTGCTGGAGTTCCCTTCGAGGAAAGGATCGAAGCTCTAGAAAAGCTTGAATATCCCAAGCCGCTTCGCGACTGGACCTACGGGCTCTTCGACTCTTACCGCGAAGTTCACCCCTGGGTGGCCGACTTCAACATCGCCCCCAAGTCCGTGGCTCGTGACCTCTTCGAGCGGGCGATGAACTTCTCCGAGTACATCGCCCACTATGGATTAGTGCGCTCGGAGGGTCTCGTGTTGCGTTACCTGACCGACGTCTACAAGGCGCTTGTGCGTAGCGTGCCCGAGGAGGCCAAGAACGACGAGCTGGTCGACTTCACCGAGTGGCTGGGTGAGCTCGTCCGCCAGGTCGATTCGAGTCTCCTCGACGAGTGGCGGACGCTAACGGCCCTCCAAGATCACCCAAACGGGGACGGCCCTCATCTCGCTGCTGGGACAGGCGCAGAGCGATCGATCGAGGAACGACCGCCGAAACTCAGCGCGAACAAGAGGGCTTTCTCTGTGATGATCCGCAACGCGGCGTTCAGACGGGTGGAAATGGCTTCCCGTCGAGACGCGGACGGTCTCGCTGGGTCGGAGAGCAGCGGAGGACTGGATCGCGGGCAATGGGCCGAAGCCTTAGAGAGCTACTTCTCCTCGCACGCATCCATCGGTATCGGCGCGCCGGCACGTGCCGCCGCTTGGTTTCAGGTCCGCGAAGGTCCACGTACCGTGGAGGTCCGCCAGGTTCTCGACGACCCCGAGGGTTTTCACGACTGCGTTATCGTCGGAGAGGTCGATGTGGAGGAATCCGACGAGACTGGGCTCATATCGTGGCGGACGCTTCGTGTCGAAGTGGCTTGACGCAAAAGGCGCTCCGAACCCTGCTCCTGTAGCATTAGAGGAAAGATGCCTACAGTGGGGAGGCTCCCGTGCAAGAAGCGACCGTAATGTCCTTGGATTTAGTTGCAGAATCGGACTTTAGGGGAGCGCGGCCATCGAACGCCCAGTTCCAGCTGCGCGGGGTTAATCACGTGGCTCTCGTCTGCAAGGACATGGCACGAACCGTCGAGTTCTACCAGGGCCTTTTAGGGATGCCCCTCGTGAAGACGATCGAACTCCCGGGAGGGATGGGACAGCACTTCTTCTTCGACATAGGTAACGGCGACTGCCTCGCCTTCTTCTGGTTCCCGGGAGCCCCGGCTCCGACCGAGGGCGTCGTCACTGCTGCAAGCCTGCCCGGCGAGGGTGACATCACCACCGCCTGGGGATCGATGAACCATATCGCCTTCGACGTAGCCCCCGAGCGTTTCGACGAGTACCGCCAGAAACTTATCGAACAAGGGGTGCGGGTCAGTCCGGTGATGAACCATGACGACAGCGAAGCAACCGTGAGCGAGGAACTTCACCCGGGAGTATTCGTGCGCTCGATGTATTTTCGTGATCCGGACGGCATCCTCTTGGAGTTCGCCGCTTGGACACGCCCGCTCACGGAACGCGACGTGACGCATCCGCCCGCTGACGCCAATGGTCGACGGGTCGATTGACGGTCGGTTGGTCGCTAACGCCCCTGGTCGGACTAACCGGTCGGGGCTATGTGCTCGTCGAGCCAGGCCACGATGTCGGCTTGGACTTCGTCACGGTTGGTTTCGTTGAGCACCTCGTGGCGGGCCCCCAGGTAGTAGTGGGCAGTGACGTTCAACTTCCTAGAAACCAGCCGGGATTGGAGCTCTCTCACGTTGGCTCCCATCCCTCCCACTGGGTCCATCTCTCCTGCGACCAAAAGAGCAGGTATAGCTGGAATGTTCCGTATCGCTTCGGGGGTTACAGACTCCACCGCAAGGCCGACGACCTCGCATAGCAGACCGTAGGTGAGCGGGTTGGAAGACCCGCAGAAGTCATCGGCGATGTAGGCGTCCACCTCCGCCTCGTCCCGGCTCAGCCAGTCGTAGGGTGTCCTGGCAGGCTCGAAGGCCTCGTTGTAGGATCCTAGAGCGTCTAGGGTCTCGTCGCCCATCCCCGAGTCGACAGCGGCTCGCAGTCCGTCGAGCATCTCCTGGCCGCCTTCCGGGGCGCCAACCGGGCCACTTAGGATATAACCGGCAAGGCCTTTCGCTCCGCGTGCGGCGTAGCCTTGGGCGATCATCGAACCGAGCGAATGCCCTAAAAGCACGACCGGTTTCGACCCGGTCGATTCCGTCGCTAATGCTACCAGCCGCTCAAGGTCGTGGATCAGGCCGTCGGCTCCCCCGGGTCCGCACCGGCCGACCCCAGTCGATTTGCGGGTCTGGCCGTGTCCCCGCTGGTCCGCTGCGAACACTTCGTAGCCGGCGGCGTTCATTGCCTTGGCGAACCTGTCGTAGCGGCCGCTGTGCTCAGACGCCCCGTGGGAAACGACGATAGATGCCCTCGGGTTTTCGACGGGCCAGTGACGGTAGAAGATGTCCACCCCGTAGTCGTCGACGAAGTGGTTGGTTGTCGCCTCTTGCATGAGCAGACGGTAGTGTCGCCGGGGGTGTCGGATCAACCGCTGCGCAAAGATGTGAGTAGCGCAGGTGCTGTGCTGGTCGACCGGGACGGGCGCTAGTCGATCGGAGTCTGTAGGGTTTAGCCGTGGACCCTACATACCCAGAAGAAGCGGAACGCTACCGGGAGAAGATCCGGGCGTTCCTGGCGGAGCACCTCCCGGCCGACTGGGCTGGGATCGGGGCGCTCGAACCCGAAGAAGCCAGGCGCTGGGCGGAGGAATGGCGCCGGGTTCTCTACGACAACGGCCTGCTCGCCGCGTCGTGGCCGACGTCGGTCGGCGGTGGCGGCCTGTCAGCTCTCGAGCAGGTCGTGCTAGCCGAGGAGTTCGTAAAAGCCGGGGTGCCGACCGGAGGATCGAACGACACTTTCGGCATCCAAATGGTGGGCAACACGATCCTGAGGTGGGGATCGGACGAGCAGAAAAGCTACTTTCTGCCTCGGATACTTTCAGGTGAGCACCGCTGGTGCCAGGGTTACTCCGAACCCAACGCCGGCTCCGACCTGGCCAACCTCGGGACCCGAGCCGTCCTGGATGGGGACGAGTGGGTCATCAACGGACAGAAGATATGGACTTCCGCAGCCCACCTCGCTAACTGGATCTTCGTCCTCACCCGCACCGACCCGGACGCCCCGAAGCACAAGGGGATCACATTCCTTCTCGTTCCCATGGACCAGCCGGGCGTCACCGTCAGGCCGATACGGATGATGTCGGGAGCGTCCGAGTTCAACGAGACCTTCTTCACTGACGCCCGGACCGCGAAGGACAACGTGGTCGGCGGGGTGGGAAACGGCTGGGCGGTAGCGATGACCCTCCTCGGATACGAAAGGGGCGAGGCTGCGGCAACCCATCCAATACTGTTCCGCATGGAGCTCGACCGTCTCATCAGCCTCGCACGCCAAGAGGGACGCTCTGAAGACCCGCGTATACGCCAACGACTCGCCGCATGCTACGAGAAGGTGGAGGCGATGCGCTTCGTGGGATTGCGAACATTGTCTCGTTTCTTGGCCGGGGAAACGCCCGGACCGGAAGGATCGGTGTTCAAGCTGTTCTGGAGCGAGTACCACAAGCAGGTGACCGAGCTGGCCGTCGATATCCTCGGACCGAGTGCCATGGCGCCCGCCGGGCGCTGGCCTGCCAGCGCTTTCATGACCGACGACGCCGGAGCCCCAAACGACAGCGCCTCGTGGGTCGGAACTTTCTTCAACGCCCGCGCCGGGACCATATACGCAGGTACTTCGCAGGTCCAGCGCAACATCCTCGGCGAAATGGTCCTCGGCCTACCTAAGGAGCCCTCCGTGACTCGTGGAAGCTGGCGCGAGGCTCAGCAGGTGAGTCTCTAAAGTTGT
>JAKBBA010000089.1 GCA_021808665.1 Actinomycetes bacterium
GTATCGCTCAAGGGGCTATCGACGTCGCAAGCGAGTACATGAAGCAGCGCAAGACCTTCGGCAAGCCGATAGCGGAACACCAGGGCTTGCAGTTCATGCTTGCCGACATGGCGATGAAGACCGAGGCCGCAAGACTGCTGACCTACCGGGCCAACTCCTTGATCGACGAAGGCGATCCGGACGGCGAACTCAACAGCGCCGGTGCGATGGCGAAGTGCTTCGCGTCGGACACGGCTATGGCCGTGACCGTCGACGCCGTGCAGCTCCTAGGCGGCAGCGGCTACACGACCGACTTCCCCGTCGAGCGATTCATGCGCGACGCAAAGATCACCCAGATCTACGAGGGAACCAACCAGATCCAGCGGATCGTGATTGCAAGACAACTGCTCAAGTAGAACCGCCTGTCTTGGAAGGTCTGTCTTACGCCTGCGTAATACGATTCTTGGTATGCCTGAGACGCTGACCATCCGCTTGAGTGCAGACGACAGGGCGGCACTGGAGGCAGAAGCCCAGAGGCAAGGCAAGGGCCTGAGCACGTTCGTTCGGGAGATCGCCGAGGCCGAGGCGCGGCGGCTTCGGCGAGACATAATCCGGGCGAACGGAGTCCGCGTGGTCACCCATCTGGCGGAGCATGTTGAGGCGAGAAGTGAAGTCGATGAAATCGGGACGCCGCTGACCGCCCTTCCATGAGCCGGCACGCCGCTGGCACCATCGTGGTGGTTGATTGGCGCAGCGGCTCGTTGCCGAAGGAACCGAGCAAGCTCCGTCCTGCGGTGATCGTGGAAGATCATGATCTGTTTCCGGATGACTATCCCAACATTCTGGTAGTGCCCTTGACCCGAGATGAAGGACTTGCACACAGGTCATTCTCGGAGCGAATCGAGCCGACAAAGGACAACGGTGCGGATACGACTTGTTGGGCCTTGGCCCATCACGTCACTGCGTTTCAGCACCGGAGTCATGCGGGTCGAGCCGGATCGGCGGACCATCACCTTGCCGGTGGTGGGCGCTCTGCGCCCGATGGAGAACACCCGCCGCCTCGAACGCCTGGTCCACGCCGGCCGGGCCCGAATCCTCAACGCTACCCTCAAAGACAGAGGGGGACGGCTGTTCGTCTCGTTGTGCTGTCTCGTCGAGAACCACCTACGTCCGGCTCCGACCAAGGGTGGCCGTGCGGGAGTCGACCTCGGTCTGCGGGTGCTCGCCACCATCGCCGACTCGAACGGCGACATCACCGACGCCTTGTCGTGGGCGGCGGTCTCGTCGCTGCTCGCTCCTCGGGCGAGGGGTGCTTGGCCGAAGAGGTTTTTTGGTGTCATGGGGCAGTAGCAGTTCCCGTGGTGCAGGACGGCTCGCGTACCTCGCCGCTGTTCGCGGCGCATCGGGCCGTCCTGGTCCGCCGTGTCGATAAGGCGTCGCCGGGTGTGGAGGTAGTTCTGCTGGAGTCTTTGCCGGGCGCGCCGCCCGAGGTAGCTGTTGTTGTCACCTCGGACCGGGCGCCGTCGCCGAAACTTCGGGCTGTTCTGCGTTCAGCCGCCCGCCGGGACGTTGCCACAGGGAACCCTTCGCAGCGCCGCGAGGTCGTGTCGGCGAAGATATCTGCCGCACCGCAGCGTTTCACCGCTCAGGCGTCGAGAGTTCTCGCAGCCCATTTCGGTGAGGACGTCGGACGTCTCGCAGCGACATTGGACACTTTGCTGTCAGCGTACGGGCCGGGGGCCGCCGTCGACGTCTCCGATCTCGACGGCTATCTCGGGGAGCCAGGGCAGACTCCGGCTTGGGATCTGACCGACCCGATCGCCGCCGGCGACGCCGCCACGGCGCTTCGAGCGTTGGAGCGCATGCTGGCACCAGGCGGGAAACATCCGCTGGTCGTGCTAACAATTATCCGTAACTATTACGCGGCCGTTCTGCGTTTGGCGTCATCCGGCTGCCCGACCGATGTGACGGTGTCGACAGCGATTCTCGGTGGGGGTTCGCCTTTCACCGTGAAGAAGCTTGTCTCCGCCGCCAAACAGTTGGGGTTGACAGCAGCGTCTCAGGCCGCCGACCTGGTTTTGGTGGCCGAAGCTAACCTGAAGGGTTCAGCTTCGGCCACGCCAGATCAGGAGCTGACCGTGCTGGTGGGCCGCCTGGCGGCCCTTTCGGCGTCGTCTCGGTCTCGTAGCACGGTTTCCGTGTAAGTTTTGACGTCGCCGGGCACTGCTCCCGGCGGCGTCAACTTTTACCCGCCCGCCGCCGTAGTCTTCGCTCGCCTAGGAACGGTCTTGTTGTTGGCTATGGCCTAGCTTGTGGAGTTTGTGGAACCACCGCCCTTCGCGGCGTGTGCGGACTTGTTTTGTCCAGGTTCCGCATTCGCAGCCGGCGCACACAGGCCCGACCGGGTTGAACGGGTCGTAGGCGTCCTCGACCCCGTCGCCGCAGTCTTCGCTCGCCAGCGCAGGGCGTGCCCCTTCACCCGGGGCGGCCAGCCCGGCGTCAGACGTGTTCCGCCCACGTTTTGGCGTCGCCGAGGGTGTTGAACCACACCGACCGGGCGGAGGAGCGCATTTTGCAGCGCCATTGCACGCCACCAGCGGCCCTGTCTCGGTAGCGGCGTATCTCGAAGTCGGCGACGCCGTCTAGGCTCTCGACACTCGTGTAGTGGCCGGCCGCGAGTTTCTGCCAGTGCAGCTTCTGGGTTTTGCCGGCAGCGTGGGGCATTGGCGTGTTCTCCGATCGTCTTGGGTGGTTGAAACGACTCGCGTGGTGTTGTCGGCGCTCTGCGGCGAGCGTCAAGGGGTATCTTGGCCAATCGGATTCGGGTGGGTGAGTCGATTGGACTGCGGGATGGGCCGATTCACAAGTCGGCGGTCTTCACTTGTGGCGTTGGTTGTCCCCGGATGGGGAAGTGGCACGCCCAGGCGACCGCTGAGCATACCTTGACGATACCTAGCTAAGTTAGCTAGAATGCGTTGCTGTGCGGGTCAACATGCATGATGCCAAGACCAATCTGTCGAAGCTCGTGGCTGCCGTTGAGTCCGGCGACACCGACGAGATCGAAATCGCCCGGGCCGGCCATGTGATAGCCCGCATCGTTCCACCTCGCGCGCGTTCCTCACGGAGTCCAGGCCAATGGGCTGGTCGGGTACATTTGCACGAAGACTTCGATCAACTGCCAGAGGAGCTTGCTGCCGCGTTTCGTGGTGAACATCCGTGACCTTGCTGGTAGACACACACATCCTGTTGTGGTGGCTCTCGGACGACCCAATGCTGCCAGCGGCAGCGCGCGAAGCAATCTCTTCACCCGACAACGAGGTTATGGTCTCGGCCGCTGCCGTATGGGAGATCGCAATCAAGAAAGCCGTTGGACGACTGGAGGCCCCCGACGATTTGCTGGACGTACTCATCGCCAACGATTTCCAGACATTGGCCATCACAGCCGCGCACGCTGTGCTGGCCGGGGTCCTGCCGCCTCACCACTCTGACCCCTTCGATCGGATGATGATTGCCCAGGCTCAAGCGGGAGACTTGACATTGGTAAGCGTCGACGGACGCTTCCCTCAATACGACGTCAAACTCTTGGCGCTCAGCTCAGACGCAACGCGATGAGCGCTGACGACCAGAACAGCGTCCGGGAAAGGCAATCGGCGATATTGCGGAAGGTTTCTTAATAGCGGCTCGGTGTCCAACCTCGATCTCAGTGACGTGCTGGCGCTGAACAGGTGCCAGTACCTTGCGCGGCGTTTGTCCTGAGCTGACCGGTGGGCGGCCGGGTGCTTAATCAGGGGGACGATCCCCCATGCCAAGCCGGCCGTCGACATGCATGCTTTTTCGCGCGTGCCGGCAGGAAACGATGACCAACCGAAAGTGCAGGAGCAGGTAGCCATGAGCCGACGGATCGCGAGGGTGATGGCAGTAGCGTTGGCGTTAACTGGGCCGCTGGTGGCGCGGTCGCCGACCGCTCACGCGTCGGGGGTGGGGGCAAACGTGGAGACCTGGAATGCGACGGTGGCGTCCTTGCCGACCACAGAGTACGGCCTAGCGGCGGCGACCGGGGCCGACGGGACACTTTACGCAATGGGCGGGACTAATGGTAGCGTCCTCAGCTCGGCGGTGTACGCCTACACCCCGGGTGCGAACGGCTCCCTTGGCAGCTGGGCAACGGTGGCGCCGTTGCCGGCCGCCGAGTACAACCTGACGGCGGCTAAAGGCCCCGACGGGCGGATCTACGCGATGGGCGGCTACAACGGCAGCGCCGTCAGTTCGGCGGTGTACGCCTATGCCCCGGGGGGAGCCAGTTGGGTGACAGTGGCGTCCCTGCCGACCGCCGAGTACGGCTTGGCGGCGGCGACGGGTGCGGGGCCGGGAGGGTCGGTCTATGCGATCGGCGGCTTTACTGGCAGCGCCTACAGCTCGGCTGTGTACGGCTATACGCCGCCGGACAAACAGAAGGTCGGCCACCCTCCCGGCGGAGGTGAACCACTTCTCCCCGTTTATCACCCACTCTTCGCCGTCTCGAACGGCGTGGGTCTTGAAAAGGTTTGGGTCGCTGCCGCCTTGGGGCTCAGTCATCGAGTAGGCGGAGAACATCTCCTGGTCGAGTAGCGGGGTGAGCCAGCGCTGCTTCTGCTCGTCGGTGCCATAGGCAGCGAGAATCTCCATGTTGCCAGTGTCAGGTGCCGCTGCCCCGAACATCTGGGGGGCCGACGGGTAGCGTCCGACGATCTCGTTGAGCAACCCGAGTTTGAGCTGGCCCAGGCCGGGGCCGCCAAGCTCCTCGTCGAGAAACAGGGCCCACAGACCCTGATCCTTGACCTCCTGTTGGAGCTCGCGGACGTAGCCTCTCACAACAGGGTCGCGGTTGCGCACGGCGTAGGGTTACGTGACAGCCGCGTTCGCTCGTCCATCATGACCTCGTCGAACTCGCACGCCCGCCAGCGCAGGCAAGCGATCGGCGTGTCGGCCGCACGGCAGTTCCAGTTCGACTGCGAGGCAGGCGACCACATTTACTTCGGTGCGCGAAGGCCGGCGCCGCTAATGTCGCTTAGCAATGTATGCCGCCCGGACAGCCGCCGCCCACCCCGACAAGCCGGCCATCATAATGGTCGGAACCGGGGAGACCGTAACCTTCGCAAGCTACGAGGCGGAGGCCAACCGCATCGCCCATATGCTTCGCGACCAGGGTCTACGCCGCGGCGACCACATCGCCATCCTGTCCTCCAACAACCCGGTGATGCTCGAGATAGAGGGCGCGGCTGATCGTGCCGGACTGTACTACACCCTAATCAACAGCTATCTCGGACCCGACGAAGTGGCATACATCGTCGGCAACTGCAAGGCGAAGACCTTTTTCGCCTCACTGGACAAGCTCGACGTGGCCCGCCAGGCGGCTGCGTCGTGTCGGGCGGTGGAGCAGTTCGTGGTCACGGGCACGGTTGTCGCCGACGGCGTCTGGGAACCTCTCGCCTCCATGGTGGCAAGCTACCCGTCTACCCCCATTGCCGACGAATGCCTCGGAGCCGCAATGCTGTACTCCTCAGGCACCACTGGGCAGCCGAAAGGGATCCATCGGGCGCTTCCGGAAGTGCCCCCCGGCGAGGCGCTCCCGGTCATGGAGTTCGTGCGGTACCTGTTCGGTTTCACAGAGGACATGACCTACCTCAACCCGGCGCCCCTTTACCACTCGGCGCCGCAGGCGAGCGTCGCTGCCTCGCTACGTCTAGGCGCGACAGCCGTGGTCATGGAGCATTTCGACCCGGAGGGTTGGATGGCGGCGGTGCAGCGCTACCGGATCACGCACTGCCAGATGGTCCCGACGATGTTCAACCGCCTTTTGCGCGTCCCGAACGACGTCAGGAACCGCTACGACTTGTCGTCGCTGCAGCGGATCGTCCATGCGGCAGCACCTTGCCCGATTCCCATCAAGCAGGCGATGATCGACTGGCTCGGGCCGATCATCACCGAGTACTACGGCGCTACGGAGGCGAACGGGTTCACTTTCTGCGACTCCGCCGAATGGCTCGCCCATCGAGGGACGGTTGGACGAGCAGTCCTCGGCGAAGTCGTGATACGGGACGAGAACGGACTGGACTGCCCGCCGGGCACGGACGGCACTGTGTGGTTTCGAGGAGCGACGAACTTCGAGTACTTCGAGGACGCGGAGAAAACTGCCGAGAGCCGAGCTGAGGACGGCAACATGAGCACCGTCGGCGACATCGGTCACCTCGACGCCGACGGGTGGCTGTACCTGACCGACCGCAAAAGCTACATGATCATCTCCGGTGGTGTGAACATCTATCCCCAAGAGACCGAGAACCTTCTCTCGACCCATCCCGGCGTCAGCGACGTCGCAGTGATCGGCGCTCCGGACCCCGACATGGGCGAAAAGGTGGTTGCCGTCGTCGAACCCGCGCCGGGCTACGAAGCCGGTGCGGATCTCGCCCGAGAGTTGATCAACTTCAGCCGCCAGCACCTCGCGCATTTCAAATGCCCGAAGCAGGTTGACTTCGTGAGCGAACTTCCGAGGCTGCCGACTGGGAAGCTGTACAAGCGTTTGGTCAGGGACCGCTACTGGGCCCAAGACACCGGAACGAGCGCCTAGCGTCCCTTCTTCGCCAAGCCGAGGATGGACTCGAGGGCGGCCGTCCACGACCGCTTGATCTGGCTCCGGGTCCGCCGGTGCTGGCGGGTCATGATGTCCCAGCTGTCGAAAGAAGCAATTACGTCAATAACAGACACCAGGTCGTCTGCTTCGGCCTTGCTCTTCTTCTTGAGCTCGGGGGCGAAATGCTGACGGACGGTCGCGTCGAGCAGCTTGCGGTAGCGAGCGATGTCCTCTGCGATCACTGGTACGTACGGCGCCCTCAGGTAGGCGGTGCGTGCTGTGCCGGCCATGGTCTCGTTGACTTTGACCCGGGCGTCGACGAAGCGGGTAATCCGATCGGCCAAAGAACCTTTGCCGATTTCGGGAATTTCGAGCAGAGGTGATACCCGCTCGAAGTTGCGTGCGATGACAGCACGACGCAAGTCGTCCAAGCCGTCGAAGTAACGGAAGATGGAGCGCGCCGACAAACCCGAGTGCGCTGTCAGCCGCTCTACTGACGGATCATCGTCGCCTTCAGCAACTAACGCCAGTGCCGATTCGATCACGACGTCACGATTGCGGGAGCGCCGCGCTGAACGGCCATCAATTCTGTCAGTCATGGTTTCAATCATATCCTCCTGGCGATGATGGCAATGCGCGGGTCAGATTGACATATTTTCGCTTGCCGGCCCAAGCGCGATCGTCATCTCCGCCGATGTCGGGGGGTTCGCTCCGGAGCGTGAGCAGGTGATCGACGAAGCGACCACCGCATAGCCGAGAGCTTGGTCTAATGCTTCGCTCTCGATAAGGGCAATGGAATCGGGGGATGCGTAGGCCGCCTCGCAAAGCGCGGCTAGGAGAGCTGCGCTGAAAGAGTCCCCGGCGCCGACAGTATCTACAATGTTCACCGAAGCGGCAGGCCTGGTTGCGGCGATTCCATCTCTGCGATAGGCAGACGCTCCTGACGCACCATTCGTGACCACAACCAGTCCAGCACCAAGTTTGATCCAGCCCTGTGCCACGGCGGCTGGAGCCACTTCAGGGTAAAGCCAGGCCAGGTCCTCCGCAGACACCTTGACTAGATGGCTCGAGGACACGGCGCGCTCGATCCGGGACGTCGCTTGGTCGCGGCTTCCGCACAGTTTCGGTCGGACGTTCGGGTCGTAGCTCACCAGAACCTCTCCGCCACCGTGTAGCTCCTCGACGAGGTCGACGATATTCAGCCATCCGGGATCGGTCCACGCGGAGATCGACCCGAAGTGAACGATTGTCGTGTCTGGAGGAACTAGGTCCAGTTCCTCGCGCGACCATTGCCAGTCGGCGGTCCCGTCGGTGTAGAAGTCGTACGCGGCATTTCCGGCCTGGTCGAGGGACACGACCGCCAGCGTCGTTGGTTCGGGGGCCCTCACGGATGCCGCTAGGTCGACGGATTCGGATTCGAGGTAGCGGCGGAGAACGCGGCCGAAAGCGTTGTCGCCCAGTCGGGCCATCAGGGAGGTCCGCATCCCGAGACGTGCAAGGCCGACCGCGACGTTGAGCGGGCTGCCGCCCACCTTGGCTTCGAAGGTCAGCGGATCGCCACTCGGTACGAGGTCGATTAAGGCCTCCCCTACGACTGTGACGTGGTGACGCACCGGCGCTGTCATGTCAAAATAGTGCCATGCGCGTATAAGGTCTGCGGCGTGTCTCGCAGGGGTCTGGTGTTCTTCGCAGCTTTGAGCATCATATGGGGGGTTCCGTACCTGTTGATCAAAGTAGCCGTCCGTCACGTGAGCCCCCCGGATCTCGTGTTCGCCCGTACGGCTATCGGGGCGGTCCTTCTACTTCCGATCGCCGTGCGTCGGGGTGAGCTGCGCCCCCTGGCCGAGCACTGGAAGCCGTTACTGGCGTACAGCGTCGTCGAACTCGTCGTTCCGTGGGTACTCCTCGCAGACGCAGAACAACACCTGTCCAGCTCGCTTACCGGGCTCCTAGTGTCGGCCGTCCCATTGATCGGAGCCGTTATCGCTCTGGCCTCGCCGACACATGACCGTCTCAGCGTTGCCAATGCTGCGGGCTTGCTGATTGGGCTCGCGGGAGTTGCGGTCCTCCTCGGCTTCACCGTGGGCCGCTCCGAGCTCGGCTCTGTCGGTATCGTCGGTGTGACCGTCATCGGCTACGCAGCAGGGCCGGCGATCCTGGCCAGGAGACTCGGCTCTGCGCCCCCCTTCGGTGTCGCAGCAGTGTCAGTTGGTTTCTGCGCTGTTGTGTACGCCCCGTGGGCTGTGGCGCACCCACCGGCGGTACTACCTGCAACGACGCTGGCATCACTGCTCGTTCTTGGAGTCGTCTGTACCGCTCTTGCGTTCATCATATTTTTTGCTCTCATAGCGGAGATGGGGGCGGTGAGAGCTACGGTCGTCACCTACCTGAATCCCGCGGTCGCAGTGGCGCTTGGAGCTGCTGTGCTTGGCGAGGCGGTCACGTGGGCGACCGCCGTCGGTTTCGTCATGATCCTCGGCGGGGCGTGGCTGGCGACCCGGCGCCGTGCGCCGCTGGCCGCGCGCTGAGGGAAGCCCTACGCGTTCGTCCTTCAACGAAGATCGCTAGGGGGCCAGATGGCGGTAGCTTTATTTGGTGTCGTCAGGAGATGTGGGCCCCGACACCGCCTACCGTGGTGTCCGTGATTTCACTGAAGCGCTCGCCGATCCGCTGTCGGCAGAAGATCAGACGGTGCAATCGATGCCCGACGTCAGCCCGACGAAGTGGCACCGGGCGCATACGACCTGGTTTTTCGAGACTTTCGTTCTCGACCGCTACGCGCCGGACTACAAGGCCTTCGATCCAGCGTATTCGTACCTTTTCAACTCCTACTACGAGTCTGTCGGTCCGAGGTACGTGCGCTCGCAGCGGGGCGGCGTCTCTCGCCCGGGCTGCCAGGACATCGCAAACTATAGACGTCATGTAGACGGTTACATGCTCGACTTGATAGAGCGCAGCGACCTCGATGACCTGGGGCTTGCGCTACTCGACCTCGGGATCAACCACGAGCAGCAACATCAAGAGCTGCTTCTGATGGACATCAAGCACGTCCTGTCGATGAGCCCGCTCGACATTGCCTACATGATCCCCGGTCCTGGGCGCGCCGAGAAGGACTCGATCGAGGGTTGTTCGCGAACGGGTTGGACCAGCCACGAGGGAGGCCTCGTGCAGGTCGGCCATGACGGCGGGGGTTTCGCTTACGACAACGAAGGACCCGCCCACCGCGTCTACCTTCAGCCGTTCGAGCTGGCAGATCGGATGGTGACCTGTAGCGAATGGATGACCTTCATCGCCGACGGGGGATACCGCCGGCCGGAGCTGTGGCTCGCCGAGGGATGGGATCGGCTGCACGCTGGTTTGTGGGAAGCACCCTTGTACTGGGACTGTTCCGACGGCGACTGGGATCTGTTCACTCTCGGAGGCCGTCGCCGAGTCGATCCGGACGAGCCGGTGTGTCACGTGAGCTATTTCGAGGCGGACGCCTACGCTTCGTGGGCGGGTGCCCGACTCCCAAGCGAATTCGAGTGGGAGGCCGTCGCCTGCGGGCTGCTCGATACCGGAGTCGGCTTCACAGGCCAACTCGACGACCCACGCCGGGTCCATCCCCGTGTTCAACGCGAGGCAGAGATGTTTGGCGGCGCGTGGGCGTGGACGTCGTCGGCGTACCTTCCCTACCCCGGGTTCCGCCCCGCAGCAGGGGCGGTCGGGGAGTACAACGGGAAGTTCATGGTCAACCAGCAGGTGCTTCGAGGCGGAAGCGCCGCCACCCCACTCGGACACATACGAGCGACGTACCGCAACTTCTATCCTCCACACGCCCGCTGGGCCTTCAGCGGCGTGCGCCTAGCGAAGGACGTGTGAGAGTCGTTGACCTATCCGAGCGCTGTAGGGCCGGGCGCGATCGACGCAAGGCGTGCCAGGTTGATCGAAGACGCCCGAATCGGGTTGTGTGCTCGAGTCAAGTCGATCCCTTCCGCATGGTTCTACGACGACCGGGGAAGCGGATTGTTCGACGAGATCACACGCCTCGCGGAGTACTACCCGACCCGGACGGAGCGGGCGATACTCGAGTGCAAGGCGGAAGATATCGTAGAGGTGTCAGGAGCCGACACCCTCGTCGAGCTTGGCTCGGGAACCTCTGAAAAGACCCGGGTACTCCTCGACGCGATGGCTGCAGCGAACGTGTTGGAGCGGGTGATCCTCTTCGATATCGCCGAAGACGTGCTCCGAAAGGCAGCATGCGACTTGCACTCCCTTTATCATGTCGAAGTCGAGGCGGTCGTCGGAGATCTCCGTGCCGACCTCGACAGTTTGGGCGGGGACGGGAACCGCCTGTGGGCATTCCTAGGCAGTACGATCGGCAATTTCACGCGGGAGGAACGTGGCCGGATGCTGGACCGGTTCGCCCGTGCGATGAGTGACGGCGACAGCCTTCTCATCGGTGTTGACCTCGTAAAAGACACGGCGCGCTTGATAGCTGCTTACGACGACTCCGGAGGAGTTACTGCGGAGTTCAACTTGAACATTCTCAACGTCTTGAACAAGGAGATGGGCGGAGACTTCGACCTGAGCAAATTTTCTCACCAGGCGTCGTGGAACGAAAGCGAGTCACGTATCGAAATGAGACTCCGATCACTTGACGCGCAAGTCGTTTCACTACCAGAGGTCGGCCTTGAGGTGTCGCTCGAGGGAGGCGAGGAGATCCTCACCGAGATATCGACGAAGTTCACAGCGGACGGGTTCTCCGACGAGCTCCGCGACGCAGGATTCGATGTCGCCGAGCGCTGGTTCGACGACGCGGGCGATTTCGCGGTGTTGCTTGCCCGGCACCGCGGTGAGCGACTCGGGAATGGCAGTACGCTACCGGCAGTCCTTCCCGTAGCAGTTCGCTGAACCGGACGCCCGGTGATCCGCGCTACGCAAAGGCAGCCTCTACGGATCGCTTACGCGGATGGCCCCGACGGAGCGCTGCCGCCGCCAGAGCAGGTTCTCGATGCGGCCGGCCGCGGACGCGGTGTTCGGGCGTGGGCATCAAACCCCGAGTCGATCGAACTCTTTCTCGGGTGGGTCGTGCGGGAGCCGCCCTGGATTGCAGGTGCCCTCGGTGCGGAGGTGCCGATCAAAATATCGACGTTCCTTGTCGGGGCCGGCACGAGGCGCGCAGTGGCGTCAGGAGTCGTCGACTATGTCCCGTTGCGCCTGTCGACGCTGTCACGGCTGTTCTCCGGCCGGCTGCGCCAAGACATTGTGGTTGTCGGCGCATGGGAGGACGGCGGCTCGTGGCGTCTGGCGGGAAGCCCCGGCTGGGCGCTCGCCGCTGTACGGGCCTCAGGCCGGGTCGTGGTGGAGCGTTGGCCGGGCAAGGCTCGCCCCGGTCAACCGCTCCTTCCCGAATGTGAGGTTCTCGGCGTGGTGGAGCGAGCTGAGCCAGCGGACCCGGCCCCTACGGTGCGCAGCGGGCCGGTGCAGCTTGCTATAGGCCGCCACGTAGCTGGCTTGATTCCGCCTCGTGCCACGCTTCAGTGGGGTCCAGGTGCGATCGGGGCGGCTGTCGTGTCGTGCTTGGACACGCCAGTTAGCGTGCATTCCGGGCTCGTCACAGACGAACTCGCCGACCTTGAAGCCAGAGGCTTGCTAACGGGCCCCGCCCGGGCGGCCTACGTGTGGGGAGGGGAGAGTCTTTCGGCGATGATCGCCGGTGGCCGCCTCGAGCTCATCGAGGTCTCCGAGAGCCATGATCTCACCGCGGTGTCGTCCATC
>JAKBBA010000090.1 GCA_021808665.1 Actinomycetes bacterium
TGGCGGCTGTGCAGGCTTTCGCCCTCGGCAGGGGAGTGTTCCGCTACGTCCAGCGCCTCAGCGTCCACTCGGTGTCGCTGGGCGCACTCAACAACTTGAGGCTCAAACTTTTCGACGACCTCGAGGTGCTAGTCCCTGGCGGTCTTCCATACTCGGGCAGTGGCGGCGTGCTGAACGCGTTCGTCGGGGACACAGACCTCGCGGCCGAAGGCTTAGCCCAGGGGACCACCGCTGGTGTCGACGTGGCTGTCAGCGTCGCAGCCGGCAGCGTTGTGGCCGCTCTTGTTCTGCCAGTCGCCGGTCTCGTTGTCCTTGCTGGCTGCCTGGGTGGGCTGGCGGTCTCGTTCGTTGCCTTTCGTCGCGGTGCGGGCTACGCACGCAAAGAGGCGGCACTGCGCTCGGAAGTGTCCTCTTCGGTGGTCGACACCCTACGCTCAGCCAGGGAGCTCACAGCGTTCGGCCGCGAGGACATCCTCCAACGCCGCCTCGACGCCGTCGGAGCGAAGGCGACGTCTATGGCGCTGCGCCGAGCGGTGACGTCCGGGATCGGCGCCGCGTCTACTATCTGGGTGTCAGGAGCGGCCGTCGTCGCCGTCCTGGTAGTAACTTTCGCGGCGCAACGCTCCCAGCACCTCTCAGGCGTCATGGTCGCCGTGGCTGTCTTCAGCGCTCTCGCAACTTTCGAAGCGGTGGCGGCGCTGCCCGCGGCAGCGTCGGAAATAGGTTCTGCTGGTGCGGCAGCGCAGCGCCTGGCCGGCCTGGCGGGGCGTCCCCGTCCAGTCCACGAACCCCCATCCGATCTGGGGATGCAACCCGGAAGGCTAGGAGCGAAGTTGGATAACGCCACGGTACGCGCAGCCGACGGCACCCTCATGCTCCCCGCCACGAGCCTGGCGGTCCGTCCGGGCACGAAACTCGGGGTGACCGGGCCGAGCGGTTCAGGCAAGACGACCGCGCTGTGGGCTTTGCTGCACTTTGTCGACTGCGACGAGGGTAGGGCAACGATCGGAGACCACGACGTGACCCGCTTGACACGCGCCGACATCGCCCGGGTCGTCGGGTGGATGTCCGAGGACACCCACCTGTTCGCCGCGAGCCTCGCCGATAACCTCAGACTGGGAAACAAGCAGGCGAGCGACCGGCAGTGCCGGGAGGTCTTAGAGCGCGTCGGCCTCGCCGAATGGTACGCCGGGCTGCCAGACGGTCTCGACACCCAACTTGGGGCGGGATCGGGCCGCGCCGTCAGCGCCGGGGAACGTCAACGCCTCGGCCTCGCCCGCGCCTTGCTGGCCGGCGGCAGCGTCATGGTCCTGGACGAACCGACAGCGCACATAGACCCGGCCACATCGGGCCGAGTGCTCGCCGAGATGATCTCCGCAGCCGGAGACCAGGCGATCGTGGTGGTCTCACACGAACCGCAACTGGCGCTCTCCGTCGACCAGGTCGTGAAAATCGGATAGCAGCCGCAGCCTGACACCCGGCTTAGCGCAAGAAGCGCATCCGCTTGCGAAGTGAGCCGACTACGAGCTGGGCTGGTCCTGCTTGGACAGGTGCCCGTAGCGTTCGCGCAGTTCGCGCTTTAGGATCTTGCCGCTCGGGTTCTTGGGGAGGGAATCTGCGAAGGCGATGTATTTTGGCCGCTTGTAGCCGGCGAGCCGCTCGCGGGCGTGAGCGGCGATGTCGTCGACGCTGAGCGTCGCCCCAACCTTGGCTACGACCACAGCCGTGACCGCTTCCACCCACTGGGGGTGGCTTATGCCGAACACCGCCACCTCGGCGACTCCTGGAACTTCGAAGAGGACCTCTTCCACTTCGCGGCTGGCTACGTTCTCCCCGCCGGTTTTGATCATGTCCTTGATCCGGTCGACGACCGACAGGTAGCCGTCTTCGCTCATCACGCCCAGATCGCCGGAGTGGAACCAACCGTTGCGGAACGCCGATGCGGTCTTGTCTTCGTCTTTGTAGTAGCCGAGCGTGGCGTGTGGGCTGCGGTGGACGATCTCACCCACCGTGCCGGGCGGCACCGGGCGGTCCTGGTCGTCCACGACGGAAGTCTCGACGTTAACCGCAGCCCGCCCGGCGCTACCCGCCCGGGTCGCCTGCTCGCTCGGGCCGAGGATCGTCGCTAGTGGCGCCATCTCCGTCTGTCCGTAGAAGTTCCACAGGTCAAGGCCGGGTAGGCGCCTTTGTATCTCTTTAAGCACCTCCACTGGCATAGGCGAAGCGCCGTAGTAGCCCTTGCGGAGCGACGACAGGTCCCGACGGTCGAAGTCGGGATGGCGCAGAAGCGAAACCCACACCGTAGGCGGGCAGAACAGCTTGGTGGCCCGCTCGGCCTCAACCGTCTCCAGTAGCCGGGTGGGCTCCGGTGAAGCCAAGATGACGCTCGACGCCCCGAGGTACACGTCGACGCAGAAGAAGCAGTCCAGCTGTGCGCAGTGGTACATCGGAAGCGAATGCACCTCCACGTCGTCGCCGCTCATCGACCCGTCGACGATGCAGCTTACGTACTGTGCTATCAGCGAACGACTGGAGAGCATCACACCCTTCGGGCGTGACTCGGTCCCGGAGGTGTACATGAGCCGGATCGGGTCGTCGTCGCCGACGGCCACGTCCGGCTCGCCCGAAGGCCCGCTGTCCCACCAGCCGTCGACGTCCTCCCAACCCTGGCCGCCGCCGAGGTCGCCGCCTGTAAGGCGGATCACGCCCCGCACTCGTGGTGCCAGCCCTGACAGGCGGACCGCTTCGTCCATCGTGGCGGCCAGAGAGTCCTCGGCTACCACGGCTTTCGCTTCGCAATGGCCGAGGATGTAGCCGACCTCGGCTGAGTTGAGCATGAAGTTCACCGGAACGAGGAGCACGCCGAGCTTGGCCGTGGCGAAAGTCAACACGGCGAACTGCCAGCAGTTGTGTGACAGCAGCGCCAGGCGGTCCCCTTTGGCCAGGCCCCGTTCGGCCAGACTGTGAGCCGCCCGGTTCGCCGCCGCCTCGAACTGCGCGTAGGTGAAGCTCCCGCTTTCGCTTTTCACCGCCAGGCGCGCCGGGTACCTACACGCAGTCCGGTGCAGCACGTCGCCGAGCGTCTGGCGTCTCGCTCTTTCCACCAACCCCGCCACCTTGGATTCGTCCTCCCCGGTCATGGGCAGATCATAGGGCGCCCGTCTCGGCCGGCAACGCCCCGGCTAGCCGGGCACCACAGTGATGACGCAGCGGATGGCCGGCGCGTGGGCGAGTCGGGCATCGGCTGTCAGCCGAGCAAAACCGGGTTGTCCGCCCATCAGGATGCCCGGCATTGACCGGCCTTAGTCTGAGGGTCACAGACTTCAGTAGAGTCATGTATCTGAGTCTGCACGGAAGGGCGGCATGAGAGGACGGCTCCTCAGCGGTGAGCACTGGTCATAGCTCGTGACGCGCCAAGCTCAAGCTGGCACGCTGTGGGTTGTTGCGGCATCGGTGCTTTGGGGTACGACTGGAGCGACGGCGGCCCAAGCGCCCGAGGTCAGCCCGCTCGCCATCGGAGCCGCGGCGATGGGTATCGGGGGCCTGCTCCAAGCGGCGGGCAACGCCCGAACGGTTCGCTCCTACTGGAGCGAGTTGAGAGCACACTGGCTGACACTAAGCGTGTCGGCGGTGGCCGTCGGAGTGTACCCACTCGCGTTCTACTCTTCGATGCGGCTCGCAGGGGTAGCCATCGGTGCCGTCGTGTCCATCGGGTCGGCCCCGGCGGCCGCGGCGGTAATCGAGCGAATCGCCGATCGCCGTCCGCTTTCCCGGCGGTGGGCCGCCGGTACTGCTGTCGGTTTGCTCGGCGTGATCGCGTTGTCTGTAGGTGGAACGCATGCGACAGTTACTGCGTCATCTGATTCCCGCCGGCTGTGGGGCATCCTGCTCGGCCTGGTGGCGGGGGTGACCTACGCCGGTTACTCGTGGGGCGCCGCACGCGTTATGCGTTCGGGAGTTCCCTCCCGCTCCACGATGGGGACGGTGTTCGGTCTGGGCGGCTTGCTTCTGGTCCCGGTCCTTCTCGCCACGGGGGCTCCGATCCTGCAGTCAAGCAGGAACCTCGCGGCGGCTTCGTACATGGCAGTCGTGCCGATGTTCATCGGCTACAAGCTCTTCGGGCGGGGCCTCGCTTCGATCTCGGCGAGCTCCGCCACCACTATCTCGCTGATCGAGCCGGCAGTTGCGACACTGCTCGCGACACTGGTTCTCCACGAGGAGCTTGCCCCAGTCGGATGGGCCGGTCTGGGTGCCATCGGCTTCAGCGTCCTGATCCTAACCGTGTCGCCCGGGCCTGTCAGCGAGATCCGCCCCAGCCCAAGTGACGAGGAACAGCTGGAATGGCACCGCGGAACCGGCTAGGTAGGCGATCCCCGTTAGCGGATGTGCATGTCAAGCCGTGCTCGGCAAGACTACGAGCAGACCGGCGGTCGCCCTGGCTGCCCGCTTAAAGGAGACAACGTGGAGTTTCGCACCCTGGGATCGAGTGGCTGTTCGGTATCGACACTCACCCTCGGCACTATGACCTTCGGGTCCGAGACCGACGAAGCGGGCTCGCACGCCCAGCTGAACCGGTTCATGGAGGTAGGTGGAAACCTAGTCGACACTGCCGACGTGTACTCCGCCGGAATGTCGGAGGAGATCGTCGGGAGATGGCTGGCCAAAGCACCGGCCGACTTCCGTAGCCGGGCGGTCATCGCCACCAAGGGCCGCTTCCCGACCAGCGCCGACCCCAACGGCGTTGGGCTGTCCCGCAGGCATCTCGCCGGAGCCCTGGATGCCAGCCTGCGCCGGTTGAGGATCGACACCGTCGACCTATACCAAGTCCACGCCCACGACCCCCTGACGCCGATCGAAGAGACCCTCCGCTTCCTAGACGACGCAGTGCGAGCCGGGAAGATCCACTACGTCGGACTGTCCAACTTCACAGGCTGGCAGCTCCAGAAAGCCGTTGACGTGGCCGACGCCAAGGGACTTGCCCGTCCGGTCACTCTCCAACCTCAGTACAACCTTCTCGTTCGCGAGGTCGAATGGGAGATCATCCCGGCATGCCAGGCCGAGGGCCTGGGATTGCTGCCCTGGTCGCCGCTCGGCGGAGGCTGGCTGACGGGCAAGTACCGAGCCGACGAGCGCCCTGCCGGTGCTACCCGCCTAGGAGAGAACCCCGAGCGCGGTGTCGAAGCTTACGATCGCCGCAGTCGCCAACAGCGGACCTGGGACGTGATCGACGCGCTGCGCAAAGTAGCGGACGGACGGGGGATCTCGATGGCCCAGGCGGCGCTGGCCTGGCTGGTCGACCGTCCCGCCGTAACCTCGGTGATTCTCGGGGCCAGGACGACCGAACAACTCGATGACAACCTGGGGGCAGCCATGCTGCACCTCTCAGAGGACGAGACCGCCCTTCTCGACACCGCCAGCGACCCCGGCGCCGCCGACTATCCCTACGGCGTGCCCGGCACCAACCAGAGGAGCAGGAGCATCAAAGGAGCGTGACCTGGCGGTCGTGGTGCACGAGAAGCTGATACCGGTGATTCCTCTACGAAGCCGAGAGCCACTGCAGCCCCTGGGGTGCGTGACGGTGAGTCGGTCTGTAGGCGGGATTCTGTCGGCCCGCCTGAAGGCGGGCCGGGTGGCCATCCATCTAAGCGGTCTACCTGGGGACATGGGCCGGGCAGGCCGTCCCACGTTTGACCTTGCTCCGGGTGGGGTTTACCCAGCCGTCCGAGTCGCCTCGGACGCTGGTGCGCTCTTACCGCACCGTTTCACCCTTACCTGTGGCACCCCAAAAAGGGGGGCGCCCATCGGCGGTCTGCTTTCTGTTGCACTTTCCTGCGAGTCACCTCGACTGGCCGTTAGCCAGCACCCTGCCCTGCGGAGTCCCGACCTTCCTCGACCGGGTCCAACGCCCGGCCGCGACCACCCGACCAACTCACCGTCGCTCTTATGATACCCGGCCCCGGACCGGGGACGCGAGTCCGGTCAGTCGGGCAGGGTGTGCGCGCTCAGCCCCTTGGAGCGTCGCGCCAGCACCACGGCTGCAACGCCCGAGGCGAGCATGAGCGCACCGGCCATCACCAGAACCGTGTCGAGGCCCGACGCGAAGGACGACTCGGCGGCGCCGAGCACCTCGTGGATGATGTTGGCAATAGGCCCGGTCTTGGGCAGCGCCGACGTGTTCGTCTGGCCTGTCGTCACTGCGATTACGACCTCATTGCGCAAGGCCGCTGGCAGGCCGGGGATCGACGACAAGCGGTGGAGCAGGTTGGTGGTGAGCTGCCCGTTTATGATCGCGCCGACGATGGTCACGCCGGCCACCGCCCCGAGCTGGCGGCTGGTATTGACCGCAGACGCTGCCATCCCGGAGCGGGCGGATGGAACGGCTGTGAGGACCGACTGGGTAGCGCCGACCATGAGCACTCCGATGCCGGCGCCGACTATTGCCAGGCTCCAACCGAAAAGCGAGACCCCCGAAGTCGGCTTTATCAGCGCGTTGGTGATCAAAATGCCGGCACCGGCGAGGAAGGCTCCTACGGCCATTGGTATCGCCGCTCCCACCCGGGCTATGAGGCGTCCTGATACAGCGGAGACGACGATCATCGCAACTGCCATCGGAGCGAAGTCGCCGACGAGGTCGAACGAGGTGGAGTTGCCTAGAAGCTCCACGAACAGCGGTATGAGGAAAAAGACCGTGAAAGTGGCGAAGAAGCCGGTGAACGCAAGTATCATCCCGGCGCTGAAGGACCCGAAGCGAAAGAACCGCAGGTCGAGGATAGGTTCCGCTGCTCTACGTTCGCTGGCGACGAACACCACGAGAGCCGCTACGGCTATCACGTACAGGCCTATTATCCACCACTTCGTGTAGCCAGAGGTTTCCCCTTCGATAGTCGCGAACGTGGCGGCTATCACCGCGATAGGCGCCCACGCGAAACCTCCGATGTCGAAGCGCTGCCGGCTCGGGCTGGACAGTTCGGGGAGCACGAGGCGGACTCCTACGATCGCTACGACGCCGACGATGATGTTGAACACGAAGACTGCCCGCCAAGACCAGATCCCGACGAGCAGGCCGCCGATTACCGGTCCCGCTGCCAGGGCGAGGCTGGCGATGGCCGACCATACTCCCAGAGCTTGGGCCCGGTCCGCTCGGTCAGGGTAGAGCTGGCGGATCATGGACAAGGTGCCCGGCTCGGATGCCGCCGCCCCGACACCCATGATGACCCGGGCCCCGATCAGCATTCCCGACGACGTGGCCAAGGCGCCGAGGCCGGAGCCGGCGATGAACACCGCCAACCCGGCGAGCATCACGCGCCGCCGGCCTAGGTGGTCGGCGAGGGTGCCGAAGGTGAGCATCAGCGCTGCGAAGGTGAGAGCGTAGGCGCTTACAACCCACTGCAGGGCTGTTATACCAGCATGAAGTTCGGTTTGGACGCTGGTCAGAGCTACAGCGACGATCGTGTTGTCAAGGAAGGTGACGAACAGCACGAGTGTTATTACCGCCAGCGACAGCCTCGGCCGGGACGTCTCGTGATAGGTCTCTGTGGCAGCCATACCTGCTTCAAGGTATCGACTCCTACTCCCACAGCGGCCAGGTCGGGAGCGGCGGACCGTGGAGGCTGATTGGGAACCGTGGGGCGACGCCCCTACACTGCCGACGGTGCGCATCCGCAGTGCCGACAGACCGCTTTTCGCTGTCATAGCGGCAGTCGCGTACATCCCGATGTTTCTAAGCCGCCCCGGGCAGGTGGTGGCTGACACCAAGCAGTACCTGTACGTGGACCCTTCCAAGCTGACCGCTGGAGCAGCGTTCCTCTGGGATCCGAACCAGGGGACCGGCACGGTCACCCATCAGAACATCGGTTACCTGCTGCCCATGGGCCCGTTCTACAGCCTCGTTGGCTGGTTGGGTATCCCGATGTGGGTCGGCCAGCGGATCTGGATGGGCTCGCTGGTGGCCTTCGCCGGGCTCGGCGTCGCGTACTGCGCCCGTAGGCTGGGCTTGGAGGGCCCAGGTCGGGCGGTGGCGGCACTCGCGTACATGCTCAGCCCCTACATGCTCGTCTACATAGACCGCACGACGGCGCTGCTCATGCCCTGGGCGGCTCTCGGATGGATGGTAGGCCTCGTAGCCACCGCAGCCCGCACGGGAAGGTGGCGCCACGTCGCGCTGTTCGCCCTGGTAGTCGCTCTCGTCGGGGGTGTCAACGCCACCTCGATACTGTTGGTCATAGCCGCTCCCGCCGTGTGGCTGGCCTACGCGGTGTGGGCGACAGGCGAGATCACCCTGCGAAGGGCGCTTGTAACGTCCGCCCGGTTGGCGGTTACGTGCACGCTGGTGTCTTTGTGGTGGGCGGCTGGCCTGCTGGTCGAGGCGAAGTACGGGATCAACATCCTCCGGGTCACAGAGACGATCCCGACCGTGTCGGCGACCTCGTCGTCGGCGGAGGTGCTACGCGGACTGGGCTACTGGTACTTCTACGGGTGGGACAAGGTCCAGCCCTGGACGATGTCGTCCATCCCCTACACCCAGTCGCCGTGGCTGATAGCTGTCAGCTACACGGTGCCTGGAGTCGCCCTAGTCGCCGGAATGCTCACCCGATGGGCCTACAGGGGTTTCTGCCTGGCTACAGTGGCGCTAGGCACGGCGGTAGCGGTCGGAGCGTACCCGTTCGCCCACCCATCCCTGCTGGGAGCTGTTATCAAGGGAGCCTCGGCCGGTTCGGAGCTGGCGATGGCGATGAGGTCGGTGGATCGCATCGTGCCGATAGTCGTCCTCGGACTTGCGCTCATGATGGGTTCGGGCGTGACCGCCCTCAGGTTGCAGCGCCCCAAGGTGGGAACCGTCGCCACTCTCGGTTGCGTGGCGTTGATAGCGGCGAATATCCCCGCAATGTGGACAGGCAGGCTCGTCGGGTCCAACCAGACGCGCACCGCCATACCGGCCTACTGGAATCAAGCGGCCGCCTACCTCAACTCGTTCTCGTCGTCCACGCGGGTTCTGGGGTTGCCAGGCGAGGATTTCGCCGCATACTCCTTCGGTGTCACCGTCGACCAGATAGCCCCTGGACTGCTCGACAGGCCATACGTGCAACGTCAGGTTCAGCCGATGGGATCCCCGGCGTCGGCGAACCTGCTCCAAGCGCTGGACGAGCCGATCCAAGAAGGCACCCTTGACATGGCGGCGCTGGCGCCGACCGCCCGGCTGATGAGCGTAGGGCAGATCCTGCTGCAATCCGACCTGCAGTACGAGCGCTACCACCTTCCTTTCCCTCAGATTCTCTACTCGGATCTGACCTCGAACGCCGCCGGGCTAGCAGCCCCGGTCAACTTCGGCGCTCCCGACACCGCAGCCCAGATCCGCTACCCCCTCGACACCGAGCTTCGCCTCGGTATACCGACCGGCACCCCCGAGCCGCCGGCCCTGTCGGTGTTCAACGTCCCCGGCGCCCGCCCGATCGACCGTGTCGAGTCGACCGCCGATCCGATCGTCCTAGCCGGCGACGGATCAGGAGTAGTCGAGGCGGCCGGGGCGGGCCTGCTCGACGGGAACCAGCCGATCTTCTACGCAGCTTCCTCGGCGGGCAACGCCAAAGCCCTCTCCGGCCAGGTGTCCACTGGTTCGACGCTGGTCCTCACCGACACGAACCCCGATGCCACCTATCAGTGGGGAAGCCTGCAGGCCAACGTCGGCCAGGTCGAGCAGCCCGGCGTGAAAGACCTAAGCGTGACGCCCTCCGACTACGCGTTGCCTGTCTTCCCCGGTGAAACCACGGCCGACCAGACCGTGGCCGTGGTGGCAGGAGTCAAGTCCGTTCAGGCCTCTCAGTACGGCGACTCGCTGTCTCTGACCCCGGAAGGCAAGCCGATCAACGCCTTCCTAGGCGTGCCCGGCCTTGCCTGGACGTTCGGGGCTCACGAAGCTGTGGGCGGTATCTACCTGCTGGCGACCCTTCAGGCTCCGGTGACCACCAACCACGTGGTCTTGCACCAGCTGTCCGAGACGGGGCCGAATAAGAGGCAGATCACGTCGGTGACTCTCAGCTTCGACGGCAAGGACCCGATCAAGGTGGCTCTCGGCCCCGCATCCCTCTCCAAAGCCGGCCAGACCGTAACTTTCCCGACCCACACCTTCACCACGTTCCGTCTTACCGTCGACGGGGCTACGGGTGGCGCTCACGGCCGTTACGACGGCCTGCCGGCGGTCGGGTTCACAGAAATCTCCATACCGGGAGTGCCCCACGTTTCGGAGTCGCTGCTCTTGCCGACCGATCTGCTCGGCGCTGCCGGGGCGAGATCGCTGGCCGATCCCCTCGACGTCCTCATGAACCGCCAGCGGGTGTCCAGCCCTCCCCGCAGCGACCCCGAGCCTTTCATGAGCCGCACCTTCGTCCTTCCCACGAAGCGCAGCTTCGACGTTTCGGGCACAGCCGAGATCAACGCAGGCGACTCAGACTACCTGATCAACCAGCTTGTGGGCCTCACCCCGTCCGGCCGTCTGCCGGCGCCCCAGCCGGCGACGACACCCGGTCCGGCTGTGGTAGTCGCCGCCAACTCTTCGACGCGTCTAGACGACGACCGCAACGCGAGAGCTAACGCCGCCTTCGACAACAACCCCGCTACTGCGTGGCAGGCTGAGCTCGGTCCGCAGGCGGGGGAGTGGCTGAGCGCCACCTTAAGCAAGCCGATCACTTTCGACCATCTCAACTTCGTAGAGGTCAACGACGGCCGGCACTCGCTGCCGTCCCGCGTCACCATAACCGCCGGTGGCCGCTCTGAAACGGTGAACGTGGCGGTACCGTCCGTGGGAAACGGGCGCCCGGCCGGCGCTACTAGCACCGTCGAGCTGAACTTCCCTGCCCTCAGCGGCTCTACGGTCAAGGTGACTGTAGACGCAGTCCACCAAGTGAGAGCCCTCGACTACTACTCGACTTACGCCGGGCTCACCGACGAGCTGCCCGTCGGGATAGCCGAGGTCGGCCTGCCCGGCGTTGTCTCCCCGACAGCGCCCGCCACCCTCCCAGCGGTATGCCAAAGCGGACTGCTCAAGATCGACGGCAAGCCGATAGACGTGGAAGTGACCGGCACCACCAAGGACGCGCTCAACGGCGACGAGCTGACGATCCACGGCTGCGGAAACTCGGCGCAGGGGATTACCCTCGGACCGGGACCTCACAGCGTGGTAACGAGCCTGAGGTTGCCCTCGGGCTGGTCGATCGACCAACTGTGGCTGTCTTCGGGCGCCGGCGGAAGTGCCGTCCCGCTCGGCTCCACCGTTGCGCCAGCCCAAAGCACACCAGCGGTTACCGTGACGGCCCAGACGCGAACGGCTCAGACCGTCACTGTGAGGGGGACCGGCAAGCCGATGTGGCTTGTGCTGGGCGAAAGCTACGATCCGGGTTGGACAGCGAACGTGTCGGGAGGTCCCGACCTGGGGGTTCCTAAGCTCATCGACGCGATGTCCAACGGTTGGCTGCTACCAGCGGAGCCGGCCGGCAAGCTTGTCAGCGTGACTTTGACCTTCGCTCCCCAGACGGTCGTCTGGGTGGGGCTGGGAGTGTCGGCGTTCGCCATCATGGTGCTCTTGACTGTCGTCGCGTGGCCGGAGCCGGCGGGCGGCGGATGGGAGGATCTCAAAGCCCGCGGCTGGCGCCGCTCGGGGCGTCGCCGTCGCAGACGTTGGCCTGAGATCCCGCCACCGCCGTCCCGGTTCTCCCCAGTGAAGGCCACTATGTCGGCTCTTGTCGGCCGGCAGGGTCCCGGTTCGGCTGTGGCGTCATGGCGTGACGCCATCGGCGCAGGGATCGCTTGGGGGTTGGTGACAGCCGTCGTGACCAGACCGGCTATCGCAGCCGGGGCCGGTGTCGCGGCGCTGTGCGGATGTCGCTGGGATTGGGGGCGAACCGCAAGCCGCGTCCTCGCTGTCGGGGGACTCCTGGTTTTGCCTGCGTACGCCGTTTGGGAGCAGGTCACCTACCACTACTGGCCTTCTATAGCGTGGCCGTCGCAG
>JAKBBA010000091.1:0-2884 GCA_021808665.1 Actinomycetes bacterium
CCTGCCCCTGCCTGCGCCGACGGTCCCTCCAGCAGTGGCTGCGGCTGGAGTTAAGTGCGGGCCGGCCCAGCTGGTCTTCGCGTTCACCCACGCCGGGGTCGGAGGATTCGGCCTAGACTTCGTGCAACGCATTTGGCTTGACAACACCAGCCGGTCGGCGTGCTACCTCGCCGGTGCGCCGACGTTGACATTGATGACCACCACAGGCCGCCAGATACCGGTGGCACCCAACCCGACATGGGAGTCGATGCCGGCCCTCGCGGGACCGGGCGGTCAGGTGGTCGTAACCTACGGTTACCCTGGCGACTGCACCAACATCTCTAATAGCATGAACCTGTCGGAGGTGATCATGTCGTTTCCGGGCGGGAACATCACTGTACCAGCGGCCCCTGGGTTGGCGTTTTCGTGCGGGACTCCCCACATAGAGGACTACGGTGCCGTGCACCAAAGCCAAAACACTACTCCGCCGGGCGGGTCTATCATTGGTCCGGCGGGGTAGCGGCGTTTGCCGAGCGCTGCTCCTGCCGGCTCGTATGCCAGCTAACTATTACGGGACCGTTGTCCGCTCCGACCACCGATTCTTCTGGGCACGATTCGTCGAGAAGGTAACCATTCAGGGTGCGTCCAGCAGCTCGGACGCCAGAGTCTTCGAGGGGAGCTTCGATGACATGAGGTGATTGAGCGCAAGCTCACGGTAGCCAGCCGGTGTGAGTCCGGTCCGGGGAGACGCCAGGGTCCCCGGTAGCGAAGCTCCCGGCGTCGGTTGAGAGGCCGGCGTCGAAGCGGGGCGGAGCGAGTGGCCAGTCCGCAACATGAAGTGAAGCCTGCGGCGTCGTCAGTTACGCCTGCGTGAGCAGGATCAAGGAGGAGCCGAGCCTGCCCTGAATGGGCGAAGGCCATGGAAGGCGTCTGGGTACCTGGAGCGGGTGCTCATGAACCTCCCGGCGTAGGGGGCGTGGAATGGTCACAAGGTTGTCGTGGGAACTGGAGAGGCCCTCCTCGGCCCGGACCCTGCGGGGGTGCGGAGCGTGTCTGGCTATAACCGACGCAACCGGGAAGTGTCAGATGGTCGAGAGGGAGTCGGAGGGGGCCGTAGTAGTGACGACGGGCGGGACAACATAACCCGCCTTGAGCGAAGGGCCCCTGCTTCATCGGTGCACGACAAGGAAGCGAGGAACGCTGATGAGTGCCGAGCGATCGGCTAGGTCCGTCAGCCAGGCCGAGGGCCTGGATCCCGTTCGAGCGCTCCAACGCGTGCTGTATCGCAGCGCCAAGCAGGACCGGACACGACGGTTCCATGCGCTCTACGGCCATGTCGCCCGCAGCGACGTGATGTGGAGGTGTTATCGGCGTGACTATGTGATGACGGCTGTGGGGTTTTCGGCGGAGGTCATTGGGGACGGTTTTGAGTTCGGCGACGAGTTTGATGATGTGATGCGGTCCGCGGAGAATGTGCGGTCCCTGAACGCGAGGGACCCCTTCCCCGTGAGTTTCTGAGGCACGCGTGGGAAGGGGTCCAAGGCGGTGTTTCCACCTGTGTCTATCGTATTTGCCTGTCCGCTCTCCGTCGATGCTTACGTCGAACTTGGCCGTGACGTCGAGGTTCCCCGTCCGGACTGCCCGGCCTGTTCGGGGAGCTGAGCACCGTGCAGCTGGCCGCGGTAGCGGCCGGTGCCCTCCTCGGAGTGAGCGACGCCGTGTCCGGCGGTCATCAAGTTGAGCTCGCCCGGAGCGATACGCTGCTCGGTGCCGAGCGAGTCACGATGCACCGCTTCACCCTCGACGAGCCAGGTGACGGTTTGCAGGCCGATGTGAGGATGAGGCGCGACGTCAAGGCAGCGGTCCTCGCTGATCGGGGAGGGCCCCATGTGGTCGACGAAGCACCATGCGCCGATCATGCGCCGACCGCGACGGGGCAGAGCCCGACGCACCGAAAACGAGCCGACCTTGCCGAGCCGGCTCTCGGTGACCTCGACGACGCTCACCTCGGGCGGGGCGTTTCCCGCCACGACCTCACTGTCGGCATCGGTCACCGGCCCGCTCACAGGGCCCCGACCTCAGTCGCCTGGAGCACGGTGCTTTGGCCAAGCGGGAGACATGTCCCTGTGGCGAGACGGGCAGCATGTTCGGCAGTTACCGGGTACCCGGGCGACCTCGCTGCTGACCAACTCGGCCGGCTTCACGGCTGGGCCGCGAACTCTTGGAACGCCGCAAAAGCCCGAGGTGCGTGCACGGTTCCGGGTCCGCCGTTCATCATGATGGCCACACCGAGCGCCTCGGTTGCCTCCTCGGTGGTGGCTCCGCGCCGGGCGGCGCCGCGGGCGTGGGAGGCGATGCAGCCATCGCACTGCTTGGACACGGCGATCGCCAGGGCGATGAGCTCCTTGGTCTTGGCGTCGAGGGCGCCGTCCGCGAACACCGCGGCGCTGGTCGCTTGGTAGCCGTCGTAGACGCCCGGGATCCGCTCGCGGAGCTCCCGGGAGGGTTGGCGAAGCTCGTCGAGGATATGCTTGGCGGGTTCCATTGAAGATCTCCTTGGTGAAGGTTCGTTGGTCAAGTATGCGACGGCGACGGCGCACCGGGGACGTTGAGAACAGCTCGTCTAGATAGCACCACCACCAGTCCTCGTCCGGCTCGTAGGAGCGGATGATGGGATGGTCGCGATAGGCATGCCAGTAGACGGGGTTGCGTCTAAGGGAACCTGGGAGGCGGTCCGGCGCTGGGCGATGCCGGCGACGAGCGCTCTGAACGCTTTTTCGGTGAGAGGGTAGGCGATCATGGCGGCCGTGGCGATCAGAACCAGGGCGGCCGGGAGGCCGCCCGCCGCGATCCGAATGGACTGCAGCGCTGCGTGGGTCTGTGCGGGTGCTTTGGCGACATAGCC
>JAKBBA010000091.1:2894-11993 GCA_021808665.1 Actinomycetes bacterium
CCCCCGACACCGAGGCCGACTTTGGAGGTGAAGGAGAAGACCGCGTAGTTGATGCCTTCAGCTCGTACTCCGCTGTTCCACTCACCGTAGTCGACGGTGTCGGCGACCATCGCGTACAAAACGATGATGATGGCTCCGGTGCCGAGGCCGAGGACACCGAAAGAGGCGATGGCGAACGCCGGAAGGCTGGCAGGCGAGAGGGCAATGCCTAAGCCGGCAGCTACGCAGACGACGCCGGCTGCGAGGTAGACGTTTCGTTTGCCGAGGGCGCTGGTCGCCTTCGGGGCGAGAAGGGCGGCGAGGATCATGCCGGCGGTTTGCGCGACGGTGATGACGATGAAGAGGTTGGTGTCGCCGAGCACGTCCTTTGCGTAAAAGACGCCGACGGTCTGCGCGCCGAAGATACCGGTGTAGAGCGCCAAGCTCGATGCGCAGAGGATCACCAGCGGCCGGTTGTGGCGAAGCATCTGCAACGTAGAATGAATGCTGAACCGTTGGGCGTCGCGCTCGACCGTCTCTTTGGTTGCCGCGAAGCACCAGGCGTAGATGGCGACACCGATGACAGCGAAGATCGCGACGGTGACTGTTAGCGAGTGTTGCAGGTTCGCTGCGTGTGACAACTCGGGTGCGACGACGGCGGCGATGACGAGAATGGCTGCCGCGGTGAAGATCATCCGCGCCGTTGACAGCCGGGCCCGCTCTCCGGGTAGTTGGGTCATGGCTGCGGCGAGAGACCCGTAGGGGATGTTGACGGTGCTGTACGCGGCCTGGAACAGGCTGTAGGAGACATAGGCCCACACGAGTTTCCCGCCGGCGGTGAGGCCGTGCGGGATGGAGAACACGGCGACGAGCAGGCCGAGGAGCGGCACCGAGCCGAACAGCACGTACGGGCGGAACTTGCCCCACCTGGTGGACGTCTCGTCCGCGATCCTGCCTGCGACGAGGTCGGTGATCCCGCCGAGGATGCGCACGACTAGGAAAAGCGTCCCGGCTTCGGCGGCAGGGATGCCAGCGACGTTGGTGTAATAGATCAACAAGAACGCGGAAGCCATCGAGAAGGTGAGGTTGTTGGCCGCGTCGCCCGACCCATAACCCGCGAACTGGGCGAAGCGCAGCCGTTGTGGCTGGTCGAGACCGGTCACAACGTTTGGCTCCACCGCTGTCTCAGGTGGGCGACGGCTGCCTTGGGTTGGCGGTCGCGGGTGAAGACGCCTTTCTTGTTGCCTCCGACGCGCATGACCCCCGAGGAGGTGACGAAGTCGGCGAAATGCCAGATTTGCTCGCCGACGACCGCGTCGACCCGGTCGAAGACCCGGTGAGACATTTCGAGCAGCGCAGCCTGGTACTCCTCGCTCCAAGGGGCGGGGACCACGTTGTGCAGCCCGGCGAGGGTGTCGGCTCCGTACTCGGTCATGATGATCGGCTTGTGGTGCTTGGCGGCCCAGGCCCGGAGTTCCGTTTCGAGGTGGGCTTCGGCGGCGGCGAGGTCGCCGGTGTCGACGTACCAGCCGTAGTAGCGGTTGAGCAGCAGCACGTCGAACAGATCGGAGATGACATCCTTGTCGGGCGGGGCGAGCATCACGTTGGCGAAGCCGATCGGTCGGGTCGGGTCCAGGCTTCGGGCGGCGGCGGCGAGCGGCTCGAAGTAGGCGCGCGACGCTTGGGTGTCGGACTCGGGTTCGTTGGCGATGCTCCAGGCGACCACGCAGGGGTGGTTCTTGTCCCGGGCGATCAGCTCGGCGATGGCTTGGCGGTGCGTTTCCTGGGTAGCCGCGTTGACCGTGTCGTCGGAGAAGGTGGTGAACCCCTGGCTGGCGAAGATGCCGCCGCCGAGGCCCATGTTGAGCCCTACCGCCGGGGTCTCGTCGATCACGACCATCCCGCGGCGATCCGCGTAGTCGAGGACCTCCTCGGCGTAGGGGTAGTGCGAGGTGCGGAACGAGTTGGCGCCGACCCACTCCATGAGGGCGAAGTCGTGGACCATCCACACGTCGTCGTGCCCCTTGCCGCGGACGGGGGTGTCCTCGTGGCGACCGAAGCCTCGGAAGTAGAACGGTTCCCCGTTGATCAGGAAACGGGCGCCGTCGACGGTTAGGCTGCGGATACCTACCGCCAGCGGGTAGGAGTCGACCAGCGTGGCGCCGTCTTGTACTTCGACGGTCAGCTGGTAGAGGTAACCGTCACCAGGCCGCCACAGATGGGGGTTCTCCACTCTCAGGATCCCGTCGTATCCCGAGCCTCGGGCTACTTCGGTGCCGGTCGCGTCAAGGAGGCTGACGTGAGCGCTGAGCTGCTGGGCGTCCGGGCCGGCTGCCACGACGCGGTAGGCGAGCGTCCCGTCCGCTCCGTCGAGCTCGGTGCGGACCGTGACATCCTCGATGTGGGTTCGTGGCGTGGCGGTGATCCAGACGCGGCGGTGCAGCCCGGCGTAGTTGAAGAAGTCATGGAAGTAGCGTTGCCGGCGCCCCGCCGGGGTCTCTTCGACGTAGCCGGGCGGGATCGACTGCCAATCGAGCACGTTGCTCACCGCGACGGTCACCCGGCTCTCCTCACCGGGGCCGGCGACGGCGCTGATGTCGGCCTCGAAGGGGGTGTAGCCACCCTCGTGGGTAGCAACCTGTTGGCCGTTCACCCAAACCTCGGCCCGGTGCGTGGCGGACCCGAACCGTATCGCAATCCTCCGTCCAGTCCACGCCTGGGGAACCCGAAAGGTCGTCTCGTACCAGGCGTCGCCGACGTGGTCGTGCACTGCGGGGTCGGCTAGGACGTCGTTGTAGCTGGATGGGACCGGCATCTCGACTGCGGTGGCCGGGAGGGCCTCCCACCACCGGCCGCTGCGGCCGATGCCGTCAGGGTCGAGCATGAACCGCCACAGACCGTCGAGGGATTTGCGTTCCCTGGTCGGGGTGTCTTTGGGGGCGAGCACGGCTGCCTCTTTCACATCGGCGGGCTGGGACGGGGGTAGCGGATCCGGGCCTGGGCGGCGGCGGCGATCTGTTCGACGCAGTCGTCGAGGTCGAGGGCGGTGGAGTCGACGACGAGGTGGTACCAGGCCGGATCCAAGCCGTCTGCGCCGTAGGCACGGCGGACGTATCCGATGCGGGCACGGTCCTCCCTCCGCTGGCTTTCCTCGGCCGGTCGCCGATCCAGCCCTTGGAGGGTCATCGCCTGGCGGATACGTTCTTCTTTTGGACCACGGAGTAAGACGTGCAGTACCCACGGGACCGAGCGCAGCACGACCATCCCGCCGTGGCCCAGCAGCACTCCCCCTGCGGTGGCGGCATCAGCGAGGAACTCCTCGATGCACAAGCGCAGGAGCCGCTCGGTTGATTCGAGCGGCTCCGCCGAGGTTCGCGCTGCGGCAGCGCCGACTATGCCCGCACGCCCGAGGTTCGCCGCAAGGCGGTCGGCGCTCGGATGGGGGCCTTCGGCCACCTCCTCCACGGCGCCGGGGGGTACGCCGCTGCGCTGCGCGGCTAGCGCGGGAATGTCTCGGCCCATGAACGTCACGCCGAGGCGTGCGGCGACGCGGGGGGCGATGACGCTCCCCCCGGCACCGTAGAGGGCGGCGATAGTGACCAGCGGTCGCGGGCCTGCGGAGCTGCCCGCGTGACCGTCCTCAGGCTGCCCCGGCTCGCCAGCGACGGGGATCGGGCCGGTCACGGCTCGACCAGTGCAGGCATGGCCGCCTCGAAAGTAGTAGTCCGGGTCAGGGCGTCGAGGAGGGAACCGAGACGTTCGCGGATACCGGCGAAAGCAGCGACTTGTTCACCGTCGCTGGTTATCGGCGTGCTCGTAGCCGAGACGCCGCCGAGTGCACTCAGCGCGTCGTCGAGATCAGCCGCGGCGCCCAAGGCGACGAGACCCAGTGCCGCAGCGCCGAGCGCGGTGCCGTCCTCGTCGCCGGCCACAGTCATCGGCCGGTCGAGCGCGGCGGCCATCAGGTCACGCCAAAGTCTGGAGGCGAACGCGCCGCCGGTCGCCCGCACCGAGGCGATCGGGTAGCGGGTGCCGACACGGTCGAGAAGAAAGCGCATCTGCAGGCATACTCCTTCCATGGCGGCTCGCCGAAAATGGCCTGCGCTGTGTTCGTGGCGTACCCCTAGGTAGGCGCCGGCGAGGTCCGCGTCCCACAGCGGCGCCCTCTCGGGATAGAGGAACGGCAGCATCACCAGCCCGTCGCTGCTGTCTGCGATCTGTTCGACGTGCTCCCGACGAGCATCGCCTCGGGGCGACGTGCCGTCGCCGGTGATCAACGAGCCGGCGCCAAGCGCCTGCTCGGTCCAGCGCAGCACCTCGGCACCGTTGGAGACCGCCCCTCCTACTACCCACAGGGCGTCGGTGAGGGCGTAGCAGAAAAGGCGTCCGTGGCGGTCGGGGCGGGGTCCGTCGACGGCTACCCGGATCGCACCGCTCGTCCCCAGAGACAGACCGGCTACTCCGGGGGCGATGGCCCCGGTGCCAAGGTTGGCGAGCGGCCCGTCGGCGGCGCCGACCGCGATGGGGGTGCCCGCCGGCAGGCCGACCGTGGCGGCGACCCGACGGTCGAGGCGTAACACGGCGGTGGTCGCCAGGACCTCAGGCAGCCTTCGCTCCTCGACCCCGCAGGCGGCCAACGCGAGCGGGCTCCAGCTACGGGTGGAGACGTCGAGCAGCCCGGTCCCCGACGCGGAGGACAGCTCGGTGGCGAGCGTTCCGGTGAGCCACACGATCAGATAGTCCTTCAAGCCGACCCACCACCGAGCCGCCCGCCAGGTCGACGGGTCGTGTCGAGCGAACCACACCAACTTGACTAGCGGGGTCATCGGATGGACCGGGGTCCCCGTAGCCTGCTGCAGGTCGAGCGCCGCGGATTCGATTGCCAGCTCCGCGGCCTGCTTCCCGGCACGCCCGTCTGCCCAGGTGACAAGGGGCGAGATCGGGGCGAGGCCAGCGTCGAGGGCCATCAGCCCGTGCATCGCCGCGCTGAGCGAGATCCCCACCACACCGGCCGTTCCGACCGACGCGACGCACTCGGCTAACGCGGCGGTCGCGGCCGCGACGATCACCGCCGGGTCCTGCACCTCTTGTCCCGGCGCTGGCCGCTGCATCGGGTACTGGCGGATCGCCATCGCCCGCCACGAGGACCCGAGCCCGAACGCCACCGCCTTGACACCGGTCGTGCCGACGTCGAGGCCGATGATCACCTGGTCCGGGACGCCAGTCACCGAGCCAAGCCTTCAAGCTGGCGGCACTGCTCGGCCACCATTGCCACCACGGCTCTGTCGGCGGCGACTTCTGGATCGACGGCGCCGAGCACATTTCGGGCCGCGTCTTCGACCCGACCGGCGGCGAGTGGGACGAGCTCTTCGGCGCGCACGTCGCGCACGGCGGCACCGCGGCCGCGGAGATGGCACAGCCACGCCGCTAGGGTCCGGGTTGCGGAGGTGGGGAGCCGTCCGGCGGCCCGCTCGGCTCGCAGAACAGGAAGGACCCGGATCGGGAGTTTCTGCGACCCGTCCTCTGCGATCCGCGCCAGCTGATCGTGCATCCTGGGGTTAGCGAATCTTTCGACCAGGGCGGCCTGGTAGGCGGCGACCTCGCCGGAAGGCTGGTCCAGGTGGGGGCCAGCGGTCGACCACCACTGCTCGACCCACGCCCGGCAGCGGTCGTCGCCGATGGCTTCGGCCACGCTGCGATGACCGAGCAGCGATCCGCCGTAGGCGAGCAGCGAGTGGGCGCCGTTGAGCAGCCATAGCTTGCGATGCTCGTAGGCCGTGACGTCGTCTGCGAAGACCGCCCCCGAGCCTTCCCAAGCCGGCCGCCCGGCCGGGAACTTCCCGGCAAGAACCCACTCGCTGAACGGCTCAGTGACGACCGGCGCTTCGTCACGCCAGCCGGTTGATTCCGTCGCCGCTTCGATGTCGGCGCTCGCGGCGCGGGGCGTGATGCGGTCCACGACGGTCGTCACCACCGTCATCGACTGCTCGATCCACTCGGCCAGGGTCGGGTCGACCAAGCCGGCCAGGTCGGTGACCACGCGGTAAGCCAGCGCACCATTGCGGGGCACGTTGTCGCAAGGTACGAGCGCCAGCGGACCGCAGTCGGCCTCCCGGCGGGCCGCGAGGCCGGCCACCAGGCGCGCCGGGGCCGTCGTCACCGGAGCCCGGATGTCTCCGCGAAGGCGAGCGACGTCGGCGGCCACGTCGGGGAGCGACACCTCGAGGCCGCCGTCGGGTCCCCGGCAGTAGCCGGCTTCGGTCACCGTGACCGTGATAGCCGCCACCCGCGCCGAGGCGACCGAGGACAGCCAACCGGCATGATCCGCGCCCGGATGCGCCTCTGAGACGCTCGCGATGATCTCTCGCCTATCGCGGTGCGGGCCTCGTTCGACCAACGTGTACAGGCCGCCTTGGTTCTGCAGCCTCCCCGCCAGGTCGGCGCCTCGCCCGGCAAACGCGGCGTAGCCCCAGGTTTCGGCGTCCGGCGCGTGGTCGGTGTACCACGCCTGATGCGCCCGGAAGAAGTTGCCGAGCCCAAGATGAACCAGGGCGACTGGTGCCGCCCGTCGTGCATCGCCACGCACGCGGTCAAGCAACCGCGGCGTCATCGTTTGCCCGGAGGTCATAGCTTGAACACGTGGGTGGGCTGTCGGAGCACCAGATCGGCGGCGACGTCGGCGGCCTCGGTCTCGTCGAGGCGGTGCTCGACGACCAGCTTCGCCAAGTAACCGGCGTCGAGGCGGCGCGCCATGTCATGGCGGGCAGGGATAGAGCAGAACGCCCGGGTGTCGTCGACGAAGCCGGACGTGCGGGTGAAGCCCGCCGTCTCGGTAACCGCGGCCCGGAACCGGCCGACGGCGTCCGGAGCGTCGAGGAACCACCACGGCAACCCGACGTACACCGACGGGTAGAACCCCGCCATCGGGGCAAGCTCACGCGACCAGACCGTCTCGTCGACAGTGAAGACGACCAAGTGGAAACCCGGGTGAGTGCCGAAGCGCTCAAGCAGGGGCCGCAGTGCGTCGGTGAGCTCGATGCGCACTGGGATGTCTGCGCCGATGTCGGCGCCGAAGCGGGCCGCGGTCGGCGGGTGGTGGTCGCGGCGAACCCCGCAATGCAGCGACATGACCAGACCGTCCTCACAGGACATGCGGGCCATCTCGAACAGCATGTGCCGGCGGAACGCGGTGGCCTCCCCGTCGGTCGCTTCCCCGGTGAGCGCAGACCGGTAGATCCTGGCCGCCTCGCCGTCCTCCAGGGGATCGGTCCGGGCATCGGGGTGGCTGTGATCCGCGGACGTCGCGCCGTGCTCGACGAAAAACCGACGACGGCACTCCAACGCCCCCAGGTAACCCGAGTAGCTGCCGGTGTCGACATCGGCAACCTCACCCAGGCGGCGGACCGACTCCTTCCAATCCGGGCGCCCCGGTTCGAGGTAGCGGTCCGGGCGGAAGTTGGGGATCACCCGGCCCGGCCACGACGAATCGGCGGCCAGAGCAGCGTGGGCGGCCAGGTCGTCGCACGGGTCAGCGGTCGTGGCCAGCACGCTGATCTTGAAACGCTCGTACAGGGCGCGGGGCGCGAACGCGTCGGTGGCAAGACGCTCGGCCACCTGGTCGAAGATCGCATCGGCGGTCCCCGTCGAGGGGCGCAACGTCACCCCGAATATCTCGGCTAGCTCCGCCTCCAGCCACAAGCGAACCGGCGTCCCGGCGAAGATCGCCCAACGCTCGCACAGCCGCCGCCACACCTCGCGGGCATCTGGCTCGGGCAGCGGGCCCCGACCGACGCCGAGCTCGTCGAGTGACGCTCCATCGGCGTGCAAGAGGCGGGTGACGTAATGGTCCGGGGTGACGAACAGGCTCGCCGGATCCGGAAATGGCCGGTCCTCGAGAAGCAGGCGCGGATCGACGTGGCCGTGCGGGCACACCAATGGAAGATCGGCCACCTGCTCGTACAGGCGCCGGGCCACTACCCGCTCGTCGGGGCCGGGGGGAAGGAGGCGGTCGGGATGAATCGCGAGCCCGGAAACCGCCTGTGCCACCTTCCTATAATGCTTCTGGGCGAGTGTCGCCGCAACAGTTGCAGCAGGGGGGTGAGGGACGTGACCGAACGGCGAAGTGGCGCCTTGCTCGCCGATGCGGCCGCCTTCGTGGGCGGCCAGGCGAAACTGCTGGCCGACGACGACATTGAGGCCTTTGTCGCTGAGCAGCTCGCCGCTCTACCCGTCGACGGTCGAAGCGTCTGTGTGTTGGTCCCCGACGGCACGCGGACCTGTCCGCTCCCGCCCCTCCTCGATGCCATCCACCGGGCGCTTCGCGATCGAGTCAGCCGGCTCACGGTCCTTGTCGCTCTCGGCACCCACGCCGCTATGGACGCCGGGCACCTCGCAGACCACCTCGGGCCCGGCTTTGTGTGCGTCGTTGAGCAGGATCCTAGAACCGAGATCGTCCAGCACGCATGGTGGGAGCCGTCCACATTCGTTCGGCTGGGCACGATCAGCGCCGAACGGATCGCCGAGCTAACGGAAGGGCGGCTGCGCCGGGACGTGCCGATCCGGGTGAACCGGGCCGTGGTCGACGCCGACCTCACGGTGATCGTCGGGCCGGTATTCCCCCACGAGGTCGCCGGGTTCTCCGGCGGCAACAAGTACCTCTTCCCTGGCGTGTCAGGCCGTGAGCTCATCGACCTGTCGCACTGGCTGGGCGCCCTCATCACCAGCGCCCGTATCATCGGCACGCTCGGCGAGACACCGGTTCGCGCCCTGATCGACGAGGCCGCGTCCATGGTCCCCGGCGACCGCGTTGCGCTGTGCGTCGTCACCGCCCCAACGGGCGGCCTCCACGCCGCCACCTTCGGCGAACCCCGGCAAGCGTGGCGGGCAGCCGCCGAGATATCGGCGCAAACCCACATCCGCTACCTCGACGCCCCGGTCCGCCGAGTCCTGTCGGTCCTGCCCGAAAAGTACGACGACATGTGGACCGGGGCCAAAGGCTTCTACAAGGTCGAGCCGATCGTCGCCGACGGCGGCCAAGTCGTCATCTACGCCCCCCACATCACCGAGATCGCCATCACCCACCCCGCCATCGCCGAGATCGGCTACCACTGCCGGGACTAT
>JAKBBA010000092.1 GCA_021808665.1 Actinomycetes bacterium
TCTCCTACAACCGGGCCGCCGGCGCGGACACACGGGAGCGGGATCTGCGCTCGTACGTGGAAGGCCACTACAAGTCCGAACGAAACGAGACGACCGGGACCTCGCGGGCGGTGGGCCTGCGCGGCGCCGGCACCTTTTCCGTGATACTCGGGGTGTTCGCCAACTCGGATTTCGCAACCACCGTCACCCTCGCCCAAGTCTTCCGGCCCCGGGAGTCCGGGCAGCCCGGTCAACCCGACCGCTTCTTCGTGGTGGCCGACGCGGCCCTTTCGATACGGGAGCACTTCTTCGACTTCGGCGCCGACCTGGCTCCCTTGAAGCGCCGCCTGAAAGGGGCCGGAGCGAAGGTCGCCGACACCTTCCCCGACTACGGACGGGAGTTCCGGCGCCGCCTCGGCATCGAATCCGAGCAGGCCATGGAGCTGTTCCACCAGACGGTCTCCATGAAGGCCGTGGACGACCTCACCGGCTTCGTCCGGAGCCACATGCTCGAACCGTTCGACACCAAAGCCCACATCGAGAAGCTGGTGGACCATTTCGAGAACCTGACCCGAGCCCACGACGCCGTCGTGCGGGCTCGTGCGCAACTCGACATGCTCGGGCCTCTCGTCGCCGACCTCGACGCCTACGACAAGGCCAACGAGACGATCGCGCTGCTGGCGGCCCGGCAGGCGACGCTGCCCTTCTTCTTCGCCGAGCAGGCACGGGAGATCTTCGGTTCTCAGCTGAGCGCCCTTACCGCCGGGATCGAGCTGGTATGCGCGGACATCGAAACGCTCAGCGGGCAACTCGGCCGACTTCGACAAGACGAGCACCGGCTGAGGAGCGAGATCGCCGGCCACGGCGGTGACCGGCTGGTCACCATCGCAGCGGAGATCGACCGGTTGCACGGTGAGCACCCAGCCCGTCGCGACCGGCTCAAGGAGTTCAATCAGCTCCTGACCGGCGCCGGGCTCGAGCCAGTGGCCAGCTCGGCACAGTTCAGCGCTGCCAAGGATCGGGTCGCGGCGTGGGAAGCCCAGCTACGCCAGCAGCAGGCGGAAGCGCAGAACAAACTCACCGAAGCACACGTCGAGCTTCAGAAGGCAGAGGCGGAGGGGCAGGCGGTCAACGACGAGCTGCGCAGCCTCCAGACCCGTCGCAACAACCTGCCCGCCGCCAGCCTCCAATTGCGCTCAGCCCTGTGCGCCGACCTGCGGCTCGATCCCGACGACCTGCCTTTCGCCGGAGAGCTGATCCAGGTCCGTCCCGAGTCCGCCGATTGGGAGGGCGCGGCGGAGAGGGTACTTCACAACTTTGCGCTGTCCATGCTCGTCCCGAACGATTTTTACGAGCGGGTGTCCACGTGGATCAACGACCGGCACCTCGCCGCCCGCCTGGTCTACTACCGGGTTCCCCCGGCCGTCATGGCCTCTCCCCCGCCTCACCGCCAAAACGGTCTGCCTTTGCTGTTAGACCACCTGGAGATGAAGCCCGACACGCCGCTGCGAGCCTGGCTGGCGTCGGAGCTCGGTCGCAGGGCCAACCACGCCTGCGTCGAAACCATGGCGGAGTTCCGCTCCAGCGCCAAGGCGCTCACCCGGACCGGGCAGATCAAAGACAGGGAGCGCCACGAGAAGGACGACCGCAGCCGGATCGACGACCGGCGGCACTACGTCCTGGGATGGACCAATGAAGCCAAGATCGACGCTCTCATATCGCACGCAAGGGATATGCAGCGCCGCATCTCATTCGCCGATTCGCAGAGGCAGGACAGGAAAAAAGAGACGGACGCCGCGGCCGAACGTCTGCGGTCCCTTGCCGGCCTGGCCGGCTACTCGACCTGGGAGGAACTGGACTGGGAGAAGCTGGTCAACGAGGCCGCCGCCCTCGAGAGCGAGAAGGAGCGGATCCTCACCGCATCCGACCGCCTGTCAGCTCTCAACTTAGAGCTCGACCGGGTCGTCGACGCGATCACCGGCCACGACAAGCGGCGCAGCGCCCTCCTGACTCAGAGGGGATCTCTCGAACATCAGCGCCAAGCCGCCGAAGAGGAGCTCCGCCGGGCCGAGACCACCCTGGCGGCCCACGCCGACCGGCCCGTAGACGCATCCGAACGCGATGCGATCGAAAGTCTGCTCTCGGAGCACGGCGGGGGGGCGCCCGCAGACGCGGCCGGTCTGGCCCGGGCCGAGCAGGCTGTACGCGAGGCCATCACCCGCCAGCAGCAAAAAGTCCAGGATGGCCAGAACCGGTCGCGTGTGCGGATCGTCAAAGCCATGACCGAGTTCCGGCACCGCTACCCGGCTGAGACGGCCGAGATGGACGACTCGGTCGAAGCCGGCGGCGACTACCGGGAGCTGCACCGTCGCGTGGCAGCCGACGACCTTCCCCGCTTCGAGCGGGAGTTCAAGGACTACCTCAACCAGAACACCATCCGCGACATCGCAGGCTTCTCAGCCAAACTCCACGCACATGAGCGCGACATCCAGGAACGAATCGAGACTATCAACGGGTCACTGGAGGGCATCGACTACAACGACGGGCGCTACATCCGGCTCATCGCCGAGAGCAGCCCGAACACCGACGTCAAGCAGTTCCGGGCCGACCTTCGAGCCTGCACCGACAGCATCGTCAGTGCCGACCGCAGCGACCAGTACTCCGAGCAGAAATTCCTTCAAGTAAAAACGCTGATCGACCGGTTCAGGGGCCGCGAGGGCCTCGCCGACATCGACCGGGCCTGGACCCACCGGGTAACCGACGTTCGGCAGTGGTTCGTGTTCTCCGCGTCCGAACGGTGGCGCGACGACGACCGAGAGCACGAGCACTACAGCGATTCGGCCGGAAAGTCGGGCGGGCAGAAGGAGAAACTGGCTTACACCATCCTTGCGGCGTCCCTCGCCTATCAGTTCAAACTGGACTGGGGAGCCGGACGCTCTAAAGCCTTCCGCTTCGTGGTCATCGACGAAGCGTTCAGCCGTGGATCGGAGGCGTCGACGCGCTACGCTCTGAGCCTTTTCACCCGGCTCGGGCTGCAACTGCTCATCGTGACGCCTTTGCAGAAGATCCGAGTGATCGAACCTTTCGTCTCGTCGGTCGGCTTCGTCGACAATCCCAACGGCAGTTACTCAAGGCTCCAGTCGCTGAGCATCACGGAGTTCCGCCGGCGGATCAACCGGTCCAACCAGACGGTGGCCTCTGTGGTGGCCGGTCCCGCCGCGTGACGCTCAGCCAGCGCAACGCGGCCCCGGCTTGGACCGGTGCCGATCAGCTGTTGGCCACCCTGCGACGGAGGTGGGACACAGGCGCCTACCTGAAGGCGTACGCGTCAGGCGAGCCGTGGAAGCTGGTTTCACTGCCCGTAAAAGGTCCCGGCGCAGCGGACCTGCTGGAACGCCTCGACGCCTCCCGGAGTTGGCTGGCCCGGTTCGAGCGGGAGACCCGCCATTTCTGCGTCGAGCACAGGGAGGTCCGCAGCCGCAACCTGGGCGCCAACCTCGTACCGGCCCGGGTGACTGTGCGCTCCTTCGAACAGTTGTGCCTGATCCTCGGGACAGCCTCCGACGTCCGCCTTCTAGACGACCTGATCGCCAGAACTCGCAGCGCGATGCCGGCCCTCGTCGACTGGGTCGTAAACCACCCCACCGTCGCCCTTCGCCACGCTGCTATATGGGGGCAGATCCTGGCGACTGTGGCATGGGTCGAGCGTCACGACACGACCCGCTACTACGTACGCCAGATCGACGTGGAAGGAGTCGACACCAAGTTCGTCGAGCACAACCACAAGCTGCTCGACCAGCTTTTGACAACAGTCTTGCCTGCTGAACGAGTCGATTACGCTGCGGTGCCGCCGACCTTCACTCGGAAGTTCCAGTTCTTGGACAAGCCGGCCTATACACGGTTTCGCACGCTCGACAGCGAGCCGGTGGACTACACGGAGATGACGGTCCGGACCGAGGAGCTGGCAGCACGAAACCCGGGCATTTCGACGGTGTTCGTAGTGGAGAACGAGGTTACCTATCTGGCCTTCCCGTCGATCGCCGACGCTGTCGTCGTGTTCGGGTCGGGTTTCGCCCTGGGCGGTGTGACCACCCTGCCATGGCTGGGGGAGAAAGAGGTCGTCTACTGGGGCGACATCGACACCCACGGGTTCGACATACTCAACAGGTTGCGGAGCCATCTACCGTCGGTGCAGTCGCTCCTCATGGATCACCGAACCATGTTGGCGCACCGAGCGCAGTGGGTGACCGAGCCTTCGCCCACCAACCGGTCCCTTCCCCACCTTACCGCTGACGAGCAGGCACTCTACCGGGATCTGGTGGAGGGCACATTCGGCCCTTCGATCCGCTTGGAGCAGGAACGGGTGCGATTCTCCCTGCTTGGTGACGCCCTCCTGAGATTGCGTGACCGGCCACAGCAGGACAGTCGAGTCTCGACGGTTTAGGTTCGGGGGTGATCGGCTCGGGCGTCCCCACGTAGCCTTGCACGAACGTCGCCGCTCCCACCAGCGATGCAAGGCAGCCGGTACTCGGTCGACAGCGATCACAAGTCGGCGCCGGGCAGTCCAACGTTGCTCTGCGCTCGCCGCTCCGGATCGGAGGACCGTCTGGCATTGGCAGAGTCGCTTGCGTGACCGCGCAACTTGTGAGCACCAAGCTACGGTCGCGCTGGTCCCGCTCCGTGGCGCGCCCCCAGACGGTGCGGGTCAGCGGAGGGATCCACGATCAGGCTTTATCTAGTCGTATAACAGATCGGCTTATACGAGCTGATAAATCCTGATAAACGGTGGTGTGCCTGCTTCCGCCCACGGCCAGGCCGCCCAACTGAGAGTGGTCGAGGTGGAGTCGAATCTCGCCCGGCGAGTCTCGTATACCGCAAAATGAATGTGTAGACCTCTCCAGTCAGATCATTGCTGAAGAACCCAAGCTAAAAGCGGTTGGACGGCCTATGCCGGCGGTATGTGGCAGCCTTTGGATGCTGATAATGGGATACGCGTCCAGGCTCGGGAGGCGACGGACTCGGGAATTGAAAGACTTTGGGCGCGTTCGCGTCTACGCCCGGTGCCTAGCCCTTTGGAGACCTGTGGCGAAGCGCGATGGCTGTTAGGGGGCTTCGCGTATCCTTGGGTGAGGTGACTTCTTCGTCGTCCGGCGACGCTTTCGACGACTACCTCGACGTTGTGCTGATCGGAGGGCGCGAGGAGCGAGAGCTCATCCTGGTGGACTACACGCCCACGTGGGCATCTCGATTCGCCAGCTAGCGTGTCCGCATCGTCGATGCGTTAGGCGACGTCGCCCGGCGCGTCGAGCACGTCGGCTCCACCGCCGTTCCCGGTCTCGCCGCCAAGCCGATCGTCGACATCCTGGTCGCAGTCGACGATCCCGACAACGACGGCGGCTACCTCGACGCCCTGGAGACGACCGGCTACGAGTTGCGAGTCCGAGAAGCTGGGCATCGCATGTTCCGCACGCCCGAGCGCGACGTCCACGTGTGGAAAGCAGGATCCGACGACGAACGCCGACACCTGCTGTTCCGGGACTGGCTGCGCCAGGCGCCCGACGACCGGACGCTCTATGAGAGCGTCAAGCGTCGGTTCCTCGGCGAGAGCTTCACGGACATGAACTACTACGCCAGAGCAAAAGGGCCAGTCATCCAAGAGATCACGCGACGCGCCGAACCCTGGGCGGCCCAGACCGACGCTCATACGACCTGACACCCCAACCCATACGTCCTGAAACCGGCGGTAGGGGCGCCGTTGGCACCTGAGCGAGGTTGATCTTCGGGTCTTCGGGGGCACCCCGACTGGCCGCAAATCTGATCGGGCGAATGGGCCCAACAGGAACTACCGAAGGCGACAATGATCCGGCAATCCCGAAGGCCTACGCAGTTCTGAGGAGCTCAGGCGACACGAGAGGTTCGAAACAATCGAGGTCAGCTATGCCGAGGCGTGCCAAGAGAGGGGCGAGCTTCTCGGCGATGAACGCCAGGACCTCACCGCTAATAGTTTTAGTCCTTCTTCCGTTTGGCGAGCCGCCGGCACTCGATCGAAGATCGATAACGACGTGCTCCTCGCTGCGAGAGCGGCGAGGAACACGCCTGCCTGTTGGAGAACCAGGTCCATAGTCCCAAGATGGATCCGCCTTCGCGTCATACCTGCCGAAACGGTCTCAGCCCATGTCGATCGACGTCCGTACCACCTTGCAAAGTGTCGCTCTGTCCTCCGTCCGGCGAGTCACCCCGAAGGCAGCAATTGAGAAAATGGGCTTGCAGTTTCGAAGTTCGTGTTCTGCGACATTCTCGGCGGGCCGGGTAGGGCCGTGTACGGTGTAGGATCGACCCGTGGCCGAAACCCCCGATTCGGCGCTGCAGCGCGTCGCCGCTGCCACCGGCGGCGTCGTCACTCCGGCCAACTTCCTCGACGTCATCGCCTTCGTGGGCGCGTGGTGGGCTGGTCCCAGGCTGGGAACCTGGAAGGGATACGCAGTCGGCGCCCCGTCGTACTTTGCCGACTTGGCCGACGGCATCATCGCCCGCCGAACCGGCACGGTCACCCGTGTCGGGGAAATCCTCGATCACGTCGGCGACAAACCGAAGATCTTTTGGGCTGCGTGGCATGTCTGGCGTCTACGCCTTGCCGACCGACCCCTGATCGCCACCGTCGCCGCCTACAACGCGGCCAACGCCTTGGTCACCGGCTACGACCTGCTCCGCAACAACGAGCCTGGGGTGTTCCCCGACCGGCGCGCGAAGTCGGCGATGATGACCAGCGCCCTTGGCATGGGAATCCAGGTGGCCGCCAACAACGCCGAGCGAACGAACCCCCGCTTAGCCCGTGTGCTGCACATATCGGGGGCGATCAGCAGCTACGGCGGAGTCGCCTTCTTCGGCATCCCCACCACCCTCCGGTATTGGCAGACCGCCCGGAACGGGACAAGCCGGCGGCGGACACCACCGGTCTCGCCTCCACACAACAACGCGTAATCGAAGCACTCCCGGCGGGGCGGACGCGCACATACCGGCACGCTGACCACTAGGCCAACCCTGCCCGTCCAAAGGCCGAAGCGCCCAGAACAGCCACCCGAACCCGGTGTTAGCCGACGGCTGGGCACTTATCGACCTGGGATTCGGGAGCAGAGATGGTGAGCGGTAGGGCCGAGTGTCATGCACGTGGGTGCTTTATCGGCGCGACCGATCTGGTAGGTGCCGTGGTGCGCTGCGCAGCCATTCGCTTCAACCGTCCGGGCTTCAGGCGTCTCTCCGGCGGAGATACCACATGGCCGTGCGGAGCGTACAGGCGGAGTAGACGGCGAGGCCAGCCGACGGCCCGATCGGGAAGTAGAAATTGACGATTGTGTAGGCGCCGCTAGCCGGCTTGGAGTGGGGCAGGGTGGCTTGGATGGCTAAGGCCGTGGTCGGGGGTGACTCGCAGGAGCCGGCTGTAGGTGCACGGTTCGGCCTTGGTTGCCTGGTGAGTCGACCGTCCAAGCAGGGTCCGTTACGCTCGGCTTGTCCGTGCGTAACGGAGACGGAAGAGGGTCCGCCGCCGACGAGGGCTGCCGCGACCAACCCGACGAGGACTCCCAGCTCGGCCCAAGGGCTGATGTGCAGCGATCCGAGATTGACAGTGACTTGTATCGACCTACCTGCGACCATGGGACTGATCTGCTCCAGGTGCCGACGCCAGGTCGTGTGTTGATCGCCGCCGGTAACAGATGTTTGGGGATCTGCTCATCGAGCAATAGGGGGTACCCGTTCCTTGGCCGGGTCGCTGGATGTCAGCGGAACCATTGCGCTCCCGCTCAGGGTCAATGGCGGCCTTGTCGACGTGTGGTCTAGCGTTGGGGGTGAATCGTTTCTCCCCTTGCGAGCATGGCAACGAGCTGCTGTATTCGACGTTGGCGGGTTTCGACGCGTTTAGCCGTAGTGACCCGGTACAAGATCGCGTAGCGGTTAGACGCTGATAGTCGCTTGAACATCTCCTCAGCGCCTCGGTTGGCAGCCAACGCGCAAGCCAGATCCGGAGGAACCTGGATCGTCGCCTGTCCGTCGTAGGCACGATCCCAGCTGCCGTCCTTTTTCGCCCGGTCAATCGCGGCCAGGCCCGGTGGCCTCATTCGCCCGTCATCGATCAGACGCTTGGCCAGGTCCACATTCCGCTTCGACCACGCGCTGCCAGCTCGTCGCGCAGCGAACCTACGGCGAAAGGTTCGTTCGTCGCCCTTGGCAAGTTGCCCGTCAACCCACCCGTGGCAGATCGCCTCTTCGAGGGCCTCGTCATAGGTCAGGCTCGTCGGCTCGGTCGTGCCCTTCTTGGCCAACACCAACCAGACGCTGGAGCGCTCCCCGCCGTGGTCTGTGAGCCACCTGGACCATCCCAGTGCGTCCGCGACCATGAGGACCTGGTCGCCGTCATCCACAACTGCCAGTCTTCCACGCCGCGCCGACCCGGCAAGGTCGTCTGCGAATCGGGGCGCCCCCTGGACTCGGTCGAGGAGCCTTCGGGCCTGCCCCGGATAGCGGGGGTCACCGGCTTTTTCTCGGGCTGGGTATACGGGACACCTCCTCGTGGGCACCCGCTGCAACCAGGGGCGTCCCGTAGGCCGTTCGGGTTGCGGGACGTCGCGTCGAGGTCCCCGTCCGGACAGTGTCCGGACGCTATATCCTCCAGGTCATGAGCAAGGGCGTCCACCCCTCGAAACGTCACCGCTTGGAGATGCGCGTGAGCCCAGACCAGGAAGCCCTCATCCGCCACGCCGCAGAACTCTAGGGCACGACGGTGACCAGCTTCGTGCTCGACACGGTGACCACCCGGGCCGCCAGCGTGATCGAAGCCCACCGGGACATGGTGGCCTCAAACGACGCCGTCGACAGCTCAGCCCACGGGCTCGGAGCGCTACTGCTCGCCGAGGCGCTGCGCAAGGCGGTCACTGCTGGCGAAGCAGCCGCCGCCCGGCTCGTCGTGGTGGACGCTATCGACGAGGCCGCCGCTCGTTTCTACGCCCGTCACGGCTTCATCACCGTCCCCGACCATCCCCCCAGGCTCTACCGACGGATCAAGGACGTCCGAGCGTCGCAGTAGCCGATCGCTAACCGTCCAGGGATCGCTGAGCGGTCAGGGCTGTAATCATCTGGGGATGGTCCTCGAACACGCGCTGCTATCGGTTAAGCCCGGCCACGATGACGACTTCGTTGCCGCCTTCGCGCAGGCCAAGGCGATCATCGTCGCCGTGCCTGGCTTCGTGCGGCTGACCCTGTCGAAGTGCTTGGAGCGGGACAGTACTTACCTGCTGCTGGTGGAGTGGAACCGGCTGGAGGACCACACGGTCGGCTTTCGCGAGTCGGCGGAGTACGAGCAGTGGCGCCAGATGCTGCACCACTTCTACGAGCCGTTCCCGACGGTCGAGCACTACGAGCAGATCTTGAGTGCCTGAGCAGTGAGGGCATCCGCAGAGGGATCCTCAAGCGGGCCCTAACCTTGACGATCGGCTCGTGCGCTCGTTGGAGTGAACACGGACCCGTCGGGCCTGATAGGACCGATGTCGCACTGTACTGAGGCCTCTGAGACCACGCACGGGTTGACCGCAGTGATTGAAGGAGGTGATTGACATGGTGCATTGCGGTTTCTGCGGCCATCGGGGTGTCCGCGCCGCAGTCATGTCGCCGGGCACGAGCCTGCCGGAGCGTTACAGCAAATGCCTTCGCTGTCAGGCGGAGGCCGACCAGGGCGCCAGGTAGACGGACACCGGCCGGTGGGGCTCACAACTCGGCCGGCCGGTTTCTGCTCGGGGAGCATCGATCTCCAGGTGCCTGCTGATCAGCTCGACAGCCGATGGGTTCATGGGACGGGGCGGTTGGATGCCGAGCGCGCGACTGACCTCATGGTCTGCCTCGGGGTAATCAGCGACTACGAGTCCGCGAACGAGAGGCATCTGGCCACAACTGCGGCGGCACAGCTCGCCGGCGCCGACCGAGGTTCGTCAGTTGAGGTCAGGTGGGTTCCGACACAGCGAGTCGAGGACAACAGCGAGGAGGCCCTGGCCGGGCTCGACGCTGTTCATCACCCCGCCCTCGTGTTCCCTCGTCGGCCAGACCATGCCGGTCCACATCGACGACAACACTCAGGCGTCCAGCGCCTACCGGTAGGCCACCGTCACCGAGCGCTACTACTGCAACCTCGGCCTGAACCCGGCAGACCTGGACACCATCGTGCAGGCCGGGCTGGTGGTGGCCGGCACGGACCAAGACGACGAGCCTCGGATCCTCGAACTTCCGGGCCTCCGATTCTTCATGGCAACCCTTTTCGTACCTCAGACCTCGAGCACAACGACCTCGCCCCACCCACTCCTGGTCGCCCTGTTCGAAGCAGCTGTGGCCTAGCCGTTCAGAAGACCTTCCACCACGCACCACGACCAGAAGCGCAGGCCTGATGGCCCCGGTAGCCGATCGGTTTACGGGACGCCGGGGGGCGTTGGTGGGGCGCGGAGCCTGGTCCGAGGGAGGCGGCCGCGGGATGGTTGGTGTTGCGGGGCTGTGAGCTGGGGTGGCTGTCGCAGCGCCCGGCTTGTCACGCTCTCGGCTTTTGACGTGTCAAGGTGAGTGTATGGAAGCCGATCGCTCCGCTGGGTTCGACGCCAGCCGGCGGTGTTTGCACCAGGTGGCCTACTGGGTGCCGGGCTCGTTCACCGGAGCCGAGGACGCTGTCCAAGAGACGTGGATCGGGTTCAACGGCTCGGACGCTTCGAGTATCGACAACCTGGGCGGGTGGCTGACCACCGTCTTGTCGCGGGTGCCTGGGCGTGCTTCGGTCCCGCCAGGGCCGGCCTGAGCTGCCGTTGGAGTTCGCCGGGGGTGAGGCGGACTCTGCTTCGGTGGAAGACGAGGTGGTCCTCGCCGACACTCTCGGTCCGGCCCTGCTTTTGGTGCTCGACGCTTTGACGCCGTCGGAGCGCCTCGCCTTCGTCTTCCACGTCGTCTTCGCTGTCCCCTTCGACGACATCGCCGCCATCGTCGGCCGCTCGGCTGCTGCGGCCCGCCAGCTCGCCAGCCGGGCCCGACGCGGTGCTGCGAGCCGATCGAGCCGCCGCGGCGGCGGCGACCGCCAACCAGGGTCGTGGCGCACCGCTCACAGTCCGATTGATCCTTCGAGGAACCTTGAGACCAAGGAACAACAAGAGATGGACCCACCACGCAGCATCGAAGATCGCAAGCGCAACGCGTTCGCTCGACTGAGCGCCGACAAGGACGCCCGGACCGCCACCGCCGACGCTGCCGGCAACGCGTATCTCCTGCCGCTGTCGTTCCTGTGGGACCGGACGGGGTGATCGTCTCGACCTTGCGCTCCAGTCTGAGCATGGCGTCGCCGGATAAGAACCGTCGGCCTGCCACCGTCATCGACCCGGCTCGACGGGTCCGCCAGCGGTTAAGTACCGTGAGCCAATGAGCAGCCAAGAGGTGCCCGCAGGGGTGCTGCATGCGCTGCCCGCGGATCTACACGAGGCGCTGATCGCCAACCCCGCGGCACTTGACGCCTGGAACGACATCACACCATTAGCCCGCAACGAGTTCATCTGCTGGGTCGAAGACGCCAAACACGAAGTGACCCGAGCGCGCAGAATTCGTCGGACCCAAGAGGAACTCGAAGATGGTCAGCGCCGGCCCTGCTGCTGGCCGGGGTGCAAGCACCGCGAACGCACCAGAAGATAGCGCCCCGCCGGGAAAGCCCCCTAACCCCACTTCGCCCGGTCCCTCGGGAGATGCCGCCGCAGCGAATACAGCGAAGACGCCTCCGAAGGGGAACCCGCACCGGAGGCGTCCCGGTCACGGATCCCGTCGCCTACCCGACGTCCGGACCCGGCCGCGCCTGGCGCTGGGTCGGGGATCGCTGCGAGCATGAAACTCTGAAAGGACAAAGCTCAGAGGAGCACAGGTGGCCCGA
>JAKBBA010000093.1 GCA_021808665.1 Actinomycetes bacterium
TCGCCGACAACGGGCTGTCGGCGGCCCTTCAGAGGTGCGGTGGCTCACTCGGGTACTCCATCGCAACGCCATGATTGGAAACACGCGACACTCAAGAGGTGCAGGCCCACGACATCCTCGATGGGCTCCTGGGCCGGCCCAGCCCGGTCACCGACGATATCCGCTACATCCTGATCGCTACCGGGCGTGAGGCATCAACGATGAAGGATAGCGACGCATGTCTGCTGTAACCATCTACGGAGTATGCGCCGTTACCTTCATGATGGCGATGTACGCCTTGGAACGTAGGGGCTGTCAGTTCATCCTGGCGTTCGCTGTTGGCTGCCTCTTGTCGAGCGCCTATGGCTTCCTGTCCGGAGCATGGCCGTTTGGCGCCGTCGAGTCTATTTGGTTCGGCATCGCGATCCGTCGGTATCAGACAAGCAGGATTCAACGATGAGCAACGTTTGTAGCAATCTCGTCTGCATCCTTCGAACGTCGGCGGACTCAGCGCGCCCAGGTCCGGGAGCGAAGCCGGGCGATCCTCTCCTCGGTCGGCGGATGATCCGAGAAAAGCCGCTTCATCGACACGTTCGTCCCTGCCAGAGGGTTGACGATATAGAGCGCAGCCATCTCGCGGCGTGCGTTGGGCATCGGGATCTGGCGGCTCGCGGCGTCAAGCTTCGCCAGGGCCCTCGCCAGCGGTTCGCCGTCGCCGAGAAGCCGAGCCCCCGAACGGTCCGCCTCGAACTCCCTGCTCCGAGACAGGGCCAGCTGGAGCATCGTGGCCGCAAGTGGCGCAAGGATGAGCATCGCCAGCAGCTCCAGGATGTTCTCACCCTCGTTGCGGCGACCGCCACCCATCCCTCCGAAGAACAGACCGCCCCAAGCTGCGAATCTCGCCAGAAGCGTGACCGCCATAGCGATAGTCGCAGCGACCGACGATATGAGGATGTCCCTGTTGCCTACGTGGGAAAGTTCGTGTGCAAGAACGCCGCGCATCTCGTCCCAGGTGCAGATCTCGAGGATTCCGGCTGTGACTGCGACCGCCGCGTGCTCGGGGTTGCGTCCCGTTGCGAACGCGTTCGGCTGGCGGTCTGGCGTCACGTACAGGCGTGGCATCGGGAGATTCGCGCGGCTAGACAGGTCGCGCACGACTTCGTAGTACCGAGGCATCTCCGCCTCTGAAACCGGTACGGCGCGGGCTGCGCGAATTGCTATCGAGTCGGATAGCCAATAGGACCCTCCGGTGAAGGCAAGCCCTATGACGAGACCGATCACTATCCCGGCTCCGCCCCAGAAGCTTCCGACCCCGACGCACAGGGCGCCAAGAAGGGTCAGGATGACCGTTGTCTTCACAGCATTTCTGTACATGCACCCATTCTGCGCCTGCCGACGTGAAGAAAGGCGAAGAATTCAGTCGTAGTATCCCGAATGTATGTAAATCGCCGGGATGCCTTCCTCGTGGAACATCGTAACGTTTCGCCGGTCGTCTTCGAAGGCGAGCAGCGCCTCGAAACCGAACTCGCGTAGCTCCCTGAGAGAACGACGTTTGAAGTCGGGGGCCGAGTCGTAGTCGCCTCGGTCGCGCATGACAAGGAGGTCCCAGCGCAGGTTGAACCGCTCGAGCCAGGCGAGAGTGTGCGGCGCCACCCACGAAGGTCGAGCGGTCAGCAGTATCACCGAGAGGTTCGGGTCGAGCAGTTCCAGCAACCTTGCCACCTCCTCGATCAGCGGGTCGTCGCCGCAAGAGTCGAAGAAGGCCTCCCAGTTCCTACGGCGGCCCTCCAGGAAGTGCTGGCGGTTGGCAGCATCCGATAGGACCCCGTCGACGTCGAATATGACGGCCCGTCCGCCGACGACACCCGGCTCACGCCAGGTCCAGTTCGGCTTCGCTGCGACACCGGTGCTCAGGCTGTGCTCCATGTAACCGCTCTCAGGTTACCTGCCACGGGGACACCCGAAGGGCTCTCCGGCGGGCAGACCGCCGCGAGCGCGCTGAGCGACACCGCCCGGCTGGGCGTCAGCCAGTATCCTCCGAGCCGGTTCGCCCGGCCCGAGTCGAGGTGAACGCTGCCATGAGACCATTCCTCGACTGCGACGAGTCGACCTTTCGGCGCGAGTCTCAAGGCGTCTCGGAGCCATTGGGCAGCGCCGACCGGAACAACTACCGCGTCGCCACGTGAGGAGTCGACGCCGGTCAGCTCGACTGGAAGTCCGCCGGGTGGGGGTGGAACGGTGATGTCGCGTAGCGAACGGGGTGCGCCTTCCGCTGCTGCGATCCTAACCTCCCTCCAGCATTCGGGCGAGGCTATCCCGGGCTCATTATCTTCACCCTCGACTTCTTCGGCGACATACAGGTCGAAAGCCTCGGCGCCGAGCACGCCGATCGCTACTATTGCTCCGCTCGCGTCACCGTCGGGGCCTGCGCACGTCCCTGAGAGCACCGGGATGTCGCGCGTCCAGGTCACGAGAGGGCCGACGCCTTGTGCGAGCGACGTTTCCTCGTCTCGCTGGTCGAGGGAGTCGAACATCCCCCGTCCTCGCGGGAAGGACCGGGAGCCGTCGGCCATGAGGGCATCGCTGAGCGGGAAAAGCGTCTCAGGCTCCTCGAGGGCCACCTTGGCACCGACACGCGCCCGAGCGGCCACGCCGTCTGTGGCTGTCGGTTCGACTACCACATACCTGAGCGCCTTCGAGCAGGCCGGCTCGAGGTCTATGAGAGCCTTCGCCAAGGATCCGTCGTCACCGGAGACCACCGCCACGGTCCAAGGGTCGGGCCTGTTGTCCGCATGCCACCAGCTATCCATCTTGTCGCCTAGCCACTCGGCGACATCCCGGACCTGGCTCGGAGCTTGGAGACTGCGATCTCCGAGCTGGGAGTATGAGAGCGGACCGAGCCGCTCAGCCATCCCCAACCAACGGTCTCGGCCCAACCAACCGGCTTCCAGCGGCCTCAGCACGCCTTTTTCGCGAAGAGGGCGGTCACGCATGGCCCGACGGTAGTAGGATCTAGGCTCGCGTTGGACTTCGCGGACGAGACACCCGACATCGTCGATGTCGACGTACCCTGCGACGGGCAGGTCAGAGTATTCGCCGACCTGCATCTGTGCCCACAGCCAACCGACCGGCATGCTTCGGCGATACTCGAAGTAGCCCGCTCGATCGAACGCTCGACCGGACCTGGCGTCGTCGTGATCGCGGGGAACATGTTCGATTCGGGCTGCGAAATCTCTCAAGCCCTTCAGGCATACCCCGACTTCTGCGAATCGCTCGCCTCCTACGCGGCCGGCCCGGGGCGTCGGGTGCTCGTGCTGCCGGGAGACAGGGACACCAGGCTCGCAGCCAGCCCGGCTGACCGTCAGATCCTCCTGTCCCGTACGGGCGCCGAGACGACCCTCGCTGCGGACCTGCACGTCGCAGGCCCCAACGCGACGCGCAAAGTTCGAGTCGAACCGGGGCACTCCTTCGATCCCCTGAGCGCAGCAACAGACCCGCGCAACCCTCTTGACTCGCCCTACTCGAGCCACATCCGCGGCCAGGTCGTACCTGTCTTGCGCTCCCGAGCGCAGCGCGGCCGGCGCCGGCGAATGCCGTCTCGGGCCAGGACGGGGTGGCTCGACGGCGTAGAGCACTTAGACGACGCGGGATCACTCGCACGGTTCGTCGTTTCGCGTCTCGTTTATCGACGCCTCATCCACGCGAGTTGGCTAATAATTGCTGCGTTTGTCGCCGCGCTCGCCCTGCGCATCCCTGCTGCCGCGCTCTACTCCGCACGCCACGGCGGGATCACCAATCGCTTCGGGCTGTTCGTACTGGCGATCTTCGTCGAACTGCTCCTACTGGTCGGCGCAGCCTTCGCAGCCATCCGCGCAACGAACCGCGCGATGGGCGCTCTGGCGATCGAAGACGAACCCGGGTCGTCCGCGCGCGATCCGAACCTTCGTGCGAGATCAGCAGCCCGCACGCTCGTCGGTGAAGGCTACTGGGGTCTCGTCACAGGCCATACGTGCCGGGCGGAGCTCACGCATCTGGGTCCCGGCTTCTACGCCAACGCCGGTGCGGTCGCCGAGGTTGTCTCGCCGTATCCGAGCCGCCTGCCGGGGCTCGGCCTCCCACCCCCCTTCCTCGCCAGCGCGATCGCGTCTTGGGTGGAGACAGCGGCCGGTGAGAGCGATCCGGTCGTGCGCTTGATGCACGCCAGTCAAGACATTCCGGGCTCGGCACTGCTCGAGCGACTTGTCGCCGATCGATTCGACAGGGCAGCAGCCGACGACCGAACGCCCAAGGCGGTTTCGTGCTATCCCGAGGGGGAATCTTGGCCACCGCTGCGCTCCGGGGAACGTCGGGACCGGCGGGTGCGAAGACTGGCGGCGCTCCTGTTGATGGCCGTCGGCTTCGGCTCCCTGATCTCTGCTATGTCGGACCCCGCAGCCGACAGGCTCAGCTTCATACGCACCCTGTTCCCACTGATCGTGCCGCAGGTCGCGGCGGCTGGAGCAGCGTTTCTCGGTGTCGGACTGATCGTCGTCGCGCGAAGCGTCCGGCGCGGCCAGCGCCGAGCCTGGGTGGTCTGCGAAGTTCTCCTCGTCACGGTTGCGGTTCTGCACCTCATAAAGGGGATCGACGTCGGCGAAGTGTCCGGAGCGCTCGCTTCGGCAGCGATCCTGTACCTGTACCGGGATTCGTTTAGAGCCCGTTCAGACGTGCTCGCCGCCGGACGCGGCGTCGCTACCGTGAGCATCGCGGCCGTGCTCGTCGCCATAGCCGGCGCACTTGCGGTGGAGATCTCCACGGCGATCGACCACGCCCGCAACCATCGCGTCGTCCGGGTGTCTTGGACTAGAGCGTTCGAGGCGGCGCTTGCGAGGATGGTGGGAAGTTCGGCAGTGACGCTCCCACCGCGAATCGAAACGTTCCTCTTCCCGACGATGGTGACGGCATCGGTGGGGCTTCTGGTAGCGCTGCTCGTCGTGACCTTCCGGCCGGTCGTTGCGCGCCGTTCGGGACTCATCTCGATACGTCGCGATGCTTCGACGACGGCCGCCGACGCCGCAACGACTAAGGGGGCACGCGGTGACCGGCTCTCGCTCAGGCGCCACACCGCGGCCAGACGGGACCTCGCGGGCGCTCCCTCGGCGCCGGATACTGGCGCTGCCGGACGGGACGGTGTCGCACTCCCCGGAGACGCGGGGCTTGCGTGGGCCAGGGAGGTCGTCGGCCGCCACGGCTCGGGCACCCTCGACTACTTCGCTCTTCGCTCCGACAAGAGCTTCTTCTTCTGGGGTGACACCGTCGTCGCCCACGCCGTCTACGGTTCCGTCTGCCTGGTGTCGCCGGACCCGGTGGGGCCCCTCGCGGAGCGAGAGGAAGCATGGCGGCAGTTCCGCCGTTACGTCGATCGGCAGGGGTGGACTCTCGGTGGTCTCGGCGCAGGCGAGGATTGGCTGGCCATCTACCGTGCTACCGGGATGCGCGACTTGTACGTCGGAGACGAGGCCGTGGTCGCTGTCGACCGCTTCAGCCTCGAAGGGGGGCGCCACAAGAGCTTGAGGCAGGCCGTCAACCGGGTGGCAAAGTACGGCTACACCATCAGCTTCCACGATCCAGGAGATCTCGACCCCGCTCTGCGCAGCGGTCTGGCGATGGTCATGACCAAATCCCGAAGGGGTGACGTCGAACGCGGATTTTCGATGACCCTAGGGCGCGTCTTCGAACCCGAGGATCGCGGCCTTCTCATGGCCGTCGTACGCGCTCCGAGCGACGACGGGGAGCCTGGGCCGCCGGTCGCGTTCTGCCAGTTCGTCCCGGCCCCCGGCATCGCCGGCTACTCGCTGGATCTGATGCGGCGCGACGACGGCGAGCACCCGAACGGCCTTATCGACTTTGCGGTCGTCGAGACGATCCGGGAGTTGCGCTCGCGCGGGATGAAAGGCCTCGGCCTCAACTTCGCCACGATGCGAGCCGTCCTGGCAGGCGAGGCCGGTGACGGTCTCACGGCGCGCGTCCAGGCATGGACGCTCAAACGTATGGGAGGGTCAATGCAGATCGAGTCCCTCTGGAAGTTCAACGCCAAGTTCGACCCTGACTGGCTCGCACGGTACGCCGTCTACGATTCCCCCGAACATCTCCTGGACGTCGCGGTGGCAATCGCTCGGGCCGAATCTTTCTGGGAACTGCCGCTGGTCGGCCGTTTCCTAATTCCGTCAGCTGAGTAATCTGGTCGGCGTGGGGATCATGTACCTTGGCGCCGGACTCGTATGTGTACCGGTGTTGCTATTGGTATTTCGTTGCATCAGCGGGACGCCTCCCGTGTCGAGCCAGCCACCACCGTCGCTCAGCGACGAGGCCGAGAGTTGGCTGCGTTCACAGCGGTAACCACCACTGCCACCCCTCTCGCGGTAGGGCACGGCGCCCTGGAAAGCACGCCTCGAATCGCGATCAGTACGCTAGGACCGGCTCGCCGCTACCTTCCCTCTTGGACTGATACATCGCGGCGTCTGCCCGGTTTACAAGCTCGCCTGAGTCACTGCAGGCCCGGGAGGTCCACGAGACGCCGACACTGGCCTTGAGCGCGACAGCCACACCGTCAGATTCGAAGGCTGCCGAAAGTCGCGATGACACGTGGTTTGCGAGAAGAAGCGCATAGGACGCGCTGCAAAGTCCGGGGGCGACGGCGAGGAACTCGTCCCCGCCGAAGCGACCGACCCCGTCACAGCTTCGAAGCGACTCGGCAAGCCTGTTGGCTACCTCTACAAGGACAGCGTCCCCGGTGGCGTGGCCATGTTCGTCGTTTATTTTCTTCATCCCGTCGACGTCCACGAACATCACACCGACGCCACCACCGCCCCTCGGGTTGCTCAGGTCGTCGAGTGATTCTTGGACGCGGGCGAGTATCGCTCGCCTGTTGAGGCAGCCTGTAAGCGAATCGGTTGCGGCGCGTACTTCGAGCTGTCGCAGGCGGCGCACTTCGCCGCTGACGTCAGACAGCGACCCGGTGACACCTGTGATCTCACCTGCCCGATCTCGCAGCGGCCGTGCGAGCAAAGAGAGGAAGGTCGGCGTGGACGACGGTCCGGTTACCTCGACGACGGCATTTGATTCCTGGCCGCCAGCCGCAAGTGAGATGGCTTTTACCAGTTCCCTTCGGTGAGCTGACCCGTCGCTTGCCTGCCACTCGACTATGAGCTGGCCGGGATGCAAGCCTGACATTTCGACCATCTTGTTGTTCGAATAGATGATCGAACCGTCGAGATCGGCGTGGAATACCCCTACGGGCAAGGATTCTGTCACTTGTTCTAGCAGCTGCTGTCGTACCTGGAGGTCGCGCGCCGTGCGTTCCTCTTCGGTGACGTCGACCATGTGGGACAAGACGTCGCCGTGGAGCGGATCGCTCAGCCGGTTGTCATTCGTAACTTCCATCCAGAGCCAGCGGCCGTCACGGTGTCGATAGCGATAGCGGGCGGGTCTGGACATTCCATTGTCGCCGAGCATCGCCATCCAGCAGGAGATAGCCCCAGGATGGTCGTCGGGATGTATGAGCTCCAAGGTCGGCCTTCCGACAAGGTCCTCGCGAGTCCAGCCCAGGAGCGCCTGGGCTCCGCTGTCGACGTCTAGAATTATCGAGCTTGCGTTCTTCGCAATCCGGCCGAAGCGGACCGGCGGGGGCCCTGCGAACACACGTGTCGAGTGGTCGGCGGCTTCACGGAAGCCGGTAGGGCGATCGTCTGTGAGTACCACCACCACGACGCCGTGACGGTCTCGTAGGTCGAAGAGGTGCACGACCTTGGTTTTGTCAGCATCTGCATGTAGGTGCACGACGGCGCTCGCCATCCCGTTCGAGCGCGCTCTCCACCACGCCCGGACGACTGCTGCTTGATCTGAGGGTGCTATCACTTTCAGCAGTGGAGTTTCCGTCGGGCTCTCGCGGTAAGCCTCGCAAGCTAATCCTGCTGGGAGCTCCACGACCCGAGGCGGGACATCGCCACTGAGGGCGGAGATCCGGGAGGCAGGCTCGAGGTGGAGAAGTTGGTAGAGGGCGACTTCAACCCAGTTCAGTTCGGCTGGGTGCTGATTGGAATGCCCGTTTTGCAACCAAGCGACTTCGTCTGAGGCGACTGTCAGATCCACACTATTCAGATTCGGCCATGTTCCACATAGACCTTAATTCGGGCAACTAGGTACTAAATGGGCATTAGGTCGCCTAAACACGAATCTTTAGCTCCACGCACCGCCTTGCCAGCAGCCCGTGGGGAACTGTTCGGGCTAGCCGATAGAGGAGGTCACTGTGATGTCGTAGGGTCCGCCCGGCGGAAGTGTCACGCTCTCCCCCGAGAGTTGCAGTTGAGCCGCCCCGGGGGCTCCGATCCGGAGCCACAATCCGCTCCCCGATGAGGTAAAAGTCTTGACCATCCCGGCACCGAGTGTTGCCTCGAACAGAGTCGGACCAGCCGCAGAACCATCCCGCACGGCCAGCCAGCACGCGCCGGTGATCGTGAGCGTCGCCGACACCACCTTGGAAGCAACGTCATATTGATAACCGGTCGTGGTTGCCGTCGCGGCGCTGACCGCCGGCAGAGTCGTCGTGGAGGCCGTCACGTTGCTCGACGCGGAAGACCCTGCGCCAGCGGAACGGCCGGACCCCGAAGCGCCGGACCCCGAAGCGCCGGACCCTCGGCTACCGGCGCTGGACTGATTCGGGCGGTTCGCAGCCGAACTCCCTGACGCTGCCCCAGGACCGTTGATCGCCGTCGCATGGAGCTTCCCCGTCGCTTGAGTTGAAGGCGACCGGGCGACACCGACAGCAACTACGATCGCCGCAACAAGGATTACTATCCCGGCTGCGGCCGGTGGAACGGCGCCCCAACGATTCGATCGCTTCATGTGCAGAGGCGCAAGCGGCGTCTCAACGTGGGTCACTTTCTGCTTCGGGGCTGCGGGCGCGGGCTCCCCACCGCGTTCGTCTGGTCCCGCGTCCGGCCTCGACCCCACGCTCACCCCCGTCGTCCCCACGCTCACAATCCTCGCAGGGGCAGCAATTCTCCCAACGTGCGCACTCGCAGCCAGTTCTGCGCTTTGTGCTGCTCCAGAGCCTCTCGGGTTCTGCTGCTCCTCGTCCACGAGCCGGACGTGATTTGATGCATCACCTGACTCGGAGTCGACACTCCCGACGATCCGCTCGATCGTTCCGACCGTCTGCTTGTGCGTCCTGATCGACCGACCGTCCCGGCGACCCGGCGGGATTCCCCAGCCCGCCGCTCCCGCCAGCAGCACGATCAGTCCGAGCGGGATGATCAGCGCCACGGCAGCGACCCCGCCTTCATCCCCCGCTAGCCCCTCTCAATAACGGACTGCGCCCCCGAAAGCCCCGCCTACGGGAGATGCGATGGCCATCGTCGGGTTCTCCGCCAGAGTCGGACGACACGCCATCTCCGGCGGTCACTTCCAGCGGAGGGACAATATCGACCTGAGGGTCGACACTCGCGAGCTCCGCAATCGGCGTCCTCGGCCAAGCGAGGCCGAGAGGTAAACCGCCCCGAGTGACGCTCACCAGGCCCTCCTCATCATCGACGACTGGTAAAGCCTCACCGAGATTGCATTGCAAACGAACTTTGGGAAGGGACCTGAAGGGAGCCTCGGATTGATCGACGGTCACCGCTCCTTCCCTCACCAGGGGCTCCAGGATCTCACAAAACTCGAGGATGTCGCGGTTCAAGCGTTTCGCTAGCCCTGCTACCGTCCGCCGACCGTCCAAGGCGACGAGCACGGACCAGCTTTCGCGACCGACCAGGATGTCGGCGGGAAGCGACTCAGCGAGTCGAGGGACCGCCTCGAAGCTGTGGATCACCTTCTCCACCTTACGCCACGTTTCGAGGCGCAGCCGTGCCCCATCAAACGACTCCTTGAAAGTGACCCGCGGGCCCGGCGCTACCAGCGCAGCCTCGTCGGGTTGATAATCAAATGTCCCGTATTCGGCTTGAAGTACCTCAAAGAGGATGTACTCCAAAGTAACCTGCCATGTCGATCGGGCATTTATCAGAGCACTACCCGATGCCTCCGCCGAAACAACATCTCCGTCGACTGTTCGCACAGCCCCCCTAAGGCCTCCCGCGCGAACGGCCAGTCGGCCGCTGCATCGCCGCCGCGCTAGTAACTCGGCGATCTCCACGAAGTCTTGCGCCTCGAAGCTGCCTGAAAGCTGCATTTAAATCTCATGTCCTTGCGCTGGCCTGCTTCGCGATACTGAGTTCATCGTCTGTTTCTACCCCAGATACGACGATTCGAACCGTCACCCTGCGCCGCCGACCCTCGCCGGACGGCCTTCCTGCGATCACCCTCCCCGCAGAGAAGCAGCATCAAACGCCGTCGACTCGTCTCCTAAGGAGACGACCATCGAAGGTTCCCCAAGTCGGTCGGGGCGCCCAGAGCGACGGATGACGGTTCCCCATGCTGCAAAACGGATCGCGTGGCGCGCAAAGCCGACGGTGCCTTCGGAGACCCTCACGCCTACAACCCCTTGCCCTGAGAGGCGCTCGGCCATCGACTGCATTCTCTCCATCGCCGACTCTCGTGCGGCATATAGCGCCTCGGTGTAGTTGGTCAGCTCGACGTTCTGCGAGCTCTGCCTCATCGCGACGGAAATGCTGCGCCTCGGGGCATTTACGAACGCCGCACCGTACGCAAGCCCGATAGGGTCCCAACCGCCCTGGTGCAGCAGCGCGAAGTCACGCCCGGAGAGGTCGGACGCAAACGGCTGGCCAGACGGCCTGCTTCCATCCGCCGGGGCTACCGCCGATCCGACCATCACTGCGTTGACGAGGTGTCGCTCGACAGCCACCTCCAGGTGGACTCCGACGATCCCGTGGCCACCGACAGCCCGACATTCCCCCTGAAGCGACGCCACCGCCCGCGCGAGGGCGCCAGCGTAAGCATACGACGCCGATGTGATCTCCCCCTGATTCCACAGCCACACTCCCGCCGGTATAGAAAACGAGCTCGCACCGCAGACGAGTTCGACCGGTTCCCAGCCGACTGAATGCAAGACAAGAGTCTCGTCGATACTCAGGTCCGAGGTCGCTCCCCTCCGGCCACCAGTGTGGGCGAGGTACCCGCCTGCAGCCATGTGGGCAACTTTTTCCCGGATGCTTTCGCTTGGTTGAAGATCATCGCCAGAAAAGCTCATACCAGTCGCACCGTCAGCTTGGGCGGCGGGAGGGGATCCGCCGGCCTGACCCGGCGGACTCTGGTGCCTCGAAGAACTGCCTGCAGCTCGTAATCGCCTTCCCCGATGTCGCGCCAAGCCGCTGCCAGGTCGGCGCCGTGGAGCGTGTCGGCGCCGATCTGAGACTTGACGTGGTCCCGGACGAGACGGCGAACCTGCATCTGCGCGTCGGATATCTGGGTTACCTCGCCGGTCGGAGCGCTCCACCCGCCGGTCTGGTAGCCGCCCGCCATCAGCGCCTGGGTGACGCAGACCGCCCACACCCGCACCGAGGCGATTGAAGCGACAACCGAGACGGGCGTGAATCCGGCTTCCACCAGCTTGGCGAGTCTCTGGCCAGCCAAATACGTCGACCATATGGAGGGGGGGCGAGCCGCTCCTTCCACAGCGACGGCCGTTCCATAGACATGGAACTCTCTGATGGACCTGTCGATCAGGCTCGAAACCGTGTCGACCACGCCGACGATACCGTGGGCTCCAGCGGCCTCGGCCTCCTCGATCATTCGGGCGAACGCGGTGTTGAATCCTTGCGACCACACGTCCGACACCCAGCGCTGCTCGAAGTTCTCCCCGAAACTTCGATGGTCCATGCCCG
>JAKBBA010000094.1 GCA_021808665.1 Actinomycetes bacterium
GGGCCGAGGCGATCTTGCCTGACCGTCCTGACGCAAGGCAGCGCTTAGCCTTGGCGCGGCGCAGCGGTGCTGGCCGAACCTAGCGAGGGTTTCCGTGCTTTGTTTTTCGAGCATTGATTTTGATGGTCGTACCGACGGCTGCCGAGGTTTCTCTGCCCGATTCTGGAAGCAGCTGGCGCCGCGTGGCGGCCAGGACGATGATGAAGCGTTCGAGCAAGACTCAGCCTCGGGCGGGGGGGCTCGCGTAGGCGATAAAGACACGGAGAGCAGCTAAATCGAACGTGTGTTCCCATACACTGTCACTATGAGAACCTCCAGTGAGCGTGCCGCGCTCGTAGCGCTTCTTATGCGACCGCACGCGAAGTGGCAACTCGTAGCCGACAACGTCGAAGAGGCTGGAAGTGCTGTCGAGGTTCTTCTCGGTCGCGGCTACGGACAGCACGCGCTCTTCGAATCGGCTGCAGGTTCGAGGAGGAACTGACCGCTGCTTCAGCCACCATCGCTAGGTGGGAGCGCGAGGGCCTGTCGGTTGTGACTTTCCTCGATGAGGGTTATCCGGCGCAGCTTCTCACCGTGCATCAGCGTCCTCCCATACTCATGTATCGAGGCTCTTTGCAGGTCGGCGACGCGCAAGGTGTGGCCATCGTCGGCACGCGCCACCCATCACCTGACGGTGTCAAGCGGGCCTACGATCTCGGAAGAGCCCTCTCCACGCAGGGCGTGCCTGTGATCAGCGGTCTTGCAGCTGGGATCGATACCGCGGCGCTTCAGGGATCATTGGGGGGCCAAGGGCGCACGGTAGCGGTGATCGGGACAGGCTTGTACCACTGCTACCCGAAGGAGAATGCGGAACTGCAGGCGCAGATAGCTAGCTAGCGAGGGGGCCGTGATCTCTCAATTCCTGCCTGAGTCTCCGCCTACGAAGTGGTCGTTCCCTATGAGGACCGCTGTGATGAGCGGGTACGCAATGGCCACTGTCGTCGTCGAGGCCGCGTGGAGGAGCGGGGCCAGAATGCTGGCTCGGCTCGCTCTCGAGGATGGGCGTGCAGTCTTCTTACTAGATAGCCTCCTTGAGCACGACTGGGCGCGGGACTGCTCGAAGCGGCCGGGCGTCACGGTGGTAGCCGAGTTGGACGATTTAATCTCCGGATTGGAGCGCCTCGAGCCACGACCTGGCCAGCTCGTCTGGGGCTAGCCGGTGCCTACGGTCGCGGAGCTCACAGCGCCTTACGGCAACTATCTCATCCCGGTGAGGGCAGTGGGACCAGGAGTGTACAGCACGTGTGGCGCGTCGATCGTTGGGGCATATCCGAACTGTTGGCAGTGAATAACGCGATTAGGCGTCTGCCGTCTACAGCGGACGTTGTTGCCGCCATTTCGCTGTCCGTTAAGGGGAAGCAGTTTGCCTACGAACTGTTGGGACGTCGTCGCCGAGAACCGCCGCTGGCAAGATCGTGACAGTCAGGAATGGAGCGAGGCGGTCAGCTACTTCGACGTCGTGGCTTGGGGCCACCTGGGCGAGCACACCGTCCAGTCCTTTGGTCGCCGAGGACGCCGCGCGCAAGGCGTCTCTTCATGGCACCCGGGAGAGCCACTTTTTAAGGCGAAGTAGCTAGCTCGAACTGGAAGCTGAAGCGGCTGGCGGCGTAGACGTGCAGGCCGAGTTCGACCGGCCGGCCGTGGTCGTCGTATGCCGTGCGTTGCACGGTCAGCAGAGCTGCCCCTCTCTCCTCCTGCAACATCCTCGCCTCGGTAGCGGTGGCGCGCCGGGCACCCACGACCTGCGTCGCAACGTGCAGAACGATGCCCCTCGACCGCAGCGCTTCGTACAGGCCTCCGCTCGCCAGATCTTCGGCGGTGACGTCGGCGAGCTCGGGAGGCAGGTAGTTGGTCAGGTGGGCGATGGGCTGGCGGTTGGTCTGTCGCAGGCGTTCGACGAGCAGGACCTCGCTTCCCTCCTCGACCTGCAGGGCGGCTGCCACCTCCGAATCTGCTGGGACCATCACTCGCTTGAGGACTTCCGTGGTGGGTTCCTCGCCGTTGGAGCGGAGATCGTCGTAGAGGCTGGTCAGTGCAAGAGGCCGGCGGACCTTCTGTTGGACGACCCGAGTGCCCACCCCCCGACGTCGCACGATCAGCCCCTGACTTACGAGGTGCTCCATCGCCTTTCGGATCGTGGGCCGTGAGAGTCTGAGCTGGCGTCCGAGGAGTACTTCGTTGTCCAGATGGTTCCCCGGCTGTAGCTCGCCGCTTTCGATCAGTTGCTGAAGACCTCGGGCGACTTGGAACCACAGCGGCACCGGGCTGGCGCGGTCTATCTGCACGGAGCGCATTCCGCTGGCCTTCGAGTCGTCGGGGTTTCTTGCCGAGGGTTTGGTGCTCATGGACGTAGAAGACAGTATGTAACGTGTAGACGACAAAGTCAAAAGTAAGTTAGATAGGACAAAATTAATAGTAAGTTAGACAGGACAAAGTCTTGACACACGGCACCGCTTACTGTTAACTGGTGACGAATCCCTGTTACCTAGGTCACACGCCGCTTCGGCGACACGACCGGACACGAAGCGAGGTCCAGAAAGCTCTTGACTCACGATCTCGGCCCGATGCAGCACCGGCTGGCCACCGCTCCCATCTCGTGGGGCGTGTGCGAGGTACCGGGCTGGGGCGTCATGTTGCCACCGGATCGGGTGTTGTCCGAGATGGCCTCGCTCGGTCTGAGCGCAACGGAGCTCGGAGCCGCCGGCTATCTCCCCGCCGATGGACGGGATCTCACGGCAACCCTGCGGCGGCACGAGCTTTCCCTCGTTGGCGGCTTCGTTCCGCTGGTGCTGCACGACCCAGACCGGCTGGGAGATGCCCTCCGTCGTGCGGAGGCCGTGGCCGGCGTCCTCAGCGCCTGCGGCGCCACGGAGTTCGTCACGGCTGCAGTGCAGGACTATGACTGGCCCCGGCCGGCGCCGCTCGATCGTGACGGCATGTGCCGGCTCGGTGAAGGGCTTCGGGCTGTGGGTGATCTGTGCGCGCGCCACGGGCTCACGCAGGTTCTGCACCCGCACGTCGACACACTCATCGAGACCGCCGCCGACGTAGAGTTGGCGCTCGAGTGCACCTCGACCTTGTGGTGCCTCGACACCGGCCACCTGTCAATCGGTGGCCTGGACCCTGCCGTGTTTGCCAAGACCCACCCTGATCGGGTCGGCCACGTCCACCTCAAGGACGTGGACCAAGGGATCGCCCGACACGTGCTCAAGCGTGACATGAGCCTCCTACAGGGTGTCCAAGCCGGCGTCTTCCGCCCTCTCGGCCAGGGAGACGTGGCTATCGACGAGGTCGTGCTATCGCTCGAGTCGGCCGGATATTCCGGCTGGTACGTCCTCGAGCAGGACACGGCCATCCTCGGCGCAGTCCCCGAACCGGGTGAGGGCCCCATTAGGGAGGTGGATAAATCGCTCTCTTTCCTCGAGCGGCATGTGATATCTCAGCTGCCCGAGGCGGTGTAGGTGTGTGCTGGTGTTGTCCTATCAGCGCAAATTCGGCGGTTTGTAGAAGCGAGGCCCCGGCGCAGAAGTCGGGCTGAATGTCCAGGCCTCGGAACGAAGGCAGCGTAGGCAATCCGGGTTCATAACAATGAAAGAGGTGCAAAAGTGATCAAGTACAAGGGTGGGCGGTCGCTCCGTCGATTGGCACTCGTCTGCGGAGTCTTGGCGATGGTGCCATTACTCGCCGCATGTAACTCGTCGTCGAGTGCTCCCAAGGCGAACACGGCCGCGGCCAGCGGGGCATGCCCCTACACCTTCGCCGTGATCACTCACGGCGACAACGGGAGCTTCTGGAGCGTGGTTTACAAAGGCGCCAAGCAGGCCGCTTCCGACCTCGGGTGCAAGCTGAGCGAGGTCTACGGCTCGCAGACCCAGGGCCAGGCGAACCCGGACGACACGGCCGAGAACGCCCAAATCCAAGACGCCATCAACGCCAAAGTGAGCGGGATCGCCGTTTCCGATCACGATCCGGCTCTCATGAACCCGACCCTTGCGAAGGCTCACGCCGCGGGTATTCCGGTCGTGCTGCTCAACGCCGGCTGTGACGACCAGGACATCGCCGCCAGCATGGCCATCACCTGTGTCGGGCAGCCGGAAACTCTTGCTGGGGAGCAGGCCGGCAAAAGGCTGCTTTCACAGGGCAAGACCAACGTCTTGTGTGTCATTCACCAAAGTGGCCAGAACCTGCTGGACCGCTGCAACGGATTGGCCGAGGGACTTGGGGTCGGCCCGCAGTGCAAGACCGGCAATGCGCCCTCGTCCGGTCCGGCGTGCACCGAGGTCGTACTTTCGACTCCCAACGCTGCGTCGAACCCGACCCAGGCCGTCGGCCAGGTGACGGCGTACCTTCAGTCGCACCCTGGGATCAACGCAGTGATGGCCCTCAACAACCAAATCGGGCATGCCATCGTGGAGACACACCCGGCTAATGCTGTGGTTGCCACTTTCGACCTGAACTCCGACGTCGAGAACGACATCAAGGCTGGAACGATCGACTTCGCTATCGACCAGCAACAGTACCTGCAGGGCTATCTGCCGATCGTCTTCCTCGAAATCTACCTTAAGTCTCACGGGAACTCAGTGGGAGGCGGCACGACGGTCCCGTCCGGCCCGCTGCTGGTCGACAAAAGCAACATCAAAATGGTAAGCGCTGCCATTGCTGCAGGCGATGACTGAAACAGCGCATCGAGGGTACCGGCCAAGTTGCTTGGCCGGTACCCGAACCCCCCCGTCTCGGTCTCGCAGAGCATTCCGGTAGGAGGCAAAGATGGCTGCGTACGCATCAACCGCTCCGGAAAAGTCCCAACCTCCCTCGGCGAGCTTGTCCAACGACAAGGGGCTCGTTCGCTCCAACCCGATAGTCCGGGCTTTTCGCCGGCCCGAGCTGGGCGCGCTCTTGGGTGCCGTCGTAATTTTCCTCTTGTTTGCCGGCGCCGACTCCACGGCCAACCATCTATGGCTCAGCCAGGTTGGAATAGCCGCATGGAGCCAGCAGGCCGCGTTCTTCGGGATCATGGCCGTTCCAGTGGCGCTACTCATGATCGGTGGGGAGTTCGACTTGTCCACCGGGGTTCTGACCGGGACGACGGCCATTCTCATGGGGCTTCTGATCGGCAAGTGGGCTCTCAACGCCTGGCTTGCTATCGTCGTCACCTTCGTCGCCTCGGCAATCGTGGGGGCGGTCAACGGCTACCTGGTCATGCGTACGAGGCTGCCGAGCTTCATCGTCACGCTGGCCACGTTCTTCGTGCTGCGGGGCATGAGCGTAGGGGGTGTGCTTCTGCTGAACCACGGCAGCACCGACGTCGGCCTACCGACGGGTCCGCATCCCGGACTGTCCACTGCCAGGGACGTCTTCGGTAGCGCGGTTTTCAAGAGTGCGGCTCTGCCGAGCGGCTACCAGACAGCGGTGTTGTGGTTCGTGGCAGTGACAGCACTCGGAGCATGGTTGCTGGTCAAGACCCGGTTCGGGAATTGGATCTTCGCCGTGGGCGGCGCCCAAGAAGCGTCCCGGAACGTCGGAGTCCCAGTGGTCCGCACCAAGATCCTCCTGTTCGTCGGCACATCCGTGTGCGCCGGGCTGGTCGGGATCATATCGTTCACCCAGGCGTCGTCTGCGGTCTCCGAGCAGGGCGTCGGGTACGAGTTCTACTACATCATTGCGGCCGTCGTGGGCGGCTGCCTGCTGACCGGCGGATACGGCTCGGCGATCGGTGCCGCGCTGGGGGCCTGCGTCATCGGGATGGCATTTGAAGGGGTCATCTACGCCGGTTGGGATAGCTCCTGGGACTTCGCATTCCTCGGAGTGATACTACTTCTGGCAGTGCTGGTAAACACTTTCGTCTACCAGCGCGCCAACAAGAGTCGTTGACGAGGAAGGAGCTACCACATGCCTGCGGTCGATGACCCTTCTGACACTCCCCTGCTCGAAGTCTGCAACGTCACGAAGATGTTCGGCAGCGTCATATCGCTGTCGGGCATCTCCACGACTGTGCGGGCCGGGGAGGTGACATGCGTCCTGGGTGACAATGGTGCGGGCAAATCCACGCTCATCAAGATCCTCTCCGGGGTCCACCGGCCTGATCAGGGTCAGTTGCTCCTAGCCGGATCTCCCACCGAGTTCGACAGCCCGCGAGACGCCTTGGCGGCCGGCATCGCCACCGTGTACCAAGACCTAGCGATGGTGTCGCTAATGGCCATCTGGCGGAATTTCTTCCTGGGTGCGGAGCCGACGAAGGGCTGGGGGCCGTTTCGCCGGTTCGACGCCGCCAAGGCCAAGGAGATCGCCTGCCGGGAGCTGAGCGCTATGGGGATCGACGTGCGCGATCCGGGGCAGGCGGTCGGCACCCTATCCGGAGGTGAGCGCCAGTCGGTGGCCATAGCCCGGGCGGTCTACTTCGGCGCTCGACTGCTCATCCTCGACGAACCGACGTCGGCTCTCGGTGTCAAGCAAGCAGGAGTCGTCCTACGCTACATCGTGCAAGCTCGCGACAAGGGACTGGGCGTCGTCTTCATCACCCACAATCCCCATCACGCCTATCCGGTCGGTGATCGTTTTCTTTTGCTCAAGCGGGGATTTAGCTTGGGTGAGTTTGCCAAGTCCGATATCGACCTGCCGGAACTGACGAGGCTGATGGCCGGCGGAGCCGAGCTCGAAGCGTTGGCCCACGAACTCGAGCGCTCCGACTCCGGTGAAGTCGCTGCGCTGGCCCGCGCCTTGACCGCCGAGAAGGACCAGCTGGGACTTTGACCGTACCGCAAACGGCTGTTCCGATAAGAGGCGCGGGTCTGTGACAACCGGTTGGTTCGCAGGCCGGGTCGGACCCGACGACGACGCCACGGCGCCGCTACGCGTCGGCGTGCTCGGCGCGGGCCGCATCGGCCGCCTGCACTGCGAACTTCTTGCGAGGGACGTGGCGGGCGCCACTGTGACAGTAGTGGCGGACACGCGGCGTGACGCCGCAAGACGACTGGCCGCCAGGATCGGAGCGCGGGCGACCACCGACGCCGCCGAGGTCGTCGCCTCACCCGATGTCGACGCAGTCGCCGTCTGTACCAGCACCGAATCGCACGCCGACGCCATCGTCGCTATAGCCGAGGCCGGTAAGGCGGTGTTTTGCGAGAAGCCGGTGAGCCTGCGGCTGTCCGAAGTTGACCGCGCCCTGGCCGCTGTCGAGCGGGCCGGCGTGCCGTTCATGGCGGGGTTCAACCGGCGCTTCGACCCCGGCCACGCTTCGGTGCGCCAGGCCGTCGAGGACGGTACGGTCGGCAGCGTGCACCTGGTACGGATCACCAGCCGGGATCCAGAGCCACCGCCACGTGAGTACCTCGCTAGCAGCGGCGGCATCTTCTTGGACATGACGATCCACGACTTCGACATGGCGCGCTTCGTGGTCGGTGCCGAGATCGTCGAGGTCACCGCCTTCGGCGCCGTGCGCGTGGACCCCGTCATCGGGGCGGCAGGCGATGTCGACACTGCGGTGACGGTCTTGACGCACGCGGACGGCACCATCACCACGATCGACAACAGCCGCCGGGCGGTGTACGGATATGACCAGCGGGTCGAGGTGTTCGGCGATCGCGGGGTGGCCCGCTCCGAGAACCCGGTCCAGCACGCCGGCTGGTCGTGCACGGCGGAACGGACCACCGGCCCAGTTCTACCTTGGTTCTTCCTCGACCGCTACTTGGCTTCTTATCGGGCTGAGTGGGAGCGCTTCGTCGCCTATCTCCAAAGCGGTGGGGCGTCGCCGGTCGACGCCGCCTCGGCCCGTGCCCCGATCGTCGCAGCGCTAGCGGCAGGTCGGTCGTTGAGGGAACGGCGACCGGTCTGCGTGTCGGAGGTGGGCTGATGGCGTGGCGTGGACATGCCCGAGAAGGGGCGGTCGTCCTTAAGGCCACCGGCGGGTGTCAGGCATGTTGATCACTGACGATCAGTGGCGCAAGCTTCTGGCCACCCGGGCCGGCGAGCCGGAGCGGGTGGCCGCCGCTTTCCGGGCCCGTCGTAGATCGGCGGTCGCCCTCAAGGCCAAGGACCGGGTTTTCCTGATCGCGGCCGATCATGCGGCACGGGGCGCGTTAGCGACGGGTACCGACCCGATGGCCATGGCCGACCGTCGGTCCCTTCTCGAGCGCCTGATGCAGGCGCTGGCTCACCCCGACCTCGACGGTGTGCTCGGCTCGCCCGACGTCGTCGAGGAACTGCTGCTGCTCGGCGCCCTCGAGGGCAAGGTCGTGCTTGGTTCGATGAACCGCGGCGGCCTGCACGGCGCCACTTGGACCATGGACGATCGCTTCACCGGCTACGACGCCCGGAGCATCGAAGCGAACGGATTGGACGGCGGGAAGATGCTGCTGCGGATCGACGACGACGACCCCCTCACCCCGGGGACGCTCGAAGCGTGTGCTCGAGCTGTGACCGACCTGGCCAGTCGCTCGCTGATCGCCATGGTGGAGCCCTTGCCCTACCGCAGGGACGCGGCCGGCAGATTGACTCTCCGCAGCGACACCGAGTCCTTGGCGCGGGCCGTGACGGTGGCGTCGGCGCTGGGAACGACGAGTGCCTTCACCTGGTTGAAGATGCCGGCCTGCGACGAGCCTGAAGTCGTGTTCGGGTGCACGACGCTGCCCTGCGTGGTGCTCGGCGGAAGCCCCCAGAGAAACCTGGCCGACGACCTCAGCTCTTGGAGCCGGGCCTTGGCCCAGCCCTCGGTGCGAGGGCTGGTGGTGGGTCGAGCGCTGCTCTATCCCTCTCACGGAAGTGTAGGGGCAGCCGTCGACGCTGCGGCCAGGGTCCTGCAGGCCACCGGCACCGGTATGCGATGAGCCCCCGGTGCCGGTCCGGGAACAACCTCGAGACGCTGAAAGGGAAAGCTGATGGCTACTGACCGGGTTCGCCTGACCACGGCGCAGGCGCTTGTCCGATGGATGACCGCCCAACGCACGGAGATGCTTGACGGCTCGATTCGCCCGCTTTTCGCTGGCGTGTTCGCGATCTTCGGGCACGGCAACGTCCTGGGGCTCGGAACGGCCCTTCGGGAGGTAGCCGACGTCCTGCCGACCTGGCGGGCCCAGAACGAGCAGGGCATGGCCATGGCGGCGGTGGCCTATGCCCGAGCGACCGACCGTCGCCAGGTGATGGTCGCCACATCCTCCATCGGGCCGGGGGCGCTCAACATGGTCACCGCGGCCGGCATCGCCCACGCCAACCGCCTTCCGGTGCTGCTCCTGCCCGGCGACACGTTCGCCGCCCGTGCCGCCGATCCGGTCCTTCAGCAAGTGGAGCACTTCGGTGATCCCACCATCACGGTAAACGACGCTTTCCGGCCGGTCTCGCGCTACTTCGACCGGATCATGCGTCCAGAACAGCTACTGGCGACGCTGCCCCAGGTAGCGCGGGTCCTGCTCGATCCGGCCGACACGGGACCGGTCACGATCGCCCTCCCCCAGGACGTCCAGGCCGAGGAGATCGACTTCCCGGCCAGCTTCTTCCAGGAACGGTTACACCGAGTGCCCCGGCCCCGCGCCGACCGGCAGGAACTGGTTGCGGCGGCCGCTGTCGTGCGCCGATCGGTACGCCCCCTGCTGGTCCTAGGTGGAGGTGTCCGCTACGCCGGGGCAGGGGATCAGGCGCTGGAACTGGCGCAGGAGCACGGCATCCCGGTCGTGGACACAGTCGCCGGAAGGACCCTGGTTCCCCACGAACATCCGCTCTACGGGGGTCCGCTGGGGATAGCTGGCTCGACCTCGGCGAACCGCCTTGCGCTCGACGCAGACGTGGTCATCGCGGTGGGCACCCGCTTGCTGGACTTCACGACCTCGTCGTGGACTGGGTTCGCTCCGGACGCTTCGATAGTCGCCTTCAACGTGGCCCGATTCGACGCCGTCAAGCACGGGTCACAAGCAGTCGTCGGTGACGCAGCGGAGACGCTCGGGGCCCTGGGCTCCGCCCTGGGCGCCTGGCGCGCTCCAATCGAGTGGTCGAACGCCGCCGAAGAGGAACGCTTCGCCTGGGACGGCCACATCGACCGGCTGCGCGCCGGGGCTGACGCCGACGGGATGCTCACCTACGCCCAAGTCGTCGGAGCCGTCAACGACGCAAGCGGGGAGGACGACTATGTGGTGGCTGCTGCCGGTGGTCTGCCGGGCGAGCTGAACGGGGGCTGGCGGACGGGACCGGTCTCCACCCGGGGCGGACCAACGTCGGGCGCGACCATGGACCTCGAGTACGGCTTTTCGTGCATGGGTTACGAGACCGCCGCCCCCTGGGGAGCGGCAATGGCCCGCCAGAGCACCCACCCCAAGGGTCTGGTCACGGCGCTGGTGGGGGACGGCTCGTACCTGATGCTCAACTCGGAGTTGTACTCGGCGGCTCGCAGCGGTTTCGGCTTCGTCGTCGTGGTGTGCGACAACGGCGGCTTCGCCGTGATCGGGCGGCTACAGGTCGGATCCGGCGCGGCGCCGTTCAATAACATGCTCTCCGACGTCCGCGGCCCCGACGAAGCGATGTGCCGACGGGTCGATTTCGCCCAACATGCCGAGTCCCTCGGGTGCCACGTCGAAGACGTCCCGGCCGGTGCGACGGTCGACTCGTTCCGCGACGTTTACGTCCGCGCCCGGACGGCGGCCCGGACCGAGCGCCGACCAGCGGTGGTGACCTGCAGAACTCATCCGTCGGCGTGGACCGAATCGGGTGCATGGTGGGAGACGGGCGTGCCTTCGTACCTGGAGGCGCACCGAAAGGACGGCACGGCGAAAGCCCGGCAGCTGCGATGGGTGGGGGTGTCGCGAGGTGAGTGAGAAGACGCCGAAGACGCTTGGAGTTGGCGTGATCGGAGCAGGCTGGCTCGGAGACGTCCACGCCCGGGCGTGGGCCCGGCTACGTCACCACTATCCGGACCTGAACTTGCAGCCCCGGCTCGAGGCAGTAGCCGACAGTGTGCCCGCAGCTCTCACGCGGGCGGTCAGCAGGCACGGCTACCTGCGCAGCTACGACGACTGGCGCGACCTCGTAGACGATCCAGCGGTCCAAGCGATCAGCGTGACGACCCCCAACGCGCTGCACCGTGAGATCGGTGCGGCGGTTGCCGCCGCTGGGAAGCATCTGTGGATCGAGAAGCCGGTCGGACTGTCAGTCGAAGACGCCCGGATCGTCCGTGACGCAGTGCGCAGGGCGGGGGTGGCGGCGACGGTCGGGTTCAACTACCGGTCCGTGCCGGCCTACGCTCGACTGTGCCAGCTGGTGGCGGAGGGGGCCATCGGCACCCCAACGCACGCCAGTGTCAGCCTGCGCAGCGACTACGCCGCCCACCCCTTAGGGGCGCTCAGCTGGCGCTTCCAGGCTGCCACGGGGGGGCACGGCATCCTCGGCGATCTCGGGTCGCATGCCGTCGACCTGACGCGCGCCGTGCTCGGCGACCTGGAGGCCCTCGTCGCCCAGACCGCAACGTTCATCCGCGAACGACCGCTGCCGGACGAGGGTGAGGCCGCCTACGGCCACGGCCTTGGGCGGTCCGACGCGCCCAGTGGTCTGGTCGAGAACGAGGATTACCTGGTGGCCCTGGCCCGCACCCGGCGAGGTGCCCTGGTGACCCTGGAATGCAGCCGGGTGGCGACCGGTGAGCAGAATTCCTACCGGGTCGAGGTGCACGCCACCCAGGGATTCGTCGCCTGGGACTACCGCACG
>JAKBBA010000095.1 GCA_021808665.1 Actinomycetes bacterium
CGATCAGCTCGGCGTGCCTGTAGGGGCAAAAGTTGCAACACTTGCTTGGAACTCCTACCGCCACCTCGAGGCGTACTTCGCCGTGCCGTGCGCCGGCCGTGTGCTTCACACCCTCAACGTACGACTGTCCCCGGAGGAGCTGGCGTTCGTGATCAACGACGCCGAGGACTCGGTGGTGCTGGTCGACCCGGACTTCGCGGGGCTGATGAGCCAGGTTCTTCCTATGACCCCCGGCGTGCGCCACGTCGTCGTGCTCTCCGAGACCGCCGACGCCGTCGAGGGTGGCCTCGCATACGAGACGCTCCTCGCGAATGCGGGGGCGGACTTCGAGCAGCCGGAGATAGACGAGTGGTCGCCGGCGGGGATCTGCTACACGTCGGGGACGACCGGACGTCCGAAGGGGGTCGTGTACTCGCATCGGTCGACTTTTCTCCATGCCCTCGCCTGTTCGTCGATGGCTGGTATTGCGATCGGTCCCGCTGACTGCGTGCTGCCGCAGGTGCCGATGTTCCACGCCAACGCCTGGGGTATGCCCTACGCCGGCGTGGCGGTCGGCTCGAAGCTGGTTTTCTACGCCGGGGCGTTCGCTCCCGAGCCGTTCGCCGATCTCCTCCTCGGCGAGCGGGTGACGGTGACGGGAGCGGTGCCGACAGTCTGGATCTCTCTGGCGGACACGCTCGCACGCAAGGCGCGCCCCGAGCATCTCCGGCACATCGTGTGCGGCGGTAGCCAGCCGCCGAAGGCGTTGATCGAACGCTACCGTCGGGACTTCGACCTGAAGATCATCCAGGCGTGGGGGATGACCGAGACCTCTCCGCTGGCGAGCATCTCCTGGCCGCAGGAGTGGATGAGGGACCTCGACGAGGTGGAGCTTTCGACCCGCGTGCGTGGGCAGGCGGGACTGCCGCTGCCGGGAATCGAGATCGCCATCCGGGGAGACGAAGGCGCCGACGTCGCTTTCGACGGCGAGTCGATGGGTGCGCTGTACGTGCGCGGCCCGTGGGTCGCGGACAGCTACCTCCACGGCCAGGGCGCCGAGAGCTTCACCAAGGACGGGTGGTTCAACACCGGGGACGTGGCGATTGGTAGTCCCGATGGGTATTTTGTCATCGCCGACCGCACCAAGGACCTGATCAAGTCGGGCGGGGAGTGGATCTCCTCGGTGGACATGGAAGCGGCGATCATGGCGATGCCCGGCGTCGTCGAGGCGGCAGTGATTGCGATCCCCGACGATCGATGGGTGGAGCGCCCCCTCGCTTGCGTCGTGCTTGCTGGGGGAGCCGAAGTGACGACTGAGGAGATCCGGGCCCACCTACAGGGTTCCGGTTTCGCCACCTGGCAGGTCCCCGACCGTGTCGAGAGGGTCGACGAGATACCGAAGACCGCCGTCGGCAAGTTCGACAAGAAGGTGCTTCGTGGCCGGTTCCCGCAGTAGTACTGCCAAGACCCGCTACCTGAGGTGATTACAGTCGAGTCCGGATCCTCCTATGTAAACGTTGGGCCGACGCGTGTCCGTGTCCGCATCGTAGGGTCCGGGCCCCCGCTCCTGCTCGTCATGGGTATCGGCGGCAACCTCGACATGTGGCAGCCGCTAGCAGGTGAGCTCCACGGACGGCGGCTGATCATGTTCGACTTCCCGGGGACGGGAAGCTCGGCGCTTTCGTGGCTGCCGCCGACCATGGGATTCAACGCGCTGTTCGTGCGTATGCTTCTTCGCCGCCTTGGCGTCGCAAACGCCGACGTGCTCGGCTACAGCTGGGGCGGGATCCTCGCGCAGCACTTGGCGATCCAACATCCCGGCGTGGTGCGCCGTTTGGTGCTGGTGGCGACGACGGTCGGGCTCGGCGGCAAGCCGCCCCCTTTGCAAGTAGCGGCACGACTGACGACACCGCGACGCTACTACTCACGTTCGTATTTCAGGAGCGTAGCACCGAGCCTCTACGGTGGTCGTTATCGCAGCGACCCGACGATGGTGGAGGCGCACGCGCAGAGCCGAATGGGCCGGCCTCCTAGCCCGCTCGGCTACATTGCGCAACTTACGGCGCTGGCCGGGTATTCGACGCTGCCGGGATTGCCGTTTGTCAAAGCCCGCACGTTGGTGCTAGCCGGCGGCGACGACCCGATCGTGGACACCTTCAATCCGAAGCTGATAGCCCGCTTCATCTCCGGCTCGAAGCTTACTATCATCCCCGACGCGGGCCATCTGCTACTCGTCGAGCGGCCCGAGGCGGCGGCGCCTCTGATCGACGACTTCCTTTCAGCGCCTTAAGGCCGGATTCGTCGTCGCGAGGATCAGTGGGAGCGGTCTGGTCAGCCATTTGCTTGTTCACGGCCCGGTAACAATGCCGAAACGCCTCGGAAACCCCGCTCGCCTAACCTAGGCAGTGAAATCAAACCCTCAGCCCCAAAGGTGGCCGCCGTCGGTGTCGGAATGCTGACGGGGCGACAGATCGATGAGAAAGGAGTTTCGGGCGCTGAGTAGGCCGACAAACTGAATATGCATGCACCTAGGGTTCCGCGCCGATTCCGGTGGCTGGTCCGAGAGGTACACACGGAGTGACTCCGTGACACGGCGGGATAAAAGCCCGGGAGGTCGACATCGGCTTCTCGGGCTTTTGTCGTTCAAACGGGATCACTACATGAGGAGAAGACTATGGCCTTTGTTAATAACCGCAGCCTGCGGAGAGCATCTCCGCAGGCGGATGCACCTAGATCTGGCCACAGAAGACTGGCAGTAGCGGTCTTTGCGGCAGGGACAGTAGTGCTTGCGTCGTGTGGTAGTGGAACGAAATCGGCATCGGGTCCACCTCTCAGCACATCCCACGTGTTAAACGTCGCGTTCACTGCCGATACCCAGCCTCCTGATCCCGACGTCTTTTACGCCGGGCAGGGCCTGGCGATCACGACCTCGGTGTACCAAGGCCTGTTACAGTACGCTCCAAACACGACGGCTCACCAGATCATCCCTGACCTGGCAACCAGCTACACTGTCTCTTCGAACGGTCTGACCTACACTTTCGATCTGCGCTCAGGTGTGGTATTCCACGACGGGACTCCTTTCACCTCTGCAGCGGTGGCTGCCAGTTTCAAGCGTAGGACCGCCGTCAACCAGGCCCCTGCGTACATGCTGAGCGATGTCGCTTCTGTCGACTCCTCCAATCCATCAGTCGCAGTGGTGCATCTGAAGAGTCCGAACAGCGCGTTTCTCGATTACTTGGCCTCAGCCTACGGACCGAAGATGGAGAGTCCTACCGCCTTGGCCTCCCATGCTGGCAGTCATTATGACCAGACATACCTCAAGACCCACGATGTCGGTACCGGGCCCTACACCATCGCAAGTGTTGTGCCGGGCCAGAAGTACGTGCTGAAAGCCTTTCCCCAGTACTGGGGTCCGAAGCCCTACTACACCACGGTCAACGTGTCGATCGTCCCCAACATGTCGACCCAGCAGCTTCTATTGCAACGAGGTCAGTTATCTCTCATTATGAACGACTACCTTCCCGGCACGGCGATCCAATCGCTGCGCTCGAGTCCGGGATTCAGCGTGACTGAGGTGCCAACTCTCGAGATGCCAATGATCTGGGTCAACCCGACCAAAGGGATATTCGCATCGCAGGCACTACGTACCGATCTGACAGAAGCAATCAATCGGGGAAGCCTCGTCAAGGCCGTCTTCCCTGGCAGGGCCACCGTTTCAACGCAGATCTATCCGGCTGGAATCGTTTCTAGTGGAACGGCACTCTTTGACCCGACGTTCAATCCCGGGCCGCTCACCGCAGCCGTTTCGAAATTGGCCAGCAAGACCGTACAATTGGCCTACCAAGCCGACGATCCCGCTTCGCAGCAGATGGCAAACTTGCTTCAAGCTCAACTCGCTGCTACCGGTCTCCAAGTCACTGTGGTGCCTGTGCCCCAAGCCACCATATACGGGTGGCCCGGAAGTCCCGGCCCCACACTTCCCGACCTGCTGATCGAGACGAACTGGCCTGATGCGTACAACCCCGATACTTGGGCGCGTATAGTCATGACTCCTACCGGCGGGCTGAACTACCTGAACTGCAGCGTTCCGGCCGGGACCGCACTCTTGGACAAGGGCCGGTCGGCTATCGCCGCGTCCCAGATCGCCTCCGACTACCAGAAGGCCGGCACGGCGTTCGCCCAGTCGGGATGCTGGATCCCCTTGGCCGACAAGGAGGGCACCGTCGTCGCCCCGACTTGGTTGCAGGGAATCTCCTACCAGAGGGCTGTACCCCACACCATCATCCTTGCGGATCTTTATCCCAAGTGACGATGACCGGGATGCAGGGCAGCATCGGTCTTGCCGACGGCCCGGGCCCAGTGGGGCAAGTCGGCCCGGTAGCGTCAGTGGAGGATCTCCGCGTTACGTTCCGGCGAGGAGGCCGCAATGTCCATGCCCTGCGCGGTGTCACGCTCCATATTGCGCCCGGAGAGATTGTCGGCCTCGTCGGCGAGTCCGGCTCGGGAAAGAGTGTTCTCGGACTCAGTCTTCTCGGTCTTCATCCCAAGGCTTCGACCAAGATCGAAGGGACCGTCATGGTCTGCGGACAAGAGCTGACCAGCGGAAGTGCCGAGGAATGGCGGCTTGTGAGAAGACGGTACCTCGGGGCGGTATTCCAGGACCCGATGACGTCGCTCAATCCCACGATGCGAATCGGCCGGCAGGTAGCAGAAGTCGCCGGGAACACCGACGAGGCGGTCCGCCTTCTCAATGCAGTTGGGATCGCGGACGCATCGGCACGACTGTCGAGTTTCCCCCACGAGCTTTCCGGAGGGCTGCGCCAGCGGGTCATGCTCGCCATGGCGATCGCTGGAACACCTCGGCTCGTCATCGCCGACGAGCCGACGACGGCATTGGATGTCACTGTGCAGGCCCAGATACTCCGGCTGCTGCGACGACTGCGCGACGACCTCGGCATGGCCATGCTCTTTGTCACCCACGACCTCGGTGTTGCTAGCCAGGTCGCGGACCGAATCGCCGTCTTGTACGGCGGCCGTTTGATGGAGGTAGGGGAGTCAGCTGACATCTTGGAGCGGGCAGTGCATCCCTATTCCAACGGGCTGTTGCGTTCACGGCTTACGTTGCTCAGTGGCCGTGACCGACCGGTGGTCTCCCTCGCCGGCGAGCCACCGGATCCTACAAATCCGCCGGAAGGCTGCCCCTTCTGTGCCCGCTGCGCCTTCGTCGAGGATCTGTGTCGTCAGTCGATCCCCGAGCCGGTGGAGATTCGCAGACATCACCAAGTGGCCTGCGCCCGGGCTGGATCCTTGACGGAGATCACTGACGAAGCCTTGGCGCCTTGGCCGCAGCGTGCAGACCCGACTGGGCTAGCCGTCTTGGTCCACGCCGTGACCAAGACGTTCTCGGTCGGTCGGGGTCGGCGCCGGCGCCCGTTGCACTCGTTGCGAGGTGTCGACCTCGAGATCGCCCCCGGCGAAGTAGTCGCCTTGGTCGGTGAAAGCGGCAGCGGCAAGTCGACCTTGCTCCGAGCAATCGCCGGCCTTTTGAGGGTCGACTCCGGTTCGGTCGAGTTCGGAGTTCCAGGCGACCCGCAGATGGTCTTCCAAGATGCCGGCGCGTCACTGACCCCCTGGTTGGCGGTCGGAGCCCTAATCGCGGAGCGCCTTGGGTCTTCAGGGCTCTCTCGTGCCGAGCGGCGCCAACGAGTGGAGCACGCACTTGCTTCGGTAGGTCTGCCTCCTGAGGTGAGATCCGCGAAGCCCAGGCAGCTATCTGGGGGACAGCGCCAACGGGTCGCCCTCGCGCGAGCAATCGCTGTGGTTCCCCCGCTTCTGCTCTGTGACGAGCCGACAAGCGCGTTGGATGTCTCTCTGGCTGCCACCATTCTCAACTTGATCGGACAGCTTCGCCGGGAGCTGTCCATGGCCGTCCTGTTCGTCACCCACGACTTGGCGGTGGCGAGGATCGTCGCCGATCGGGTGGCGGTGATGTACCTGGGGCGGATTGTCGAAATAGGTCCGGTTGATTCTGTCGTCGGGGATCCGAAGCATCCGTATACGGCGGCACTTCTAGCTTCCGTGCCCGACCCCGGCGTGGAGCTAAAGGCGGTAATGGGTGAGCCTGCAAGCCCACTCGACATCCCGATCGGGTGTGGATTCGCATCCCGCTGCGCGTCTGCCGACGAACTATGCCATCGAAGCGATCCGCAGCTCGACGCGCTGAGCGAGAGTTCCGACGGGCCGATCCGTTCGATTCGTCGAGTGGCTTGTTTCCACCCCGTCCGAAGCGATGAGGCACTTGGCGGGGGTGGTGGGTAATGGTTCCGAATGATTCGTTGGTTGCGTCAGCGGAAAGCCGCTTTAGAAGGTTCGATGCCGATTCTTCGGTTACGCGGCCGGTGTGGATAATGTCGCTGCAGAAGAACCGCCGGGCGTGGTGCGCTGGTGGTCTGTTGATGCTCCTCACCGGCATAGCCCTTGTCGGTCCGTTGCTTGCTCCGCATAATCCTCTGCTTCCGGCCGGGGGGCCCTTCATGTCGCCTGGACACGGAGGCTTCCTGTTGGGCTCCGACTCCATCGGTCGCGACGAGTTGTCACGGGTACTGTTTGGCGTTCGGACGAGCTGGTTCTCTGCTCTTGGTGTTATCGCCTCCGGCGTGGTGGTGGGTGCAACGATCGGACTGGTTGCCGGTGCAAGCGGCGGTAGGATCGACGAGGTTCTCATGCGGCTGACCGACGCCTTTCTGGCATTGCCAGGGCCGGTTCTGGCGATCGCTGTCGTTGCCGCCCTCGGCCCGTCTCTGACCCATACCCTTGTCGCAGTCAGCGTCGTGTGGTGGCCGTTTTATGCTCGGATTGTTCGTGGAGAAGTCCGGGCCCTTGCCGCACGCCCGCACCTGGAGGCGGCCCGATTGGCGGGGGCCACACGATTGGCCTTGATGGCCCGGCACCTGCTTCCAGGGGCAGTGCCAGCGATAGTGGTAACAGCAAGTCTGGACGTGGGGAATCTAATCCTGACCCTTTCCGGACTGTCGTTTCTTGGTCTGGGTGCGCCTGCGCCAGCTCCCGAGCTTGGAGCTATGGCTGCGCGAAACCTCCCCTACCTTCTGCAGAGCTGGTGGGTGTCTGTAATGCCGGCACTTGCGATCTTCATCCTCGCGTTCGCATCCAACACCGCAGGCGACCTGCTCCGAGATTCGTTTCGCGACACGTGAGGGGAACAACATGAGCCCACTGGCCTTTGCCGCCCGACGCGTCAGCGCCGCAATCGTTATCGTCTTGATCTTGGTGGCGGCGATGTTCACGCTGCAGCACCTATCGCGCACCGACCCCGCCCACGCCTATCTCGGCGCTGGCGCCTCGACGACAGCGGTCGCTGCCGAACGTGTAAAGCTGGGACTGAACCAGCCTGTCGTCACCCAGTTCTTTCACTATGTCGCAAATCTGGCTCAGGGGAATCTCGGAGTTTCTTACCGGACCCGCAACCCGGTCGCCACCGATATAGGCGAGTACCTGCCGGCGACAGTCGAGTTGGCGTTCTACGCACTTGTGATGGCCTTGGCGGCAGGGACGCTCCTGGGCGTTGCGTCGGCCGGCAAGTGGCGAGGGGCGAGGGTACTGAAGTTCGTGATGGTCTCGGGCGCGTCGGCGCCCCTCTTCCTCCTGGCATTACTTGGCATCTTGGTGTTCTATGGGCATCTCGGGATACTCCCGGCCACGGGCAGAACGTCAAGCGTCAATCCTCCGACTGGCCCCACCGGGTTTCTTACCATTGATGCGGTGCTTGCCGGCCGGTTCGGGGTCCTCCTAAACGCGCTCAGGCATTTGGTCATGCCGGCCCTGAGCCTCGCAATCGGCCCGGCCGTCTCCATCGGACGAGTACTGCGCGGGAGCCTGATGACCGTTCTGCGAGAGGATTACGTTCGCACGGCGCGCGCCAAGGGTCTCCGGGAACGCCGGGTACTGTTGAGCCACGCCCTGCGAAATTCGGTCGGGCCGGCCCTATCGATGACTGGCCTTCAGTTCGGTCTGCTCCTAGCGGGCGATGTAGTGGTCGAGCAAGTGTTCGCCTGGCCCGGCATCGGTTACTACGCCGCTCAGAGTATCCCGGTCGGTGACTTCCCGGCTATTGGAGGGGTAACGCTGGTGCTCGGCGTTGGGTATGTGGCAATCAACGCCTTAGTGGACATCTTCCAGCGGATTGCCGATCCGCGCATCAAGCTCTGAGTACCAGCCCTCAGACGCCAAGTTCGACATCCACACGGATGGGCGGTCTTGGACGGTCTGCGCTGCGCTCGGAAAGCGCACAAGTCACACAAGATAAGGAGAAACAATGACACACGGACACGATCGCCATGGACCCCAGGCCCGCTTCGCCCTAGAGCAAGAGGCTCTGCTTCCGACGACAGGCTTGGAGCGCGAGCAGGCCAGGGGGCTAGAGCTCGGCCTGCCAGGCGCCGACTCTATCGTCGACCGCACCATTCCCACCTTCTCTCGGGGCGAGCTACCCCACTTCGCAGGGATCAACACCTTTCTCAAGGCGCCATATGTCGAAGATGTCAGAGAGTGCGGGCGCTACGACGTGGCCGTCTTGGGTGCGCCTCACGACGCCGGGACTACCTATCGGTCCGGGACGCGGTTCGGTCCTCAGGGAATGCGACGCATCTCTGCACTATACGGCTCGTACAGTTTCGAGCTCGGAGTGGATCTACGGGAGTCGATCACCATCGCCGACATCGGCGATATCTTCACCATTCCCGGGAATCTGGAGAAGAGCTTCGACCAGATAGCGAAAGGGGTCTCTCACGTGTTCGCGTCGGGGGCGTTCCCGGTCGTCTTAGGGGGAGACCATTCCATCGGTTACCCGACCGTCCGCGGTGTCGCAGAGAACCTCACGGGCAACCTGGGAATCATCCACTTCGACCGCCACGTCGACACCCAAGAAACGGATCTGGACGAGCGCATGCACACCACTCCGTGGTACCACGCCACGGATCTTCCCAACGTTCCGGCCAAGAACCTTGTCCAGCTGGGCATTGGGGGATGGCAGGCGCCACGGCCTGGTGTGAAGGTGTCCCGAGAGCGTGAGACGACTATTTTGACCGTGAACGACTGCGTCGAGATGGGCATCCAAGCTGCGGCCGAGCTGGCGCTGGAGGTGGCATGGGATGGGGCGGACGCTGTGTGGCTGTCGTTCGACGTTGACTGCCTCGACGTGGCCTTCGTCCCCGGTACGGGGTGGCCCGAGCCGGGAGGGTTCCTGCCAAGGGAAGTGCTGGAACTGGTACAGCGCATCTCCGCACCGGGGCTTGCCGGAATGGAGATAGTAGAATGTTCGCCTCCCTATGACTCCGCGGACATCACCTCCTTGATGGGAGTGAGGGTAATCTGCGACGTGCTCGGAACTTTGGTGCGCAACGGGCGGCTTCCAAGAAGTGACAGCAGATAGATGCCGTCCCCGTCGCCCTCGCCGTCGCCGTCCCCGTCCCCGTCGCCCCGCTACGGCGAAGGTGATCCGCCCCTCGGCTCCGGGGCGGCGGAGGTAACGAGCGTTGGTGGGACCGACGGTCTCCCCACGAGGATCGTACCGCTGACGCTCGGGTGGGAGCTCGTTCCTCGCTCGGTGTCAGTCTTCGGTGATACCTCAGGTTTGGTGCTGTGCGAGCCGGTCCCGGGAGTCCTGATCGAAACGCCTGCCGGCTGGGTTTTGCTCGACACCGGGTACAACACTGCGCTGATCTGGGATCCGGTACTGGCGGCGCGCTTTCACGGTCGGGGTCCCGTCCCGATTCTGCCCGGCACCGGTGATCCGCTGGAGCAGGCCTGCCGCGCTGCTGGGGTGGCCTTCGACGACATTGTCCTGGTGGCGGTCAGCCACCTCCACTTCGATCACGCCGGCGGCTTGAAGCACTTCGCCGGCAGATCCACGACTGTAGCGGTCCAGGCGCGGGAGCTGGACTACGGGCTCGACGCTCCGCACCCGGTCGCCGAGCGCAACGGCATCTGGCGGATCGACTTTGACGATCCGAACTTGCGTTGGCGGACGCTTGACGGCGACACCACTTTGGTGGCGGGCATCACCGCAGTATCAACACCGGGTCACACGCTTGGTCATCAGAGTTTCCTAGTCGAACTGGACAGCGATGTCGGCGGCGGGGGGTACGCGTTCGCGTTCGATGCCGCCGATCTCACCGTCAATCTTGTCGACGAGCTTTCCCCCGGGGGTCTGGTGGACGCCACCCCGCAGACTGCGATCGCATCCATTCGGCGCTTCAAGGAATTGGCGTTGTCACGCAGCTTTACCATGGTGCCGGGACACGACCCGGATGCATGGCCTGAGCTAACCCGCCTCCTCGGTGGAGTGGCGTTGCCGCCACGCTGAGGGGCTTCCCTGCAGCGTCAGCCTGCTACCTGAGCTGATAGCGCTCGCGAAGCCTGGTTGGCCGGTGAGGTCTATTGCCTCCAACTCGCCAGGACGCATCTCAGGCGCTTGGCGTGGGGTAAGCAGCCAGCCGATGAAACGATTGATACTTTGTACAGCTATAGCATGTATAAAGTATCAATCGTTTTCTAGGGCAGCCGAAATAGGGTGGATGTCCAGGGTCGCGGGGGATTTCGGTGGCACGCGTCGTCGACGCGACCGGGTATGTGACGGTAGCGGAACGCGAGATCGACCCTGCGAGTACCCCCAACTCGACCCCGGCGGTACTTTGGCCGGTAGCTTGTCGCGGCAGCGGCGTGCCGGCATGGGCAACTGATCGGGCGTCAGCACAGCTGGTAAATGATGGCGTTGCTGTCTTGGTAGACGACTCTGAGCCGACCGGGTAGTGGCTGGCTGGCGGGTGTAGTGAAGTAGTGAAAGCCGTACTTGTGGCACAACACGCCGTAGAGGTGGGCGTTGATTGTCTGCTGCAGTCTGGCGTCTGCGGCAGCGACCGTTGACGGTGTGCGGGATATGTAGCCGAACGCGATCGGCTTTCCGGTCAGGACCTGGTCGTATAGCTGGAGTGATTTGTCGACGCGGCCGTGGGCTGTGGCGGCGTTGTCGATGACTGCTCCGGGCGGCAGCCTCTTCAGGGCGCTGACGTAGGCCGGTCTTGTGACCGGGGTTAGTGGCGGTGGTGCTGGCCACAGCTCGACCACAAGTCCCGCGCATACCAGCCCTGTCAGCACCCGGCCCCGGGCCCGATGTGAACCGCGTGCGGTCCACCTGCTGAGCACGAGAGATATGAGAATAGCGGTGGCGAGCGTCGTGAGTACGATTATCCGGACCGGCTCGATGTTGTAGTCGAGGAGAGGAAACGCCTTGCGTATAAGGTCGAAGGGCATTGGCAGGCCAGTGCTTGAGCCGTGGAAGACCAGGTAGGGCCCGAGGCTTAGCGCAAAGGACACCCCGGCGAAGCCGAGCCAGAAACCGGCGTGTGCTCCGAGGCGCCGCCGGGTGACAGCTGCGATGACAAGAAGGGTGCTGGCGGTGATCGACAGGTAGGCGCTGTAGTCGCCGAGGGGCACGTGTATGGCGCCCCAATACCACTGTGTGAGGTGGGAGAATCGCCAGTGACCGCCAGGGAGCAGCAATGAAAGCACGTCCGTGCCCGTGCTTTTGTGGCCGCCGACCATAGGGTCGGTCAGGTTCGACAGTATCAGCGCCGCCGGAAGTGGGATGGTCAGCAGGCCCGAGAGGCCGACGAATACCGCACTGGACGTCGCGTCGAGCTTTAG
>JAKBBA010000096.1:0-11188 GCA_021808665.1 Actinomycetes bacterium
CGTATTCTATAGCACACGCGCCGTTGAGACAATACCCAACATTATCTTTCATTTAGACACGCTAGTTTTCACAATCCAACAGACCTGGATGTCACCTTGACTTGAGTAAGGACCCCGGTCCATGCAGAATCGGCCGTCAAGTGTCGGAATAAGGCGAAGCCGCCAGTCGAGTTCTCAAGGCGGCGCCCGTCGCCGTCGAAGGGCTGGAGTGGGCTCTATGCGGGCACGACTCATATTGAAGCTGATCGGCCTCGTAGTAACAGTCGTCCTTGGGATAGTGACGTTCCGCTCCTTCTCGCTTTCGTCATCGTCTCCTCTGCAGCCATCGAAGCTCGTGGGCAACGCAGTAAGCGGACTGTGCGCCGACAATCAGGCGATAGCAGCAGCGGGTGGTGGTAGCCCTGGCACAGCGACCACCGGAACGTCAAGCGGCAGTGCTGCCACTGGTGGTACGAGCGGTGGAGCAGGCGGCGGTCTGCAGCTGGGTGGCAACGCTGCGAGCCTTGCGCCGCTCGTCTCCGATGTCGGTCTCACTCCGAACGTTCTCAGCTGTCCGCCAGGTTCGACCAGCCCCGCAGGATCGGGTGGCTGACGCAGTTTGCGTTGGACGAGGCCGTGCCGAGTTTTTTCCCTAGCTTCGCTCTCCCGTTCGACGGTCAGGCTCTCTGGAGTAACCGGCGCGGCCCAGTCGCGCCAGGAGAGCTTGAAGAGCAAGCAGTTCACCCGGGTTGAACTCCAAGTCGCGGGCGCACTTGTCGACCAGACTGATCGCGTTCAGAGCGTCCTCCGAGGCAACTTTGGCCCGGCGGGTCTTCTCTGCGGCCGCACTTACTGCAAGCCGGTCGCGGTATGCGCCGGCAAGGACTGCCAGCCCGGCTCGAAGCTCGTCTGCGCGCTGACGGCGGGCCTCCCTGCGCTGGCGATCGTCGAGTTCTGCCATTGCCGGACCGCTGGCCTTCCCGCCCTTGGCGCCGCGCGACCCCTTGGTACGCTTCTGACCTCCCGTAACCTCAGCAGCCCGGCGGTTCGCCTCGGCGAGGTTGGTGCGTTCCTCCGAGTGATGGGCGACCAAGGGCGATGCGCTCGATTCGAGAAGGGCGATCAGCTCGTCCGCTATGGAAGCCGCCGTCGCGTTGCTTGCGTCAAGACGCGCCGGGATCGAATACCAGGCGTCGCGTCGGGCCTCTACCTCAGGGTCGGATGCGAGACTCGCGGCCCGATCCAGGCGGCCAGCCGCGGCAGTCGCTAGCAGATGCGCTCGACCCGGTTCGACCCCTCGCGCCTCGAGCACTTCGGCGACCTGGTCGACGCTGAGAGCCGAGAAGCCGACCTCGACACAGCGGCTAGCGATCGTGACCAGCTCAGGAGGCAGAAAGTTGGCCAGGATTACGAACACGGTCGTAGGGGGGGGTTCCTCCACCGTCTTCAAAAGAGCAGGCCCGGTGTCTCGAACCAGGTGGAAGTCGTGGAGGACGATCACTTTTCGTCGCGACTCGAGGGGGCTGACATGAGCTGACCTTATGGCCTCCCTCGCAGCGGACATCCCTATGAACGCCCCTTCGCGCTCGACAGACACGACATCCGGGTGCATCCCAGCGAGAGCCCTCCTACACGATTCGCAGGTCGAGCTGCCGTTCACGTGCAGCCCTCCGTCGGGGCACACGAGCGCAGCGGCGAAACTTCGCGCCGCGGCGCGCTTGCCGCTTCCCGCAGGCCCGAGGAAAAGGTACGCATGCACAGGTCGCGCAGCAGCTCGCCTCAACAGGGCAACCGCGCCACGTTGGCCGGTCACGTCAGCGTATAGCTCGGTCATGCAGGTCCGGCCATCCACGTCTGATTTTCCCATGGTCTCGGGCGACAGCTAACCATCGTCGTCCCTCGCGGCCGACAGCACTCGCGCTGCCACCTCGTCAAAGCTCCCGAGACCATCCACCAGCCGCCAACGAACAGGATCGGAGCGGGCCAGAGTGGCGAATCCACCCGCAACTCTTAGAAAAAACTCTTTCTCCTCAGCTTCGATCCGGTCGACTAGCTCGGGATTGGATGTGGTCCTGGCTTCTTTGCGTCTTTCGACCAAGCGCCTCGCGACCTCCCCAGGACCGACATCGAGGAGGATGACCCGGTCAGGAGATACCCCTGCGGCCGCCCACTCGGAAAGGCGGGCCAGCTCGACTGTCTCGAGCCTACGCCCGTATCCTTGATAGGCGATTGTGCTCGCACTGAAGCGGTCACAAACCACGTCGCGTCCGCTTCGCAGCGCAGGGGCGATGACGTCTTCGACGTGCTGGGCCCGCGCCGCGAGCATCAAGAGGGCCTCGGCGCGAGCCGCCACCGGCGGGGATTCCCGGTCGAGCACGAGCGTTCGCAGTCTCTCCCCGAGCGGAGTACCCCCCGGTTCCCTGGTCAGCACCGCTCCGAGTTCTGCGGCGAGCCGGATCGCCTGAGTTGATTTCCCGCTGGCCTCGACGCCTTCGAGGACAATAAACCTCCCGCGGCTCCCGGAACGTCCCAGGGGCCGGGGCGCCCGGCCCGTGTCGGGCCCTGGACTTTCGCTGCCACCGTCCCCGTCCCCGCCCCCGTCCCCGTTCAAGGCGCGGGGCGCTTCAGCCACCAGCCTTCTTCACAGCAGCTTTCCTCGTGGAAGCCTTCCTCACAGCAGCGGTCTTCTTCACCGGAGCAGCCGCCTTTCTGACGGTACCAGCCTTCGCCCCTCCACCAGCCTTTTTCGCTGCGGCCGACTTCTTGGTAACCCCGGCGCTTCGGGAGCTCGCAGCCTTCTTCTTGGCGCCCGGGGATCCCCGACCGGGCCTCGGCGGAGCGTTGCGGCGATCCGCCAGGAGTTCGGCGGCCCTTTCGGTGGTAATTCCGTCGACCGTGTCGCCCTTACGTAGGGATGCGTTTGTCGAACCGTCCGTGACGTAGGGACCAAAACGCCCGTCCTTGACGAGTATCACGACGCCCGTCTCGGGATCTGCGCCGAGCTCGCGTAGCGGTGGAGCAGCTATTCCGCGGCCTCGTCGCTCTTTCGGCTGGGCGAACATTGCAAGTGCCTCGTCCAAGGTCACGCTGAACAGCTTCTCGTCGCTGTCGAGCGAGCGCGATTCGCTGCCCCGTTTCAGATACGGACCGTAGCGGCCGTTGGTTGCTTCGATCGGCTCGCCGGTGCCAGGGTCCACGCCGACGGTGCGTGGAAGGCTGAGAAGGCGAAGGGCCTCGTCGAGGGTCACGGTCGAAGGATCCATGCCCTTGAGCAACGAGGCTGTCCGGGGCTTCCCCGTCCGCGATCCACCGGGCGGCGGCGCAGAGTCTTCTTGTGTCTCTGTCTCTTGCACGTACGGGCCGAAGCGACCACTTTTCACTGTCACCGCAAGCCCGGAACCGGGGTTGATTCCGAGTTGTCTATCTGACGAACCCGCCTCGAGCAGCTCCAGTGCTTTCTCGACCGAGAGCTCGTCGGGTGCAAGGTCGTCGGGCAACGATGCGCGCTGGCCGGCGGGCGCGCCAGCCTTCGCCGAAACAGCAGACCCATCCATTCCGCTCGCGGCGCTGCCGTCCCCGTCACCAGCGACTTCGCGCTGTACGTAAGGACCGTATCGGCCAACCCTCACGACGATCCCCGAGTCCGGTCCGCCTATCGGGATCGAGTTCACCTCCCGAGCGTCGATCTCACCGAGGTTCTCGAGAACCAACCCTTTGAGGCCGGGGCCGGAGTCGGCCTTACCGGTGTTCGAAGTTCCCCCGTTCGCAACGCTGCTCCCGGCCGTGTCGCCGAAATAGAACCGGGTGAGCCACGGGATCGATTCCCTCGCCCCGTTCGCTATCTCGTCGAGATCCTCCTCCATCGACGCGGTGAAGCCGTAGTCGACAAGATCTGCGAAATGCTGTTCGAGCAGCCCGACGACCGCGAAGGCTGTCCACGATGGAACCAGGGCGGAGCCCTTCTTCCACACGTAGCCACGGCTTTGGATGGTGTCGAGGATCGAAGCGTAGGTGGATGGCCGGCCGACCCCCAATTCTTCGAGGGCCTTGACTAGGGACGCCTCGCTGTAGCGGGCGGGCGGGGAGGTGGAATGCTCGTCGGCGTCGAGCGACTCGAGATCGACCCGGTCACCTGCGGCGAGCGCGGGCAGGCGAACCTCCCGGTCTTCGAGCTCGGAGTCGGGGTCATCAGAGCCTTCGACATAGGCGCGGAGGAAGCCTGGGAATGTGATCACCCGGCCGGAAGTGGCGAACACAGCGTCCTCGCCCGAGGACGACGTTGCCCCTATGCGCACGGATACACTCCGCCCGACAGCGTCGGCCATCTGTGAAGCCACCGTCCGCATCCAGATCAACTCGTATAGACGCCTGGCGTCCCCATTCAGGCCGGTCTGTTCCGGCGTTTTGAACCTGTCCCCAGCCGGTCGGATCGCCTCATGGGCTTCCTGCGCGTTCTTGACCTTCTTGTCGTAGCGCCTAGGAGCACTCGGCACGTAGGAGTCCCCGTAAAGCGTCCGCGCCTGAGTGCGGGCAGCCTCGAGGGCCTCCGCCGAAAGGGTCGTCGAGTCAGTTCGCATATAGGTGATGTGGCCAGACTCGTAGAGCTCCTGGGCGACGCGCATCGCCCGCGCAGCTGTGAAGCGCAGCTTGCGGCCTGCTTCCTGCTGGAGGGTCGAGGTCATGAAAGGAGCGTGCGGGCTTCGCCTCCACGGCTTCTCCTCCACCGAGCGCACAGAGAAGTCGGCACCTCGAAGGCTGGACGCGAGAGCTCCGGCAGCGCCTGCGTCGAGCAGGATTGCATCCTCGCGGGTGAGGCGGCCGCCCTCGTCGAAATCCCGGCCTGTCGCTAGTCGACGCGAGTCGACTTCCACGAGCGTCGCTGTGAACGCCTCGCGGGGGCTGCCCCCGAGGAAGGAACCTACGAGATCCCAATAGGAGGCGGCCCGGAAGCGCATCCTTGCCCGTTCACGCTCGACCACCAGCCGGGTCGCGACCGACTGGACCCTCCCTGCGGAGAGGGACGGCATGATCTTCTTCCACAGGACCGGGCTCACTTCGTAGCCGTAGAGGCGGTCGAGAATGCGGCGAGTCTCCTGAGCGTCGACAAGGCGACGGTCCAGCTCACGCCAGTCACGCACCGCTCGCTCGATCGCCGCCTGCGTTATCTCGTGGAACACCATCCGCTTCACAGGAACTCTCGGCGCGAGAACTTCGAGGAGATGCCACGCTATCGACTCACCCTCGCGGTCCTCGTCGGTGGCCAGGAACAGCTCACTGGCGTTCTTGACCATCGCCTTCAGCTTGCGGACCTGGTCACGACGCTCCGCCGACACGACGTAGAGCGGCTTGAAGTCGTTGTCGACGTCGACGCCCAAACGAGCCCACGGCTCGGCCTTGTACGCGGCAGGAACGTCGGCAGCGTTTCGCGGGAGGTCACGGATATGGCCTATGGAAGACTCGACGTCGTAATCGGATCCAAGAAAGCGCGAAATGGTCCGCGCTTTCGCCGGGGATTCGACGATTACAAGAGGTTTTGGCATCGAAGCGCTCGTTGGTTCCAGGATTTCTGTACGTGTCGGAAAAAAGAATGCGGGCGCCCCTAAAACGACAGCCGCCTGGCGTCAGGCTAACGCGACGGGAAAGGAGAATGGGTGACGGCCGGGACCCGATCGGAGTCCCAGCCGTCCTAGCCCGCTCTCGTTTCTATTTCGGGGGCTGAGTTAGACCTGCGCGGCGCCGACCGTTTGCGTGGGGCCCCCGGGGGTCTCGTCGCCTACCGGGGCCATCTTGCGCTTGGAGAAAAGTACGCCACCGAGGATCACGGCACCCGCGAGCACGGCGATGACGGTCCGTAGTGCCGTGTCGGACTGCAAGCTTATGATTGCAGGCAGAATGAGCAGGCTCACGAGGTTCATCACCTTGATGAGCGGGTTGATAGCCGGACCGGCTGTGTCTTTGAACGGGTCGCCGACTGTGTCACCGATTACGGCGGCCTTGTGCGACTCGGAACCTTTGCCGCCCTCGTGTCCATCCTCGATGTACTTCTTCGCGTTGTCCCAGGCACCGCCGGCGTTGTTGAGGAAGTTCGCCATCAACTGTCCGGTGAGGATCGTCCCCGCAAGGAACGCACCGAGCGCTTCGTATCCGATGCCAAAGCCGACCACCACAGGCGAAAGGATGGCCAGCAGGGCTGGCGTCGCTAGCTCGCGCTGAGCGGCCGCCGTGCAGATGTCGATGACCCGGCCGTACTCTGGACGCTCGGTTCGGTCCATTATCCCGGGATGTTCACGGAACTGCCGCCTGACCTCCTCTACCACGGTACCTGCGGAGCGTCCGACGGCGCGGATGGCCAACGAAGAGAAGAGGAATGCGATCGACCCACCGATGAGCAAACCGAGGAAGGTCTTCGGGTTGGCGACGTTGATGATGCTCTGAGAGACTGTCGTGAAGAGGGCGTTTGCCGCCTTGCCGGTCAGCTGAGGTACGCCTTTGGCGTTCTCGGCGATCGTCTGTATGTAACTTGCGAACAGCGCAACGGCGGCGATGACTGCGGATCCGATCGCGAATCCCTTCGTGATCGCCTTGGTTGTGTTGCCCACGGCGTCGAGGCTGACCATGATTCGCTCCGGCTCGCCGTGGAACTCACCGCTCATCTCAGCGATACCGGCTGCGTTGTCGGAGATCGGCCCGAAGGTGTCCTCCGATACGACGATTCCAGCGTTCGAGAGAAGCCCAAGGCCTACAAGCGATACGAGATAGAGCTCGTACTGGATGTTTCCCTTGCCGAGAGCGATCGCGACGACGATTGCGAGCACGATCGCAAGGATCGCCGGTGTCGCCGACTCGAGGCCCGTGCTTATGCCCGAAAGGACCGCAGTGGCTGGTCCTGTCCGAGTCGATTCGGCGATGTCGCGGACCGGGCTCGTCTCTGTCGACGTGTAATATTCAGTCACACGACTTGCTACTTGTCCGAGCACGACACCAGTGGTCACTGCGAAGAACACCCTGTAGCTGTGCACGTACCACGCGGAGACGGCGAGCGTTCCGAGGATGGTCAGCACCGCGGATACAAGGAGACCCCTGTTGATCGGCGCCATCGCCGTGCGGTCCTTGGAGGTCGCCTTCACCGCGAAGATGCCGATGACTGATGCGAGGATGCCGATGGCAGGCACGATGAGCGAGAAGGCAAGCCCCACCTGACCTCGGCCGGGGAACGCAGCGTTCGCGAGGATGAGGGTCGCGACCAGTATGACCACGTAGGACTCGAAGAGGTCCGCCCCCATTCCGGCACAGTCACCGACGTTGTCGCCGACGTTGTCGGCGATCGTGGCGGCGTTACGCGGGTCGTCTTCGGGTATGCCGGCTTCAACTTTGCCGACCAGGTCGGCGCCTACGTCCGCTGCTTTCGTGAAGATTCCACCGCCGACACGCATGAACAGCGCCAGGAGTGAGCAGCCGAACCCGAAGCCGACCAGGGTAGCCGTAGCGGTGTTCTGGGTGAGCATGATGATGGTGGTTGCACCAAGAAGGCCGAGGCCTACGACCATCAGGCCCGTGATAGCCCCGGTGCGGAAGGCCACCTTGAGGGCACCCTGTAGCGAGCCGTCACGCGCCGCGGCGGCGGTGCGGACGTTTCCCCGCACGGCTGTGCTCATGCCGATAAAGCCCGCTAGCCCGGACAAGGAGGCGCCAATTAGAAACGCGATTGCGCGGAACAGGCCAGACAACCCGTAGGACAGGACAGTGTGTTTGGTCGTCACACCGTTTACGGTCACCGTCTCTGTCACTTTGCTGGCGGTGACGAAGACGAGGATTGCGAGTGGGAAGACGATGATCCCAATCACCTTGAATTGGCGCACAAGATACGCTTGGGCGCCTTCTTGAACCGCCTTTGCGATCTCGATCATCGAAGGAGTGCCCTGGTCGGAGGCAAGCATGCCCCGCATCAAAACCAGTCCGGTGACGATCGCTATGAGCCCGCAGGCCGCGGCAAATATGAGCCACGCCCATTCCGTGCTGTGAAGGTGGAACGGCTGGTAGCCGCCCTCAGCGACGAGTCGCATCTGCAGACGGTTCCTTTCTGTCGGTTTCGGATGTTTGAATGTCAACTGCACTGCTGGTGTTACTTGGTTGGCTGGCCTGCTTAGCACCGGTGCTTCGGTAGATGCCAGATCCACTGCCGGATAGCTGGTCGTCCGCCCTGCTCACGAGGATGAGTCTCGCGAGCTTCTCGCCCAGCATCTGTTCTCGGCCGTCGACAGAGACGACCAGCGGGCCGCCGAAAGGTTGTTTGTCCACTATCCTCACCTCGACACTCGGGCGAACACCGAGGCCATCGAGAAACGTCACCACCTCGGCGTCGATCGAGCCGGGCAGTGCGACGACCGCCCTGTCGCCCGGCGCCAGGTCGTACAGAGCTGGCATCGAGGGCAAGTCGTCGCTGCCGCTGGTCGGGATTGGGAAACCGTGAGGGCAGGTAGCGGGCCTGTCCAAAGCAACGAACAGCCTGTCCTCGACTTCCTTCGGCAGGGAATGCTCGAACGACAACGCCAAGCGGTCAGCCTCTGACCAGGTGTAGCCGAGGTAATCAGCCAAGAAGCGTTCGACTATACGATGCCGGCGAAGGACGCTCATCGCAAGGCGACGGCCGACGTCGGTGAGCGCCACACCATGGTAGGGGGTGTGCAGGACGAGACCCCGATCGGCGAGCTTTTTGACAGTGGCCGTCATCGCGCCCGGCGTCACGTTGAGCGACGATGCGAGGTCGCCGGTGCGCGCGCCAAAAGGGTCGCCGGTCGATTCGCCCGGTTGCAAGGAGGTGATCCGCCAAATGGCTTTCAGCGTCTCGCGCTCTGACTTGTTGAGGGCCGCATCCATAATTTCGCAGCCCGAACTTTAGATTTTAGTTAGTTAAATGTCAACACGTTCCTGGGAAAAATCTTGCTCGGACGCTGTGCGGGCCCAGATGTCGGCGCATTCCCGGCACGTCTCCTCTGGCACAAGGCCGAGGCGCATTCCGAGGGCGAACATCCTGCAGCCAAGGCAGAGGCCGAACCCAGCTTCAAGGCCGGCGGCAACGATGAGCAGGCCAAGAGCAACCTTCGCAGCGCCGGTCCTACCCCGCCGGAAATGCAAGAACATCGCGACGCTCGACACGGTCAACCCGACAGCCTGGGCGAAGCGCTTCGGTGGTCCCGGGGAGTACTTGTGTTCCACGCCGAGCCTGGGAGTGACAATCCGGGTCGCTAGCTGTCCGAGCGGGCTCAGGCGCGGGCCAGTCGCGACGCGAGCGGCGAAGCCGTACACGAGCGGAACCATGAGCCAGGGCTGGTCGGCCAAAACTGCGGTTCCTGCCATGGCGACGACTCCGCCGGCGACAACCCTGGCGGACGTTTCGTTGACCTGCTCGGGAAAGCCGAAGATCTTCTTCACCGAATAAACATTACCGGGTTGATCAGGATTTCCGTTGTGCGATCTCGGAGACAAGTCTCGATCGCCCGGGTTCTCAGATTTTCATGCCCGACGCAACCCGAGCGGCAGCTACTCGCTACTGACCACCGTCCGTACGATTTCGGTCGTAGCGTCCCCCGAGCCAGGACCCCCGAAGATTGTCATCCACACCTGTGTCCCCGAAGGCGTCGAGTCGAAGCGGAGCTCGTCCACGAGCGACCTGATGAGCGGGATACCGAGTCCTCGCTCGAAAGTAAGCCGTTCCGGGTCGGTGACGGGCGGGTGCACTGAAAGATTCGACGGATCAAAACCGGTACCTGAGTCTGCAACGCACACTTCGAATCTCTCGGGTGCCTCCCAACAGCTGACGAGCACCGGCGCCGACTGCTCGGCGTCCACTACCTGGTTGGCCTCTATAGCGTTGGTGCATGCCTCCGACACGGCCAGTTTCAGATCGTCGATCCGGTCCGCCGCCAGGTTACGCCTGCTCGCGGCGAGAGAAGCGACGACGAGACGGACCACCGCCACGTACTCCGGACGGGCTGGGATCGCCAACTCGAGGGACTTCGACCTAGCCGACACGGCTCGCTCCGTGCTCAGCCGGCCATGCAGTCGTCAACCGAAGCGCCGATCCGGAAGACGGTGGTCAACCCTGTGATATCGAACACTTTGAGGATTCGCGACTGGGTACAAACCAACGCAAGGTCGCCGTCGTTACTCCTGAGCCGCTTCAGACCGCCTACCAGCACCCCGAGACCGGTTGAGTCCAGGAAGTCGACCGCCTCGAGATTCGCGATGAGCTGGCGGTGACCCTCGCTAACCAATTCGACAAGCGCTTCGCGTAGGCGCGGCGCACTGTAGACGTCCAGCTCCCCCCGAACCTCGATAACGGTGTAGGGGGGGCGACTGGTGTCGACAAGCAGACCGAGCTCCACGCCGGCCACCCTAGTTCGCAAACAGCTTAAAAGCCAGCTGCTGAAGCCAGCTGGACCTCGAGGGATGCAGCGAGGCTGTTAGCGGCGCTCAGCGCCTCACCGTCGAAGCCGCTGACGGACGGCATCCCGCTTCCCAGAACTCGCTCCAGGACTGCCTCGCCATCCAACCAGTCTGAGGATACGTCGCGGGCGAGGATCTCGAGGGTGCGCAACACGGACGAGTCAGCCACAGCACTGACGCTGGCCCGGTGACGCTCGTAGGACACGGCGAGCCTCGGAATAAGAACCCTGTAGGTGCACACGAGTCGCGACACGGTCGACGCCTCGTCGCTCAAGGCTTTGAACACGGCCGCTAGATGATCGCCCGGTAGCGCTACCATTGCCGCCCGGTCTACGTCGGCCAGTGCCGGGAGCCGGTTCCACCATTGCTGGGCCCTCCATGCGTGGTGGCCGGCTTGACGGTCGAACAAGAGCTTCGCGTCGGGTGTCGAAGTTGTCTGCACCCAACCGCCTAGCAGAACGAACAGGTTCGACTCGACCCAGTGGTGGCGTGCCACGACCCGGGATGACTCTTCCAAACCGAGGAGCTCACCCGACGCGTCCGGCAACATCACAGGGAAGAAACCGCCCTCGACGCAACACCGTGGTGGAGTAGCTCGAACATGGCTTCGTAGACATGGTCGGGGTCGCCGAAAGGGAATTCGGGCTTGCAGATGAGAAGCGAGACCATCCCGTGAACGGCCATCCACAAAAGCTCGCTACCTCCGAGCGGGTCGCTCATCGGATCGAAGGCTCCCGCTTCGATGCCGGCAACGAGGTCGGCG
>JAKBBA010000096.1:11198-11617 GCA_021808665.1 Actinomycetes bacterium
CATCATCAAGATCCGATAGTGCTCCGGATTCTGAAGGCCCCAAGCAAGGTAGGCCCTACCCCGTCGACGTAGCCTCTCCCAAGGATCAGAGACCCCGGCGCAAGCGGCCTCCATAGCGCGCTCGATTTCTCTGCTTTGGCGCTCGCAGACAGCAAAAAGCAGCTCGGTTCGGTCCGCGAAATGAAGATAGATGGATGGGGGGGTCACGCCGACAGCGCTCGCGATGGCCCTGATAGACAACAAAGACTGGTCGTTACTCTCGACGAGCATCCGCTCGGCGGCTTCGAGGATGTCCTCGCGAAGCTTGTCGCCCTCGCCGCGGCGCGACCGAGTGCGTCGCGGTGCGTCTGCCAACTCGACGGTGCTCATCCCGCTATCCTACTGAGGCCCGAACTCAGCGATAGCAGTTGGTGATCGGC
>JAKBBA010000097.1 GCA_021808665.1 Actinomycetes bacterium
GGCGCAAACCGTGCTTCAGACCGCAGTGATCCTGCACGACATCGGCTACTCGCCCGACCTCGTACGATCAGGCTTCCACGCACTCGACGGCGCCATCTTTCTCCGAGCCCAAGGCGTAGACGAAGAGGTTGTGGCCCTGGTCGCGCACCACTCCTGTGCCCATCTCGAAGCGAGCCTCCGGGGTCTAAGCCGTGACCTGAACTGGTTTCCCAGTCACCGCAACCGCAAGCTGATAGACACGATGATCTGGTGCGATATGACCAGCGGCCCGACAGGCGACGAAGTCGACATCGATTGGCGCCTCGCTGACATCCGCGCTCGATACGGACCACACAGCATCGTTGGAAGGTTCGCCGATCAAGCCGAACCGCATCTGCGAGCAGCGACGAGCCGCGTCGAGGAACGGCGCCGGCGCGCCATCGACAAGAGGCGCGCATAGGGGACGCTTCCCTGCGTGGTTCTGGGCGCTTCTCCTGGCCGATAGCCGGGCGACGACCATCCTGCATACCCGGCGTTAGCGGATACTTCAGCAGGAAGATTATGGGGCGAGCGATATGGGCCGGATCCTGCGGGGAGGCCGGCAATCCGGGTGAGCGGCCGGCCGTCGATCTGGCGGATGCCCGACAGGGTCGTCGGCCAGGATCAGATCAGACCGCTCGGATGAGCCTTCTGGCACGATGGGTTCGTGACTGGAAGCCCTCGGCCGGCGTTGCGGCTCCGTGGCGGTGGGGTGTTCCCGTTCGGCCTGATGCGCTCCTACGCGACATGGCCGCTAGCGGTCCTTGAGGTTGGGCCTGGCCGCGTCCGGCTCAGCTGTCGCCTCCTGAACCTGATGGGGGGAGACGATCTGGACGCAACGCCGGACGAGGTGGCGGAGGTGGCTCCGGCAAAGGGCAGATTCGGTACTGGTGGGATTGCCTTCCGATTACCAGACGGACGCCGATTCTTCTTTTGGACGGGTCGGGCAGAGTCCGCGTTGATGGCGTTGCAGGCGGAGGGATTCCCCGTAGGAACGGAACAGCGGTCAGAGGCGAGTTGGTAGCTCGGACTCGGATGGCGTGGCCCGAACCATCCGTATCGTGTGCCCCGCCGCCATACTGCCAAGCATTCGTAGTCGACCGGCTCGCGACCCCTCGGTTCTGCGACCTCGTAGAGAGGCACAGAATGTGCGTCCCAAGGCCGGCGGTCGGACCCGCCGCCATAGTGGGGCGCTCGTTTCAGGACCCTGTCCGCCGAGCTTGTGAGCGCCTTCCGGGTAGTGGCAGATCTCGATTGGATAACCAATCGACTAGCTCTTGGGGTGACCGCATCAGCGCAGTATTCATCCGCTCGCCAAGTTCAGCTCGCTGAAGGACTGAGCATGCATAACGCTCAGTGACTACAGCATCGCAGTACGGGACGGCCAAACCCATGGCGTCGATGTCGAAAATGGTATTCGTGTCCCACGTGGACGAAGGGTTCCGATGTCGCGCGGTCTTCATCTCGATGACAACCTCAGCGGAGGGCATCGACCGGACGAACGTGCGTATCCGCTGGCGATCGTTCAGCCAGTTGAGTTTAGACATCCCCTTCGCAAGTAGGCATTCAGTCAAGGCATCCCAGATCTCATATACCACCTCTCTCGCGGAAATAACGTCCCTGAGCCTCCCTTTGCGCCACCTCGGATCGGCGTGGAGGATGCCAACAAGCTCGGTCTCACGATCGGCTCGTTCTTGTGCGACCTTCACTGCGGCGTCGGGCTGCCAGCCGGTGGCTCTGAGCTTTGCCACTTCCGCTTCATCCCGGGGCCCGCTCAGCAACCCTCGTTCAAGCATGAGTCGGGCGTTGGAGAGGAGTTCGTCCAAGGCCAGGGCGCCGACTCTTCTCCGAGCGAGGGCAGTGGCGTCATTGCCAGCGTCGTCGACAATCTGAACGCCACCCTCGACGCCGAGGACTGAATGCTGCGCACCCCAACCGAGCAAGCGGACGGCGGGCTCCAAGTTCGGAGTCACATTCAATTCCCGCTCCAGTACGGACTCGATCTCCAACCTCATGATCACGGTCCGAGAGGTCAGGGTGGTGAAACCCGACAACTCTTCCATGATGGTGGCCAAGTTCGCTCGCCGGGTCGGATCAACGATCTTCGCGATCTCCATGTAGTGAACCGCCGACAGTGGAAAGACCACACTCCCGTCGTGCTGGGCGACGCGGCACGATGCCAATGCCTCCTGATACCTATCACCAGGCTTTCTCCCCGCGGCAGCATCAGCCAACCCGATCCAGTGGTTGAGATCGAGGTATACCAATCCTGCCCACGACGCGCCACGTAGTAGTCGGGTCGGCCAGACCAACGGAACCGGTTCGTCTGGCGGACCACCGAATGGCCGAAAGTTCCCGGAGTCAGCCTCGCTGAGCCCTGCGGCGCTGCTCATAACCAAGAAGGTTATGCCCGATCGAACGTGTGTGCGAGCAGTTCCTCCGAGACCTTCACGTCTGACACAAGTTCCGTGTTGGTCTCCAAGAGCACACCTTCGTCAGCGCCGACGAGGTAGATCGCTGAAGAGGAGGCCCCAGCATCCGGCGTTTCAGGGCATGTAGTCGGTGACATATTGGGATAGTGGTCAGCGGGGTTCGGAGATGCCCGAAGGCTGGGTCGGCCCGTGGTCTGTTCTTCGCTTTTGGGTCAGGGCGGGTTGGTCGTTTGGGGACTCGTCCGGTTGGTCGATTGCAGTCGGGGTGGATGCGTTTGGGCGTAGTTCCGGGGGGTGGTGGCGGAGCCGGATCGGTTGTTGGTCGAGGGATCGGGTTCGGCTCAACCGGTCAGGCTGGCCGGCGGCGGATCCACCAGACGCACATTCCGGCGAGGGCCAGCCCGCCGGCGGTGTAGATGGCGAGTTCGAGCCATTGGAAGTCCCAGTAGCGGCTGCCGGGTTGGTAGGTGATGACCTCGTGGAAGACGGCGGCCAGCTTGGCTCCGCAGTGGTGGAGCGCTTGTTGGGCTGAGGCCGGTGCCTGGGTGTGCTGGGAGCCGGATCCGATCCCCAACCCGCTGGGCAGCCCGCTGCTGGAACTTTGGTCGTTGCCGACCGCGGGGCAGGCCGCCTTGAGGTACGAGGCGGTAAGGCCGTGCCCGGAGTGGTCGACCAGCCGTGTCGAGTAGATCCAGGCGTTGGGTATCTTCGGGGATGCCAGCTGGATGGTGCTGGCCGGCCGGAAGGCGGGCAGGACGGCCAGCGGGTCGCTTGAGGTGGTTCCGTAGCCGACTATGGAGGACGCCGTGATCGGCGTGGTCTTGTGCAGCGGAGCGATCAGGTCCGGGCGGACCCATTTGGTCACGGCTAGGCGGGCTGCGACGAAGGCGGCCAGGGTGGCGGCCATGGCGGGCAGGGTTCGGCGGATTATCAGCCCGACGGCGACGCCGAGCATGAGGGCGAACAGGGCGAATCCGACCGGGACGATGTCGCGCTCGTCGAAGGTGTTGAAGATGTCGGCGCGGGCCCGGTCGAGGGGACTGGCCCACCAGGTGACGATGAGGCTGAGCAACCCGGCCGTGGCCATAGCGGCCAGCCCGACCACGGCGAGCTTGACCACCAGCCATCGGTTCCGGGTGACGCTTTGGGTCCACGCCAGGCGGAAGGTGCCCGTTTCGAGTTCGCCAGCCACCATGGGCGCCCCCCAGAAGATCCCTACGATGGCGGGCCCGGCCGCGACCAGCACGCCCAGCCAGCCGCGCAGGGCGCTGTCGTTGTTCATGTAGAGGTGAAGGGCGGTGGAGCATTCAGTCGGGGTGGAGCACCCGGCCATGGTGGCGTGGTAGAGCTGGACCAGGTGGGCGCCGCTGACGCCCACCACGATAGCCATGACGGCGAGTATCGCGGTGGCGGTCACGGTCTGGACTCGGGCCTGGATCCAGGCGAATCGGATCACCGGAGCACTTCCAGACCGGCCGGACGATCCGACGCACGGGCCGGTTGCTGATTCATGTAGGCCAGCACCAGGTCCTCCATCGTCACCGGACGGACTGTCCAGGACGGGTCGAGGATCGGGTCGTCGGAGCGGACCAGCAATGTCGTTTGTTTGTCGGTGTGGCTTTCCTCGATGACCCGCTGCCCGGCGGGCAGGCTGCGAGGATCGCGTCGTGGTCCGGACAGGCGGTGATGGCAGGCCAGCAGGTCGGCCACGTCACCGGACAACTGGACCTTGGCCCCCGCCAGCACGATCAGGTGGTCACACACCCGCTCGAGGTCGGCGACCAGATGGGAGGACAGCACCACGCTTACGTCCTCGGCCGCCACCACTTCCATCAGGTCGGCGAGGAACTCCCGTCGGGCCAGGGGATCGAGGCTGGCCACGGGCTCGTCCAGGAGCAACAACCGCGGTCGCTTGGCGATCGCCAACGTCAGGGCTAGCTGGGCCCGCTGCCCGCCCGACAAAGAGCCGGTCCGCTGGCGGGGATCCAGGCCCAGTTTCTCGATCCGTTTCGCGGCCAGGTCGGCGTCCCAACCTCGGTTCAGCCCGGCCCCCATCTTCAGATGCTGGGCGACCGACAGACCGGCGTAGGTTGGCGTGTCCTGGGCCACGAACCCTACCCGGGCCAGCTGTTCAGGGCCCTCGCCGGGGCGGCCGTCCAGTACCTCGATGGTGCCCGCGCTCGGCGCCAGCAATCCCACCGCCAGGTGCAGCAGCGTGGTCTTGCCCGCTCCGTTCGGCCCTACCAGGCCCACCACCCGGCCTTCGGGAACCGACAAGGTGCAGTCCCGCAGAGCCCACCTCCGCCGGTACTTCTTGCCCAGCCCGCACGCCTCCACCGCCGCGGTCACGCTGCTCCCTCCGCGAAGCAGTTCCGAAACGCGGTCCGGTATATCGCCTCGATGTCGTCTGGGCCCAGACCGGCGCCACGGGCCTTGCGAATCCAGTCCGACATCGACGCCAGATAGCGGGCCTGAGCGGCTGGATCAGTGCGGGGCAGCGTCCCGACCACGAACGTGCCCTGACCGGGGCGTGGTTGCACCAATCCCTCCCGCTCGAGGTCGCGGTAGGCCTTGAGCACAGTGTTCGGATTGATAGCCAATCGGGCCACCACCTGCTGCGCCGTCGGCAACCTGTCCCCCGGCTCGAGTAGACCCAGCTGCAGCGCCTGATGCACCTGTTGCACCAGCTGCAGATACGTTGCCACCCCGGAGGCCGGATCCAGCTGAAACTCGATCACAACCCACCTTCCACTAACCTGTTAGTGGAACCATACAATTCGACGAGTGGCAGTGGCAAGCCACACCATCCAGGCCGGTATCGTTCCTGGGCGGCATGACGGTCGATCACCCCAGGCCCGCAGGTCCCCAACGGCGTAATCTCCACTGAACCGGGGCGAGTCAGAACCTGACGATCCCTGGCCGGGTCCGTGACCACAGCAAGAACGTCAGCCCGGATGATCCAGCGCAACACTGGGCCCGCCCATCAACCGGCGTACGGAGACATCTGGCGGGCGTCCTACGGGGATACCTCGGCGGAAGATTTGGGGCGACGTCTTCCCGGATAGAGCTGCCGGGACGCTCGACCGGCGGATAACGGCCTTTCGAGACTGTTATGGAGGGCGGCCGTGCTTCGCTGCGTCCGTTCTGGACCGCTGGCGCGTGGGCTGGATGGTGCGGCGGAGAAGTGGTGCCCGCTTGCAGGTGGATCGGGCGACCGTGGTCTTGTGACTTGCTCCTCGCCGCTTCGCCTTGTTGATTCCAACAGATTGAAGTACTCTACGCCGTAGCCTATTAAGGAGGCTTCCGTGAGTATGCGTCACGCCTTGTTGGCTTTGCTGAGTGACGGCCCGAGCTACGGGTGGAAGCTGCGACAAGACTTCGAGGCCCGCACGGGTGATGTGTGGCCGGTCAATGGTCAGGTCTATACGACGCTGCAAAGACTGGAACGCGACGGCTTGATCGAGTCCGACGAATCCGAGACGGTTGGAGCGCAACGTCGCTTCCAACTAACGAGCGATGGTCGGGACGATCTGGCCAACTGGCTGCAGACACCACCGGATGTGGGCGTGCCTCAAAGGGAGGATCTCGTCATTAAGGTGATGGTCGCGTTGGGGTTGAAGAACGTCGATGCGCGCACGTTGCTCCAGGTACATCGCCGCCACCTGGTAGAGGTCATGCGGGAATACACCCGGGTAAAGGACGCTTCACCCGGCGACATGAATCTGGCGATGGTCGTCGACGCGGAGGTGTTCCGCCTCGATGCACAGGTGCGATGGCTGGACTCGGTCGAGACCAGACTGGCCGAGTCGGAGACACTGCAGCAGCCCACGCCGGAGGGGTCGCCTCGGGTGTTGCCGCATCGTCGCGCCAAAATCGGGGCCCGTAGATGAGCGTGTTGGAGCTGCGATCGGTGTCGCGCTTCTACGGCCAAGGTGCGTCGAAGGTGGCCGCTCTCACCGACGTAAGTATGACTGTCGAAGCGGGTGAACTGGTGGCCGTCATGGGGCCGAGCGGGTCGGGGAAGAGCACGCTGTTGACCATCGCCGGAACGTTGGAGGAGGCGTCTTCGGGGGACGTGCTTGTCGACGGCGAAAGAGTCGCGACGTTGTCGGTCGACGCTCGTGCGGCACTGCGCCGGCACCTGATCGGGTACGTGTTTCAGGAATTCAATCTGCTGTCCGGGCTGACCGCGGTGGAGAATGTCGCGATACCGCTGGAACTCGACGGCCAGAACCGCAGGTCTGCTCAGGCCACGGCGATGGCGGTACTGGACAGCCTCGGCCTGACAGCCTTGGCGGACCGCTTCCCCGACGAGCTGTCGGGCGGCGAGCGCCAGCGGACTGCCATTGCTCGGGCCGTTGTGGGCGAGCGGCGATTGTTGCTGGCCGATGAGCCGACCGGCGCTCTTGATTCGTTGAACGGCGAGGCGGTGCTTCGCCTGTTGCGCCAGGCGTGTCGCGGTGGGGTCGCCGGCGTGCTCGTTAGCCATGACGCCCGGCTAGCGGCGCGCGCCGATCGGATCATCTATCTTCGCGATGGCCGGATAGTCGACGAGTCGCCGGCCACCCCCGGCCCGGAATCGCTGCTCGCGAACGACCCCCGGCCATGAGACGGATCGCCTCCACGCGCGCCGTGGCGCACTGGGCATGGCGAATGTTTCGCCGGGACTGGAGGGGACAAGCGCTCGTGCTGATCCTGCTGAGTGTGGCCGTGGCGGTCAGCTCTTATGGAGCCGCCTTCGGCCATGCTCTGGCACCGAGTGATCAGGCGAGTTTCGGTTCGGCCAACGCCCGGATCCGCTTCACCGCTGACGCTGAACAAGCGGCGGCGGTGCTGGCGGCGGCGCGCAGCCGGTTCGGAACCGTTGACGAGATCACCGACACGACTGTTCCGCTTCCGGGCAGTGTGCGGCAGCTGGACCTGCGCACCCAGGACCCGCACGGCGCGCTCGGCTCATTGACCCTGCGGCTGCGCACCGGTCGCTACCCCACCGGCCGCGGTGAGATCGCCTTGACCCCGGAGATGTCGCAGTTCCTGGATGCCGCCGTCGGGACGACCGTGACCCTCGACGCCGTGAAGCGCCAGGTGGTCGGGCTGGTCGAGAACCCCGCCGATCTCGGCGACACCTTCGCCCTCGTTTCCTCCGTGCCTGGCGGCGAGCAGACCCGCTACACGCTGCTGGTCAGGGCATCCTCTCAACAGCTAGCCGCGTTTCGCGCCGCGGCACCACTACCAGGCGGAGTGACCGTCGACACGCCGACGTACTACTCCCACGATCTCGGCGTACTGCTGGTAGTTGCTCTTGGCATGATCCTCGTCGCGGTCATTTCACTCACTGCTTTTCTCGTGTTGGCGCAGCGGCGGGTCCGCCAACTCGGGATGCTGGCCGCGATCGGCGCCACGAGGCGTCAGGTGCGCAACGTGACCGTGATCCACGGGCTGATCGTCGGCGGCATCGCCGCCGTAGCCGGCACGGCCGCGTCCGCGATCAGCTGGACCGTGACCAGCTCCGTCATCGCTAAAGCCTCCGGCCGACGTGTGAGTTGGAGCTCAGCGCCCCTATGGCTGGTCCTTACACCCGCTCTGATGGGCGTCGCGGCATCCGCGGTCGCGGCCTGGTGGCCGGCGCGCACCATGGCGCGGGTGCCCGTAGTCCGGGCGCTGTCCAACAGACCGCTCGACCCACCACGAGCGCCTCGTACCGCAATAGCGGCCGTCGCCGCGCTCGGCGTCGGCGTGCTGTGCCTGCGGCTCGCTCACCAACGAAACGCCTTGTTGATGATCATCGGCCTCGCGGCGATGATCAGCTCAATCCTGCTCAGCACACCCCTCGCCATCCGGGCACTGACCGCCCGCAGCCGCAACCTGCCAGTGACCGGACGCCTGGCGTGGCGCGAACTCGGACGGAACCAGTCACGCTCGGCCGCAGCGCTCGCAACCGTGACAATGGCCGTCGGCATCAGCTGCACCGCCGTCGTCATCACGGCCGCCAACACCCATTCGGCGACCGCTGGAAACCTCTCAGCGCGACAGATCCTCATCCCAGCCACGAACACACACGATCCCTCCGTAGTACCAGCTCGCACCACCAGTCAGACCACCGCCCTGGACGAGGCAGCCAAACAGATCGCCACCGCAGTCCCCGACGCGGTGCTGGTCCCTCTCAGCCTGGCCATCGACCCAGCCGCTCCACCCTCTCCCGCAGCTCAGGCGACCGGTGGCCTCGACGCGGCTCAAGCGGTGCGACAGCAAGGACGACAGCTGACCCCCTACCCCTTGTACGTCGCGACCCCACAACTCCTCGCCGTGTTCGGTATCAACCCGACAGAACTTGATGAATACGGCTACTTCGCCATTGACCCGAGCGGCACGTGGTCCCTCCTGTACTCCCAACGGGCACCGGTCCCCCAACCCGCGGGTCTACACATCCATACCTACACCTCTCTCCCCCAGGTCCTCGTCAGCCCCACCGTCGTTGCCGCCCACCACTGGAAGGTGGCCCGCGCCGGCTGGCTTCTGCAGAACCCAACCTCTGTCACCGCCTCGCAGCAGCGCGCCGCCCGAAGCCGAGCAGCCCAAGTCGGACTCGCGATCGAAACCCGCGACCCCCAAACCTACCTTGGTCGCCTCAGATGGATGTTCACCGTCGGCGGTATCGGACTCACGCTCGCTGTAATTGCTATCGCGCTCGTCCTGCTACGCATCCAGACAACCCGCGATCAGCAAATCCTCACCGCCGTCGGCGCCCCAAGCCGGGCACGGCGAGCAATCGCCGCAACCACCGCCTCCGCCCTTGCCACCCTCGGAACCCTGCTCGGCATCACCGGCGCGTACGTCACGCTGATCCTCGCGTACAGCGACACCCTCAACCGGCTCAGCAACATTCCGTGGCCAGCACTGACCAGCATCGGTATCGGCATTCCCGTACTCGCCCTCACCACGACATGGCTCACCACCAGTCGCCAACCCCCCGCAATCAACCGGCCCGCCATCGACTGAAGGCCGTCGGCGCGACCGCTCAGAGTAGGGATCGTAGGCGCCAACCGTCGAGAACGGCCCAAACGACGGTCAGACCAGAACTGACTCCATCCCGGCGTTGCGGGACACCCCGGCCCGAACATTATGGGCGTACGATCTGAGGCAGGTCCCGCCGAGTGGCCGGTGCGACCGATGAGCGCAGTCCCGTCGATCTGTCGCGACGGACGCCACGCGTCAGCCGGGCCGCAAGGCGACTCGGGATTTCCAGTTCTGCGCACGCCTACCCCGCCATGCCGGTGGCTCGTTGCCAGACTTCCTCAAACTCATCGCTCGTAATCTCGTGGGACACGAACGTCGGATCTCCGAGGTCAAATGGCGGATTCATAGGCCAGTCCTGGTCGGTCGTGGCGACAGACCGCCCATTTGGGGTCACCTCAATCTGCCTGAGCCGCCTGCCGGTCCGGTCGTGCTCGGTGATCCACTGGCCTGCTCCTCCGTCAGGGTCTGGGAGCCTCAAGTACACCCGGTCCCTCCCGAGCAATCGACCGAATCCGGGGGTGTGGCGCTGACGCTCCCGCTGCTGAAACAAACTCGCTTACCCGGGATCGTCGGTCTTGGCTTGAGTGAGACTCAGCTCCTTGAGGCTCCAAGTCGATGCTGCGTCGATCCTCGCTGGGTCTGTCACCACCTCCACCTCGGAGAAGGCTTCGGTGATCTGCTCAGGGGACTCGGCGGTGATCCACCACCAGAGTCCACCCATGCCGTAGTCGTGACAGACGAGGTAACGGTTCAGCTCTCCGGCCACGGTTCGATTCTTGCCGGACGAAGATAGCCCTGTCATGAAGATCCGAAGAATCCGTATCGAGCGGATCACAGTGCTCCGGCCGGTTCCGTCCAAGGCGAACGAATCGGCGATCTCGCGTCCATCGCTGGCATTACGTGGCTGACATAATGTTGGGGTGTCTGACGAGTCGGCGGCATTCCCGGTTTTCAATCGCCAGCCACCCGCTCAGTCGGCGGAAGAGATCGAGGACCTCCAACACATTGCTGATCGCGACCCGGATGAGTTGGCGCGGTTGGTTGCGAGTGAGCGTCCGGACTCGTTGCCTCCGTTGTCGCCGGGCCGAGCGTATGTTTTGCGGCCTGGCGAGGAGGTCGAAGAGGCTAGGGCCGGGGTTCACGTTCACCGCCCCTACATCGTGTTTGATGCCGGCGGCTTCCAGTTTGTCGACAAAGCGGGGAGCCAAGCGGTCCGAGGGGCGGAGAAGCTCGTTTGGGTTGACGTTGACCACCGGCCGGTCGGATACATCGGCCGGGGTGACCACTTCATAGTCGCAGTCAACGGGAACGGCGAGTTTGTTGGCCGCGTCGACACCTCGGATTCGCTGTCGCCCATGCGCCCCGACTGCGTACAACAGCTTTGCGATCTAGCCGGAGTCGAGTTCGAGATAGTGACCGCAGGAGACGTACAGGAACTCCTCGATCGGCGCCCGGAGCTGGTTCCGCCGAAGCTGGAGTTTGAGGTCGACCACCCAGAAGAGGAGAACGTGCGTGAGGTTGCTGAGGGGATCGGGCTGTTCGTTCCCCTCTCGCTGGTGCTGGGTGGGATTGGGATGGCAGCCTTCGTATCGGCGACCCCGTTCGGATTGGCGTACCGGGTTCTTGGCGGAATCGGCATCTTGGCCGCTGCGGCGCTTGGCGTCTGGAGCCGAAGCACATGGCGAAGACGACGCTCACTAGCAACTCAAACGACTACGGCAAAGAACTAGCTACTTGCCCCTGAAAAACTCGGGCTGATGGCGGGTGGTGGTGGGACTGGGTGGCTGTTGTGGGCTCGTGTGGGCCCGGACCCGGCCGGTTTTGGCTTCTCCTGGCGGCCGTTTCGGCCCGTTCGGGGCCGTCGCGGCGCGCCCGGGCGAAGCCGGCCGGGTCAGGCGACTGCTGCGGTGCCATCGGGGGGGGTGGGTGGGTCGGTTCCTCCGTGTCGGCGGGGGTGAGTGTTGGCGGTTTGTTGGAGGCGGCTGATTTTGGTGGCGTTGTGGGCCAGGACTCCCCATCCGCACCAAACCTGTACACCGTTGTGGCTGTCGAGGAGGGTGCGCCGCCATCCCCAGTCCCGCTTGAGGCAGCTGATACGGGCCTCGCTGCCGGTG
>JAKBBA010000098.1 GCA_021808665.1 Actinomycetes bacterium
TTGAAACTTCAAGTAAATATTCCCCGACCGTCTGTGGAAGTCCTTCATCTCCACTGCTCCCATCCGACCAGAGGGGGAATGGGGCGCTCACAACCAGTCTGAACTGGAAATCCGCGAGCGCAGCAACCGACCCTAGGCCGACGCAGCCCCGACCACCTGGCCGGATGGAGTAGTGCCTGGCGTGGCGGATCCGTAGAAGGGTGCGTTGTATGAGAAGACGCCGCCGTCGGCTGCTGCGAGCCAGTAGCCGCCTGTTGTGGGGTCGGCGGTGATTGCGACTACCGGTTTGTCGAGTGTGATCCCGGCGGCTGATCCGTAGAAGGGTGCGTTGTATGAGAAGACGCCGCCGTCGGCTGCTGCGAGGCGGTAGCCGCACGACACGGGCGTACCGTTCGAACTATAGGAGGTGTAGGAGGCGATGCCGACTATCGGTTTGTCGAGTGTGATCCCGGCGGCTGATCCGTAGAAGGGTGCGTTGTATGAGAAGACGCCGCCGTCGGCTGCTGCGAGCCAGTAGCCGCCAGTGCAGGCATCACTTGCGATACCCACGACCGGCTTGTTGATCGTCACCCCGGCGAGAGAGCCGTAAGACGCCACCCCGTAGGCGAAGACGTCCCCGGCGCTGTCGGCCAAGCGGTATCCGGCGGTTGTCGGCGATGTCGTTGGCGGCGTCGGGCTGTTTGGCGGGGTTGGCAGGACTGGCGTTGTCGGGTAGGTAGGAGGATCGTTCGTGATGGTCGCTTGGACTTCGGGCACCCCGCCGGTGGTGGTGTAGGTGATCTTGAGGTCGGGGGCTGCGCAGGCGCCGCCTGTCGGGTTGGCAGCGGCGATCACGTCACCGTTGGCGATCGGCTGTCCGTTCGCCGTGGTGAACGTGCCGGAGAGGTTCGTGGCGGACACGATCGGGAAGGACGTGTTGAGGGGAATATTGCAGGCCGCGGCAATTGACAGGGCCGCTGTGGCCAGGGTCGTGGTGCCCGTCGTCGTCAGCAGCGGAGCGTTGTTGGTTGGAGGATTAGCGGTCAGTGCCCGGTAGGAAACGGAGCTCGTAGGATCCAACGTTACGTTGGCGGCGAGTGGGGCTCCGTCGACGACGAGAAGGGCGTGGCTGGTAGTGACATCCCCGACCGTCAAGTTGGTGACGCTCGGGTCGTTTCCGAAGAACAACTCGGCGTCGGTGACCTGGATCGACCCCGGGGTAGCTCCGGCGCCGTCGAGGTCCTGGGTGGCTCCGACGACGCCGCCCGCTGACCCGCTCACGCCAGCTGGGCCGGCGATGCTGATAGCGCCGACCTCGTTGGAGGGACCTTCGAGACTCAGATTGGTGCCTTGGACCGTGTCTATGGTCAGCGCAAAGGTTCCGCTCAGGTTTCCGGTGACCTGCAGGCCGGAGTCGACATTCCACGTGTTGGCCGCGCCGAGAACCACGTTGTCCGATATCGAAGGGGTGCCTGTCGTGGAGTTGGCCGGTCCCGACGGCGCGGTGACGGTGATGCCGCCGTCTAGGTTGAGAGGATCAGGTCCGGCGATCGAGTACTGCGTTGCCGACCCGGCTACGACGCCGATGCTCAGCGAGTCGACAACAAGCCCCGAAATGTCGTCGGTTGTCGCGCAGGTCGTAGCTGTGGAGGCGCAGGTGCCGGCGGGGAAGGCCAGATTTACTGGCGTTCCAGCGCTCGGCGCTTGATCGCCCGTCCAGTTGCCTGGACTGCTCCAGTTCCCGTTCCCGGCGGCACCGGACCAGGTGTAGGTGGATGGAGCGGCGAACGCTTCAGTCCCAAGCGTAGGGAGGCTTCCGAAGCCTACGACGGCTATCGCTGCAGCGGTCCAGCGGGAACTACGACGGCTCATTCGGTACCTCTTGGCTTTATCGAGACGGAAGATGTCCTGAGCTGCAGCTCAACTAACTCGGATAACTATACCATAGTACAGTTATGTTGCGATAGTGATCGTAGCTGCTGGCCTCCCGCCGAGACGGCGACCTGGCCTCCCGCTGCGACTGCTTACGTCGACCTATCAGAGGGGATGCGAGCAGCGCCTGCAGCACGGAGCCCCGGACGACCACGATCTGTGGCGGGCTGCGGTCAAAGTCGCGAAGCGGCTGATCCGTAGGCGGGTGGGCCGTCGCCGGGTGGTCACACGCCCTGGAGCGGGATCTCGAAGCGCTCGGCGTAGCGATCGTGCACACGGGCGCCGACTTGTTTGCGCGGATCATCAAGGGTGGGGAAACCAATCTCTATGCACTGGGGTTCCTCTTGGGGTGCGGGGGCGTCTTGGCGGGCTGGTGCTGGTAGAGGCGGGTTCTTCGGGAGGTGAGGCTTGAGTGACGGATGGTCGGGATCCCTGACCGTCGGTCGGTATAGTCGGCCGATGCGCTCTTTGAGTGAACTGGCTTCCGGATGAGTCTCGCCGTCGTGCGGAGCATCGGTTCGCCTCTCGCGTTGCGGTCCGGGGAGGACGTTGCGGATTTCGAGCAGGAGATCGTCGATCAGTACGCGCTGGCTATGGCGGCTGCTGGGCTGAGCGACGGCCATGTTGGCAACACGCGGTCGGTGATCATCGAGTTCACCCGTTCGTTGGCTGGCCCGTTGTGGTCGGCGACATGTGATGGCGCGGACCGGTTCTTGGCTGAGCAGCGTCGGGCCGGGCGTAGTGTGTCGACTCGGGCGGGTAAGGCGGGGACGTTGTCGTTGTTCTTCGAGTTCGTGATCGGCCGCTATCAGGGCGACATCGCGGCGCTGACCGGTGTGGTGGTGGAGCAGCCGATCGACGAGTTCAGCCGGCAGTCGGGGGCGTCGCTGGGCAAGGTCCGGGTGCCGCCGTCGGAGCGCGAGGTCGAGGAGCTGTTCACCGGATGGCGTATGTCGGTTCTGGAGGCCCGGAAGTATCTGCCCGCCGCCCGGGACTATTTCGCGGCGTCGTTGTGGCGTCGGTTGGGGTTGCGGATCAATGAGACGGTGATGTTGGACATCCGGGACTGGCGGCCGGATCTGGGTGGGTTCGGCAAGCTGCATGTCCGTCACGGCAAGGGAAGCCGGGGGCGTGGGCCCAAAGCGCGTTTGGTCCCGGCTATCAACGGCTCGGACCGCCTGATCGACTGGTGGTTGGCCGAGGTCCGCCACCGCTTCGGCGATGACTGGTCCGATCCTGACGCGCCGATGTTGCCCAGCGAACGCCGAGACCCTGATTGGGTTCCCCTGGTCTGGCTCGCGGTCATGCTCAACGGCACCAGCCAAGCCCCCCGGCAACGCTCCCGCGACCGTTCCTAAACACTGATCAGGAGTGAGTCCTGACCAGGCGGTGGCTGCGAACGGTCTTCAGTCACCTGGTCACCTTCACTTCCGGTAAGCATTGTGGTCTTACTGCCACCGGCCAAGGTTCGCCGAGTGCGGGCCTTCGATGGTCGCCTTCTGCTTGTCCTTGGCTCCGGTTCCCTGTGTTGTGCATCCTCGGCCAGACCACCAGCCGGGGCTGGTGGGGACCCTCCGGCTAGAACATGGGCAGTAGCTCGTTCCTCATTCTCCGATGAGGTTCGAGCGCCCGTGTTCCGTCGCCGGAGTCGCTGTCCGAGTCCGCGTCTCCCGATCGCCACCGATGCTGCATGGTGGCCGGTGAGAGAATTGGTTGGATGGTGTGATCTAAGTGGCCAGAGCCAGTGTTGTGCTCCCCACATCGAGGTGTAGGCGGGGTCGACGACGATGACCGCCACCCCGGAGTTGTATGCCATCTGGACCAGCCGGTCCCGCAGCTTGGCGGTGGGCAGTCCGGAGATGTGCCGACGGAAAGTCTTGCCCCGCTTACCTGTGGATGGCCGGTTTCCCGTGTGCTCCCGTCCTTCAGCGCGTGCCTGGTCAAAGCCGAGGTTCTCGATGACGACCGCTCCTGCATGGTGGCGGCCGGCGATGGCGAGTACCTGGGAGATCGCATCTGTGATCCGGGCATCGCGGGTGGTGGTCGACAGACCGTCGAGGACGAGCGGGATGGTGGTCGGAATGCCGATCGGGTTCCCGTAACAGTCGAGTGTCGCCACCGCTAGGAGCGTGGGTCCGAACCGGCCAGCCGGTCGGCGCTGACGACTGGTCCTCTGCGCAGTTGATCGAGGGTGGCGATCGGGTGGGCGTCGAGGCCCCAGGAGGCGTCGACGTAGCAGCGGTCCTTGGCCGGGTCGTAGGTGATGTCGTAGCGAAGTGACCCGCTGGCCGCCTGGGCGGCAACCTCATCACCCCGGTAGGGCCAGGTGACCGGAGCCGAGAGCCGGTAACGGCCATGTGGCCGGTTGGCAAGGTTGACGAGAGCGTCCGGCAGCTTCAACTCCAGCCACCCCTCGGTCGGATGCCAGCGGATGGTCTCGTTTCCCCACGCCTTGTCGGATTCCCCGTCTGCGGTGATGAACCAGCGGGACGCTTCCCACTCGGCTTTCCACTGGATCTCTGTCTGACCTGCGGCTTCGAGGTTGTGGCGACTGTTCGCCAATCGCTTCCCGCCCCGGCATATGGACAGATGCCCGCTCTCCAGCTGGCTCTCCACATCAACCAGACGGGCTTGGAGCACCTGGAGCCGTCGCTGCTTCTGCCACCTCTCGGCCGGGGTGACATAGCCCCGGGTCCGCCCCTTCTTCTCTCCGGCGGGAACCTTCACCCGCCCGGTGATCTTCTTGATCCGAGCCTTGAGCGAGGTCCGTTCGGCTTCGAGGTTCCTCTTTGCCAGACCGTAGGAGTTCTCGGTCGTCCGGGTGATCGCCCCCGCCCAGCGAGAAGAGGAGCCGGCTGTCGCCGCCCGCTTGCGGGTCCTGCGGGAATCGGCCTTGCCTTTGGCGTCCAGGACTCCCTCTGCGCAGCGTCGGGCAAGGTCTGTCGATGCCAGATGGCCCAGGTGAGCCCCGAGGGACTTGAGGACCACTCGGTCGGTGCAGTCCACCATCAGCCGGGTCCGCACCCGTGCCCCTGACGGTGGCGCTGCAACGAATGGCGCAGCAACAGTGCGCAGACGTTTGCTGTGGCTCACGAGACCATCGTCTCTTCTGGGTGCGACAGTGCCATCGGTCCCACGTTGCGTGCGGCGCAGCGCAGGGCCTTCTCCGCCCGGTTCTTCGCCGAGCGCCTCCCGTAGAGCCGGGCACAAAAACTGGTGAGCACCTCGACCATGTCCCAGACCAAGTCATCAGCGACCTCACCGTCGTCGATGACCACCAAGCGGCGGCCGTGAGCCGCCAGAGCAGATTCCACCAGTTCGCTGTTCACGCGAGCCAAGCGGTCACGATGCTCGACCACCACGGTTGAGACCTTCGGGTCGGCGAGCATCCGCCGGAGCTTCGAGCGGGAACCATTCATCCCCGACCCGACCTCCGCCTCGATCCGCTCCACCGGATAGCCGGCCTTTGCTGCCCACTCCGAGAGTCGAGCCACCTGACGGTCGAGGTCGGCCTTCTAGTCGTGGGAGGACACCCGGGCGTAGAGACCCAGCGCAGACACCGGCTTCGACGTCTGTGCATCAGGGGACACCAGGATGGTCCGTTCGTTGATCCGGACTGCCGGAACCGGGAGCGTTCCCGCATGGAACCACCGATAGGCGGTCTGCGGATGGATGCCCTGGATGCGTGCCCACTCGGTCAGATTCACCTCTTCAGTCCATTACTAGAACGCACGTACGCTGTGTATCAAGCACTTATCTGGCAGCAGCTGACGACCCTCGACTTTCCCGAAGCCGCGAACTTGTTGCTGGTGGGCGCCACCGCCGTGGAGCTGCTCGCGGCCAGCGGCACCCGCCCCTCCGACACGGTGCTCGTGCACGGGGCCAGCTCGGCCACCGGTATCAGTCTCCTCCAGCAGCTAGCGCCGCTGCGAGCAAGCGTCATCGGCACCAGCAGCGAAGGTAACTTCGACCGGATCCGCCGCTTCGGAGCCCAGCCCGTGGCCTACGGGCCTGGTCTCGTCGAGCGTGTCCGTGACATCGCTCCCGGTGGGATCGACGTCGCCCTGGACTGTGTCGGCACCGACGAAGCCGTCGACGTCTCGGTGGGGCTCGTCGTGGACCGGGAGCGGATCGTGACCGTCGCCAACGCCGACCGGGCCGCTCAACTCGGCTTCCGGCATCTCAACGGGATGGAGCCCTCCAGCCTCACCTACCGCAACAGGCAACGCCAACGCCTTATCGACATGGCGGCCGCCGGCAACCTGACAGTGCCGATGGCCCGGACCCTCCCCCTCGTGCAGGCGCGGCGAGCCCTCGACATCCTCCAAACAGGTGATCCGGGCGGCAAACTCGCCCTGATCCCCTGATCCCTGATCCCCTGATCCCTGATCCCCTGATCCGGTGGCCTGGCACGACCTCGAGGACCCGGAGAGGGAGAACCCGGAGAGGGCAGGACGCCGCCCTTCTGCTCAGCGTGCTCGCCGACCCTCTCGGAACGGCGGCGCGCCTTAACTTAACAGAGGAGACCGCCAGCATCTCGACCGGCTCCGGCCGCTTCTGGGCACCTCTCATCGCTGATGGGAGAACCTGAGCGGAGACGCGCGCCAGCGGGGCATGACCGCCATGTCCTTCCTGATCGACTGACTGCCGCAGCCACGCATCCCCGACGAGCACCGGCGGGTGACTGAAGGGGAGCAGAACGCCGAAGCTCGCGTGCCTGCGCTACGCCCGGTCTTTCCTCCCCGAAGAGGAAGATCGAGCCTTCTGCAGCTGATGGAGTCCTAGCGTCCATACCTCCACTGCTTGCCGTCCCAGTGGGTGCCGTGGGCTTCCGGGTGTCGGACAGAGATGATGATCACCACCGGCACTGCGATCACTGACCAGAGCACGCAGAACGCTACGAGTCCGAGTAGGCCCGACACCGGCGAGCCGGGTCTAGCCCATGGCAATAGGAAGCTGGCGGCGAATACGGCTGGCACCGCCAAGGTCAAGAAGACCTCCAATGGTCGTGCCGCCCTAAGGTATTCGCGGAACGGGGGCAGGTCGGCCTGACGACGGATCTCTCTCCAGGAGAGCCGCATCATCAGGATCCCGATGTACCCCATGTCGCCATTCTGCCGCCAACGACACGCTCCGGATTCGATTCCTTCATCGTCACCGAGCGACTTAGCGAGTAGGCCGGTTTCCAGTGCCACGGAACGCGATAATCAGACGGTTCCATCGCTCAGCGAAGCGTCGTTCCGCGCTGACGATCTGGTCGCGCGTTCTGCGCTCAACGACAACGATCGTCGGTCGCCAGGACGCGATAACCGTCGTTAATCTCAAGCCCAGTTTGGGATGTCTACGCCGAGGAATGCGGGTCCGTCAGCCCCGGCGTACACGCGGGAGGGATCGTTCTGTCGGTCGCTGGCTACTCCAGGGGAGCAGCTTCGCCGGTCGGAGCGAGGGCTTTGCCGGCCCGCGCGGGTGTAACGCATAGCACCCCGCCACTCGGACGCCTTGCGAGCGGGGTGAATAGGATTCTCCCCGGCCGTCGCCGCCACTGACCTGGTATGTCTCCGTAGAGGGCTGGGCTTGTAGGACGCCGGCGGTACTCACGTCAGTATGACGGAAGTACCTGCTATCGTCATACACGATGGAGGATCGAGTGTGGAGATCACAGAGATTGAGATCGATGACGGCAACGAGGAGCACCTCACCCGGCATGGGGTCTCGATCGCCGAGGTGCAGCAAGTCCTGGCTGGTGACCCGGACATACGACGCAACCGCAAGGACCGAGCCGGGACCCACGTTGCGCTCGGTCACACCAAAGGCGGGCGTCGCGTCGTGATTCCGCTCGTCGACAAGGGCAACGGACGGATTCGACCGATCACTGCATGGGAGGTAGGGACATGACCGACTACAAGACCAGGGACGATCGAGCAGCTCTCGAGGCGGACTTTGACCAAATGCCCGGCGAGCAGAGCAGCCGGGCGGGCGACGTCTCCACGGTGGTCTCAGTACGGCTTCGAGGAGATGAACTCTCCATCGTCGAGCAGGCCGCCAGCGCTGCCAACCTGCCTCTTTCCACGTTCATCCGCCAAGCCGCCCTGGGCGCCGCTGGTTCTCTCGATGTACGCGCCGTCACCGCCCGAGTAGAAGCGATCCAGAACGAGGCCCGCAAGCTCGCCGCCCTACTCCACGGCGACGCTGCCTGACCACCTGCTCCGCAGACGGATCCCTGTCCGGTGCGCACAGGTGTCCGCTCCGGCTGGCGTCCCGTAGCGGGTGCGCTCTACGAGACGACATCGCCGGAGGAGTCACCCAGAAGGTAGCGGGGCCCAGGGCCGAGACGGCCGGCGGCGTCAAAAGGGTTATAGAGCGGACATCTCTCGAGTGAGAGGCACCCACAGCCAATGCACGATGAGAGCTGCCCGCGCAGAGCTTCGAGCATGGCGACGCGCTCGTCGAGGCGCTCCCGCCAGGCGGTGGAGATCCGCTCCCAGTCACCTGCCCGGGGTGTCCGCCCGTCGGGCAGCAGCGACAGTGCCTCCCGGACCTCTCCCAAGGAAAGGCCGACGTGCTGAGCGATGCGGACGAAGGCGACCCGGCGCAGCACTTCGCGGCGGTACCGGCGCTGACCGCCTCCGGTGCGCGTCGACGCGATCAGGCCGTGCGATTCGTAGAAACGCAACGCGGAAGCCGACACCCCGGTCCGTTGGGCGACATCGCCGATGGCGAGATCCGTCTCCACTCCGCCTCCGTTCAAGCAAGACCCCGTTCAAGCAAGACCCCGTCTGAGCCTTGACCTCAACTTTAGTTGAGGTTCTACCTTTGTGCCATGCTCGCCACCTCGACCACGTCCAACCCACTGCTCGGCCTCGCTGAAGCAGAGCTCTCCGACGAGTACGACCGTCGAGGACTCGGCCAGATCGGCGATCACCGCCTCGTCGAGCTCGCGGCCGAGATCGTGGGTGTGCCCCGAGCGGAGGTACCCGCCGAGCGCTTCTCCTTCGTGCTCCACGCACCCTTGGAGCTCATGGCCCGCAGCGCGCTCCTCCCCTACGTTGACGACGCTGGGCGCCGGCGAGCACGGTTGCGCATTGCGTCTCTCGCCGCCGTCTACCAGGCCAGCGGGCCGCCGCTGGCTGCCCCGGCCCCACGCGACTTCGCCTCGCTCGACGACGCGGCCACCGCTTTGGTGGACGGCATCGACCTCGAGGACCTAGACGGCGTCGATACCGCAGCGGCCTGGCTCGGTCTCCGGCTACGCCCCGATCAGCTCGTTGCCGTGCTCGCTGACCACACGATCGACCGGCTGTCCGCTGCCGGTCACGGAAACATTTATCTCCAGTTGCTCGCTCGCAACCAGCCTCGCGGCCTGCCCCAACAAATGCTCCGCCACCCGGCCCGCCAGCTGGCCATCCGCTCGAAGCGCCGGATCGGTCTCCCCCCAACTCACCTCAGCGCAGACCAAGCGCTGCCGGCCTGTCTGGTCGAGTCCCTGACCCGGGTTCCCGTCGTCGGCCCGCCCAGCCAGCCGGGCATCGCGGCGATCGTCGAGCACGCCCAGCACCACGACGTCCTGAGCGGCCTGCTCGACGCCGACGGCACCTTCATTGCTCCCGAGACCCAACCATTCGAACTGCTGCGCTTCGCCGCGCACGCCATGCTCCAGGGACCGCTCGACGCCGCCGCCTACGGTTGGACGCACTGCCTGACCCTCGCCCAAGCCGCGCTCATGGTCGCCCCCGCATGCACCAACCCGGCGCAAGCGGTCTATGTCGCCATGACCTACCTGGCTTCACACTGGGCCACCCTCGGCCAGGGCACACTCGACCTCGACGGTCTCGTCCCAGACCCGGCCGACACCGATCTCGACGCCCTCCTGTCGGCAAGCCCCCAGCAGGCTGCGGCCGCCGCGTGGCACGCTAGCGGCCACGGTGACATCGTCACCAGGCTGGCGACATCAGCGGCGTGCGCTCACGACGCCCACCGCGCGAAATACACCCTCGCGTGTCTCGACGCGGCCGCCGCGGATCGTGCCAGTGCGCCGCTTTACCTGGCCGCAGGCGCATACCTCAACGCCTGGTGGGTGCAGCACCCCGACCGCAGCGACCCTCTCAGCGACCAGATCTGATAGCCCAACGACCTACGAGAGGGCGCGTCGGTTCACGTCGGCCGCCCGCCGCCACGCAGGGATCGGCTAGCGGGCCCGCTAAGCACTGGACTCGGCCACCGTCCTCGGTGCCCGCCTGCTAGCTCCCGTGGCGGTAAGCGGATCACCGAACCCGACGATCTGCGCCACCCGACCAGGCTCGAGCCGCCGCCAACGCCGAACGCATACACGGCGATCTCGCTGATCACCACGCGCACAGAACACCGCTCCATAGCGGCGGCCGTCGCCACCACGGGCCCAGCGCCGAACGGCACGTCGGGGGCGCCCGCTCATCGAGGTCATCGACCGATCCTCTGCGATCCGGTCTAACTTGCGCGACGAATCACCGCATGGCCGTCGCGCACAAGCTTGGCGATGCTGCGGTTGTCCGAAAGGTGTTCGCCGACGCCGACCACGAGCTCACCTACGACTGCGGCCGCGAGCTTCTCAAGCGTCTCGAGGGTTGGCCGGGCGCCGCCACCCTCCATCCGGGCGGCGGTCACATCCGCGGCCCAGGCGATGGCCTGGCCTACCTCACCGTCACGTAGTGCTGCGGGGGCGCTGCGCTCGTCGGGGGTCGACCTGCCGGCGGTTCTCCATCAGCTGGTGCACGGCGTCGGGGTGACGTCGAACAAGGGCAGTGAGCGCCCCACCCGGGCCGACCGCCGCGCGTTTGGCTGTGGTCACCAACGACGATCAGCTTCGCCCCGGCCGCTTCGGGGTGCGCTGCGAGGCGGGCTAGGCCTACGCCGTCGGTCATGCCGGCCTCGTCGAGGATCACCACCGACCGGTCGTCGAGCGTGAGGTGGTGATGGTCGAGTCGCCACACCAAGCTTGCCACGGTTCGCGACTCGTCGATCCCGGTCTCGGTCCCGAGGGCGCTAGAGCACGGTGTGAGCTGACCACACGCGCCCTCTGCGGACCCTCTTCGACCGGTCGTGATGGCACGATGATGGCACGAGCGCCGAGTCTGCCAACTGTGATTGATATGTGTTTGGGTGGGCCGTACACTTGTGACATGGCCGAGATCACGACGAGCCGCCCGGAGCTTCGCGCGCACGAGTGATCCATGCGCGTGCCCTTCGAGACCGCGGTGAAGGAGCTGAGTGACCTGCTGACCCCTCGACTCGTCGCCTACATCGGCGGTGTCCGCGAGACCCGCGCCGTGCACCAGTGGGCTGATGGGACCCGAGTGGTGAAGTCGAGCGAGGTCGAGGACCGGCTGCGGTTCGCGCTGCAGGTCGCGTTGCTGATGAGCGAGC
>JAKBBA010000099.1 GCA_021808665.1 Actinomycetes bacterium
CGCCCAGGGATCCGCTCGGCTAGATTAATTCGGGCTCTAGGGACGTCGGCGCTAGACGGTTATGTGGCATTTAGCGGTCCGTCCAAAAACGATTGATACTTTATGCCGGCTATGGATGTATAAAGTATCAATCGTTTTTGGGAGCGAGGCTGGCTGGGCGTGGCCGAACTACCTTGGCTCCTCTTGCGTAGCGCCAACCTCCCAGATCGCATCGAGGTCGCTTCGGCGGTAGGCCTGAAACGCTATCAACGTCGAAGTGGAAACGATCCCGTCGAGTCCGGCTATGTGCCTTGTCACTATGTCCGCAAGGTCCTCGTGGCGGCGCACCCGCACGACCGCGACAATGTCTGCCTTGCCGGAGACGGAGTAGACCTCGCTCACCCCATCGGTTTCGGCGAGCTCAACAGCGAGGTCTGCGAGGCGGGCCGGGGTCGCATCTATGAGCACGAAGGCGTGGATCATCGCACCTAAGCTAGCGCCAGCAGCTCGGCTCGGGGCGACTCGTAGACCTCTCCAGTATGAGAGTCACACCCTCCTGAAACAATGTCTCCCATGAAGACGTTGTCTATCAGCTGCGACGATTGTGTCATGGTCTCCACGCAGGCTTGCGAGGGGTGCGTGGTCAGCTTCATTTGCGACCGGGAGCCCGACGATGCTGTGATCGTCGACGCGGCCCAGGAGCGGGCCATTCGTGCACTCGGCGCTGTCGGACTGCTACCGCCGCTGCTCCATCGGGCTTGCGGCTGACCCCCTCGCCGGGGGCCGACCTCCGCCAACCGTTCGGCGGTTGTGGTCGGAGACTGGTAGCGTCTGCGTCGCTTTGTTCCCGGCCGACGCGACTTCAAAAAGACGGCAACGGTCGCCAACCTGGGAGTGCCCCGCCTCTTGATCAAGCACCTTCTCGTAACCAACGACTTCCCGCCGAAGGTGGGTGGCATACAGAACTACCTGTGGGAGCTGTGGCGGCGGCTGCCACCCACGGATTTCGTGGTTCTCACCTCTCCGTATAAGGGTGCTTCCGAGTTCGACCGGGCGCAGCCATACCGCGTCGTAAGAACCCCCGAACCGGTCCTGCTCCCCAGCCCCTTGATGGTACGGCGGGTCAACGCGTTGGCTCGCGCGGAGGAAGCGAAGCTCGTGGTCCTCGACCCCGCCGTGCCGCTCGGCCTCGTCGGACCCTACCTGGACGTGCCCTATGCGGTCGCTCTTCACGGGGCCGAGGTGAGCGTGCCAGGCCGCCTCCCGGTATCACGGCAGGCGCTGGCTCACGTTCTCGGCCGCGCAACGCTGCTGATCGCCGGGGGCGCCTATCCCGCTAACGAAGCGCGACGCGCGCAAGCGAACCTACCCCGATCGGTCGACGTGCCGCCCGGCGTCGACTCCTCTCGCTTCGCCCCCCTGGGTGTGCCGGGACGCGTAGCCGCCCGTGAAGTTTTCAAGCTCACGCCAGAAGCTCCTGTCGTGCTCAGCGTGAGCCGGCTGGTGCCTCGCAAGGGCATGGACGTGCTGATCGAAGCAGCTGCGCGGCTGCGATCGAGCGGAGAATTCCCGCGACTCGAAGTGGTCATCGCCGGGAAAGGCCGCGACCGGGAACGCCTCGAACGTCTCATCTCGAAGACGTCTGCACCGGTACGACTCCTCGGTCGGGTCTCCGACGCCGAGCTTCCCGACCTGTATGGCGCCGCCGACATCTTCGTGCTGTGCTGCAGGGGCCGTTGGCGCGGTTTGGAGCAGGAAGGTTTCGGTATCGTGCTCCTCGAGGCGGCAGCAGCCGGCTTGCCCTGCATAGCGGGCGACAGCGGTGGGGCATCCGACGCTGTCGCGGATCAGCTCACCGGGTTGGTCGTAGCGAATCCAGAGGACTCCGCGGAGCTTGCCGGCGCGCTCGCACGTCTCTTGCGCAATCCTGGGGAGGCGGCGAGGATGGGGACAGAGGGACGGCTGCGGGCCATGCGTTCGTTCTCCTACGACCTGCTAGCCGAACGACTACGCGATGGCCTCGATGCAGCGGTGGCGTCTTAGTAGACAAAGCTGCCGCTGCACGTCGCTTTCCTGGTACTACGGTGGCGCATGGGATAGCGCACCCGAGGAGGTTCCCGCAGTGCAGGAGCAGGTCATAGAGAGGATGGTCATAGCAGCCTCCCCGGAGGACTGCTACGCGGTGCTCACCGACTTCGAGCATTACAGCGACTGGGCCGCCGACGTTAAGACCGTACATGTAGACAGTACCGACGATCAGGGCCGAGCAGCGGTGGTCACGTTTCGAGCCGCGGCGTTCGGGCGAAGCACCTCGTACACTTTGCGCTACGACTACGAAGGCGCGCCAAGCGCAATTGCTTGGGTTCAGGTGGACGGCGACCTCACCGGCCAACTGGACGGCCGCTACCAGTTGTCACCTTCGGAGGGTGGAGGAACCGACATCGAGTACCGCCTGGTGGTGGACCTCAAAGTGCCGCTGCCTGGATTCGTCAAGCGACGAGCGGAAGGTCGGATCATGGGTACAGCCCTCAAGGACCTCAAATCTTTTGTGGAGGCGAAGGAACCCTCCTCGACACCACCAGGACGGGGATGAGGAGCGAAGCGCTCAGGCGGGATCCGGGTATCTCAGCGGCCGACGCCTAGAAAATGCTCGACGCGCCACAACAAGGTCGGTTGGCGGAAGTGGCCGTCGAGGACGAGGCTCGTCGTCCCGTCACCGGTGAGTGACGTCGGGGCGCGAAGCGTAACGGAGCCAGCGGGGCCGGCGGCGGGGGAGAACGGAGGCGGTGACGACGCCGGCAGCGAAACCTGAGCGGGCGTACCGGGCGGGTAGATCGTCTCGAGAGCTTTCGCGGTGACTGAGGAAGCTGTCTGGTCGGCCCACGTAACTTTGTACACGGGGGTGCCGGCGGGGAGGACTGTGCGCGGCGCAAAGGCTGAGAATGCGCTGTCGGTGAGAGCTTGGGCGGCGTTGATTGCTGCCGCGACGAGCGGACCGTTGCGCTGCCCGAGCACTATCCCGAAGAGGGTTATGGGGATGCCGTCGACCTTTCTCGTCACCGCCCAGACCAGGCATCCTCCGGCGGCACCGGTTGAACCCGTCTTGATCCCGATGTAGCCGTCCTTACCGGCGAGGGTGTTGTAGTTGGTTACGTTCCCAGCCAGAGGTAGGTTGGCGCTCGGCATGTCAACGATCTGAGCGAACACGGGATTCGCCATCGCTTTGCGTGCGAGCAGCAGCTGGTCCGATGCGGTCGATTCGGACCCAGCTTCGTAGCCGCTGGCGTCGACGTAGGAGGTGTGCGTCATCCCGAGAGCCTTCGCGGTGGAGTTCATCTTCGCTACGAAGGCGTTCAAGGATCCCGCGTCGAAACTGGCGAGGATGTCCGCCATGTTGTCGGCGGAAGGTATCAGCAGCGCCTGGAGTGCGGTCAGCTCCGAGATCTTCTCCCCTGCGGTCACGGTCACAAGGGACTGGTCCAGGGCGATGCGCGCGGGAAGTGTTGCGGCTTGCGCAGCGCTCACAGTGATAGTGGGCCCGGGCTCACCAAGGCTGAGCGGGTGGTCGTCGAGGACCACCAGCGCCGTCATCACCTTCGTGACGCTGGCGAGCGGTACCGCCGTGTTCTGGGCGTGCCCGGCGAGCACCTGACCCGATGCGGTCATGATCTCCGACTCGCCCTGGCCTGGCAGTGTGATAGCGGCCTGCTTGCCTGGTACTGAGACGGGAGGCTTGGCTACGGCGAGCGCTACTGGGGGTGGGATGGCCGCGTTCGCAGCGATCGCTACGATCACTCCGGCGGCGACGAGGACGATCAGGGCAAAGACGCCAAAGACGACTCCGACGACTAGAGCGGTGGAGCGCCCGCTTTTCTCCTTGCTATGGGCGCCGCGAGGAATCGCTCGACCCTTTCAGCTTCGTACCCGCTTGTTGAAGGCGCGAATGCCGAGCCCGGTGAACAACACGGTGAACCCGATGAGGACCGGGTAGATGACGTAGAGGTGCATGTGCGGGACAGAGGTGAACGCTGCACGCATACCCTCGTTCACGTAGATCAAGGGGTTGATCAGAACCAGGGTCTGCAGCCATTTGAAACCTCCGACTTTGACAGACGCCAGACGGGTCCACTGGTAGTACGTTCCCCCGAGGAACGTGATCGGCAGCACGATGAAGCCGAACATCAGGCCGATGTTGCGCGGTTCGAATGTGCAGCCGAGAAGCAGGCCGAGAGCGCTGAACGCAATGCATGTGAGCGGTATGAGCGTCAGCGCAACAGCCCATTTGACGTTGAAGGAGGGATGGACCCCGCTTGCGTGGACGACTGCGGCGATAGGAAAGACTATGACCGCTGCAAGGACACCCTGGACGACTCCCGAGAGCACCTTCGCGACGGCCACCAGCCATACCGGGCAAGGGGCTTGCACCCGGTCTTCGATCTCGCGGGTGAAACCGAACTCCTGCGCGAGCGTCAAGGCCACGGTCTGCACCCCTTGGAACATCACTGAGATCCCGACCACTCCTGGCACGAGCACAGACGCGAAAGAGGCCGCGCCGCTGCCACCCCCGACGGACTGGCCAATCTCGGGGAAGACGAACAAGAAGACGAAGACGAGTAGGAACGGCTGCACCAACGTGCGCAGGACGAACTCGCCGAGGTGCTTTCGCAGGACCGTCAGGTCCCTGAGCAGGAGCGCCCCGAGCGCGCTGACGCTTGCCGACGCGGCGCTGCGGCGGACTCCGACGTCGATTGCGTACATGTCAGCGCGCGAAACGCTGGGAAGCTCTATTGATGCCATCAGTCTCTCAGCTCTTTTCCGGTCAGGTCGATGAAGACCGTCTCGAGTGTCGGCTCCTCCAGCGAAATGTCGACTATGCCTACCCCGACGTGCTCAGCCGTCGCTACCACCTTAGGGAGGACACCCGTTCGATCCCGGACGTGGATCTCGATCCCGCCGTCCGTCGCACGAAGTTTCGTGGCCTCGGGCATGTCGGCCTCCAGCTCGGCGAACAGTACTGCCGCCTCTCCCGAAACCCTGACCTTGAGGATAGTTTCGGCGCCTACGGAGGCCTTCAGGACTGACGGCGTGTCCATGGCCAGGATCCGCCCGTGGTCCATGATCGCCACCCGGTTGCAGAGCTGGTCGGCTTCCTCCATGTAGTGCGTGGTCAAAAGGATCGTCTGCCCTGCCGCGTTCAAACCGGTGAGCACTTCCCAAAGCGCAAGCCGACTCTGCGGATCGAGGCCGGCGGTGGGCTCGTCCAAGAAGAGCACCGCCGGGCGGTGAAGCATCGCCCGGGCGACCATCAACCTCTGGGCCATGCCGCCCGATAGGGCGTAGACAGACGCCTTTGCCCACTTTCCGAGGTGGAACTGCTCGAGGAGGCGGTCGGCCTCCGACTTCGAGTCTCTCGCCGACATTGCGAAGAGGCGGCCGTGGAAGTAGAGGTTCTCCCATACGTTGAGCTGACGGTCCAGGGTGTTCTGCTGGGAGACGACTCCGATCAACTGTTTGGCGAGCGCCGGGTGCGCGACGACGTCAACGCTGCCGACGTACGCCTTACCGGAGGTCGGTATCACGCGGGTCGTGAGCATTCCGGCTGTCGTCGTCTTGCCGGCTCCGTTCGGGCCGAGCAGACCGAAGATCTCGCCGCGTGCCACTTCGAGGTCGAGTCCGTCGACAGCCTTGAAGTCGGTTCCGGGATAAGTCTTCGTCAGGCCGACGGTGCGTATCATCGCTGTAGCGCCTATCGCGGCCGGAGCGGGACTCACCCTGTTAACGTTCGAGTCGTGCAGCATGTCGAAAGGCAAGGTTAGGCGACCTTTGACTCTTAGAAGTCCCGACGCGGACCCGCCGAGCCTCCTCGGCGCCGCGCTCGACGGTGTCGCCCAGGCGGTCGTCATCTGCGACCCGGCCGGGGGAGTCGTCTTCGAGAACGCCGCAGCCCGAAGGATACTGTCTTCGCGGCCTTCTGACGCCCTGCTCGCGCAGGCCGTCGATGATCTGGTGGTCTGCGCCTTGGCGGGAAGCACCTCCGAGAGACGCGTCGAGCTGCTCTCGCCGGCGCGCCGTACCTTGGAGGTCAGGGCCTTCCCCGTAGCGTCCCCGCCGTTGGGCGCGGTGGCCGTGATCGACGACATCTCCGATCGGATACGCCTTGAAGCCGTGAGGCGCGACTTCGTCGCGAACGTCAGCCACGAGCTCAAGACGCCTACCGGTGCGCTCGCTTTGCTCGCCGAGACGATCGAAGGCGAGACCGATCCCGAGGTTGCGCGCCGCCTTGTCGTACGGCTCGGCGCCGAGGCCGAAAGGCTGAGCCGCACCATCGACGACCTGCTCGACCTCTCACGTATCGAAGCCAACGAAAGCCCTGCTGTCGACGAAGTGGACTTGTCGGAGCTGCTCGTCGCCGCCGTCACACCTCACAGGGAGGTCGCCCAAAGCATGGGGGTGCAGCTAGCAGCTCCCGTAGTCACCGACGCGAGCGTCGTGGTGGGCAACCGCCGCGATCTACTGTCGGCGGTCTCCAACCTCGTCGAGAACGCGGTGAAGTACTCGGAACCGGGCGGAGAGGTCGCCGTCGAGACGGCCAGGACGCAGCGGGGAATCGAGATCAATGTCTCCGATCACGGTATCGGTATCCCGGCCAGGGATCTGAGCCGGATATTCGAGCGTTTCTACCGGGTCGACCGCGCGAGGTCGCGCACCACCGGCGGCACCGGTCTGGGCCTCTCAATCGTTCGTCATGTGGCCACGAACCACGGCGGAAGGGTAAAGGTCAGGTCGGTCGAAGGCGAGGGATCCACTTTCTCTTTGATCCTGCCGGATTCGCGTGTCGGGAGCGACACTTGACGTCCCCGCCTGTCTCGGTGCTCGTGATCGAAGACGAGGAGTCCTTCATCCAGGCCCTGTCGGTCGGCCTCGGCCGGGAGGGTTTCGAGGTGGTCGTAGCCAGAGACGGGGCGGAGGGCCTCGAAATGTTCGAGGCCGCTAATCCGGACATCGTCCTTTTGGACCTGTGGTTGCCGAGGCGATCCGGCCTGGACGTTTGCAGGCAGATCCGCGAGCGCAGCCGTGTACCTATCATCATGGTCACCGCCAAGAGCAGCGAGACCGACACTGTCGTCGGCCTCGAAGTAGGCGCCGACGACTATGTCACCAAACCGTTCCGCCTGAGCGAACTGGTCGCGCGGATGAGAGCTGTGCTGCGCCGTTCGGCGAGAGCCGACGACCTTACAGCCGCCGACGAGCGGATCGTCATAGACAACTTGGAGCTGGACCGCAGCCGTCACGAAGTTTACCTCGACGGAGCGAAAATACTCCTGCCGCTAAAGGAGTTCGAACTCCTCGAGAACCTCATGTCGAATGCGGGGCGCGTCGTCACAAGGGATTCGCTTATCGACAAGGTGTGGGGTAGAGACTACGTCGGGGACACCAAGACCCTCGACGTGCACGTCAAAAGACTGAGGGCGAAAGTTGAGTCGGATCCTTCGCGACCGGCCAAGATTTTGACGGTCCGTGGTGTCGGCTACAAGTTCGAACCCACCGGCACAGCTAAGCGTTCCACCACCACCACCACCACCACCGCAAACTCCACCGCCACCAACTCCGCCGGAGCCGAGCAGCCCCGAAGTGACGGTCCAGCGTCGACGAGGATGACCGGCTGATGCGCGCCCGCCGGATCCGCCGTCCCGAGACCGTCGACTCAGGGGGCCTCCAGGCCTCGGGGGTTTCTGAGGCCTCGGGGGTTTCTGAGGCCTCGGGGGTTTCTGAGGCCACGGAGGCCATGGCTTTCGACGGCCTCCATGACCCGCTCACTGGTTTGGTGAACCGAAAGGGGTTCGCAACTTGGCTTGGACCGCTCCTAGCTTCGGCGAGCTCCGAAGCACCGGTGGCGGTAGTTGTCGTCGACGTGGACGGCTTCAAGGACGTCAACGCAGTGTTAGGTGAGGCGACGGGCGATGCGCTTCTTGTCGAGGTGGCAAGACGTATCGAGGGGTTCAGCGCCCATGGGAGCTGCGCAGCACGCCTCGGTGATGACGAGTTCGCCGTCGCTGTGCAGGGCTCCGCCGGCTCATGGAGTGTGGCGGAAGTAGCACAACGCCTGGTGTCGGCGATCGAGAATCCGTTGTCCATTGACGGCCTTCCGCTGCGCCTAGCGGTGACGGCAGGACTCAGCGAAGCCCCTCTCGACGGAAACGTCGCATCGGACCTGGTCGGCAAAGCCGAGATCGCGAGGGGACACGCCCGCATGTCGAGGCAGCGGGTCGTCGCTTTTGCTCAATCGCTGGGCTGGGAGTCCAAAGCACGCCTCGAGATGACACGAAGGCTTGAGGAGGCGATAGACGGCGACCGCCTTGAAGTGTGGTACCAGCCCGTCGCGCGCACCGGCGACGGAACAGTGACCGGCGTCGAGGCCCTAGCCAGGTGGTCGGGGATGGGACGGGGGTACATATCTCCGAGCGAGTTCATCCCGATCGCCGAACAGTCAGGAACGATCGGACGCTTGACATGGTGGGTGATCGAACGCGCGCTGAGCGACGCCGAGAACTTGAGGGCGCAAGGATTCGACCTCACGGTCGCCGTCAATATCTCGCCGGAAATCCTGCATATTCCCGACTTCTTGCAGCGCGTCGGCACCGCACTCGGACGCTGCTGCGTGCCGCCCGACAAACTGCTCCTCGAGGTGACGGAATCTGCGTTCATCTCCGAGACCCCGTTCGCCTTCGAGGCGCTCAGCGCACTCACTCGGCTGGGGATTCGCTTGGCAATCGACGACTTCGGAACCGGCTACTCGTCGCTTGCTCGGCTGCGCGATCTGCCGGTCGACACTATCAAGGTGGACCGTTCATTCGTATCGGCAATGAGCTTCGACTCCACCGACGCAGCGATCGTCAAGGCGATACTGGAGCTCGCCCGAAGCATGGGCCACAGCGTCGTAGCAGAAGGCGTCGAGGATCGCGACACGTGGGACACGCTTAGAAACCTGGGTTGTGACCTGATGCAAGGCTTCGTGCTCGCACCGGCGATGCCGTTGGGAACAGTCGAGGACTGGCTAGGCATTCACGCGGCGGGCACCCACAGCCTGCTTTGATGTCGGGAGGCCAACGTGGCCAGCCCGGCCGACCTAGCCTGCGTAGGCTGCGTCGCCTGCGTCGGGTCATCGCGCTGACTTGCGACGAGGCGAGCGCAGTCATGTGGGCGTTCGAGGCGGGTGTCGATACGTTGCTCATCGAACCTGGCGTCGTGCCCGTGCTCGCTGTCAGTGTGAGCGCGAGCGACATCGGTCGGCTTCGAAGGCCGCCCGTGCACTTGCCTGCGGTGGTCGTCCTCGTCGCCCGAGACGACGGCGTGTCGGGCGCCGACACGCCTGGAGATGTCGCGCTCACAGACCTAGCGTCGCCGGCGGAGCGGCCGTGGGTGGCTGTGCGCGACTGTGACGCGGCGCTCGACACCCTGGCGGCTAGCGTCGCTAGCTCACCGGTTGCGGCGTTGACGCTAGTGCAGCTTCTCCGGGCCGGGGCCGGCCTCTCATTGGAGCAGGGCCTGCTCGCCGAGTCCCTGGCGTACTCGACGCTTCAGTCCGGAGCCGACTTCGCCGCGTGGACGGCTCGGCGTCGGTCACCAGCCTCGCAGACGACCGAGCAGGGCGGCGACCCTCTCCTTGTCAGCCGTCACGGCGACTTGATGCGGATAGCGCTCAATCGCCCGCGTGTCCACAACGCGTACAACACTTCGATGCGAGACGCTCTCGCGGAGGCATTGTCGGTGGCACTCCTGGACACCGACGTCGAGGTCCTTCTCGAAGGTACGGGGCCGTCGTTTTGCAGCGGGGGGGACCTCACTCAGTTCAACACCTTCGGTGACCCGGCTTTTGCGAACCTCGTGCGGATCGAACGAAACCCCGGACGTCTCCTCGGGATGCTTTCCTCGCGCGTCACGGCGGTCGTCCATGGCTACTGCGCAGGGTCGGGCATCGAGTTGGCGGCGTTCGCTTCGAAGGTCCTGGCCAGAGGAGAGGTGACGATATGGCTCCCGGAGGTCGCCATGGGCCTCGTGCCCGGCGCGGGGGGTACCGTGAGCGTCCCTCGACGGATCGGTGCGGGCCGGACTGCATGGCTTGCGTTGAGCGGTTCGCGCATAGACACTGCAACCGCGATTTCGTGGGGGCTGCTCGACGGCTGGCTATAGGGAATCTGAGGCTTGCCGAGACGACAGTGTCGGGTGCAACTAAGGAAAGCCGGATCCTTGACACCCGGTGAGAATTTCAGATATCATATACTGAGTACGGAGACCCAAACCCCATAGTTTCGAAAAACACGATTCCAAAATGGCCGTTGCCTTCCTGGAAAGGCATTCGGCCAACCAAGCCAGCGTCCGTCGGGGACCCCCGGATGATCGGGTAACACCTGCTGAACACCGCGAACAAGAAAAGCCGACTCCCAGTTATGCCACAGGAGGATTCACCGACCCGTGCAGCATCATGCGCTCAATCCAGACACGACAAAGCTGCTGAGTTCCGTCAGCGTCGCAACGCTATCGACTCGACTATTCGCGCGAGGGCTCCGCAACACGTTCCTTCACGGCCTGTCTCCACTGAGCACTCACGCATCGAACCTTGTGGGGGAGGCGTTTACACTTCGTTATATCCCGGCTCGAGAGGACATCGACGTCCTCGCCGCCTTCGCTGACTATGACCATCCTCAGCGCGCTGCGGTCGAACAGGCTCCCCCGGGATCGGTCTTGGTGATGGACTGCCGGGGAATGGACCGCTCTGCGGCTAGTGGTGAGATTCTGATGACGCGACTGCAGCGACGCGGCGTCGTAGGGATGGTGAGTGATGGATCAGTGAGGGACGCTGGTCCGATCTCACAAATGGGCTTCCCTGTCTACGCCAAAAGCCGGTCGGCGATGATCAACCTGTCGCTTCACCATGCCGTCGACTTCAACATCCCAATTGGCTGCGCCGGAGTGCCGGTCTACCCAGGGGACATTCTGGTCGGCGACATGGATGGTGTCGTGTGCATTCCGCGTAAGTTCGCAGACGACGTCGCTGCCGAGGCGTTCGAGATGGAGCAGGTCGAGGATTTTATATTGGAGAGGGTACGAGGGGGCGCGCCGCTGCGAGGCAACTATCCACCTGACGAGTCCACGATGCAGCTTTACAATGAGTCGCATGCCCCCGCGGCTAGCACGCACTGATGTTTGTGGCGTCACACCCCGACAACTGGACTTCTGGGCGGCCGTACAGCCCAGCTGTCGTAGTAGGCAGGACTGTGTACGTGTCTGGTCATGTTCCTGTGGACAGGGATGGACGCACTG
>JAKBBA010000100.1 GCA_021808665.1 Actinomycetes bacterium
CTGGGAAAGGTCGCCTGTCACCTCGTCACCCCTTCTCGCTGGATCGGTTGCCTGGGTGGACTGCAGGGTGGAGTTAGTGCATCCTGCAGGCGATCACGAGCTTGTCGTCGGCGCTGTAGTCGACCAACGAGTTGAAGGAGGCGAACCGCTGATCTTCTACCGGAGCCGCCTAGGCACCTTGACGCTCGGCGACTAGGCCTTCCGAAGCGGCAATCGCGCTCAGGTAAAGCGTCTGGCGTCGTCGGCGGCATACTTGGCAACCGCAGTGTCGATGGCTGCGGCCCGCCGGACAGCGTCGACTACCTGGCTCAGCTGACGTGCTGGTATAGCGACGGTCATCTCCTCGGGGCTCATACCAGTTCGGGCGCGACTAAGCGCACAGCCGACACTCGCTGCGACCTCATTCTTATCCTTGGCGATCGCCACTATGTGGCACTGCGGTTTGCCTTCTATCCGAAGCGTAGGGACTGCGTCGCTGATCACCATCATCTGGCGCCCGTTGACCCGCAGGAGGATTACATCAGGCATGACCACGGCTTCGCCTAGGGGTCCGTAGGTGATCGACTCGAATCGTTCAGATATGGAAGGGATTGCCGACACCGCCTCCTCGTCGACCCATCCTGACTCGAGGAGCGTACCCACGTCGTCGTTGCCCGCAATGTCGCCAAAAGTCGCGAGGCCGTGCGTGTACCTGCCGACCGAACAGTTCCCGTGGTCCTCGGGGACTGTGCTGAAAGTCGACTTTGCCGCCTCTATCCAAAAAACACAACCCGCTGGAACTCGACCTTTGCGACCGTCGCTGGCCGCCTCCGACATCGGCTTTGCGAAGGCTTCTACTCCCGTTGGCGCTTCGCTGGAGAATGTGATTGCTACAGGCGGCACTGCTAGGTGCAAAGTGCTCGCCAAAGCCTCTCCGAGTAGTCGCCAATCCTGGGTCGTCAAAGTTGCGACATCGTCCACGCTGCCATCGTTGCCTGTCAGCGGCCGGAGTCGCAAACCAGCGGAGCGTCGCAGGCCGACTACGATTCGGTCATGCCATACGAAGTTCGAGGCGTCGTGTCGATGGGAAAAGGCGAGCGGGTGCGCCTGGAAACGATCTCGCTTCCCGACCCCGGTCCCGGGGAGGTCATCGTCGACGTGCAGGCGTGTGGGGTCTGCCACACCGACCTGCACTACCGGGAGGGCGGGATTAGCAACGACTTCCCGTTTCTGCTCGGCCATGAGGCCGCCGGGTTGGTTTCGGTGGTGGGCGAGGGGGTGACAAGCGTGGCCTCGGGGGATTTCGTGGTTCTCAACTGGCGAGCCGTGTGTGGTAGCTGCCGGGCGTGCCGTAAGGCGAAACCGCAGTACTGTTTCGCCACGCGCAACGCTTCGCAGAAGATGACCCTGACTGACGGCACGGCGCTGTCCCCGGCGCTCGGGATCGGTGCTTTTGTCGAAAAGTCCCTGGTGGCAGAAGGCCAGTGCACCCCCGTATCTGCGGCAGCGGACCCTGCAGCCGTGGGGCTTCTCGGCTGTGGCGTAATGGCCGGGTTGGGTGCCTCGATGCTCACGGGGAATGTCTCGCGGGGTGATTCGGTCGCGGTGTTCGGCTGTGGAGGCGTCGGCGACGCTGCGATAGTCGGGGCGAAGCTCGCAGGCGCCGCGACTATCGTTGCCGTGGACGTCGATGACCTCAAGCTTGACTGGGCGAGAAGTTTCGGGGCGACGCACGTCGTCAACGCCTCCCGGGTCGATCCCGTGGAAGCTGTACGGGAGGCGACGGGAGGTTTCGGGGCAGACGTCTGCATCGAAGCTGTCGGTCATCCGGCGACGCTCGAGCAGGCCTTCTTCGCAAGGGACTTCGCCGGGACTGTGGTCCAGGTGGGCGTGCCGACTCCCGAGATGCGTATGCCGGATCTAGCGATGATCGATTTCTTCGGTCGGGGGGGCGCTCTCAAACCTTCGTGGTACGGGGACTGCGTTCCGAGCCGTGACTTCCCGGCTCTGGTCGAGCTATACCTCCAGGGTAGGCTTCCTCTCGACGACTTTGTATCCGAGCGAATCGGACTTGAAGAGGTAGAGGAAGCTTTCGAGAAGATGTCACGCGGAGAAGTGCTACGAAGCGTTGTTGTCTTATGAAAATTCACGAGCTTGGTCACATAGTGCTCTATGTACGTAACCTGGAGCGCTCCCGGCGCTTCTACAAAGACGTCCTCGGGTGGGACGAGATCCCCGGTGGAACTCCGGCCGGATTTCCTGCTGCGGCATTTACCTCCGGACGTACCCACCACGAGCTACTTCTCATAGAGGTGGGCGAGTCCGCTGCTTCGATACCGTCCGGCCGCCGGGTTGGGATGTACCACTTCGGGCTGAAGGTCGGCGAAAGCGACGACGAACTCCGTGAAGCTCTTGGCGCCCTCCGAGACGCCGGAGTGGAGGTTTTGGGAGCCAGCGATCACACCGTCACGCATTCGCTCTACATCGCAGATCCCGATGGCAACGAGGTGGAGCTTTACGTCGACGTCGTCGGCCGTGACGTCTGGAGCGACCCCGGGGCGGTGCTCGCCCCGGTACGACCGCTTCGACTCTGACTGCTCTGAGCTGAATCCACGTTTCACGCTGCGGTTCGTGCCCCGATGGACGCCGGAGAGGTGTAGGAGGCGTCGTTGCGAATACGATGCGACGCCGTGGTACGGGCAAGACCTGCTACCGCTACTGTACCAACCGCAAGGTGGATCGCGATCAGGCTGATCGCTGCGGAGACGGATGTCGCGAACGAGATGGGAAGGGCGAGAGAAGCGACAAGCACAGCAGTAGCAATCGTCACCCATGTTCTTAGCGGGTTTGCCACGCGGTTCTCCAAAACGGACATGACAACCCACCCGGCGACTGTGGCCGATGCTGCAGCTCCGACTGTCGGCCCAAGGGCGACGGTGGACGCTGCGGCGTGCGGGAACTTGACGCCAAGGGTGACTCCAGCCGCCTGAGTGGCGACCGCCCACGAGGCTGCTGCGGTTGCGACTGTTGCGGCGACTGCGATGTGACGATTGCGGCGGACTGGTGACATGGGAACTCCTTGAGTGTGTTGGGGCCGCTCGGATGCGGCCTTTACAAGCATCGTGTACGGTGGCGTCGTCGAGCGTCGTCTGTCGGGAGGCTTAGCGGGTACTCCTCTTGGGGTAGCGTGCGGCTCGCGACTACTGCTGGCGATGTAGCAGTTCCGCCCGCCGGAGGAGTATGGTGTTGGCCGTCGGGGCGCCGTAGGCTGGCCCCGATGCTGACAGCGCTGGGTCGACTCGCAAAATGGCGTTGGTCGGAGCCGCTCGGCGTCGGTGTCGTGCTCGCGATGGTGATTGTCGGCTCGGTCGCGGAGGCATATCCGTCACACCGCTACGCCGGACTGGATCTGCGGTCTCACCCCTCCGTGTGGGCGTTCGCTGTGCTGGCCGTCCCGGCAGTCAGCCTCCGCTGGCGGCTGTCGTATCCGCTCGGCGTATACGTAGCGACTGTCGCCGGGGTCGTCGCGTGGGCGCTGCTCGGTCAGGTATACGGTGCGGCCCTCGTGATGGTATTGGTAGCGATGTACACGCTCTCCGCTGCCCGACTCGGCCGGGCGGGGCTGATAGCGGTGGGCGCAGCCGGTGCGATAAGCATTTGGATCGCAGGGGGACTAGTCGGTCCGTGGGGTTGGTGGGGAGGGCCGCAGCTCGACATGTGGGCGGAGATGGCCGCTGCTGGAGCAGCGGGCGCCTTCGTCTCGGCGCGCAGGCACTGGAAGGCGAGTGAAATCTTACGCGCTGAGCAAGTCGAAGCCTCCCGCCTCCAAGAGACTCGCCGCCTGGTCACCTCCGAGCGCTTGCGGATCGCTCGGGAACTCCACGACGTGGTTGCCCACTCGATGGCGATGATTAACGTGCAGGCAAGTGCGGCAGTCACGCTGGTAAACGCAGACCCACTCAGCGTGACTGAATCCCTCCAGGCGATACGGCGCGCGAGCAAGGACGGGCTGCGCGAACTTCGCTCGATACTCGAGGTTCTCCGCCAGGTCGACGAAGAACAACCTGCTGTTGCGCTTCCGGACGTGCAGGCTTTCAAGGCACTCGTGGACGCCGGCAAGTCGGCTGGGATGCGGTGCACCCTGACCTGGGATGCTGAGCTCACGGGCGTGGCCGCTGGGTCCGTCCTGGCAACATACCGGATAGTGCAGGAGTCGCTGACAAATATTATCCGGCACGCAGCAGGTTCTGTCGCCTCGGTCAGCGTGGTGCGCTGCGATGAGCTCATCGTCGTTGACGTCGTCAATGACGGCCGTGCAACTGCGGAGCCGTTTGTGGACGGGGCGGCGAGTGGATTGAACGGGATGCGTGAGCGGGCCCGGGCCATAGGAGGAACAGTGACGGCGGGTCCGATCCAAGGCGGAGGATTCCGCGTCCATGCCGAGCTTCCGGTATCGTCGACAACGGCTACGGAGGAAGCGATGCCCGACGCGTCGCCCGACCTTGTGGTAAACAACGCTGGCATAGACTCCTATGAGGAACGGTTCGGGTCGTGATCCGGGTGGTCCTTGCGGACGACCAGGCGCTCGTACGGGCAGGCTTTCGCGTGCTCTTGAACGCTGCCGACGATATTGAGGTCGTCGGTGAAGCCGGCGACGGCCAGACGGCGATCGACCTGGCCCGGGCCAACGCCGCGGACGTCGTGCTTATGGACATCAGGATGCCGGTGGTGGACGGGATCGAAGCCACCAGGCGGATCGGCGCGTCAAATGACCTGTCCGAGCTCAAAGTCATAATCGTGACCACGTTCGAGTCTGACGAGTACGTCTTCGAGGCGCTTCGCGCTGGGGCGAGCGGGTTCCTCGTCAAAGACACCGAGCCGGAAGACCTCCTCGACGCTGTCAGGATCGTTGCCCGAGGCGACGCGCTTCTCTCGCCTGGTGTGACGCGACGGCTCATCGCAACAATCGCTGGGGGAAACGGGCGGAGACCGGCTGATACCCAGACGCTTGCCGCTCTTACAGAACGTGAACGAGAAGTTCTCGTACTTGTCGCGGCTGGTATGTCTAACGATGAGATCGCCGAAGCGCTGTACATGAGCCCGCTGACGGCGAAGACTCACGTCAGCCGGGCAATGACGAAGCTCGACGCACGAGACAGGGCTCAGCTTGTCGTCATAGCTTATGAGTCAGGTCTTGTCAGTCCCGGCCGCATATAAATCACCCGTCGAGGATCTCCCTCCGGGCGCCTTGCGATGCTAAAGCCACCCATGCTGTGGGAGCTACGAACCCTTGAGCGGCAAACGAGGCTGCCACCGCACGTGCTGCGGACTCGACCCGGGAGGCGTCCAGCAGCGCTACTACGCTTCCCCCGAAGCCGGCGCCGGTGAGCCTCGCCCCGAGGGCACCGGCCGACAAGAGGGATTCAACCGCCGCGTCGAGTTGCATGCTCGAGACCTCGAAGTCGTCTCGAAGGGACCGATGCGAAGCGTTCATCAAAGCTCCCAGGCGCCCCCAATCGCCGCTCTTAAGAGCATCTACAGCTGAGTCGACCCGAAGGATCTCCGACACCACGTGGCTTGCACGCCGGCGAAGGATTGTGTCCCCGATGCCGGAGAGCAAGGCGTTCGATTCGTCTGGTCCGCGGTCGGCGATCTCGCGGAGGAAGCGTACGCCCAGGAGTCGGGCGGCATCTTCACAGGCCGCGCGGCGTCGAGCATATTCGCCATCGACCAATCCGTGTGCGGCGCCGGTATCGATGACAAGGAACTCGCAGCCGGCGACTGAAGCAGCAAGGGGGATCTGCTCGCTGTGCCGGCCATAAGTGTCGAAGAGCAAGGCGTGATCCGCGTGCGCACACGTAGAGGCCATCTGGTCCATCAAACCGCATGGCACTCCTACGAAGTCGTTCTCCGCCCGCTGGGCGATAGCCGCCCGTTGTGGACCGTCGATGTCGGTGTCTGCCAGCTCGCAGAAGGCCCCGACGGCGGCGCATTCCAAAGCGGCCGAGGATGAAAGGCCGGCGCCGACAGGCACGCGACCGTCTACGAGCACGTCTACCGGTGGAACGGTCACCCCAACCTGTCCGAGGGCCCATATCACCCCGAAGACATACGACGCCCAACCACCGAAGCTTTGTCGCTGGCTCTTCCCGAAGGGGTCTGCCGATCCGCCGGGCTTCAGGTCGGCGATCGCCGCACGGACGGTCTCGTCGGGGAACTGTCTGGATCTGATCGTGACGGTTCCGTCGTCGGTGCTAGCCGCTGCTACAAAGCATCGATGCTGGATGGCAAAAGGAAGAACACGGCCACCGTTGTAGTCGACGTGCTCGCCTATCAGATTTACCCGGCCAGGGGCCGACCAAAGCACCGAAGGGGAGCGGTCGAACTCGGCCCTGAATGTTTCGACGAGCTCAATGTCGCCCTGTGCTGCAGCGGTCGGGCGGCTCTCGGGTGCGCTCACAACCTGGAACTGCGGAGCATACCGGCGGCGCACTCGGGAGCGATGTCGTTGATGAACATACCCATACCGGACTCCGAGCCTGCGAGCGCCTTGACCTTACCTGGAACTCTCAGGATAGAGAACAACCCGAGGTGCAGATATGCGAGCTCCCGGTCCGCCTTCGCAGGCGCCTGATGCCACGCCGCTACGTACGGCATCGCGCCGCCGTAGACCCCGTCCAGGCGCTGGAGAAGTTCAAGGTAGATCTGGACGAGGGACTTGCGTTCCTCGTCGGTCGAAGCGGGAAGGTCGGGTACGTGACGATGAGAGTATAGATGGATTTCGAAAGGCCACCGCGCTGCTGCGGGCACGAATGCCGTCCAGTGCTCGTTTGATGCAACGACACGGTAAGCATAAATCTGGCCGTGCGGGTGCGACGGAGTTACACCGATCTCGCTGCCACGGTTCTCGAAGCAGAAGACCTGCTCTACTTCTGGCATGGTGTTGAGCGCGTCCGTTCGAGTCACCCAGGCCTCTACCACGACGCGAACCCGCTCGGGGCACAACGTGGAGAACGTCGCTGCGAGGTCGTCGCTGAACGCGATCACCTCGCAGCGTCCGTGGCTCTGCGAGCGGGGGTACAAAGAGCGGGTGCTAATACGTATCACCTCCTTCAACGCCGTCTCAGCGCTTCGCCGCGGAGCGAACGATATCCAGATAGTTGAAGATGCCCGCTGGCGGAATGTGCCTCCTATGGGCTCACCGCTCGGTGCCTCAGATGTCGACTTCTTCTTGCCTGCAGGTATTCACCGTCCAGTCGTACTACGACTCAGCCGAACAGCTGCACTGCGGAGCATAACTGTACGGTCAAGTCGACTGCTAAGCGGTGATCCGCTCCTGACGGTGTCTGTCCAAGTACCGTCGGAGATTTCGGTAGGCGCCTCTGCGGCGCTACACGTGATCCGCGATTGGGATGATCACCTTGTAGCGGAGGGTCGGGAGCGAATAGCCCAAGGGCAGGGCGAGGTCTCGTTTACTCTCCGACCGGGACCCGACCTCAAATTGTGGTCCCCACAGGATCCCGTGCTGCATCGCGTCGAAGCCTGGATCGAGCGCGACGGCGAGAAGCTCGCGACCGGCGAGATCCGAACCGGTTTCCGCGAGCTCTCCTGGGAGCGGGACGGCATCTACATCAACGGACAGCCGAGACGACTCATCGGCATCAACCGTCACGAGCTCTTCCCCTTCGTAGGTTTTGCCGCTTCAGATCGCGCGCAGCGAAACGATGCCCTCCTCTTGAAGGAGACTCTTGGAGTCGACCTTGTGCGCTGCTCTCACTACCCCCCGTCGGACGCGTTTCTTGACGCATGCGACGAGCTCGGCCTTCTCGTGTTTGAAGAAGCTCCCGGTTGGCAGTATGCAGGTACGGTCCAGCGTGATCCCGTCTACGATGACCCCTGGAATCAAGTTCCGGCCGAGGACCGCGATCCCGAGTTCGAACGACAGCATGTCGATCAGTTCCGGCGTATGATCCGGCGGGACCGCCACCGTCCGAGTGTCGTCATCTGGGGCGCATTCCTGAACGAGACTCGCGCATTCACGCCGGATCTATGGGATACCGTCATCGCCGAGGGGCGAGCGCTCGATCCGGATCGGCCCCTCGGGGGCGCTACCCGGTACCGCCGGGACGGCCATGAGCCAGGCCGATTCGACAGCGCCCACGATGGTCTCGGCCGCAAGGTCTGGCCGTTCGACGTGTTTGGCTTCAACGACTACCGCCTTGGCGCAGATGAGCGACCAGATTTCTTGCCGCCGGTGGCTGACTACCCCTACCTTGTCACAGAGGCAGTCGGTCAGATGCCACGATTCCGGGAATGGTTTACCCGTGGTGACAGATCCGTCGGCCTGTACCGCCAGGCTCGATACCATGCCGACGCCATCGAGTTTGCATTTGCGGATGATGTCATAGGAGTAGTCGGCTGGGCTGCTTTCGACTACCCGAGTCCGCACGGCGCCCTTTGGGGATCCGATGATCGCGCGATGGGCCTTCGTGGACATTCGCTTAAGACGCCGGGAGTTGCCGACATCTTCCGCATCCCGAAGCCGGCAGCAGCCATCTATCGCGCTCAGCGCAGCCCCGCGGAGCAGATCGTTCTCGAGCCGGCATTTGTTTGGGATGCTGACGTATCGGAGACGCAAAAGTTCCGCTTCGCATCCAACTGCGAGGAGATCGAAGTGAAGATAGACGACGGGGAGACCTTCCTCCTGCGTCCAGATCGCGAGGCCTTCCCTCGCACGCCCCACCCTCTCTTCGTTCCCTTTGAGCCCAACACGGGTGCCGTCGAGCTCCATGCGATCGGTAGGATCGACGGCGAGGCCGTCGTGGAGCTCCACATGACACGGGATGCGACCCTCGACCGTCTTGACGTCAGCGTTGACGACGCAGAGATCTTCGGCGACGGCGTCGACAGCACCCGTGTCGCGTTCCAAGTCTCGGACATGTTCGGGAACCTGCGCTCTACAGCGCACGGGCAGGTAACGCTGAATGTAGAAGGTCCGGGTCTTTTGATCGGTCCTGACGTGATCGACTTACCCGCCTCTGCCGGGGCAGTCTGGGTTCGTTCCCTGCCCGGAGCCGACGGCACCATCTTGATACACGTCTGCCATCCAACTGCGGGCGAGGGCACCTTATCTGTCGGCGTTCGTCCACCCGATGAAACTGGCGTACTTCGACGGACCAAGTCGGGAATATGACCGCCCTTAACCCAGTCGCGCTCCTGGTGAAGCGACACGCCGTTGCGCTTGAGAGCGGCGGAGAACGATGATCGGCACGAATATAATGTGACCTGATTTGACGAAATGTGAGGTATGTTTGAGCGCGTCCGGGCAAAACTGGCTTCGCGCGCACCCGGCAGCGACCAAGGCATGGTGAGAGTTGGCGATGGATCGAGAAGCCGGCGAGGTGACCGCCGTGACCGTGGAGGCTATCGTGCAGTCGCTGCTTGAACGTGGGCTCAGCACGCGCGCGGAGATCATGAGTGACACGGGCTTGTCCCGCCCGACAGTCTCACGGACTCTTGCCGTGTTACTGCGGGAAGGCGCGATCGAACAGGTTAAAGACGCCAACTACGTCGGCAGGGGGCGGCCACCGCATCTGCTTCGGGTCAGTTCGCGTCGCGCCGACAGCGTCGGGGTTGAGCTAGGCCGCGGCCACGTTGCTTTCGCTGTCACCGACGCCTCGGGGCGGGTTGTTATGTCGGCGGCGCATGACACGAACGCCGCCTCGTCGCTGGTGGAACGTGCGCGCGAGGCGCTTGCGTTCATGATGGCCCAGACCGAACAGGCGCGAGTCGACCTCTCTATGCTACGAAACGTCGTCGTAGGCACGCCTGGCCCCCGTTATCACAATCCCGAGACTCACAAGGCTATGGACGTTTCTCTTGCCCGACTGTCCCGGGAGAGGGCCCTTGTTGCGAAAGTCTTCATGGATGAGCTCCGAGCGCCGGTGTCGGTTGGCAACAACACCCGCTACACCGCTCTCGCTGAGATCGGACGTCGTCGTGCAGCCGGACTTGGTGTTGACGACCTCATCTACCTGCGCGTTGATGAAGGTATTGGCGGCGGCATTGTCGCAGGCGGCGAGTTGCAGTCCGGGGCGTGGGATGCGGCTGGCGAGATGGGTCACATTTCTGTCGACGTAGACGGGGCATCCTGTTTTTGTGGTGGCCAGGGGTGTCTAGAGCTCGTTGCTGCGCTGCCGGCGGTGATACGAGCAGCGGGAGCGCTGGACCTCGACGACCTCCGCGATCGCGCTACGAACGACGTTGCGGCAATAACCGCCATACACGAAGCGGCGACGGCGACGGCGACGGTCGTTGCCGGTGTCCTCGCAGTCGTCAACCCCAGCGTGCTCGTGATTGGAGGAAGCGTGGCGTCGTTGCCTGGTTTCATGGAGAGGGTCGAGGCTGTCACGCGTGCGACGGCTCCGCAGTGGGCGACACTCGATCTGGTTATCGAAACGGCCGCAACCGACCACCTTCTTGGAGCAATCGGAGCAGCCGCTGCAGGGTATGGTACAGGTGGCGGTACTGCACCGCTCGTGGCGCAGCAAGTGGCGCTCTCCTCGCGGCGCGGCGCGCTGCGGCGGCGGACACGGCAGGCACAGCCATCGTCATCCTCGCACGCAGTCGCAGGTGTCGGCGTCTACAACAAAGCTGAGCATTTGGAGCGCAGAGCTTCGCTACCGTGATCGGCGAGGTAGCTAACGGCATCTCCGGGATTATCATCTCCTGACCCCGAAGGCAGGCGGATCTCCTATGTGACTTTCGGCCCTACCGGATATGGCGCGCCGCTGCAACGATTACCTACATGACCGACACCTTGGTAGGAGCGAGCGTCTGGGAGCAGGAGATCTACGATCACCTCACATCCCACGTAGAAGCGGAGCGGGGGATCCTGGAGTCTTACCAGGAGGCCGCCCGGCGTTCCGAATCAGCCGCCTTTCAATATCTCGTCGCCCTCATCGTCGAAGACGAGATACGTCATCACAAGCGCTTCTCCGAGCTGGCGCAAGCACTCCGCTCAGACGCCGAGCTGAGCGCTGACCCACCTGTGGTCCCGCGCCTGGATTGGTACAAGGCCGATCAAAAGTTAATCCGAGAGCTGACGGACGCGCTCATAGCTCGGGAGCGCACCGACGCCAAGGAACTCGAGCGGCTTCGACGGGAGCTCAAGGATGTCAAGGACACCACGATGTGGGTGCTGCTTGTGAGGTTGATGGAGA
>JAKBBA010000101.1 GCA_021808665.1 Actinomycetes bacterium
CCAACCCGGTCGACCTGACCGGACCCAACCTGGCGGCCAACGAACTGGTCCTCTACAACGCTCCCGCCAACCGTGACGGCGGCGTCCCGGACACGACCTCGATCACCGAGCAGGGCATCCAACGCGCCGTCCGGTCTCTCGGAGCCTCGATCCACGCAAGCGCAGTCGTCCCGCTCGACCTGGCTTTCTCGCGCGCCGCCCCGTCCTTTGGCGGTGTCAAACAAACTGCAGGGCTCTATCAGGTCACCGGCAACCGCTACGAGTCGGCCGGACAGGTCTACGTCGCCACGCCCCAGCTCTTGGCCCACTACGGGATCAACCCCCGCGAGATCGGCGCCACGGCTGACGTGGTCACGTCGCGCGCCGGTCTCGGCACCGTCTCCAACCTCCAGCTCGACCCCTACGGCGAAGGCTGCCCCACGGCGGCAGACTGCGCCTTCGCCGCCCCGAAGATCCGGGTCCTCAATCGGCTCCCAGGCCTCGTCGACGAGCCCAACCTTCTCATCACCCAGCACGCTATGCAGGCACTGCACCTCCACGCCGTCCCGGCCGCCTGGCTCATCGAGACGCGAAGGGCCCTCACCCCCGCCCAGATCAACGCAGCCCGCCAGACCGCCATCACCCTCGGCGGCATCATCGACACCAGGGGATCGACCCCCACCCTTTCCCAGCTCCGCAACGAAGCCGCGGCGGCCGGGATCCTGCTGGCGCTCGGCGTGCTCGCCATGACCGTCGGCCTGATCCGAAGCGAGACCGCCGGCGACCTGAGGACCCTCACCGCCACCGGAGCCACCACCACGACCCGGCGAACCCTCACCGGGGTCACGGCAGGCGCGCTCGCGCTGCTCGGCGCGTTGCTCGGCACCGGCGCCGCCTACCTAGTCGCCATCGGCTGGTTCCACAAGACGCTCAGCACCACCATCGATCAAGTACCCGTGACCGACCTGCTGCTCATCCTCGTCGGCCTGCCAGCCGTCGCCTTCGCCGGCGGGTACCTCCTCGCAGGACGCGAGCCAGCCGCCATCTCCCACCAGCCACTCGAATGAGCCAGACGGTAAGAACGCTGCGACACACCCTCCTGGCCGAGCCGGTCAGCTCGGGCTCCCGACCGTCGCGAGCACGGATTGGTCCGCGCCTCACGACGCCATCTCTGTTTGAAGGAGGCTCCGCGGTGCCGTAGGAGCGAGTGGCCACCACGGCGGCCGCGATCCCGAGGTAGAGCACGCTCACCAGCCCTACCGTGATCGCCGTCGCCTTCGGCAGGTCACGCTCGGGGTCTCGGAACTCGGCGGCGAGATGGGCGACCGCCTCCCAACCGGCGAAGGCGAAGAACAACACGACGACGGCTTCCCCGATGCCGCCGAGACCGTGGGGAGCGAACGGGCTGAACGGGTGGGCGACGGGGTGCGTGATGCCCGTGAGCGCGGCGGCCGAGAAGACGGCGGCAACTGCCATCGCGAGCGCGACCTGCACGCCGGCGCTGACTCTGATGCCGGCAAGGTTCACGCACAGCGCCACCACCAGGATCCCGGCGGCGACCAGGTACGCCCAGTGGGGGTCGACACCCAGGGCGTCTGCGAGGTAGTAGCCGCCGGTCAGGGGGACGACGGTCTGCCCCACCGATCCCGCCACGAGGTACCACCAGCCGGTGACGCCGCCGACGCCGCCTCCGAACGCCTCGGTCGTGTAGGTGGCCACGCCCCCGGCGTCGGGTCGGCGCGACGCCAAGACCGCAAAGGTGGCGGCCAACAACACGCCGAGCAGGCAGCTGAACCCCCAGGCGACCAGCGACGCCGGTCCGGCCAGCCCCGCCGTCTGCCCGGGCAGGACCAGGACACCGGCTCCTACAACCGCGCTGACGTAGAGGGCCACTCCCTGGCCGAGCCCGATCTGGCGGCGCAGCGTCACCACTCCAGCGGGCGCTTCGCACCCGAAGGGAGTCGAGCTGCCGGATGGCGGACCGGCCTTGCTAGGCACGGCCGCTCGCCGGAAGGGATCGCTCGGTCGCCGTCGCGTCGCTCAGGCATCGACCCGGGCGAAGGAGATGCCTGGGCGGCGTGTGTCGACGATTCGATCGCCCCGACCGTGGCCGTCCGTGCCTGGCCCGGAACCAGGCCGAGGAGGAAAGTCTGACGACGGCGGGGCCGTCGCTGGCGTCGTCTGGCGAACAGGGGGACCGCTACCGGGTCGGTCTGGAGTCGCGGGGGTTGCGGCGGCGAGGGGGATGGCGTGGTTGTTGATGCACAACGGCACGGTGCCCGGACAGGGCGGCAGGTCCATCGCCGGCCGGGTTGGGATCGCCCTCGCCGGCGTCTCGGCTGGCCTTGGAAGGCTCGTTGCCGCGCCGAGCGCGGCGAGCCCGGCCACCACCGCGGCGTAACCGAGGGCCACGTCATGAAGGCCGACGTTCGCCACGGCAACCCCTGCGGCCACGACGGGGACGGAGAACGCAAGGTAGGAGACGATGTAGATGGCGGTGATCATCCCGGCACGCTCGTCGGGTCGGGCGAGGGCGCTCAGGCTGCGGAATGCGCCGAGGAAGGCGAGCCCGAAGCCGACACCGGCGATCAGGCTGCCCACGAGCAAGGCCCACACGTTCTGCGTGGCGACGGCACCGAGAGTGATGGCGACCCCGGCGACGAGGTCGAGACAGCCATAGAGCATGGCCGGGCGTTCCGCGCTGCGCCGGCCGAGGACGGCGGCCGCATCACCGGTGCCGGAAAGGAGGAAGATCACCGCGCCACCCCACAGCAGGTTGGCCGAGCCGGCGAGGTTGGCGGCGAGCGCCGGGCCGAGGGAGAGATAGAAGCCGCCGAGCGCCCAGAGGGCGACCAGGGAGGGAAGCGCCCGGGCGAAGTTGGCTCGCGCCGAGCGTGGGATCCCTGCCTTCGGCACGAGCGAGGTGTCGTCCGTCAAGTAATTCCCTGATCCAGACACTTCTCCGTCACGTAATTCCCTGACCCGCCGTCAGGGAATTCCCTCGTGCTCCGTCACGGAATTTTGGCGGACTGAACCGGCTCCTCCACAGGCGTCCGGCCGGGAGCGGCGCTGATGGGTCGCCATCGTGGCGAGACGCCCGAAAACGGTGAGCGTCCACATCAAGAGCATGGCGATCGCCGTAACGACGGCGATGGTCGAGACGGCGGGGATGTCGAAGAGTCGAGCAAGCGCTCGGGCGCCGAGGGCGTACACGCCGGTGGAGAACGTGGGCGTCCAGGGAAAGGCGCCCTTCGGGTGCCGAATGCGTACGACGAAGCAGAGGCTCCCGGCAAGGACCGGGACGAGCGCGGTGGTCCCGGCCGCCCAGAAGCCCAAGGCGGTCCACCTGAAGGCGTGCTGTGCTGCAGCCGTCGCGGCGAAGGGTGCGACCGCCCTGACGCGGCCAGCAGCGGCAGCCCCGAGGCCTCCGCAACCGGCGGCGATCCACCACGAGGATCGACCGCGGTCGACCTTGTTCGACCTGGTGAACGCGATGGCGGCCAGCACGAGCACGGCGGCGTAGCCGATCGTTCCCGACCCGAGCGCAACGGCCGCCAACCACCCGAGCGTGTCGTGCGTGGAGGCCGGTGACCATTCGGTCATCCCGGCGACTCCGATGGCGTCGGCCAGGAGGGCAGCAGGTGCGAGGAACCACACGCCGTCGATGCGATCGCGGCCTCGACGCCTCGCGACGAGCTGGGCGATACGAGCGATCAGCACGATGGTGAGCGTCCACGCGACAACGGTCGTGGCAGCCGCCCCACCAAGCGCCGCTGGATCGCCGATGCGGTCGAGCCCGCTGGCGAGCACCTCCAGTCCGATCGGGACCGTGAACTGACCGAAGCGGATGGGCAGCGGGAGCGGGAGATCGTGCCGAGATCGCCGGAAGGCGATCGCACCCTTGATGTTGATGGCTACTGCAATGACGACGGCCATCCAGAGCAGCGATCCCTGGAGCGGGCCGGCGTGGGCCATCGGCGCGACCTCCGAGGCCAGGCCGGTCGCCATCACCGCACCGTACGGCAATGCAGCGCGGTTCCTCACCTGCCCGGACGGGCCCGGCAATGCCTCACATGGGCTCCTTGATTCCTTTGCGGATGAGCCACACGTTGGCTGGCCATGAGGTGAAGAATCCGAGGATCATGCCGATCTGCATCAAGAACCAGTAGGCGGAGGAACTCACGGACAGGTGGGGGTGGGGGAAGAGGACCAGCTGGACAAGCGCCATCCACCCGAAGAGGCCGATCTCGAAGGCGGTGAGGGACAAGATGTCCGCCTTGGCCGCCTCGACGAGACCCTTGCGCAGCCCGAGGCCGCGCATCGGGGCGATGGCGAAGTACTGGAAGATGATCCCGAGCGTCAGGGCGGCCAGGTAGTCCCCGATGTACTCCGGCAGGAGCGCCAGGCCGGCGATCGTGGCCCCGATCCCGAAGACGCACCACTCCGCGATGAGGTCCCCGAGGGTGCAGCCCGCCCCGCAGTGGCTCACGTCGGTCGCGATGCCCGCCCACGTCGGCTGCGCGCGAGGCGCCCCGGTCGGGTGCTCGTCGGACCAGCCGATGCTCGCCGGCAGGCCGAAGCGTCGGTACCCCCATATGCCGAGCGGTCCGAAGTAGAGGGCGGTGACGGGCCACACCACCTCCATGATCCGCATGTGCTGGCGGCGCCTGCGCACGACCACGTCGAAGCCGATCCATCCGGCAGACACCGCGGCCGCGGCGATTGCTGCCCATCCGAGGATGCTCAGCCACAAGGGCGCCATCTCACTCGCCGCCTGTTCGGCTCGAGCTAGCCGGAGGCTGTGCCGGCGTTATCAGCTCGTCGGTCAGGGCGTCGATGCCCGAGAGCGGCGCGGCCAGCTCCGGGCTGAGCTGGTGGTGGGCGGCGAGGGCCGCTGGAGCGAGGTAGGAGACCTTCGTGGAGTCTCCGTCTGCCCACACCACGACCTTGAGCGGCAGATCCAGCGCCGCCAATGGGGAGCTCGCCATGACCGGGGTTCCCGATGCCGGGCTGCCGAACAGCACGAGCACCGTGTCACGGAGCTCGAGACCGATGCGGCGAGCCTCGGCGGCCTGGTCGATGACGGCGAAGAGCCGCATTCCTCTTGCAGCGATCATCTCAGTGAGCCGAGTGACGGTGTCGGACACGGCCGTGGGACTCGCTTTGGTGACGTAGGCCTCGCTCGCTCGCATTCCGAAGTTGCCCATCGGCTCGTCCTCCTCGCTCGACCGGTCGTCCGCGCTCCGGCTTCGTGCATCTCCTCGGCGTGGAAGGGGGTGTACGACTCAGCATGACGGTGGCCGACGCCACGGAAAAGAGGTAATGGCCGAAGGCACTATTCGGCCACGCCGAGCAATCGTGCACCACCCTGCTCTACGGCGGTACGGTCGGCCATGGAGCTCCGCCAGCTCGAGGCGTTCGTGGCCGTGGCTGACGAGCTGCACTTCGGACGAGCCGCCGAGCGCCTGCACGTCGCCGCGCCGACGCTCAGCGAGCTGATCCGCCGCTTGGAGCGCGAGGTTGGCACCCCGCTGTTCACCCGCACGACGCGACACGTGGCCCTCACCCCTGCGGGCAGCGAGCTGCTCGCCCGCGCCAAGGTGATCCTCGACGAGGTCGCCGCCGCCGCTGCGGCAGTGCGCCGGATCGCCGCGGGGGACGCGGGAGCCGTCCGGGTAGGCGTCACCCCACCGGCCGCCTGGTCGCCGCACGGGAGCTGCGGGAGACCGCATCCGGCAAGGCCGTGACGACCGTCCGGGTCGCCACGAACGGCAAGCAGCACGCCGAGTTCCACGACGTGGTCCCCTCGGGTCAGCTCGCAGACTTCGCCTGCCGGTACCTCGGCAAGGGACGCCTCGTCTACATCGAGGGTCGGCTCCAGAGCCGCCAGTGGCAGGTCACCGACGGCAGCACTCGACGGACGGTCGAGATCGTCGCCAACCGGCTTCAGGCGCTCTCCAGGAAGAGCACTCCGGCTACCCCGGAGGCGTAATTCTCGGGCGCGTCCCCGGTGGGGCTCACTGAGCCCTGCCGGGGATGTCCGGCGTCAGATCGGCTGTTCCAGGTCCTCCAGGAACGCCCGGGGCGTCATCACGACAAGACCCGGACGCTGCACCGTGGTGAGGTCCGGGTCTCCGGATACCAGCACGTCGGCAACTGCCACCTCCGCCAGGAGGACGAGGAAGTCGTCGTCGGGATCACCGGTGATGGGATCGTCCTCCTCTGGGGGATCGTCCACGATGATGGCCAGATTTCGGATCGCATCCACGAACTGGTGCGCGTCCTTGATGCTCAGGTACCGGCGGAATTTCGGGCGAGCGAGCACGTCCGACAGCTCGTCGAGCAACAACGGCGACACGACAAGCTGAAACCGCCCAGCGCTCGCAGCAAGAAGCAGGCGAGCGGACACGCCTTCTCGCGACGTGACAGCCGCTACGAGGACGTTCGTGTCGAGGACAATCCGGCGCGACTCACCCACCGCTCACCGTTCGTGCCCGCCGCTCCCGACGGACCGCACGCACCTCGGTTACTGCCTGCGCCAGTGCTGCGTCCTCGTCGAGTTCGCTGGTCGAGCCGACACGCTCCAGGAGTTCTTGCAGTTCCTCCCGCACGGCAGCGCCGTGGCCGCTCCGAAGATATGACCGCAGCGCATCCTCGATGACAGCGCTCTCGGACCGGTTGGACGTGAGCGCCGCAGCCTTCGCCGCCGTGAGCACGTCGGAGTCCAGGTAGACGGTCGTCTTCTTCTTTGCCATACCCAAAGTGTACCACTAAGCCGTCATGACGTCATAACGGTACCATGACGCCCCTTCTCCGTCGTGTGGGGTTCGGTGCATCCCAGGCTCACACGGAGCCGCACGGCCTCAAGGCGCTGCGAGCCGCCGCTTCGGACGCTCTGGTCCTTCGCTCCGGTACTCGCGGAGGACTCCGTCCTCTTCCCTTGACCCCCTGCTCCCGCTCCGTGCCCGTTGCGCGCCCAAGAACCCACACGGGAGAGGAGCGCCATCATGACCTACACCGTCACCGACATCGCCGAACTGGTGGAGTACCATCAAGTCGCATCCGCTCCGGACGACGACGCTGCTCACTCGAACCTCGTGCAGCTCGTGCAGCAGCTCGAACTGCTGGCGCCACAGCCGCTCTGGCGAGAGGCGACGTGGGTCTTCTGCGACCGCTGCGGGTGCTCCGTCGATACCGACCTGATCCTGAAGGGTCCAAGAACTCGATGCCGGAGGCGGGTGGGAGTTTTGGCGGGACCCAGATCGGTGGGAGCAGCCGATGGTAAGAGACTTTTGCAGGTCACGTCGAGTAGGAAGTGATGGAGACCGGTGGCGCGTCGTCCGAGCTGTGGGTCGTAGCGGACGGCCAACGCGTTGAAACGCGCTGGCCGGGGAGTGGTTGCTGACCGTCAGGCTGCCCGGTTGTACTCGTGGATGACGCCGCCGAGGATGTCGTGCCGGCAGGTCTCGCCGGCGCGTGGTTGGTCGTGGCCGAGCGGTGGGGTCGCGAGCTTGCGTCCCGGGTGCGGGCGTGACTCGTTGTAGTGGCGGACGTATGTGCCGAGCACCGATTCGAGGTGACGTTTCGAGTAGATGAGCAGGTGGTCGAGACACTCTTCACGCACCGTCCTCACCCAGCGTTCAGCGAACGCGTTCGCCTTCGGTGATCGGACCGGCGTGCGGATTGCCTCGATCCGGCTGGACCTGAACACCTCGTCGAAGGATGCCGTGAACTTCGTGTCCCGGTCGCGGATGAGAAAGCGGAACCGACGTCGGGGATCTTCGAGATCGGAGGTGAAGTTGCGCGCCACCTGGACGACCCAGGCCATGGCCGGGTTGGTCGTCACTCCGAGCAGGTGCAAGACGCTGCTGTCCACCTCGATGACGAACAGAACGTAGTAGCGCCGGAGCGTCACCGAGTCGACGTGAAAGAAGTCGGTCGCCAAGATCCCCTTGGCCTGAGCGGAGAGGAACTGCGACCAGGTCGGTCCCTCACGCCGTGGTGCTGAGCAAGCCCGTGACTGGCGAGCACGGTGGCGACGCTTGCCTTGGAAACCGTGATGGCGAGCTTGCGTAGCTCTCCCACGATGCGTAGGTATCCCCACCGGGGGGTTCTCCCGGGCGAGACGAACGATGAGCTCGACGGTCTCTCGTCCAAGTGGTGGTCTCCCGGGTCGCCGGTGGGGATAGGTCCAGCGTCGAGCCACGACACGGCGATGCCAGTCGAGGATCGTCTTCGCCGTGAGGGGGAATGCCGTCCACCGCTGTCGTGGGATGAGACCGGCGAGCAGGGCTACCAGTGCCCGGTCTGACCAGGTGAAGCGGGCTCGGCCGACTTGGCGTCGAAGGACCGCCACCTGGTGGCGCAACACGAGGATCTCGGCGTCCTTGGCGATGGCGTCGCTCCTCGCCAACTTGAGGAGTCCGAAGGTGCGATGGACCAGGCGGTAGAGGAAGGAGAGCACCACGGCGAGCAGCCTCGCCGACTCAATCCTGGCTGGTCAAAGCGGCGGCGTGCAGTTTCTGGACCCTTCAGGCCCCGTGCAGCGCAGGATCACCACTGAAGGGTAGATGCCGAGCCTCGGGTGGGTGGTCTGACAGCCAGGCCCGGCTGGGCAGAGGGCGTCGGGTCAGGCGCTACGCCTGGTGGGGGAGTCGGAGGCGGTGAGCGCGACGCGCTGACCGCCGACGACGGCGTTGATCTCCAGATGTCCGCCGAGGGCTTCGACGTAGGCGGCGAGCGTCGAGAGCAGCATGTCGCCCTCGCGTTCGATCCGCGAGATCGTCGACTGGGGCCGGCCCATCGTCCGGGACAGCTCCACCTGGGTGAGCTGGCGCACCCGGCGCAACTCACCGAGTGCATCTCGGACCTGCTCGGCGATGACCTTGGTCCGCTCGCGCTCCACCCGCTCCCGACGAGCCGGGTCGGTCATCACCTCGGACTCGAGCTCCTCGAAGTGCTTCATCGCTCATCCCTCCTCATCGTCTCGATGTGCCTGGCATACAGCTCTTCTGCTTGTGGGATCGCCTGTCGGTACCAGGACTGCCACTGCCCGGCCTTGTTGCCCCCGACGAGCAGCACCGCCCTCCGGGCCGGATCGAAGACGAACAGCACCCGCAGGTGCGCCCGGCCGACGGTGGCTCGCAGCTCCTTCAACTTGGCGAGCCGGCTTCCGGCGATGGTGTCGACCGTCGGGCGACCGAGAGCGGGACCGTGGTCTCGAAGCATGGCGATGCGCGCCGTCAGCGCATCTTGGTGCTCTTCGGTGAGCGCGTCCCATCACCGCTCGAACTCCTCGGTGACGAGAAGCTCCCAGGGTATCGTATCAGTATACCGTCAGGAGGTTATACCGTCAACAAGATAGGCTACTTAGCCCGCCGAAGGCGTGGTCCTCCTGACGTGCCGAGAACCCTGTCCGCCCGGCTCAGGCGACCTTCGGGTATTCGTTGGTGAGGCGGCCTAGCCGGTCGGTTCTTCGTGGTCTGGTGGCGTCGCCGTCGCTGATGGTGGGAGAGGTGGCATTGGAATCAGCGGGCGGTTGTTGGCTGATGGATCGGTGTGGCCGGTGCGCGTTGTGATGCTCGACTTAGTCGGCGAGGACGGCGTCGAAGGAGGCGGTGAACTTGGTGTCGCGGTCGCGGCTGAGGAACTTGACGGGGTTCGTCTGGGCGGCGAGTTCTATCGAGATGTTGCGGGCTTGCTGGGTGCCCCAGCTGGTGACCGGGTTCGACGTGATGCCGGCGATCGGCACGGGGCGGCTGTCGTGGTGGGTGAGGACGAGGACGTAGAGCCTGCGGGGGAGAATGGTGTCGGCTTCGCAAGTCGCAGGCCATCAGCCCTTTCGCCTGGGCGGCGAGGAGCTCCGCCCAGGTTGGTCCTGACCTTCGCGGTGACGGCTCGATGCCGTGGCGCTTCAGGATCGCCCAGACGCTCGAGGGGGCGATCGCGATGCCCATGGTGGCGAGCTCACCGTGGATGCGGCGGTAACCCCAGGTTGGATTCTCCTTCGCGAGTCGGAGGACAAGCGCGGTGGTTCCTTCGCCGTGGGAAGGGCGACCCGGGTTGCCATGGGCATACGTCCAGCGTTTGGCAACAAGGTCGCGATGCCAACCCAGCAAGGTTGTCGGCTGGACGAAGAAACCCCCGAGTCGACGACGGGGGAGCAGTCGTGAAAGTCCGGCCAGCATCGCTCGATCCGCCGGCTTGAGCGCTGCTCGGTGGACCTGGCGTCTTCGGACTGCCACCTCGTGGCGCAGCATGACGATCTCGACGGCGAGATCGGTGTCACTTCGGCCAACGAGTCCGATGAGCTGGAGGGTGCGGCAGAACGCCAGGTAGAGGAACGAGAGGGTCATTGCTGGATGCTCGTCGCGCTCGGGTCCAGGCGTCAAAGTGCTGGTCGCGGGCCATGGATGACATTCTCGGCACCGACAGGTACCGGACGCGCACGATCGCCAGCCTGGACCGCCGGCACTTTGGCGTCCTGCGGTCGCTCGACGGCGGGTACTTCGAGGTGCTCCCGCGGGCGGAGTGACGCCGCGCGGGCACCTCGCACCCCGAGGGAGATTCTCGGGACGTTCGCTCTCCCGGTCACCGCGTTGAGCAGGGCAAGCGCCCATGCGGCTGCATACGCTGACGCCACGACCAGCATGAAGGGTCAAACTATCGTGGCAGCGACGTGGCTGGCATCTGATCCGGTGGCGTTGCTGGGTGTCAGCGGTCTGACGGGGAGACGAGCGGCCTGGCGGTCCGTCTCCGGGGAGGATAAGGCTGGACCTGACCGCGTCAGTGTCGGTGGCCGTGGGATATGGGACACATGGTGCCGTTGCCATCGGGAGGGGGCGGTGGATCAGGCGGCGAGCTCGTACTCGTGGATGAGTCCACCGAGGACGTCCCTGCGGGTCACGTTCCTGCCGAGCGTGCTGCTCGGGCGCGGGATCGGCTGAGCAAGATCAAGGGATCGGTGCAGCCTCGCTTGGTTGTAGTGCTCGATGTACTCGTCGAGTATCACCTCCAGTTGGCGCCGCGACCAGACGAGCAGGTTGTCGAGGCACTCGGTGCGGACGGTTCGCACGAACCGTTCGGTGAACGCGTTGGCCCGCGGGGAGCGCACCGGGGCCTTGGTGGCCTCGACGCGGATTGAGGCGAAGATGCCGTCGAAGCT
>JAKBBA010000102.1 GCA_021808665.1 Actinomycetes bacterium
GGCCAAGCGCTGGCCCTCACGTTGCTTCGAGGGACCGGGATCATCTCGAAACCCGCACTGGCGACCAGGCGCACCATCGCCGGCCCCCCGCTAGAGCTGCGCGACGCCCAGATGCCCGGCCCGCAGGCCTTCACCTATGCGGTGGCGCTCGACTGCGCCGACCCGTGGTCGCTGGCGGAGACACTCTGGAGCCCGCTCATCGCCCTGCGAGCGCACGGTGGCGGCCCGCTCGCCGACTCGGGTAGCCGGCTCGATGTCGACACCGGATGCGCCGTCGTGTCAAGCCTGCGCCGGAACGACGGGCAGGTCGAACTTCGGGTGTTCAACCCGGGTGACACCGATACGAGGGTGCGCATCCCCGGCGGAAGCGGGACACTGGTCGACCTGGACGGGCGTGAAATCGAAGATTGGGACGGCTCGTTTCCCCTTGGACGCTGGAAATTCGCCACCGCCCGCCTCGACGGGCCGGCTACGAGGTCGGTGACGTCACCGGAGGCTGCGTCAGCTGCAGGGAAGCCTGGACCGGGAGAAGCTCGACCCACGTCGGGCCAGGAGCGAGGTTGACCGGCTCCCCGTTCGCGCCGACGAGCTGCGTCACCTGCGAGATCGACGACCGTGACCATGTCGCGTTGTATGCGGCTCCGCCCGTGAGCACGGTTGCCTGGCCGGAGCCGACCGTCTGGCTGTGAACTCCGAGCGACCCGAATTTGTCCTCGGGGACAGTGCCGAGCGAGGTCGTCACCCGCTCGATGACGACATTCGCCGCGGTGACAGGGTTCGAGTTGGCGTCCACGTTGGGTACCCCTGCGTAGTAGCGCACCCACACGGACTTCGCCGCGTCCCACTCCCATTGCACGTTGAGGATTCCGGAGAAAAGGAGGGTCGCCTCCGACGTCGCTGATCCCGCAGAAGTCGGCTTACCGTAATGGAATATGGGGCTCGGCGCGCTGTGCGACGGGTCGAGGGCCCACAGTTGCGACGTGGAGGTGTACAGGTTCTCCGGGGCGTAGCGGGTGGTGATGCGCTGCGACGCCTGCGCGGCGTAGGTGAAGAGGTCGAGGTTGTACAAAGAGGAGTTCGCCACCAGGTTGACGTCGGGGATGATACCCCCGGCGAAGGCGAAACCCGGATGGCCGAACTGGGTCAGAAGCTGCGTGTCGATCCACCTCGTGGAGCGCACCGGCCCGACGTTCGGCGCCTCTTGGCACTGGTAAACCGCTAGGAGGCGGGTGATGTTACCTTCGATCGGCTCCTCGAAGACGATGTCGGCGTGGGTCAGACCGCTCTGCGGCCTCGCAGCGGGGTCGTTGCCGATCTTGACCGCAAGCGCAGGGCGTGCCGGGGGCGTCCCTCCAGGTGCCGGTGCCCCGGTAAGCGGGCACGTTGGGGCCGCCGGGGGGACGGTCGTCGACGTAGAGGGAGCGGTCGTTGTGGCCGGCAGAGTCGTCGCCGGGGCGCTCGTCGGCGTCGACGTCGCGGCCTTCGATGGTGTCGCCGTGCGGCCGACGAGCGCCACCACCACCGCCACCGCGGCGGCGACGCAGAATCCGCCGATGCCGATCAGCAAGCGGCCTTTCGAGATGCCTCGTCGGCGTGCGTGGGCCGGTCGCGCTTTGGTCACCCGCAGTTCATAGCACCGCCAGATAGCAAATTGGTGTACCTCCGGGGCGGTATGTGCCCATCTATATTTGTCTGGGTGCCCCGACACCGCCCCGCCCACAGACGTTCCGGGCTTCGAGGTGGCGAAATCGACGACGTGCAAGGCCTGACCGGGTTTCGGCGTGGCCCCGCGAAGCTGCGGATAACCCGCCGTGGAGTCACGGTGATCTGCGTCATCGCCGCCGCGGCCGTCGTAGCCGTGGTCGTCTCGATCGGCGTCACGTCGAGTCCGGGCGCCAACACCGCGAAGCCGGCGTCTTCTCCGGCTGCGACCGGACCGGGCGGTGGCGTATCTGCCGGGCCGACCACTCAGACGACGTCAGTCGCCGCGGCTGCGACGTTCGCAGGGCCGAACGGGACTGAAGCGCCGTGGGTGGTCGCCGAGAACGCCAAACCGGGAACCACGGCATGGAAGATCACCGGCACGCAGAGCCCTACCGGGATCATGGGCTACGCGAACCGGGTGCAGGCGTCCGACGGCCAGAGCGTCTCGCTCTACGTGTCGACCGCTGCCGCGAGCTTCCACGTAGACGCCTACCGCATGGGATACTACGGCGGGACAGGCGCGCGGCTCGTGTGGAGCTCGGGGCAAGTGGCCGGGTCCACCCAGGCAGCCTGCCCTGTTACGCCGGGGATCAACATGGTGGAGTGCAAGTGGACGCAGTCCCTGTCTTTTACCGTCAACCCCACGTGGGTGCAGGGCCAGTACCTTCTCGAGCTGGTCGGCTCGGGGGGCCAGGAAAGCTACGTTCCTCTAACGGTCTGGGATCCGTCGAGCACTGCGGCCTACGTCGTCATGTCCGGTGTGCTCACAGAAGCGGTGTTCAACGCTTTCGGCGGCTACGACCTCTATCAAGGTGCCACTCCATGCGCCCCGAACCACTACCCGTGCTCGACCCGGGCCAGGGTGGTTTCCTTCGACCGGCCGTTCGCCTCCGGCAACGGTGCAGGCGGCTACCTGAGCCTGATGTATCCCCTCACGAGGCTAATGGAGCAGCACGGGTTGGATGTCACCTACTGGACCGACATCACCCTGGCCGAACACCCGAACCTGCTTGGCAAACACAAGGTGCTCATCTCGCCCGGCCATGACGAGGAGTGGTCCAACTCGATGCGTCAAGGCGCAGTATCAGGGGCTAACGCCGGAGTGAACCTGGTGTTCTTCGGAGCCAGCCCGATACTTCGAAAGGTGCGACTGCAGGCTTCGCCGCTCGGGGCGGACCGTGAGGTGGTCAACTACCGCAACCCCGTCAAAGATCCGCTCTACGGGGTGGACAACGCCAGGGTGTCGCAGAACTGGTGGGGCCAAGCCCCCGCCAACCTGCCTGCAAGCACCTTGGTAGGTGCGAAATACGTGGGCTTCAACAACTTGACGAGCTTTCCGATGGTCGTATCCGCTCCGTCGTCGTGGCTTTACGCCGGGACGGGTCTCGGCGCGGGCGCTTCGATCCCCGGTGTCATGTCCAGTGACTTCCAAGCCTACGACCCGGCCCGAAGCGCCAATCCGCCCAACGTCGAGGTGCTGTCGCACTCCCCCGTCACCGTGCAGTTCAACCCGTCTCGCCACTACGCCGACACAGTGTTCTACACGATGGCGTCGAGCAAAGCCGGTGTCTTCACCTCCGGCACGGTCAACTGGATACCGTCGCTGGTGGCGTGCGCGGCCTCCGTGAGCAACTGCCCGGCGACGATGATGCGCAAACTCACCCTTAATGTGATGCGGGTCTTCGGGGCCGGCCCGGTCGGGGCGACCTACCCGTCGACGGCGAACTGGCAGAGCTTCTACGGCTGAGCCGACCGTTATCTCCTGCCAGGGTCATCATGGCGAGGCGGCAGGTCCACGACGCTTCTAGCGGCCGGCGGCCGTGGTGCACCGGTGATATTGGAAAGCCGTGACGGCCTACCAGAGCCTGCGCCTGAGCTCGCTCCCAGTGGAAGCGCTACGTCTTCGAGTGACTGTCGCTCCGCCGCGATGCCGAGACCAAGCTCCACCAAAGCCCCGACGATCATGACCCCGGCGCCTAGAAGGTACCCGGCGAATAGAGCGGTGTGGTTCGTCCCGTTGCCGATCAGCTTGCCGTACAGCCACGGGCCGAGCGCCCCGAAGCTCTGCGCGATGGCGAAGAAGACAGCTATGGACTTGGCTCGAATCTCGATCGGGAAGATCTCGCTCACTGTCAGATATGCGGCGCTCGCCCCGGCCGATGCGAAGAAGAAGATCACGCACCAGCACAACGTCTGGGTGACGGCGTTGAGAGCGCCGGCTTCGAAGAGGAACGCGCTCACCGCCAGCAGGCCACCCGAGACGAAGTAGCTGCCTGCGATCATCTTCTTGCGGCCGACGGTGTCGAAAAGGTGGCCCAGAAGTAGTGGTCCGAGGAGGTTACCGGCCGCGAAGAACATGAAATAGTACGGCGTCGAGCCGGAACTGACCCCGTAGACCTTGGTGAGAACGAGGGCGTAGGTGAAAAAGATGGCGTTGTAGAGAAACGACTGGGTGATCATCAGCGACGCACCGAGGATCGCCCGTCTCGGGTAGGTCGAGAAGAGGGTCTTGGTTAAAACGATGAAGCCGATGTTGGTGGCGGGCTTGATCTCGAGCGCTTTGGACTCGTCGACGGGGTCCAGCTTGCCGCCGGTTGCCTCGACGTGGCGTTCGATCTCCTCGACGGCCCGCTCTGCTTCCTCTGTCCTGCCGTGCATCAGCAGCCATCGCGGGCTTTCCGGCAGGTTGCGCCGCACGAATAGGACCACGAAAGCGAGGGCGGGGCCGAACAGGAATGCGATCCTCCACGAATAGGACGCCGGCAGCTGCTTGACGACCACGAGGAAGAGGATCGACGCGATGAGGGCGCCCGCCCAGTATGTCCCGTTGACCGCTATGTCGACCCTGCCCCGGTAGCGGGCGGGGATGAGCTCGTCGATGGCGGAGTTGATCGCCGCGTACTCGCCGCCGATGCCCATTCCGGCGATAAACCTCGTCGCGTCCAGCCAGTACACCCAGCCCTGAGTGTGGCCGAACGTGGCCGCCGTGAGGGCACCACCAAGCAGGTACACGCCGAGGGTGATCATGAAAAGGTTCCGGCGGCCCCACTTGTCCGACAGTCGCCCGAAGAACAAGGCGCCGACGACCTCGCCGAGCAGGTAGACGGTTCCAACCGAGAACGCCACCGACGCCGAGGACAAGTGCAGGGCGGCCTTGCTCGATATAAGGCTCGTTGAATTGCTGGCGATCGTGATCTCGAGACCGTCCAAGATCCACGCTACGCCGAGCGCGATGAGAAGACGCGTATGGAAACGCGACCAGCCAAGCCGGTCAATCCGGGCCGGAACGAGACTCGTCGTACCGCCCGAGCCGGTCGCCGTGTCCTCTTGAATGCTCGTCATAGCTCGCTCCTCGAAGCTGAAATCCAGCTGAGTTCTCGCTACCCGTCGCCTTCAGCCACCAAACTGAAGCGCTACCTTTGCGACGGTGGCGAGTGAAGCGAAGTTACGCTGTGGAGCCCTCGAAGGGTGCGTTTCCGAAGTTGAACACCCCACCGTCTGCCGCTACGAATCGGTAGCCGCCGCCGTTCGGCATTGCTGCCATGCCAACGCAGGGCTGGTTGAGGTGGATGGCTCCGGTGGATCCGTCGAAGGGGGCGTTGAAGCTGAAGATGCCCCCGTCTGCGGCGTCGAGCCAGTATCCGCCCGTGGCGGGGTCGTTAGACATGCCGACGACAGGCTGGTTGAGCGTGATGGCCCCGGTAGAACCGTAGAAGTGGGCGTCGCCGTAGTCGAAGACTCCCCCATCCGAGGCGACGAAGCGGTAGCCGAGTCCGTCCGCGGTCGCTTCCATGCCGACTGCCGGCTTGTTGAGGTGGATGTTGCCGGTGGAACCGTAGAACGGTGCGTCGAAGGAGAACACGCCGCCGTCACCGCCGAGCAGCCAGTAGCCGCCGGTGGCAGGGTCGGCCGCCATCGCGACTATCGGCTTAGCCAACTGCAGCGTCGCTGGGATCTGCCCGTGGTTGGCGGCGGAGCCGAACGCGTAGACAGCGCCGGTCGAGGTGGCCAGCCAGTAGCCGTTACCGGTCGGAGCGGACGCGATTGCCACCACCGTTCCGCTCGGATTCGTGACGGAGCCGAGTTGCGCTGCGTCGCCGCACGCTGCGACCGCCCCGGTTCCGCTGGCAAGCCAGTAGCCGTTCCCGTCGCTGGTGGTAGCCATTCCTACGATCGAGCCCAGCGGCGACGGCGAGCAAGCCGGGGACGTGGTCCCTGTTGGGGCCGGCGATCCTGGCGTGGAAGCTGCTTCGACGCCAGGCGGGGTCGAGAAGTACTGCAGTTCCGAGGCCCACGTGAAAGTCAAAGGCTGCTGAGGCTGGTAGCCGCTCAGTACCTCCATGGCGTAGTTAGAACCGTTCGACGCGGAATAGGCGGCCCCGCCGTACAGGCCCGACGTCTGGGCGCCGTACAAGATGTTGTCCCTGTGACCCCAGCAGCCCGAGGTGTTGGTGGCAGTACAAGCAAGGTTGTAGCTTCCAGGGCCGTCCTGATACATCCAGCCGAGGTCAGCCTGGGTAGCGTCGGACTGGCCACCAGCCCAGATAGAACCGCCGCCGTAGTTCCCGGCAGGGAACGTCGGATCGTTACCGCTGTTCGCGCCTTGCTGAGCTAGCGCGTTGAGCGACACGGTAAGCCCGACGACCGGCATCTCGCCGCGATTGACCCGCTCGAGGTTTGTCACGACGAAGAGCTGGTCGGGGATGTTCAGCGAAGCGTAGTTGGAAGGGAGCGTCAAAGGCCCGACGTTCTCCAGAGACCGGCAATAGTCGATCTGTTGCAGCGAAGTGGTCAGCGCACCGCTTGGCGAGCAGTTGGATGCCGGGTTCGCCGGGGGCAGGATACCAACCGACTGACTGGTCGCAGCAGACGCCGCCGACGTGCCAACCACCACCGAGGCCGCAAAACCCATCGTCGCCATCACGGCCGCCGTCGAAACGACGCCCAAAGTCCCGCGCCGCTTCTGGTACTTCCGATTCATGTTCTCTCCCGCTTTTGATCCGCCATGGACGCAGAAGAGGATAGTCAGTCGTAGCTGAGCTTGACAGCCGCTTTCGCCTCGTGGATCACGAACGCAAACGACTCCTCCAGATATAACTCCACCGTGGTGTGGGTGGCGGCGGTGAAACCCACCGCGAAGTCGCCGCCGGAAAATATTTCGAAGTCGCCTCCTCGGATGCTGACAACGATCGCCCCGTCGAGCGCCGGTGCCCACACGACCCTGCCGCCGAGTATGGCCCGCAGGTGTTCGAGGACCGGGTAACCACCGTGCTCGGTCGTCTCTATCACCCCGGTGTAGCAGCGGTCGCCGAGGGCGATCGCGTACGGTCCCTCGACACCAGCGCGACGCAGACGAGCGACAGCCGTCGCCACATGTCGGGGGTACTCGGCGTAACTTTCGGTGAGGCGGACCGGATCCTGCGGTGACGCTGGCGACATCCCTTCCGTCCCAGCCAGCCCGGAGAAGATGGCGCCGTCTTCCACCTCAGCTGCCCTACGAGCAGCGATCGTCACGGCGTCGAGGTCCGGGCTCGTCGACCCTTTTTCCACGGCATCGATCTCGTCGCGAACGAGGGTGAACGGCACCCGAACCTCGCTCAACGCCACGACGCGTCGGGTGCGGACCCGCACGCCTTCGACGGGCCAGATCGAAGGGTCGGTCCGCCCGGTCGGCTGCGCCGAGAAGTCCCAGCCGAGCGGCCCGGTGAAATCCACGACGCTCCGCGCGGCGAGAAAGTGGGCAAGGGACCTTTTCGCTTCCGCGTCTATCAGCCGCCACGCCTCCTCAGAAATCGGAGCAAGGCTTCGGTTCAACCGGTCAGTCACAGCCGCTGCCTCTTGCCGGTCGAGTTCGTCGTGTTCACAGGTCGTCCTTGCGCCTCAGGCCGCCGATGCCCAGGTCGCCTTGCTGCGCCCCGCCCTGATCGGCGCTGTCCTCGCCGGCAGCCTCGATCGCGAGGATGGAACCCTCGCTGAAAAGGTAGGTACGAAGGTGCCTGTCGAACACCGGGTCCCTTCTGCGGAGCCATTCGAGGACCATCGCGGCATGCTCTTTTTCCTCGTCCCGGTTATGCGCCAACAGGGCCGCAAGTTCGAGATCGCTCGCTGCGTCGATGCGCTGGTCGTACCAGTCGATCGCCTCCAGCTCCTCCCGCAGAGACGAGTTCGCCCGGTGACGGTCGATCGTCTCGGGACGCAGAACCGACTCGCTTTCGTGTAGACCTTCGCTGCTCACAAAGGTATCTATACCCATCCACCCGGCGGCTATTCGTAGCGGAGCGAAGTCACAGCTTTCGGGCGCCTATCTCCTGGCGGTGCCACGAAGGTGCGTCGGGCCGGTATCAGCCGTTGGTGGTGGGCACCCGGCTCTACGTGCAGCAGGTCATTTCACGTCAGACTCGACCATGCCAAGGACGAGCGAGGGATCAGTAGCCGGAGTCAGGGTCGACGACACCCACGAGTGGGAGTCCGGCGCCGAAAAGCTCGACGTTGGTTCGGATCCGCTCCGCCAAAAGCGGCATGATCATCTCCCATGTGTCCGCGCTGTGCGGCGTGATGATGCAGTTCGGCGTACTCCAAAGGGGGTGGCCGTCCGGTAGCGGCTCGGGGTCGGTGACGTCGAGGGCCGCGCCGCCGAGCGTCCCGGAGCGGAGGGCGTCGAGCAGGGCGGCCGTGTCGACGTGGGCCCCGCGGGCGACGTTGACCAGCCAGCCTTTCGGTCCGATCGCATCCATGGTCGCGGCGTCGACGATGCCGCGGGTCTCCTCTGTCAGCGCGAGCGCCACGAACACGACGAGTTTCGAGCGGACAGCTTCGATCTTCGACTCGGGCCCGACGGTGAGCTCCGCGCCGGCTACCGGCTCGGGGTTGCGTCGGACTACCGTCGCATGGACGTCGAAGGGCTCGAGCAGCCGCAACAGCTCGACGGTTATGCCGCCGCCGCCGAGGATCGCGACGTCAGCTCCGTAGAGGGTGGTGCCGGCTTCCTTGCCCCACGACGTGGCGACGATCCGCTCATGCAGGCGGCGCAGTCCCGCGAGCGCCAGCGCCAGGGCGTGCTCGGCTACCGGCTTTGCGTAGCTGCCCTTTGCGCAGGTCCAGACACGCGACGAGTCGATCAGCCCGTCGTCGACTTGACGTTCGACTCCAGCGAAGGGAAGTTGCACCCAGCGCAGTGTTGGTGTCGCTGCGAGGACTCCAACGAGGTCCTCGACGTGGCGCGGGGAGGTCCACACGAGTGCCTCAGGCTCCGCGTCGAGCGATACGACCTGTCCTCCGCCGGCCTGCACAGCGCTTCGGGCGAACGCTGTCTCGGAGGGCCCGAGAGCGATCCGCGGTGCGCCGGGCGGAGTTGTCTGCGGCGTTGTCGGGGGAGCGGTCACATCCGCTCCGGGGACTCGATGCCGAGAAGCGACAGGCCTTGGCCGATCACTGTTGCGCTCAGAGCGCACAACGCCAGCCGGCTGTTCTTCGATTCCTCGTTCGGTGCTTTTAGTACCGGACAGTTCTCGAAGAACGTCGTGTAGAAGCCGGCTAGCTCGTAGATGTAGGCGCACAGCTTGTGCGGGCTCCACGACTCCAAAGCAGCCGACGCTGCAGCAGGAAACCCGGTGAGCGCAACCGCAAGATCACGCTCCGCTGGGTGGCCGACCTGGATCGGCACTCCCCCACCCAGGTAGTCGGCCGGGTCTAGCCCCGCTTTTCGGAAGATGGAAAGGCAACGGACACGGGCGTACTGCAGGTACGGGCCGGTGTTGCCGTCGAAGCTGACCATGCGATCGAGGTCGAACACGTAGTCGCGTAGGCGGTCGGTGGAGAGGTCCGCGTACTTGACGGCCCCGATGCCGACCATCCGGGCGACGCTCGCACGTTCCGAGTCGTTCAGCTCCAGCGATCTTGCGGACACGGCCTCGCCGGCGCGCTGCACCGCCTCGTCGAGCAGGTCTACGAGCTTGAACGTCGCCCCGGCACGCGATTTGAACATTTTGCGGTCCGCCCCGAGCACGCTACCGAACGCCACGTGCACAGCCTGTTCGGGCGACGGCAGCCACCCGGCTTTCGCTGCCACCGCGAAGCACATCGCCAGGTGCTGGGCTTGGGGGGCGCCGACGACGTAGACGGCGAGATCCGCGCCGATACGCCCGAAGCGGTCCCACAGCGTGGCGAGGTCCGTGGTGGCGTATCCGTAGCCGCCGTCGGACTTCTGCACGATCAGCGGCAGCGGGTCGCCTTCACGGGTCGTCCACCCGTCGACGAACACGCATTTCGCGCCGTCGCTTTCCACGAGGAGTCCTTTGGCGTCCAGTTCGGCTACCACGTCCCCAAGCATCGGGTTGTAGAAGCTCTCGCCGACGATGTCGTCGCGGGTGAGGCCGATGCCGAGCTTCGCGTAGACCTCCTCGAAGTAGCCGACGCTCTCCTCTACGAGGACCCCCCAAAGCCGCAGTGTCTCCGCGTCGCCGGACTGGAGAGCCACGACGCGCCTACGGGCCCGTTCCTGCACTTCGGGGGACGCATCGAACGCTGCGCGGGCTTGGCGGTAGAAGCCGTCGAGGTCGCCGACGGACAGCTCGTGGGCTCCCTCGGTCTCGCCCACGTCGAGCAGGTACTCGATCAGCATCCCGAACTGCGTGCCCCAGTCTCCGACGTGGTTCTCACGGATCACCCGATGCCCGAAATGCTCGAGCAGCCGGCAGAGGCTGTCTCCTATGACCGTCGTGCGCAGGTGCCCGGCGTGCATCTCCTTAGCGACGTTGGGCGCCGAGTAGTCGACCACTACAGTCAGGGGCGTCGCCGCGATCTCGACGCCCAGCTGCGAGTCCCCCGCAAGCTCGGATACGCAGGCAGCGAGGAAGGCGTCGTCGAGGCGAAGGTTGACGAAGCCCTGGGGGGTGACCTCGATGGATTCGCAGACCTCTTTGAGCGCGACGCCCGACGAGACGAGCGTCGCCACCTCGTCGGGTCGCCGTCCGAGCTTCTTGGCGAGTGCAATAGACCCGTTGACCTGGAAGTCGAAGCCGGAGCGGCTCGACGGTCGCAGCATCGGGTCGGCGCCTTCGGCGAGCTCAGCGAACACCGGTTGGAGCAGCGCGGCAATGATCTGTGCGGGTGCGGCCATATGGACATCCTTGTAGAAAAAGTCGGGTCTCGCGCCAGCCGGTAACTTGTCCGGCGATGGTCGTCGATACAAGGCTGGCGCTCAAATTCGAATCCGTGGATCTCGACAGGCCCGGCCTGTCGGTGCTCGCCGGCGTCGACTGGAAGGTACGAGGCGACGAGCGGTGGGTGGTTCTCGGGCCGAACGGCTCCGGTAAGACGACTCTCTTCG
>JAKBBA010000103.1 GCA_021808665.1 Actinomycetes bacterium
AACTGTGGCAGGTAGTTGTTGACCACAAGGTTACCGTGGTGTTGTTCACACCACTTTCCAAGCTCCGAGGTCGGTAGCTTCAATACCGCGGAGATGGAGTGGATGATCCGGTTGGACAAGGCGGCAAGGCTGTCATGGTAGCGGGTCCACGCTGCTGCGAATCCCTCGGGACGGCCCGGCCACAAGTCGAAGTGGTCAAATCCGGGGCTTCCTGGGCTGCGATCCAAAGGAGTGTTGGCCCTTGAGGGCAGCTCGAAGCGTTCGAGGACAGCCGAGGCGGTTAGGTCCTCGACCACGCGATTTCCCGCGAGGGCCTGCCAGCCTCGCCAGATCCCGTCACCGGGCCAGCGAACCTTCGACTTCTCGGCGCCCGATAGGTCGAAGAAGGCACGTGACACGTCAAGCAGATCGTCGCGAACTTCTGCAGGGAGAGAGTGCCCTGTGACGAATGCGCAGGAGGCACCAACTAATGCGTCGGTAAGGTCCTCTGGGCTGTCGGTCTGGAGGTTAACGCGGGGAATCGATCTTGTGCTCACGATTGCGACGATACAAGCCCGTCTGTTTCGGATCGGTGAACAATCGCAATCGCCTTCGTGTGGAACCTCTAAGGGACCTCAATGTGTCAGTTGTGTGAAAATGACCCCTGGAGTGTTGATCAAGTGGATTCCGTAGCTCACAATGGGAGGGATGTACTTGCCCGCCCTATTGGAGATTGGATTGATGCAACCGTGCCAGCAGGATCAGTCATTCCCAGGCATGCCAGCCGCGAGGACGGCCCCATCGCCACTTTGAGGACCTCCGCGGATGAGGGGGTTTCGTGCAGTCTCGGCGGTGTCGGTATCGAGATCGCTGGTCTGACGAAGAAGTTCAGGATCGGCCGAAGCGCCGTTACTGCCCTGGAGTCATTCGACATGACCGCTGCGCGCGGTGCTTTCATTGCCCTGATCGGTCCTTCAGGGTGCGGTAAGTCGACGGTGCTACGGGTCCTGGCTGACCTGGAGAGGCCAACTTCGGGCAGCGTGGTGATCAATGGCGAGACTCCAGCGCAGCTGCGCAAGAGCCACAGACTGGGCATCGCGTTCCAGGACGCGGCTCTTTTGCCGTGGCGCTCAGTGAGGTCAAACGTGAGGCTCCCTCTTGAGCTGACGTCGGTGAAGGTGCCCGACTCAGAGGTCGATGATCTGATCAGGTTGGTCGGCCTGGAAGGCTTCGAGAAGGCCCGGCCCTCTCAGCTTTCGGGTGGGATGAGACAGCGTGTGGCTATCGCCAGGGCGTTGGTCGTCGAGCCGGAGTTGTTACTTCTGGACGAGCCTTTCGCGGCTGTGGACGAGATGACCCGTCAGAGGCTCAATATGGAGCTTCTGCGGATCTGGGCGGAGCGGGCCACTACGACAGTTCTTGTTACCCACTCGATCAGTGAGGCCGTCTTCCTGGCCGATCAGGTCGTCGTGATGACCGGGAGGCCTGGCAGGGTACGAACCGTAGTCAGCGTGGACTTACCCCGCCCTCGGACGCCGGACATGATGAAGTCATCTCGTTTCCATCAGTTGACCGACCAGCTATCAGATCTGCTCTTCTCCGATGGAGTCCCAGCGAGCGGAGATGACGTCTAGATGCTCCAGCTGGTAGCGGAACGCGAACTTGTCGAGCCGGGGCCTGCTGGTCGCGGTGGTCGCGGACGAGCGGTGATTCGGCCGCTTGCACGTATGTCGGAGACGTCCTGGATTGGCGCCGTCCTTGGAGTGGCGGGAATTCTTGTCGTCTGGGAGCTCCTAGCTGTGTTCGTGTTCGCCGGGAAGCACATCATGCCGACCCCCGTGGGAGTGCTCGATGGACTGTGGAGTAATCGAGTTCTGCTCCGAGAGAACGCGGGCATAACCATTGCGGAAGCGGCGCAAGGTTGGCTGTGGGGTAATGCCCTCGCAGTGCTGCTTGCGTTGGTGTTCGTGGTAAGCCCTCCGGTGGAGGCAGCTCTCCTGCGTCTGGCCATTGCGAGTTACGCAATGCCGATCATCGCTATCGCTCCGATTCTGAACATCGTGTTCGGTGGCGACAAGCCCAAGGTGGTCTTGGCGGCCATGAGCGTTTTCTTGACGACCCTCGTCGGCATGTCGGCAGGGCTGAGGTCGGCTGACCGGACAAGCTTGGACCTGGTAACGGCGTACGGTGGCGGTTCGTGGGGGGCCGTGGTCAAGGTGCGTCTGTGGTCATCTCTGCCGAGCTTGTTCGCTGCTCTGCGGATCGCCGCGCCGGCTGCGCTCCTCGGGGCGATCATAGGTGAGTATCTAGGTGGCACCCGAGGTCTCGGTGTCGCCATGATCAATGCCGAGCAGTCCCTGGACGTGACCCGCGTGTGGAGCATCGCCTTATTCGCGTCAGCTCTGGCAGGGTTGGGATACGCAGCGACGAGCCTTGTAGGCAGGTTCGCGATGCCCTGGGCGACAGCTCGCCCACCGGCTGCGCATGTGGTGTCTTCCGGCAGCCGAAACCGGGGAAGGCTCTACAGGGCGGGACGTTCTTTGATGTTCCTGGTTCTTTCGGTGGCGATAACTGTGCTTCTGTGGACTGCTTTCGTGAAGCTACTCCACTTGAATTCGTATTTCGCCAAGACCCCCGCCGACGTCTGGCGTTACCTCACCCAAGGGCCGTCGGCTGCAGCTGATCGTTCGACGATTCTGAGCCAGTTGACGGTTACGCTCCGAGACGCGTCACTGGGCTACCTGTTCGGCACAGTGCTTGCCGTCGCAGCAGCGATGACCGTAGTTACAAGCCGTACTGTCGAGGCGACGTTCATGCCGGTTGCCGTCGTGCTGCGCTCGGTTCCGTTGGTGGCGATGACGCCGCTAATAGCTTTGGCCTTCGGTCGGGGCCTCGTCAGTGTGACGGTGATAGCGGGCATCGTTACCTTCTTTCCGACCTTGGTCAACGTCGTCCAGGGTCTGAGGTCGGCTCCGGCTGACTCGCTCCTCTTGATGCGTGCGTACAACGCCTCGAAGTGGAAGATCCTGGCTAAGGTGCAGGTCCCCAGCGCCCTTCCGTCGCTGTTCAGCTCCGCTCGCATCGCCGCACCGGGGGCTCTGCTCGGCGCTGTCCTCGCTGAATGGCTCTCTACAGGCAAGGGCCTAGGGTTCTACATGCTGGAGTCGAGCACGGAATCGCAGTACAACGCGCTGTGGTCTGGTGTTGCCACCATCACCGTCGTGTCGGTCGCGATCTACGCTCTCGTCGGCGTGCTTGAGCTCCCCGTGTTACGGCGATTCGGATCGGTCGCGGCCTAGTTGCAAGATAGCTCGTCGGTCGGCCCTCTTGAGGTAGCTCACGAGACGATGGCGTCGTGGAATAGTTCGCCGGTGGTGCCGTCGATCAGGCCGAGGTCAGTGAGATGTGGCCCAGGAATGCAAGCAAGACACGACGCAAACACCTGCATCAACGGTTGACTGAGAGCACCCAGCGGGAGTCCCGCGTCCGCCGCCGCCGCAAGAAGCGCGTCTTGGGCTGACGCTACCTCACCGGCGGATAGTGGTGACAGGATTCCTGCTATCGGCAGCGCAATCTGGGATACTACATAGCCCTGCTTTGCCACAGATACCCCGCCCTGGGTGGCTATAACTGCGTTAGCGGCGACCGCCATGTCGCGGGGGTCTCGGCCGAACACGACGAGATTGTGAGTGTCGTGTGACACCGTGGAAGCTACCGCTCCAGTCCACTCGTCGCCCCACCCGGTGACTAGGGCTATGCGCACCTGCTGGCTGGCACGGCCGTGGCGGTGAACGACCGCTTGGAGCAAGTAGCCATCGGGGACGGTGACTTCACTGTTGAGGACGTCGACGTCCACTTCGTTCCAGCGAGTGTTTATGATCCCGTCGATCGCCTTCATCCTTGCAGACCCGTTTGCAAGAGGAACTCGCAGGACGAAGTCCTCCGGCCTTACAACGTCGAGGTGGACGGTGTCCAGCGGAGGTGTGGATGGAGCATCCTGGCACGCTACTAGCATCTCTGCGTCCCGGGCTATGAGCGTTCCTGCCTTGTAGACAGATGTGACCACGAACCCATCAAGATCGCTGAGGAGGATCAGGTCAGCTTGACGCCCGGCGGCTACGAGCCCAAGGTCTGGACGTCCAAGCCGGAGGGCGGCGTGATAGGTCGCCAGGCGAAGCGCCCTTACGGGTGACATGCCATGGCCGATCAGGCGTCGAATCAGGTGGTCGAGACCTCCGTAGCGGAGCAAGGTTGCGGCGAAGAGATCGTCGGTGCACAGCACCAGGTGGGATGGCAGCTCGGGCAGAGCGCCAAGTCCGTTCACCACGTCGGGTAGTAGCCCGTCTAGCATTCCGCGTAGCTCGACTGTCATGCCCGCTTGGAGCCTCGTCGTAACGTCACCGGTCGCGAAGATCTCGTGGTCGGACTCGATACCGGCGGCGAGATAGGCCTGTATCTCGGTCGGGCTCAAGCCAGCGGCGTGTCCGGACACGAGCTTGCCGCTTGCGAGCCCTTCGCTTACGACTCCTACCATTCGGTCGTCGAGGCTGAGGACCCCGAGCATGTCCATAACTTCAGCTAGGCCGGCCATTTCCGGCCACGAGAGCATCTCGGCGATATCTGAGGCGAACAGATCGTGCCCGGAGAGCTCGAGGCCAGGTTGGGGCGGGACGCAGGAGGGAGCCTGGAAGACGAAGCGGACGGGAAGTCCTTTGGAAGCCTGAACGCAGTATCGAACTCCTTCGACTCCGGCGACGTTTGCGAGCTCGTGTGGGTCGCAGAACACTGTGGTGGTTCCGCGACGGCCTACCGCCGAAGCGTACTGACCCGGTGTGAGCATCGAGCTCTCGAAGTGAACGTGCATGTCGATCAATCCCGGTCCGATGTAGCTCCCCGAGCAGTCCACCCGAAGGTGGGCGTCTTGGCGAGCCCCACGTGGATGGACGCTAGAGATCAGGGAACCAACTACGCCGACGTCGAGGTTGCGGAGTAAACCTGTACCTACATCTATTACGGTTCCACCCTCGAGGAGCAGGTCGAAGGGTTCCCTCCCGAGAGCTGCCCTGACGGCACGTGAGCGGACTTCGGCGTCTACATGGTCCCTCATGATGGCAGTTTAGATGATCGGGCCCGAAGGTGGGCTGTTGGCGGAGTCACTTAACTGCGTGTTCACAATGAACCACCAGCGGATATCGGCGCGCTCGTCTCGGCGACGTGGCGGGAAACGGTTGTCGGTCCGCCTGCGCGCCGCCATGCGGCATCCGCCGGACAGGACGGCTACGGATAGCATGTGTGAGCAAACTCCGGAGTACCAGCAGCTCGGCAGCGGCCTTCGGGTTCCGCAGGTCGGGCCCCGCGCAGGGCTCAGTTTCGAGATGGACCGCAAGGGTGCCTGCGTGGGCTGGGGCTGTGCTTTTGGTGGTCTCCTCCGTCATCCACCTGCATCTGTGGTTGAGCGGGTACCGTCATATCCCGACGATCGGCCCGCTCTTCCTCGCTCAGGTGGCAGCCGGGATAGCACTGTCGGCCGTTGTCGCGGTGAAGCGCTCGCCGGTCTTTCTTGCCGGCGGGGCTGTGTTCGCTACAGGTACGGTCGTTGCGCTACTCGTCTCGGTCAACTTCGGCCTGTTCGGCTTTCGCGATTCCCTCGACGCACCGTACGCGAAGTCATCCCTCGTCGTCGAGTGCGCCGCCGCCGTACTTCTCGCGGTTGCGGCGACGGTCGCAGCCAGAACGGGGGAGCCTGCCCGACCATCCCGCTAAGGCTGGGGATAGCGTTACGGGATGCCGATATTCCTGAGGCGTCTCGCTAAGAAGCTCACTCGGCGTCAAGCGGCGTTCCTCCTCGTCCTCGTAACCTGAGCGGCTCCTGCCGGAGCGCTCGTGGCGCACCGGCAGGAGCGTAACCCGCCAGCAATACGGTCAGCGCATGGCGAGCACCAGCGCTCCTAGACGACGTCGAAGCGGTCGAGCATCATCACCTTGTCCCAGGCGGCCACGAAATCACGGACGAACTTGCTTGCCGAGTCACTCGACGCGTACACCTCGGCGATCGCCCGCAGCTGAGAGTTGGAGCCGAAAACCAGATCTACTGCGGTCCCGCTGCGTACCAGCCCTCCGGTGGCCCGGTCCGTGGCCTCGTAGACGTGCTCGGCTTCGGCCGAGGCCCTCCAGCGCACGGACATGTCGAGAAGCTTCACGAAGAAGTCGTTGCTCAGGCTTCCCGGACGATCGGTCCAGAAGCCGTGGGCGCCTGACAGGGCGTTCACGCCGAGGCTGCGTAAGCCGCCGACGAGGACGGTCATCTCAGGGGCGGTCAGGTCCAAAAGCACGGCACGCTCGATCAGCAAGTGCTCGGGTGGTAGTTTCTCCCCTTCGCGCACCCAGTTGCGAAAGCCGTCACCTCTGGGCTCGAGAACTGTGAACGACTCGACGTCGGTCGCTTCGGCGGTCGCGTCCGTTCGCCCGGGGGTGAAAGGAACCTGGACGTGGTGTCCAGCCTCGGCGGCTGCCTGCTCGATCGCTGCGCAGCCTCCCAGCACGATGAGGTCCGCGAGCGAGACCCGCTTGGTGTCGCTGCGGGAGCTGTCGAAGTTTGTCTTTATCGATTCGAGTTTGGCTATGACTTCGGCCAGGACCGCAGGGTTGTTGACCTCCCAATCCTTCTGAGGAGCGAGACGAACCCGCGCCCCGTTGGCACCGCCCCGCTTGTCGGTGCGCCGGAAAGTCGACGCCGAAGCCCACGCTGTTGACACCAGGTCGCTCACCGACAGGCCTGAAGCTAGGATCTGCGCCTTCAGATGTTCCACCTCTGCGGGGCCGATCAGTTCGTGGTCGACTGCTGGCAGCGGGTCTTGCCAGATGAGGTCCTCGTCGGGGACTAGGGGCCCGAGGTAGCGGGAGCGGGGTCCCATGTCACGGTGCGTCAGCTTGAACCAGGCTTTTGCGAACACCTGGGCGAACTCGTCGGGGTGTTCATGGAAGCGTTGCGCTATCGGCCGGTAGATCGGATCCTCGCGAAGCGCTAGGTCTGTGGTGAGCATCGTGGGTGCGTGGCGAAGCGACTGGACGTGAGCGTCGGGGACGGTACCTTTTGCTTCGGGGTTGGTGGGGGTCCACTGCTTGGCCCCGACAGGGCTGGTGGTGAGCTCCCACTCGTAGTTGAAAAGGTTGTCGAAGAAGCCGTTGTCCCAGCGGGTGGGGTTGTTAGTCCAGATGCCCTCCACCCCGCTCGTGTAGGTGTCTTCGGCGTTGCCTTTGCCGTAGGTGTTGTGCCATCCGAGGCCTTGCTCCTCCAGCGGCGCCCCTTCCGGTTCGGGGCCCACGTAGCGGTCAGGGTCGACTGCGCCGTGGAACTTGCCGAAGGTGTGGCCGCCTGCGATCAGCGCGACGGTCTCCTCGTCGTTCATCGCCATACGAGCAAACGTCTCTCTGATGTCACGGGCGGCTGCCAGCGGGTCAGGGTTGCCGTTGGGACCTTCCGGGTTGACGTAGATGAGGCCCATCTGCACAGCTCCGAACGGGTCGGCGAGGTCTCGATCCCCGCTGTAACGCTCGTCGCCGAGCCAGGTGTCTTCAGGACCCCAGTAGGTGTCGTCCTCGGGTTCCCAGATGTCGACTCTTCCCCCGCCGAAACCGAAGGTGGTGAATCCCATTGATTCCAGGGCGCAGTTGCCGGCGAAGATGATCAGATCGCCCCATGACAGCTTGCGCCCGTACTTGGCCTTTACTGGCCACAGGAGCCGTCGGGCTTTGTCGAGGTTCGCGTTGTCGGGCCAGCTGTTCAGCGGAGCGAAGCGTTGATTTCCGTGGCCGCCGCCGCCGCGGCCGTCCGAGACGCGGTAGGTGCCGGCGCTGTGCCATGCCATCCGGATAAAAAGTGGGCCATAGTGTCCGAAGTCGGCGGGCCACCAGTCGACGGAGGTGGTCATCACCCGCTCGATGTCGGCTTTGAGCTCGCCGAAGTCTATCGTCGCGAACTCTCTTGCGTAATCGAAGTCCGGGTCCATCGGATTCGCCAGCGGAGAGGGCTGGGATAGAAGTTTGAGGTTGATCTGGTTAGGCCACCAGTCGCGGTTCGACCGGGTTCCTGCCGCCGTGTGCATCACGGGGCACTTGTTCTCGTTGTTGGTGCTGGTCATTTGGTCCTCCCACTTAGTGCTTCATTGGGTTTGCTTGTTTGGATTCACGTCGCCGTCGTCACCCGCTGGGTCGACTGGCAAGTAGGGCAGAGCCCCCAGTAGGTGACTTCTGCTTCGTCGAGGACGAAACCGTGGGTCTGCGAGGGAGTGAGGCACGGCCGGTATCCGACCGAGCAGTCGACGTCTTGGACTGAGCCGCAGTGCCGGCAAACGACGTGGTGGTGGTTGTCGGCCACCCTCAGCTCGTACAAGGCGACGCTTCCGGCCGGCTCGACCCGCCGCGCTATCCCGGCCTCGACGAAGGCGGACAGCACGTTGTAGACCGCTTGGGGAGATACCGACCCAAGCTCGCTTCTAAGTGCAGCGATCACGGTCTCCGTTTCAGAGTGAGGATGGCTGGCCAACGCTGCCATCACCGCAAGGCGCGTTGCGGTCACCCGCAGGCCGGCGTCACGGAGGCGCTGGATGTACGCCTTCTTGGTGTCTTTAGGTGCCAGGTCCTTCGTGATCGTTGCGTCCACAGGCACTCCCATGAAGGGAAGTATAGAACTATTCGCTGTATGGAGTCAATACAGTTTTATGGCCCTGGTTGCTTCCTTGACGTCCAGTGGAGCACCGCCGGCTAGGAAGCCTCTCGTGCAGGCCCCCCAGCGGGAGGCTCTGCCGGCGCCCTGCGCATAGGCGCCAACCTCGCCGAGTAGATCGACCGGGTTTCCAACTTTCGCGAGACGACCGTTGCCCCGACAGAAGCGAGCAATATGGGAACGGTTACCGGAGCGGCACCGGTCAACTCGACCGTCATGGCGATACCCGTCGCGGAGGCTTCGATTGCCGCTGTGAGAAGAGCAGCGGCTCCTACGACAGCGTAACCTGCGAACGCCAGGCCCATTGCCGGCCCGAGGATCACGGCGAACAGAGCACCGGCGAACGGGACGTTGTAGACGGCTGCTAGTCCCGCCCCAGTGCCGCAAGCGATGAGAACGCGCCGCTGCTCCGCCGGTAACGAGAAAAGCTGGCCTGCTCCGTCCCGCGGGGGTCCCGAGCTCATTCGGCGAGGGCCTGCGCTGCGGCAGTGCCCGCTCGCCACGGTGAGTCGGGGCGGCGCAACTCGCAGTTCAGCTCAGCTCCGATGAGGACGATCGTGGAGGACACGAACAACCACAAAAGCAGCACTGCCACTCCTGCCGCCGAGCCGTAGGTCTTGGACTCGTGGGCGAAGTTGTCCAAGTAGAACGAGAAGCCGGCTGACGTGGCAAACCAACCTATGGTCGCGAGGAGGCTTCCAGGGTCGAGGAGGCGCCACCGATCCGGCTTTCTGGCCGGGCCCATGTTGTAGTAGATCGACAGGAGGAGCATCACTACGGCGAGCGCAGCCAACCAGCGTAGACCGCTCCACAAGGTGGCGAAGAGTCCTCCAGCTACAGGAACCGAAGCCTCGAGGAGGTGTCCTACAGGCACGCCGAGGACAACCAGGGTGAAGCCGATGCCGCCGAGCAGGACGCTCACCGCCAGAAGGGGTACTGCCATAACTCTCCGACCGATGAAGCCTCGGTCGTGGTCGACTTCGCTTGCGACGTCCAAGCCCACCTGCAGCGATGCCATCGCTTCTAGGCCACTCCAGATGGCTACTACTGCGCCCACGACGAGTTCTATAGACCCGGTCCTAGCGGAAACCGGCTGGCGGAGAGCCTGGTCTATGACCGTGGCAGCTTGCGATGGCAGGATCACATTGACGTCGTGGATCACGTTCGTCAGCGTCGCTGCTGGTAGGCCGACGATGTGCATCAGCCCTACCAGGGCGATGGTGGCCGGGAAGATGGCAAGGAAGAGGTGGAATGCAAGGCTTGCAGCCTGCGAAGTGATCCTGTCCCGTGACGCTTCGAGCACGGTCCGACGTGCCAGGCTCAGGCACTCCCTGCAAGCCCTTCGAGGTCCCCAGGAGTCAAAACGCCTATATCCCGGGAATCGACTTTGGGTGTTATCAGCTGTTTTCGCTCGTGTCTGACCCGGCAGCACGACTGCCCTAGCAGGTCCGTCGAAGCAGGGTTGCACTTGGAGTGGCTAGCCCATCTTCTCCATCAATTGTCCCGAGTCGGCAGACTAACAGGACAGTTGCCGCAGCACGGTTGGGCACAGCGCTCGACACCATCCACCTGACCCTATCGCAGGGGCTACCAGACCTGCCTTCGCGGTAGCGTCCGGCGTCGCGGCGGCTGACGTCTTCGGGAGCGCTCACGAGTTGACTCTCACCTCGAAAGAGGTTTGTGGGCTGGGTTATCTGGGTATCGTTCAGATGTGTTCGGTATTCGAAGCTTCCGAGGACGGAGGTGAAGGTGTGCGAGTAGGCGATCCGGATGAGACCGGGCAGGAGCAGTCGCTACAGTTTCAGCCCGAGCACAACCAAACCGGGAAGTTGGGGAACACGGATGTCGCGGCGTTAGCGGTGGGCCCCGGCCTCGCGGTCGGCCGTGGTGCCTCGATAAAGTCAGAGCCCAGCCGGAGTTCGAGATGGCGTCCGTTTCACACAGGTGTGATCTTCGGTGCGCTGGTCGCCGTAGCCGTCACCCTGCTCATAGTCCAAAACGGTCACTCGGTCAGGATCAACTGGGTGGCTTTCCATTTCGATGCCCCGGAGTGGATGGTCCTGTTCGTGACTGCTGCTGCCGGCGCGGTCGTGTGGGAACTGATACGGTTCGGCTTCCGCCGCCGGGGTGGCCGAAAGACGAAGTCCGACAAAATCGACGCCCCACCTAATCTTGGCGCGCCGCCCGTGTAGC
>JAKBBA010000104.1 GCA_021808665.1 Actinomycetes bacterium
CCGAACGCGACCAGCCGGCCGGCATCGAGCGCCATTTGGCGATCTGCCTCTTCGAAACCGCGCAGAACGACGCGGCAGGACGGCAGCCACCAACTGGCTACCGAGAGCACGTCCCATCACGTCGGGAGTGTTGACTGGGGCTCGGCGTTGATGGGCTCAAAGATCGAGGATGAAGCGCAGCGCTCGCTCGATGGTGCGAAGCTCGTCGGGTGCGACGTGGCCGAGCCTGTGGCGGATGCGGGCGGTGGAGACAACCCGGATGTGGTCGCATCTCGCGTACGAGAGGTGCTCCAGGCGGCTGACGCCCGCTGCGATCTCGACATGGCTGCGCAACCCGTAGTCGGTGGAGGTGACGGGCACGACCACGACGAGCTCGCCAGGTCCGTTGTTGACGATGTCGGGGGAGACCACGATCGCCGGGCGGAGGAAGGCTGGTTCGTGGCCGACCGGGCGACCGAGGTCTACCTGGTAGATCTCACCCCGCCAGATCACCCGAGGGCATCCCACTCCTTGCGCTCGTCCTGGTACGCCTCCCACCGCTGGGGATCCTCGCGGAGTCGGCGGTAGTCGTCGCTCAGGCCGCGAAGGAACTCCTGGCGTTCGAGGGCATCGATAGCCGAGTGGACGACCTCCACGACCGTGGTCTTGCGGGACTTCGCCATCGACTGCAGCCGTTCGGAGTCAGGCCGGCGGACCCGCACGGTGGTGGTCTCTTCAACACCCATCACAACAGTGTAGACTAAACGTAGACTCACCGGAGCGACCAGGCAGTCTCACCCACGCTGATACGGAACGGCGCGCCACAGTGAACAGCTCCTGCCCACAGGACATAAGCGCAGATCGTGACGTCGATGGCGCAGTGGCCACCGCCCAGCGTCCAGTTCCTGTAAGGCTGCTCGGTGCCGACGACCAGCTTGAGCCGATTGAAAGCATCAGCGCTGTAACACTGCTGACTTTCGATATGAACGAGTCGGTGAGTTTCTATTGCGCGCTGGGCTTCCGCCTGCTCTATGGAGGACCTGTGACGCTTATGTGGAATTCCACATGACAGGCACACCGCCGGCACGGCGTTCCTCGACGAGGGGATCAACTTGGAAGGCCGGATCGGTCCGTCGGGCCCGGCCAGGTGCGTAGCTGTGAACAAGGAGTAGCGGTGATCACCCCGGGGCAGACCGACCTGAATAGTCGTGTGGTGTTAGACCGGCGCCACCAGGAGATGGCGCTACTGGCAGCTTGGCAAGACGCACAGGAAGGGTTGGTGTCCGCGCTCGCCAGGCGGGACCGGCTATCCGAACGACGTGAGCATGCAATCGCTGCATTTTTGGGTATGACCCCCGCCGAGCTGAGATCGGCGAAACATCACGACCGAACAGGCCAGCATCCGACGAGTCCGGCCAGCCGGGTCAAATACGCCTCCTACGTCCATCGCCGCAAGGTCGTCTAGAAAGTAGAAGCGCAGTGGGCGGAGCGGATCGCCGCCGCCCAGGTCCTCGCCGACGAGGCAGGCGTCACCCTGTGCGAGACGACCACGGCGCTGCTCGCAGGGACAACAGCACACACGGTCGAGGAGCTAACAGGCCTCACCCGCCGCCAGGTAGCCGCAGTGTCCAAACGCGCCCGCGCATTGCTGTTATCAGTAGCCGGTTGAGACGCGCTGAGACCGATCACGTGATCCGAAGTAGGAAAGTGAGGTGTCACCTGTCCAGTAATCCCGTCTAACGTTAGGCGTCCCCGTCGCCACCGGACCCCCGGCGAACTGATAGGTCAGCTGGGCGCGTTTCCATCGGGTCGGGTGACGGTGAACATGTAGCAGCCGTACACAATGTTGCGGCTGTGGATTTGGGTCACCTCGGGGTTGGCGAGCATGACGGCGATCGCGCCTTCGGGGTCTTCGCCGTCGTGCATTGTCGATAGCTCATGAATCCAGCCCCGTGCGTCGTAGGCGCGCAACACCTGCGGCCTTCCCCGCCAATCCGGCGGATACTCCTGCGTACTCGCAGGCCCGCCGCAAGTCTCGGCGTGAGCGAACACCGCTCCCACCTCACGGTAGGGGCTCGCCGGCAGCGGCGGCTCGTAGCCGAAGAGGATCGCCCGCTCAGCGGGGCGGGCGTTGCGCAGGCAGCACCGTAACGGCTCGCCGCCGTCAGCTGCCAGGTGCTGAACTGGGATCCCCGAGGCGGCATCGACGCCACGGGCACGAACTTCGTCGAGCACTTCGGCTGGGATCGGGTGAATCTGGAACGCTCTGCTCGGTGTCTTCATTGGTCATTCTCCTAACTGGTAGCTGGCGGGACTAGAGCCGGGCTCGTCCGAGTTGGACGCCGTCTTTCGGCGCGGACGGTGCACCCGGTCTTGTGAGATGACTACGCCGACGAGGATGAGCAAGCCGTCGACGGCCCTTGCAGCTGGCCCCAACGAGGCCGTTCGACACGCTCAGGACGCCGACCAGGGAAATCCACCCGCCCTGCCCGTAGTTGGCTCAGGGTGGACGCCGGGATCGCCGGTCACGGCTCGCTCTTTTGGGCCTCTGCGTCCAGCAGGGCCCGCTTGGTGGCGGTCCCCCACCGGTAGCCGCCAAGGGATCCGTCTTGGCGCACCACCCGATGGCAAGGGACGACCAACGCGGCAGGGTTCGCGGCGCAAGCCCCCCCGACAGCTCGGACCGCTGTCGGGGAGCCGATCCCGGCGGCGACCTCGCCGTACGAGCGGGTCTCCCCGGCGGGAATCGCCCGCAACGCCTCCCAAACCCGAACCCGAAAGGCGCTTCCCCGCAAGTCGACTGGCAGCACGGTCGCGTCGTCGTCTCCTCGCAGGGCGCCGGCTAAGACGACAGCGACGTGTCCGAGTCCGTCGTCGTCGCGCTCCAAGACCGCCCGGGGGAACTCGGCGGCCACTTCCGCCACCAACGCGGTTTCGTCGGCACCAACCCGCACGGCGCACACCCCCTTGGCGGTGCACGCCGCTACGACCACCCCTATCGGAGTGATAAGCGACGTGTAGCCGATCCGCTCCCCGGCGCCGCCCGAACGGTACCGTGCCGGCGTCATTCCCAGCCTGGGCGCCCCGTGCTCGTAAAAAGCCCTAGCCGACCCGTACCCAGCCCCGAAAGTGGCGTCAGCCACCGCCGCACCAGCCCGCAACGCCGACCTCGCACGCTCGGCCTGAACGGCGCGCAGATAACCACCGACCGGCACCCCGACCACCTCGGTGAAACGGCGGCGTAGATGACGTTCACTCCACCCCAAACCCGACGCCATACCAGCCAAGTCACGGTCACAGTCGGGGCTCTCCAACCAACGACAAACCTCCACCACCGCCGCCAACGTCGCATCCCCGGCCTGGTCCCGGTCCGGCTGGCACCGCCGGCAGGCACGGTAGCCGGCGGTCACCGCGCCAGCAGGGGTTGAGAAAAACTCGACGTTGCGGCGCAGCGGCAGCCGCGCCCCACACCCAGGCCGGCAATAGACGCCCGTGGAGCGCACCGCGTACACGAACACCCCGGCCAGTCGGGCATCGCGAGCCACAACCGCCCGCCACCTAGCCCCAGCCAGACCGTCCAAGTCCACTGCGTCGTCCACCACGTCCACGATACGGACACGGCAGCTAACGCGCCTCCCGCTCACGGACACGAAACTCGCGGTAGTAAAAGCCCGCCCCCTTGCACCCTCCAGCTGCGGCGTCGAGCCCTTCGATAGGCGCCCGGCGGGCGTCGGGTCGGGTCCGCGCCGATCCTGGGGCATCACGGCACGGGAGATGCCTGCCGGCCCGGGCGGTCGGATCCGTCGACGCCAACCGCTGTGATAGACGGCCCGTAGAGGGCGGGCCGCGGCCGAAGGGAACCCCAGTGAATCGTGGTGTTAGTACCTCCACCCGAAAGTTGTCCGACGCTCAACGGGCGCTGCTGCGTCAACGACACCTCGACGACCTGGCCGCCCTCGCAGCCCACGCCGCGGCTCTGAAACACGGTTGGCGGCTTCACCCAGGATCGCGAGCGCCCAGAAGACAGCGTGGAGGATGGGCTCGTAGGCCAGCGCGTCACGACCGGATCGGGCGTGGGCTGTGGCGTTCGTGTCATGGCGGCGCATGTCCTCGAGCACAGCTCGGTCGCGCCCTGGTCCTTTCATAAGGGGACCATGTCCCGTCTCACGCCCGACGAACGCGTTATCCCGCAGTGACGATTGCAGCACCAAACTGACGGGGCAGCCAAGCAGCGACTCGAGATCGTCGACGAGCCCAGCCAGGTCGAACAGACTCCGGTCCACTGGCTCCAGTCCGGTGCCATCGCGGTCAGATTAGCCAAGGGAGACTCGGAAAGACGCTGCTCTCTGGTCTGCGAGTCGTATCCCATCCGAAGGCCAGCTGGGCCGTACGACTCTGGCCGCCTGGTGACATCGCGTTATCCCAGACCAGGAGAGGTATACGACCATCGGCGGTCAGCAACGCCAGCGGGATACACGCTGGATGGTCGCACACCTGGGGCTGAGCCATGGCCGCGCTCCGCCTACCGAGCAGCGGCATTGCTCCGACTGATGGGGCCGAAAGCTGGCTCCGAAACACGGAGGCACTTGCGAGAGGTCGAACGGCCTATGCGGAAGTTTGATATCCACTTGCGGTACTGTTTTCGGGTGAGGATACTGCTGTAGGTGTTACTCCGTCGGGCATCCCCAGGTGACGAGCACAACGTCGCCCAGGTGCACGTCCGATCCTGGCAGGTTGCCTACCGGGGACTACTGCCCGATGAGTACCTCGACGCCATGGACCCAGCTGATCGCGCTGCTCGTTACACGTTCGCTGACAGCGGCCCTGACCGGCCCTACACGACGGTAGCGGTCGAGGAGGACCGAATCTGCGGCTTCGCAACTATCGGACGTTGCCGGGATACGGACAAGTCGGAGTCGGCCTCCGGCGAGCTCTACGCGATCTACGTTCACCCAGATTGCTGGAACATCGGAATGGGCCGGGCGCTGATCCACGAAGCCCGGAAGCAGTTGACCGATTGCGGGTTCACCGTGGCGGTGTTATGGCTACTCGTGGGCAACGCTCGAGCCGAACGCTTCTATCAGACCGATGGCTGGCAGCCTGACGGGGAGCGCCGGCTAGAGGAAGTGCACGGCATCACCGTCGACGAGGTTCGCTACGTACGGTCGCTCGGGTGATCATCACCTTCCACACCCAGCGCTAGCCCGGGAGCCGACGAGTCGGGCCACGTTGTTCTTCGCGACGCTCGAACGGGTGATCAATCGGGTGCTCCGCCCGGTAGCACCTCGCCAGATCGGTCGATGCAATCGAAGTAGGGAGATAATGGGATAGGCAGGGGTACATGCCGGACGTTCCACACGCCTGGCGGCACGGATTCGATGAGGTCGCCGAACTTTATGACCAGGTACGCCCCGGCTACCCGGACGAGTTCTTCCACGAGTTGGCGGCCTTGCTTCCTCGGTCGCCGGTGGTGGTCGAGGTCGGTCCCGGCACCGGCCAGGCCACGAAGGGCCTCGTCGCCCGTGGCGCCAAACTAACCGCGGTCGAGTTGGGTGCCCACCTGGCAACCGTCCTCGCCCGCAACCTCCCGACCGTCGACGCGGTCGTGGCGGCGTCGAGCTACCACTGGGTACCACCGGAGGAGCGCGTGACCCGACCAGCAACTCTGCTCCGCCCGGGCGGCTACTTGGCGGTGATCGCCCTCAACCAGGTCGCTTCTCCCGCCGACAGCGGTTCTTCGACGAGGTCCATCACGCCTTCAGCCGACATGGACTGCCGGCAACACACGACCCTGTCCCCACACACGAGGGACTGGTTCCCGAGTTTGTCGACGACATCGTCGTCTCACCGCACTTCGCAGAGCCTTGTATCCATTGCTACCGATGGGACCAGCGCTACACCGCTCGGGAGTAAGTCGAGGTGAAGCGGACCGACTCGAACTGTCGGGCGATGTCCGACCCGGAAACCCGCGAGGCGATGCTCGCCGGGGTCGAGACTCTCATCGACTCGCGCTACGACGGGTGGATCGTCCGCCCGCTCACCGCCTCTTCGGTGAGAGCTCGCCGCCGCTGACCATTGGCGCCGACACACATCCAGACGGCCACGACAGCTCTGAGACAAGTCCACGAGACGCCGGCGGTCGATTGAACCCGAGCTCAGAGTGTCCGTAGGGGCGAGCAGAACGACCGCTCGAGAATCCACAGCCGGCACCCGTTGGCCGGGCGCGGATCGGCACATCGGAAGCGGTTTCACCGGCCACGGCGTTGTTGGCGGGGGAGGCCGGGTCTGCTGGTTGTCCTCGCGTTGGTGGCGTTAGTCCGAAGTTACCCCCCTGGGGTAGCAGAGTCTGCTGCGACCAGGGGAAATGCAAAGGGGGTTTTGGTTGTTGTGGCTACGTGAGTGTGAGCGGTACCGGTACACCGAGCAGCTCGAATACTTGCCGCTGGGTGGGGGTGGGCGCGGCGAGCATCTCGAAGTTCTGGGACATCCCCGGCGTGGTCCGCACGGTGTTGCGGGTCATGGTGGCGGGATGGTCGAGGAGCCGTCGAAACGACCGGTCCTCGCTGGGCGATCGACCCTGTTTGTTTGCGGCCTTGGCCTTGGCACCGGCCGAGCGTTGCGCTGGTGCAACCGGGATCTGACGCGCTGGGGGCTCCTCATCGGTGAAGGCGAGTGGCGCCATGGTCTCCCGCAGGTGCCACACCAGATAGGCGGCCAACATAGAGATGAACACGTCAGACCGCACCCGGCCTTCCAAGCGACGGTGGATGGGACCCAGGTCGAGGTCGTCGATCTTGATGTGGCGGAAGTCCCGCGCCGCGATGGCCGGATCCTTGTAGGCGTCGACCACCCCTGGGGCGTCCATGTGTTCGGCACCGATGGTGGTGCGCAACACGTAGATCCCGTCGAGTGCCGCCTCGGTGTCGATGGATCCCTGTTTGCGGGTGACGACCACGGTGGTGTCGGTGATCGCCACCTCGAAGTGCTCGGCCATCCTTTTCCTGTTGAGCACTTTGGCGACCTTCACCTCGATGTTGTCTGCCCCGCAGAGTCGGCCGTCTTCGACAGCAGCGACGATCGGGGCGAAGAGACCCTCGGCCGCTGCCAACAGCTCTGCCCGCTTGCGCTTGCGCTCGGCGGCCAACAAGGGGTACCGACAAGCCACGAGGCGTTCGTCGGGATAGTCGGGATGGGAGAACTCGGCCAAGTCCGCTTCGTCGAACAAGGAGAGCTGTAACGGTCCGTCATCTCTCGCCAACGCGGCGATCTGGGGGGCACGCAGACACGTCAGCCACCCGAAGGCGCCGGCTTCTCGCAGGGCTTGGATCCGAGCCTGGGTGATCATCCCCCGATCACCCACCATGGTCAGGCGATCGAGGCCGAACCGGGTGCGGATGGTCTCCACGATAGAGATGAGAGCGGTCGGGTCTGCGGTGTTGCCTTCGAAGACCTCAATGGCGACCCGACGACCGTCGCTGTCGGCGAGCAGTCCGTATCCGACCTGGGACAGGCCCCGCTTGCTGTCCCTTGAGTAGCCCCGGGCCGCCAGTTCGTTCCTCGATCCCTCCACCCACGATGACAACAGGTCGAAGTACGCCATTCCCTGCGGGTTGGCATCCCTCCCCAAGTGACGCTTGGCCAGCTTCACCTCGACGCCCGCTCGGCGACCTTCCAGCCAATCCATGGCGGCACAAACCTCGTCGGTCCCGATCCCATCGAGGCCGAGGACGGCTACCAAGGTGGTATCCGCCCACCAAGTGGTGCTCGCCAGCTTCGAGCAGGGACGGACCACCCGGGCCAGGATCAGCGCATAGACGATGTCACGTTCCTTGCAGCATGGACCGAGGAGATCGACCAACCCGAGGGACTTCGCCATCGACGCCACCGCAGCAAGATGGCCGTGAGGAAGGGGGCGGGTCACTTCGAACCCCGAACCGGCTGCCACCAACGTCTCTCCGGCCAATCCCGACCGGATCGCTTCGATGAGCTCTTCGGGCAGATGGGACAGATTAGCCAACGTCTCGTTTTTGACCTTGGATCCCTCACGGACCGAACAGCGCAACAAGTGGGAGCGGTAGGTCCGTTCGGTGCCGTCCTTCGCCGCATAACGGCGCACTGTTGACGACACATGCATCACGCCACCACGACTAGACACAACAAAAGTCCAGCATCCCGCCATTCACTCGTCACGTACTTAGTGTCTACACGAATCGATCCAAAAGCACATCCAATGCCCGATCAGGGCAAGTTCCTACGAGATACGGGGAAGCAACTTCGGACTAGCCACCTTTCATGGCGATCCGCACTCCAGCGGATGTGCTCATCGGCTGATCGCTGGAGGGACCTGTAGAACTCCTGCTCGATGGAACCAGCCGGGGATGCATCAGCGAGAGCTGCGGCTTTGTTCCTTTGTTCGACGTCACGAGGAAAGGGTTGTCCGGGTGCACCCGAAAAGGATCCACTGATGGCGGCTCCGTGTAGTGCACCAGCCACGTGTTGGAGTGCTTCCTCCCCGACTGCTGATGCTGCTCGAAGAGCCTGCGCGACAAAGCCTGGGTGCGACAGAACAAAGTCATGCGGCATCTGTCGCAGCACACACGCTAACGCTGCCATCCATGTCGGCGACTGTTCGTCAAATGCGTCTTGAAGGAAAGCCAGAACATCGGGATCGTTGAAGTCTTGAGCGACCACAGCGACCAAGCGGCCACCTGCGTCCCGACGCATCCAAGACTCCGGCGCGTCCGAAATCCACTCTAGGAGTCCTCGTAGCACCTTAATGAGATCCGGATCGGCGCGAATTTGAAGTGGAAAGCTCCAGTGGAATGGAAGGGGGTCGTACCCTCCGTAGCCGAACTGCTCCCACCGTTCGATTCGGCTCCTCAGGAGCCCAACGAGTTTCGTCGGCTGCTCTTTCGACAGCACACAAAGAAACTCTTGGATCCAATGCTGTTCGATGGATGGACATTCGACGATCTGCGTCAGCATGTCATCGGCGACACACGGAGGCACGGCGCTCCAGCGGAGGGATCCTTGTCCCGAGAAGGTAGCGAAGACATCATCGGCCACTTCTGGAGAGTCGCTGAACTTGATCTGACCAATTAGCGCAAGAGCTTCGGCTGGACGATCTTCTGCGAGTCGTTGCACCGCTCTTACCACCGCTTGGCGCACCGCGGGGATATCATCGATGGCAAGCTGGGTGAGAATTTCAAACTCCCCGGAATCAGGGGGCGACGACCGCTATTCCAGCCAAGCGCGTAGGCAATCAGCCTTCGGAACCCCAGCGCGCCATCGGCCAAAAGGGCGCGCATAGCAGTGATGGCACCACTCGGATCCTTTCCACCGATGGCCGAGATGACAATCGACAGCACCTCAGTCAGAGGCGAATCAGGCTGCGCTTCGACACGCTTACAAATCGCAATACCGAGAGCTGGGATCTCCTCTACGAGGGTCCATACGAATGGTCCAGGCGTTCCAGCGCTTCCTCCCAGCGTCCGGGTGCGCGTGACTCCCCGAGGGGAGGAGGGGGCTCAGCGTTCGACGTCACGGTCCAGGCCGGCGCCACGGACCACCGCTTCCTTGCTGGCCGGGCGGGTGAGGGGTGGCACAGCGACGTCGAGGAACTCGTGCGCCTTGTCCCGCAGGCGGAAGTGGCCATCGCGATCAAGCTGTCGGATAATGCCAAGTCCTGGCTGGCAAGCTAGGGCAACAGAACCCAAGCCGGCGGCATCCCAAAGGTGATGCCGATAGGGACGCGCCAGAACGATCGCCCGAGAATCCGCACCCAGAGGCCGTCCGCTGGATGCGTATGGGCACGTATGGCGCCGCTGGTTACGACTTCAATCTGCAGGCTGGCAGGTCCCGCAGGGCCTCGGCGGCCATCTGGCGTTCGCCTCCGCCCAGTCGGTGAGCGCGACGCTGGCCTCTAGGTAACCACTGGCCCAGGTGCGGGTGTCGCCGCCCTTGCGAGGGGCCATGGTCCAGAAGTCGGCGCGGTGCAACGCGAGGTATCGAGGACTGGGGTTGCGCTCATGGTTCAGGACGTAGCCGCGTTGGTGGGCGGCGAGCCGGGCGGCGAGCCGGGCGGCGAAACGGTGAACGTGGACGTCGAGTCTGACCGTGTCGACCCCTTGGCGCATGACCAGCCACTGGAACACCGCTTGGCCGAGGCCGTGGATCCGGCCCTTGAAGTCATGCTCGAAGGTGGCAGTGTCCGTCCACCGCTTCAGAGCGTGCTGGTCGGTCACGCCGATGGAAGCGAAGTAGCCGACGAGGCTGCGCGGCATTGCGCCCTGGTCCACAGGTCATAGCCCCACAAATGTCTGGCGAGAGCGGTGTTGCCCGCCTTGTCCGCGGGCCAACGCTCAAGGAGGTCAACGAGATCGTCCAGCCCGGTGAGGGAAGGACGGACCCGAGTCGCGAAGTGCTCGAGGGCCCGCTCGACGGCGGTGGTCTGGAGTTGGAAGCCGACGAGGCAGTCCCCCACCGGCTCGGGGAGCTTTCGGCACGCCTCGACCATTCGCTCGATGTCGCCCTCGGTGATCACCGTTTGTGATGGTATAAGATGGGTGTGACAGTCGTCGACGGGGAGGACGACGTCGACCAGGCCGTCGCTCTAGGCTGCGCCACCCGCGGCCCTCGCAGCCCGTCGGTGCATCCCGGCCGCTCTGGCAGGGTTGGGACACACGGATCGTCGGCGAGGGCGAGGGCGAGGGCGAGGAGGAGGCTGGCGCTGATGCACGGGCAGCGGATGGCTCGGATCAGGTGTCGGTCCGTTCGATGCGCTTGGGTGGGACGTTGTTGCGGGCATGGTCAGGGCTGGCCGGGCGGGCGGGGGAGCCGGAAAGCGGTGGACGCTTCGGCGAG
>JAKBBA010000105.1 GCA_021808665.1 Actinomycetes bacterium
GGACCATATACGCAGGTACTTCGCAGGTCCAGCGCAACATCCTCGGCGAAATGGTCCTCGGCCTACCTAAGGAGCCCTCCGTGACTCGTGGAAGCTGGCGCGAGGCTCAGCAGGCGAGTCTCTAAAAATGCGTTCGTTTGCGCGGGCAGATGAAGTGAGTCGGAGTCGCCGCCTGTGAGGTTCGGTCTCGTCGGCTCTGGGTTCTGGGCGACCACAGTGCACGGGCCGGGTCTGATCGCTCATCCCGAAGTCGAACTGGTCGGGCTGTGGGGCAGGGATCTGCAGCGGTCGAGCGTGGCGGCGGCGCAACTCCGGGTGCCCTCCGTAGTTAGCTTCGAGGCTCTAGTCGAAAGCGTAGACGCCTTGGCTTTCGCAGTCCCGCCCGATGTGCAGGTCCTCCTGGCGACCAAAGCAGCGTCAGCTGGGCGCCACCTGCTGCTCGAGAAGCCCGTGGCCTTGGACTCTTCGTCGGCGCAGTCGTTAACAGCAGCGGTAGGCGCTACCGGTGTGTCGACGATCGTCTTCTTCACGGCTCGCTTCAGCCCGGGGCTCGCGACTTGGTTCGAGACACTGGCCGGCGGGGACTGGGAGGCTGGCACGTACGTGGAACTCGGCTCGATTTTCCAGCCTGGAAGCCCTTATGCGGGCTCGACTTGGCGTCGGGAGAGGGGCGCCCTGTGGGACATCGGCCCGCACGCTTTGGCTACCTTGACAGCGGCTCTCGGACCTGCGGCGTCGGGCCGGTTGGTTCGCGGTCGGAGCGACATCGTCAATGTCTCCACGATCCACGCGAACGGGAAAACCGGTTCCGCACTGCTCGCTCTGGACGCTCCACCCGAGTCGAGGTATCGCTCCGCCGGGTTCTACGGTTCGAGTGGAGTTTCCTTGCGGCCCGAAGGTCCGCCGGACGTCCTGGAAGCATACGGCAGGGCCGTCGACGCTCTTGTCGCTTCCACTGCGGGAACTCCACATCCCTGCGACGCAGAGTTCGGAGCACAGGTGGTCAACTTGTTGGAGAGCCTCGAACGCCAACTCTGACCCGGCTCCCCGCCTGGGTCGCCGTGTCAGGCCGCCGAGGGGGCTTTCAGGCCGAGGCGGCCGCGCTGATGTTGGCGCGCACCTCGTCCATGTCGAGCTCTTTCACCTTGGTGATCAGTTGCTCGAAGGTGGGTCCTGGTAGGGCGCCGGGTTGCGAGAAGATCAGGATTTGATCCCGGAAGACCATCAGGGTGGGTATCGACATGATCCCGAAGTTGGCAGCGAGGGCCTGCTGGGCCTCCGTGTCGACCTTGGCGAATGTGATGTCAGGGTGGTGTTCCGAGGCGGCCTCGAAGATTGGGGCGAACATCCGGCACGGACCACACCACGAAGCCCAGAAGTCTACGAACACTATGTCGTTGGACTCGATGGTCTGGTCGAAGTTGGCGTCGGTCAAGGCTATGGTTGCCATCGGTTAACTCCTCTGTAGGGTCTCGTTCGCATATAACACCGGATACCCCCTGGGGTATTCCGTGTCGCGGCTTTAAGGAGAAGTGTGGATATGGTGAGGAAATGAGGCTCGACGACGAAATAGTCGAAGCGCTGCGCCTAGCCCCAGGCGCCAAGGTCGACTTGGCGAAGCTGGGAACCGCAGCCCTTCCTGGAGGAGCGAGCCGTGCGGGCAGGGATGTACTGGCGGCCCTGCGAAGCACCGGTGCCGAAGACCAGCTCCACACCTTCACCGCTGAGCTGGAAGCCGCCCAGGAGCTCCTCTACGCCAGCGCCTCTCACGCAGTCCTGATAGTCCTGCAAGGCATGGATGCGGCGGGCAAGGACGGCACTATAAAGCACGTCATGTCGGGCGTTAACCCGCAGGGATGCGACGTCACATCTTTCAAACAGCCGTCGTCGGAGGAGCTCTCACACGACTTTCTGTGGAGAGCCGTCAAGGCTCTACCCGCCCGAGGAAAGATCGGAATCTTCAACAGGTCCTACTACGAGGACGTTCTAGTGGTTCGGGTGCACCGCGAACTGGCAGAGGAGCAGCGGCGACTTGGAGGCTATGAGTCATACGAACCAATGTGGCGGGAGCGTTTCGAGGCGATCAACGCGTTCGAGCAGCACCTGGTCCGAAGCGGCACGCAAGTGGTGAAGGTCTTCCTCAACGTGTCCGAGGCAGAGCAGAAGAGGAGGCTTCTCAAACGGCTCGACGACGCAGCCAAATACTGGAAGTTCTCCATGTCGGACATCGAGGAACGGTCGCTGTGGAACGACTATCAGCGCGCCTACGAGGAAGCTCTCAGGGCGACCTCGACACCGTGGGCTCCGTGGTATGTGATCCCCGCCGACCACAAACACCTTATGCGGACACTGACCGCCGGTGTCATAGTCAGCGCGATCGATGCGCTCCACCTGTCACTTCCGACGGTCTCGGACGTAAAGTTGGCCGAGATCGCACAAGCCAAATCCTTACTCGGCACGTCTTGAAGGCTCCCGAAGCCTTATAGGCTCCCTGCCATGTGTGGCGCTTCCCACTCCCATGGTGGACCGGTTGACACGGTGTTCGAGGCAGCTCCGAGGCCCGCCGACGGTGACGCCGTCGATCCTGTCCACCTCGATCCTGTCGACGAAGTTCGAGTAACGACATTGATCGACAATACATTCGACATGCTTTTGAACTCCGAGATGGCCGTGCAGCGTCCTGCGATGCGGTCAGGTCTGGTCAGCTCTCCGCTTTTCGACGGAGGCAAAACCCACGTTGGTCTTCTCGCTGAGCACGGGTTCGCTACGCTGATTACGCTGAGCAGCGGCGGGCGAAGGTCCCACCTTCTTTTCGATACGGGCATCTCGCCGGATGGAATGGCGATCAACGCTGAACGCCTCGGACTGGACTTCTCTGACCTTCAGGCTGTCGTGCTCAGCCATGGACACTTCGACCACACGGGCGGCTTGTCCGGTCTGCTTCGGCTTCGAGGTCATAGAACGCAGACATCCGTCGCTGCTGCTAGAAGGGTCAGTTCTTGTGACCGGGGAGGTGGACCGGACCACTGAGTTCGAACGAGGCATGCCACCTAGTCATCAGGCCTTCGAAGCTGAGCGCGGTGTGGGCGGCCACGCCCGTTGGCGCCATGACCCCACAGTCGCAGACGATCAAGCTCTGGTCGTCAACGTCAAAGGACGGGGATTGGTGGTCGTGACGGGATGCGGCCACGCGGGGGCGATCAACATAGTTCGCCACGCCATGCGTCTCACCGGGGTCGATCGCCTCTGTGCCCTGATAGGCGGGTTTCATCTGAGCGGACCGGCCTTCGAGCCCATCATCGCAGCGACAGTGAACGCATTGAGCGAACTTGCACCAGAACTCGTAGTCCCAGGGCATTGCAGCGGTTGGAAGGCTCAGCACGCCCTGGCGGCGGCGCTTCCCGAAGCGTTCGCCCAGGCCAGTTCGGCAAGCGCCTACCACCTGGCAAGTCTTTGAGCGCCCGGGCCGAGCCCAACTCGGGCGAAGTGTCGGGTCCGCTGGGTTCGAGGCGCGGCCCGTTGGGGAGGGTATTTGGTTTGGACTTGGTCCTGCTTCACGCCCCATCGGTGTGGGACTTCAGGGAGGAGGTCATCCTGCAAGGCCCACTTGCTGACGTGATCCCCTCCACTGACGAGTTCGAGATGTACCCGATCGGCCTCACGAGCATTGCTTCCTATTTAGAAGCGAACAACTACAACACGAGGTTGGTAAACCTCGCCTACCGTATGCTTCGCAACCGGCGCTTCGATGTGGCGGCCCACCTTCGTAAGCTTAAGGCCCCGGTGTTCGGCATCGATCTCCACTGGTTGCCGCACGCACACGGTGCGCTCGGAGTCGCACGCCTCGTAAAGCAAGTGCACCCCGAGGCAAAGGTGCTCTTAGGTGGCCTGTCGGCGTCGTGGTACCACGAGGAGGTCATTGCCGACCCTTCGGTCGATTTCGTGTTGCGAGGTGACTCCACTGAGGAGCCGTGCCGTCAGCTCCTCGCTGCCCTGCGGGAGGGCAGCCCTCTTGGATCGGTTGAGAACCTCACATGGAAGACGCCTCAGGGCCGGGTGGTGTCCAATCCAGTCACCTTCGTACCGGCGAACCTCGACTGGATCGACGTGCCGGCCTACGACTTCATGACCCACGCCGTGTTCAAGTACCGCAGCCTCGCCGATTTTCTTCCGTACCTCGAATGGCTTCGTTACCCCTCTACGATGCTCCTCAACTCGAGGGGTTGCACTTACAACTGCGCCATCTGTGGAGGGTCGAGGACCGGTTACCGACTTGTAGCCGGTCGGAGCGCCCCGGGGATGCGCAGTCCCGAGAAGCTCGTCGCGGACGCCCGGCGTATCAGCTCGTTCTCTAAGGCGCCGATCTTCATGGTTCACGACCCGCGCATCGGGGGCATCCCGCGGGCGGAGACCTTCTTCGACCTCTACCGAAAGGCGGGCGTGCCCAACGAACTGGTGATAGAGATCTTCTTCCCCGCAGGGAGGGATTTTTTCGATCTAGTCCGACGGTCGACCGCCGCGTGGAGCCTGCAGATCACCATAGAGTCACCAGACCCTGACATCCGCAAAGTGAACGGCAAGTTCCCGGTCCCCAACACGGTCGTAGAAGACACCCTCGCCGCTGCTCTTGACGAAGGATGCGGGAAGTTGGACCTCTTCTTCATGGTAGGACTGTCCGGTCAGACCCCGGCTAAAGCTCTGGAGACCGTCGACTACTGCCGTCACCTAGTCGAACGCTTCGGAGCTGACGAGCGACTCCAGTTCTACGCCGCACCTTTGGGACCTTTCCTGGATCCGGGCAGTCGGGCTTTCGAGGACCCAACCCTCGGCTTCCACCGGCGATTCGTAACGCTTGAGGAGCACCGCCAAGCGCTCCTGGGGCCGACATGGCGAGAGATGCTCGCCTACGAGACGGACTGGATGAGCCGCAACGAGATCGTAGCGACCACTTATGCAGTAGGAGCCGGCCTCAACGATCTCAAGTTCGAGGCGGGTCTCATCGACGCTCGGACCCACGCGACGGTCGCCCGCCACTTCGCAGTGGCACAAGAGACCTTTCCGAAACTTGACGCCATAGCTCAGCTGCCCGAGGCGGACCGACGACCCGCTTTAGAGATCTTGGCGGAGCAGGTAGCCGAAGCGAACACGGCCAGTCTTGTGGGGGAGCACGAACTGGAATGGAAGACATCGGCCGGACTTCGAGTGACCTGGCTGCTGGCAAGGCACACGGCGGCGGCGCTACCACGGGAGATCGCTCACGGTGCTGCCCGTTTCGCCGGTCGGTACGACACTGCTATCGCCCAGGTCGAGAGACTCGGTCCCATCGTCGCGTGAAGTAGGTTGTAAGCGTCACCGACAATCCCAGGTCCGCCGGAATGACGGGTCGTCAAGTAGGGAGGTAAGGGCATGCGAGCTTTGCGGCTCTTGGACTGGAAGTCTTCCCCTGTGCTGGTGGAAGTGGACGATCCGGTACCCGGACCGGGTCAGGTGGTGGTCAGGATCGGAGGTGCCGGAGCCTGCCACTCCGACCTGCACCTGATGCACGACTTCGACGGCGCCGCACTGCCGTGGAGGCCCCCTTTCACCCTCGGCCACGAGAACGCCGGATGGGTGCACGCTATCGGTCCCGGCGTGACCGGCGTTGAGGTCGGCCAGCCGGTAGCGGTTTACGGGGCGTGGGGATGCGGTAACTGTCAGCCGTGCCGCCTCGGGATCGAGAACTACTGCGAGAACCCCGCTGCGGCACCTGTTCCAAGCGGGGGTGGTGGCCTCGGCCTCGACGGTGGCATGGCCGATCTGATGCTCGTACCGGCTGCTCGCCACCTTGTCGCTCTTCCAGACGGCCTCGAACCTGTCGACGCAGCACCGCTCACCGATGCAGCGCTGACCCCGTACCACGCAATCCGGCGGTCCGCTGCGAAGCTCACGCCGGACGCCACCGCCGTCGTGATAGGCGTCGGAGGCCTGGGCCACCTAGCCGTTCAGATCCTGAAGAACACGACAGCTGCCAGAATCGTTGCTGTCGACAACCGTCCCGAGGCCTTGGACCTCGCACGCGAGGAGGGGGCTGACCTTACGGTCCAGCCGGGTGACGAAGCCGTGGGCGCGATACGAGGTGCAACTGGAGGGCGGGGCGCTGACGTCGTCGTCGACTTCGTAGGCTCCGACGCAACCATCGCCCTGGGTGTAGGTGTGTCCCGCATGCGCGGGGACGTCACGATCGTGGGCATAGCCGGAGGCTCCTACCCCATGTCCTTTTTCAGCGTCCCATACGAAGTGTCACTCCAGACCACTTACTGGGGTTCGCGTCCGGAGCTGGAGGAGGTTCTCCACCTGGCTGCCAGAGGTCTGGTCAAAGCCCAGATAACTACTCTTCCGCTTGAGTCCGCAGCCGAGGCATACGAGAATCTTTCTTCGGGCGCAGCGATTGGTAGGCAGGTGATCGTCCCGGGCTCGAAGAGCTAGAAGGCTCGACTGGGCCACAGCCGGTCCGCCGGGGGCCGGGGGAGCCTTCGCAGATCTCTCAGAGCGGTCCGGCGGCCTAAAGTAGCGGGCGCTGCAGTCGAGAACTATACGGAGCGGACGGACCCGCTCAGGCATGGATGCCACGAGAAAACACAAGGATGTGCTATGCAGGACGCGGGACGGAACCCGTGGGAGGTGCTCGGCGTGGCCGAGGACGCCCCTTTTGCAGACGTAAAACGTGCTTTCTTCCTGCGTGCGCGCGCGACCCATCCGGACTCGCCCGGAGGGGATGCCGGGGCCTTCCGGGAGGTTCAGGGGGCCTACGAAACTCTGATGCGCACAGCTCGCCGGGAGGAGCAGGACCGGGGGGAGCAGCGACGCGGGGAGCGGCGTCAGGCCCGGTCACATCGCAGCACGCGTTATACCTCGTGGGTGACCGCGGCGACCTCTTCGCGCCTGTGGGTCGACGAAGATCCACTCGCCGAGTTCTTCTGCGCAGCTCGTAATGAGGGCAGACCCGACGAGTTCGCTTCCGTCTTGGCTCGGGAGATGGGCTGGACTTACCTGCGCGTGCTTTGACGGTTCTCCTCGGAGACCAAGAGCAGGTCGAGGCTTCAGGCTGCTCGTCCCCCGAAGTTGAGCAAGCGGGTTTGCAGGTTGGCGCCAGGAGCAGGTTCGATCTTCGGGGCGAACCCACCCGGCCGGCGGATGGCCTCGTCCATCGGGGTAAGGAACTCTAACGCCCTCGCGACAGCGTCCTCGTCGAGGCTCTCGTCCTGGCCGGTAGCTCTCGCCAGGTCCCATGTGTGAAACAGCGTGTCGGAGCACAAGAGGCGACTGACCAGCGACTCGAAGGTCTGATCCCCGAACATTCCGCTCACGGTGCGTGACGAGCGTTCCGGGTCGGCGAGGTCCGACGCCACGGCAGCCGTCGCCTCGGACCACTGCGACACCAGGTCGCTGGCCGGATCAGCCTCCCGGCCGGCAGAGCCGTGAAGTCGCCAGTGGGTGGTTATCACGTGAGACACAAGGGCTGTGACGTCCCAGTCCTCGCATGGTGTAGGCAACCCCCACTGGCCCTCGGCGACGCCTTTCACTCGGAGGTCGAAACCGTCACTGACCCGCTGATAGCGAAGAGATACCTCAGACACGAAGCAGAAAGCTAACAGACTCGACCGATCGGGGCCGCCGCACGTCTTGAGCAGTGCAAAAATGGACTCTGTGACCCCCTCCAAGCTCAGGCCAACCACGGTTAGGTCGGCTTTACCACTCCGATGGTGAAGAGTCATCGGGAAGCCGCCTTCGACGGGAGGGCCTACCAAGAGCGATTCGATGCTCTCTCACGGGCTGGGATGGACGTTCACGGCGAGGCACGGCTGGTGGTCTCCCTCGCACCTGGGAGGGTTCTCGACGCCGGTTGCGGAACCGGCCGGGTGGCGAGCGAGCTCGCAGCACGGGGGATAGACGTCGTAGGTGTCGACGTGGACCCTTCGATGATCGCCGAGGCACGCCGGCGGGCTCCAAACCTCATTTGGATCGAGCAGGATCTCGCCTACTTGGACCTGGGTCGCCGTTTCGACGTGGTTGTCCTAGCCGGTAACGTGCCGGTCTTCTGTCCGGCCGACCGCCGGGCTGCTCTAGTCGGACGCTGCGCCGCCCACGTCGACCAAGGAGGATACCTCCTCGCAGGCTTTAGGCTAGACCGTGGCTTCGGCTTGGACGACTACGACCGCGGTTGCGAACTAGCCGGGTTGATCTTGCAGGACCGCTGGGCGACTTGGGAGCAAGACCCTTTCGAACCCGACGGATCTTATGCCGTTTCCCTGCACAGGCGCCCTTTGCTCAGCCGCGGCGACCTTGATTGGATGTGAGGGTTGCGTCGACAGCGGCTTGTACCGAGGTGCCGTCGAAGAAGTTTGGGTTCGTGCCCGCCAGAAGGTTGACAGGGTTCGTGAACACGAAGTCCTTGAAGTCACCCTCGGAGATCATGTGATGCTCGACTAGCTCCCAGGCCTCTTCGAGCACTTCCCTCATATCCGGAACGTCCCAATGGCCTATGTCGGAGCTGAACACCGCGTTGAGTTTCGCCCCGAAGGGGTTCACCTTGGTATTGAACGCCCACGCGTTTATTCTGTCGTCCGCTTCGCAGCCGAAGAAGAAGCTCGGGACAAAACGCTCGGCGACATCCGACGCCTCGGAGATGTCCGCCGCCGCGAAGTCGTCGAGGCGGCTCCGGTCAGGCTGCTCCGGTCCGAAGACCCGCATCATGTCGCCCAGCTTGTCACGGCGCTTTTCGAGCATCGGGGGCGCGTAGCGGTCAAACAACTCAGCGACCAGGATCTGGTCGAGATTAGCCGGGTCGTAGTTGACGATCGCCTTGGAATTTCTCTTCTCCCAGTGTCCTACCAGGTCGGCGAAAAGGTTCACCGCCCAGCCGACGCCGGCCTCAAGAAACATGAATCGGACCTGAGGGAAGCGTTTGGTCACCCCACCGAAGAAGAGCGCTTTGCACAAAGCTTCCGAAGCTGCCGCGAAGTGGCCGATGTGGTTGTACATGTAGTTGTTGACAGACACCCGCGAACCCCACCCCATCGAACCCGAATGGAAGGCCGGTGCGACTCGAAGATCCCGGCAGCGGGCCCAGACAGGGTCGTAGTCGTAGAGGCTGTCGACAGCCAAATTGTCGATCCACGTCGCGTGCGGTCCGGAGCGCACCGCTTCTCCCACGCGCCGGCGGACGTGGCCGGCCATCATCGTGGTTTTCATACCAAGTTCGCCTACCGCGTAGTCGAGCTCGTCGATCGCTTCTTCAGGAGTGTGCATCGGTATAGCCGCAGCCGGGGTCATATGCGCCTTGTGAGGGGCGAAGAGATCGGCCTGAAAGGTGTTGAGCGCCCGGCACGCCGCCCGGCGAAGCTCCGGGTCTTCGATGTGGGTCACGGCCAAGCCGACCGACGGGTAAAGAACCGTGAAGTCCAGGCCCATCTCTCCCATCCGCTCCTCCAGCAGCGCTGGAAGCACCGACGTGGCGTGGTCGATGCTGTGCAGCGTCGGAAGCGGCCACCAAGGCGGGCGGACCATCCGCTTGGCCAGGCGCTCCTCTGGAGTGACCCGGTACCAGGCTGCCACCTTGGTGAAGTGGTCCACGGCCTTCGGTCCTCCGAAGCGGTCCAGGTAGTCCAACACGACGGGCATGTACTCCAAGACGTGGCCGTCCGCATCGACTACAGGATGGTTGAGACCTTCGTGGATGCGCTGGGAATCGGATTTGGTGACAGCAGACATAAGCCTCCCCTTATCTGTCCACAGACAGCGCTCGGCGGCACTGCCGGCGCGAAGAGCGGTAGCTGACCACCACTCGTTAGCGTTATGTCAGGAGTCTTCCACGGGTGCCGAGGGCTGTCAAGCGCCGCCATGCGAACCGGCTCGGCTGATCAAGTGGCGGGCGATGTCCTGCGCCTGGCGCCGTGTGGGGGACGCTGCTCAGCCGAGCTTGGCTAGGCGCCCGGCGAGCGCTGGCGGAAAGCCGACGTCGCCGTCCACGATCGCCTTGGAGAGCGGTATGGCCAGTTCGGCGAGGCGGGCGCAGCCTTCCTCTCCGATCGCTTCGTAAGGATAGGCGGCCAGCTGGTCAGTTCTGTCCTCGATACTCCGACGGTGTTCACGGCCGGCCGGGCTCAGAGCCAGCTCGTCCCCGTCTTGGAGCCAGCCTCGAGCACGAACTCGCGCCACGGCGCCGGCCCACTCGTCGTCGCTCCACTCTCTCATAGTTTTCAAGGTGGATCCTGGAACCTCCCCGGTTGCTCCGTGCACGACGAGGGCCTCCGCTCCGTCGAGGCCCTCGGAGAGGAGCAAAGACACGTGGCCATCCCCGCGGAACTCTCGTAGCAGCGTCTGGGCGTGCCACAGGACGAGGTGGGCTTCGGCAGGCCACCGAAGGCTGGCGTGGGCGGCGAACAGCGGGCGACCCTGCAGGCGGCCTGAGGCGCGTTCCGCTGCCAGGCGGGCCAGGGTGGCCGCCTCGTGAACCTCGGCAGAGTCGTAGCCTTGCCCCCACGCTTTGCGCAGGGTCCGGTCCGCTCCTTCGAGGCGGGCTTCGAGGATCGCAGCCGGTGACGCCAGGTTCCATGCTTCGGGTATGACCCGTCTTACTGCTTGGGGATGGAAGTTGAAGAAGGTGGCGATGGTCACTTCAGCAGGTACGGGGCCGAGGGCTGCGGAGCGGGAAGCGAAGTAGCCCATGCGCTGATCGGTAATGCCGAGCTTCGAGTAGCTTTCCCTGGCGAAAGGGCTGAAGTAGATCGATCCGTGGATCGTCTCGGCGCTCAGGTGCGTGCGT
>JAKBBA010000106.1 GCA_021808665.1 Actinomycetes bacterium
CCTGCTTGGTCGGCCTCGACTCGAGCTTGACCAGGTTCAGGTCCCTCGCCGAGAACTGGCCGAGTATCCCGTGCAGAGACCCCGGATGATCCGACGACTGGAAGCAGACGACGCTTGTCTTGTCGTGGCCGCTCGGCGCCGGGATGGGAGTGCCGGAGCGGGCGACGAGCACGAAGCGCGTCATGTTGTCAGGGTTGTCCTCGATGCCCCTGGCAAGTACCTCAAGGCCGTAGATGGATCCGGCGAGCGCCGTTCCGATTGCTGCAGCGGAACGTCGTTCTCCGCGAGCTGGGGGATCTGCGCCCACATCCGACTCTCTCGCAGTTTCGCCCGGTGGTCCTCCAACAGCGACCAATCGGACGGCCTCGGCAGTCGACGTCGCCGCGACCTCTTCGACGTCTGGTAGATGCTCCGCCAGCCACGTCCTGCACTGCGCCGTTGCGTGGGGGAAGGAGACCACCCGGCTTATCGCATCGAGGCAGACACCTGGAGGTGCCAGCAGGTTCTGAGTCACCGGCAGGACGGTCTCGCCGACAATGATCAGGTCGCGGTCGAACACGAGCTGGTCAGTCGTGATGGACACCGACCCCTCGATGGAGTTCTCGATGGCGACGAACCCGTAATCCACCTCGCCCGACGAAACCGCTTCAAAGACGTGAAAAAAGGAGGGCATCGCTACTAAGCGTGCCGACGCGAGCCCGGGCTCGCTCCGAAGCGCCTCCTCGGTGAACGTCCCGCTTGGCCCGAGGAACCCGACTGTTGAGTCTGAGGAGACAATGCCTGTCATTGCCGGGCAGGATAGGGGATATGGACGTCGCCGCAATTCGTAAGCTTCTGGACCGCCTGACAGGCGGCGAGATCGACGCGGACGAGGTCGTCCGTCACCTACGCTCGCTGCCCTACACCGAGATGGGCTACGCCACCATCGATACCCACCGGGAACTGCGACAGGGCGCGCCCGAGGCGGTCTACGGCCCGGGTAAAAGCCCGGACCACTGCGTAGGTATCGTCGGTGAGCTGCTCTCGAGCGGCGACGGACCGGTCCTTCTAAGTCGCGCAACGAGCGAGCAGATCGACGCGGTAACAGCCCGGTTTACTGGTGCCGAGATCCATGGTGGCACCGTGGTGTGGCGTCGCGCGCCGTCGCGGGCCGACCTCGACCCGGTACCAGTGGTGACCGCCGGAACAGCCGATCTGCCTGTCGCAGACGAGTGCGTCGCGACCCTTCAGGCTATGGGCATCCCTACGCGCCTCATGGCGGACCTGGGCGTCGCCGGCCTGCACCGGCTCCTCGACAGGGTGCCCGAGCTTCAAAGGGCGCCGGCTGTCGTCGTCGTGGCAGGCATGGAGGGGGCGCTCTCCTCGGTGGTCGGTGGCCTTGTGGCCTGCCCGGTCATTGCGGTGCCGACCAGCGTCGGCTACGGCTCGTCCCTCGAAGGGGTCACAGCCCTGCTGGCCATGCTCTCATCCTGCGCGGCAGGCGTAACCGTCGTCGGAGTCGACAACGGGTTCGGGGCAGCGTTTGCTATCTGGCGGCTGTTGCATTGACAGCCGACATGGTTCTCACCGACCCAGGCACCCCCGCTTCCTCGACGACCGTCGCGTGGTGGAACTGTTTTGCTGGAATCGCCGGCAACATGGCGCTGGGCGCGCTCGTAGACGCCGGAGCAGACCTCGGCGAGGTCGAACGTGTGCTCCAAGGACTTCCGCTGCCGGGCTGGAGGATCGACGCTAGAAAAGTGCTACGGGCCGGTGTGGCCTGCACCCACCTGGAGGTGATCGTCGACGACGATCCCGTCGAGCGCACCTATAGCCAGATCGTTTCGATCCTGGTGAAAGCGACGCTCCCGCCCCGGGCGCGGGAGCGTTCCCTCGCAGCCTTCGAGCGCCTCGGACGGGTGGAAGCTCGCATCCACGGCGTTGCGCCCGAGGAAGTCCATTTCCACGAGGTTGGTTCGCTCGACGCGATCATCGACATCGTGGGAACCTGCGTCGCGCTGGAGGTTCTCGGCGTCGACGAGATATGCGCCGGGCCTGTCGCCCAAGGGTCCGGCATGGTTTCCTCGGCCCACGGTCTTCTGCCCGTTCCGGCTCCGGCAGTGGTGGAGCTTTTCGCCGATGCCAGAGCGCCCATGTACGGGACAGCAGTACCGATGGAGTTGACGACGCCGACCGGAGCGGCGTTGCTCACCAGCCTTTGCACAAGGTGGGGGCCGATGCCCGAGATGGCTGTCAGCTCGACCGGCTTCGGGGCCGGCAGCAAGGACATCGACGGCCTTCCGAACGCCGCGCAGGTGATCGTCGGGAAGATGGTGGTTGCCGGGGACTCGGGCCTTCAAGGATCGCAGCCCTTGATCGTGTTGGAGGCCACTGTCGACGATGTGACAGGCGAAGTCCTAGCTGCGACAGCGACAACCCTTCTAGATCAAGGCGCTCTGGATGCCTGGACGACATCAGTCGTCGGCAAGAAGGGACGCCCCGCCCACGTTGTGACCGCGTTGTGCGATCCATCCAACGTCGACGCCTTGAGAGAAGCCCTTGTGCGTGAGACGGGCACGCTCGGAGTGCGTGCGTCGATCTGGCAACGCTGGCCGTCCGCCAGGACGTTTGTCACAGTCGAAGTTCGAGGTTTCGCTGTGCGGGTCAAGGTGGGTCCGCACCGCATGAAGGCAGAATACGAGGACACGGCGCTAGTCGCAGGGAAGCTAGGGCTACCGGTGCGCGAGGTGGCGCGTATGGCCGAGGCGGAGGCGCATACGGCGCGGGCGCACGGAACCCCCGCAGGATAGGGGGCGGGTTCGAGCTGAGCCACGCCGATCCGTTTCGACCCTGGCGCTACCGGACGGGCCCCGGCTTAGGCCATCATGGTCGGAGTGTTGGAGGTAAAAGACCTGACGGTCGAGGTAGGAGGACGTGCGACACTGTCGGGAGCATCCTTCCAGGTGCGCGCCGGCGACAAGGTCGGACTCGTCGGGCGAAACGGCGCCGGCAAGACCAGCTTGCTCAGGGTCCTCGCCGGTGACGCGCCGCCCGCCGGCGGTCGCTCGACGATACGGGGCAGGCTCGGGTTCCTCACCCAGGACCCGCGAGCGCTGCGTCAGCTGGCCGACCTGACAGCGATGGAGCATGTCCTTTCGGGGAGAGGTCTCGACGAGGCGGCGAGACGCATGGAGGAGGCCCGGCGGGCCATGGAGGCGGATCCAAGCGACGCGAACATCCGCCGTTTCTCCAGGGCTGAGGAAAGATTCGCCGGCCTTGACGGTTACGCGGCGGAGTCGGAGGTCCGCCAGCTCGTAGCCGGGCTCGGGCTTGATTCGGACCGCCTCGACGGTCCATTGGGGGTGCTTTCGGGCGGCGAGCGCCGGCGGGTCGAGCTCGCCCGCATCCTCTTCGGCGGAACGGAGGTCCTCATGCTCGACGAGCCAACAAACCATCTCGACGGGGATGCCAAGACCTGGTTGATCGGCTTCCTGCGCGACTTCAGGGGGGCACTGCTCGTCGTCAGCCACGACCTGGACCTGCTCGACGAGGCGATAACCCGTGTTCTGCATCTCGACGACGGCGAGATGGTCGAATACAAAGGGACGTACTCGCAGTACCGTAAGTCCCGTGCAGCGGACGAGGAGCGCCGCCACCGCCTGGCCGACCGCCAGCAGAGCGAGATCAAACGGCTATCCGACCTGGCGGACTCGATGAGGCACCAGACTGCGAAGCGGGCGCGCGTCGCCCGCTCGTTGGATCGGCGCGCCGAGCGCCTGTCGTCGGGGGCGGTCACCGGTCTCGGTCGGGTCGAACGCAAGTACAAGGTCCGCTTTCCTGATCCTCCACGAGCCGGAAGAGTGGTCTTGGAAGCAGAAGGTCTGGGCCAGTCCTACGGCGGTCCGATGATCTTCGACGACGTCACATTCGCCCTCGAACGCGGAGAGCGAGTCCTCGTGATGGGGTTGAACGGGGCGGGGAAAACCAGCCTCCTGCGGATCCTCGCCGGTCGCAGCGACCCGAAGAACGGCTCGTGGCGTCTCGGTCTTGGGGTGGTCGCGGGCTATTACGCGCAGGAACACGAAGGCATTCGCTCAGGCAAAGGAGTCCTCGCTCACATGCGGGAGGCTTCTGATGCGCCGGAACCGGAGCTGAGGGCCCTCCTCGGTATGTTCGGGCTGGTCGGAGACGTCGCCTTCCAGGATGCGGGCACGCTGTCGGGAGGGGAGAAGACGAAGCTGGCTCTGGCGCAGCTCGTTGCGGGCCGCCACAACCTGCTGCTGCTCGACGAACCGACCAACAACCTCGATCCACCGTCGCGTGACGCTATCGGCGCGGCGTTGTCGGCGTGGCCGGGCGCGATGATCGTCGTCAGCCACGACGCTGCTTTCGTCTCGGAGCTGGCGCCGGGCAGGGTCATAACGATGCCCGAAGGAGTGGAGGATCGTTGGAGCGACGACTTGATCGAACTGGTAGCGCTTGCATGAGCCAGCAAACGCCAGGCTTCGCGCACTCCGACCTGAACTTGGCGCTGCGTATGGCGGACGCAGCTGACGAGATCACACGGAGCGCGTTTCGTTCGGCCGATCTGGTCGTGGAGACCAAAGCCGACCGGACCCCTGTGAGCGAAGCCGATCGGGCGGTCGAGGCCGAGCTGCGATTGATTCTCGCAGTCGACAGCCCGGGGGATCGGGTCGTCGGGGAGGAATACGGGGACACCGGAAGCGGCCCGCGACGCTGGATCGTCGACCCGATCGACGGAACGAAGAACTTCGTCCGGAGGATCCCGGTGTGGGCGACTCTGATCGCATTGGAAGTTGAGGGAGCAGTAGCGGTCGGCGTCGTGTCAGCGCCTGCACTCGGACGTCGTTGGTGGGCCGCGCGTGGTTTCGGGGCCTTCGTCACCGACCTGGCTGACGGCGTTCCGGCGGCTATGCGCGTGTCGTCGGTTGCGAACCTCGCCGACGCTCACCTCTCGGGCTCGGCCCTTTCATCCTGGGATGGCTGGGGCGGTCCGCACGGCTACGTGGCGCTCGCGCAGCGCTGCTATGCCGACAGGAGTTTCGGCGACTTCTGGTCGCACATGCTCGTCGCCGAGGGAGTGCTCGACATCGGGATCGACCCTGTTGCGTCGCTTTGGGATCTTGCTGCCTTGGAGGTGATCGTCTTGGAGGCGGGCGGCAGGTTTACGAACCTCGAAGGCACCGAGGGGCCGGACGGCGGAAGTGCAATCTCTACCAATGGGCTGGTACACGACGAAGCATTGAGCGTGCTCGGCCGAAGCCGGACCGCCGGGTCACCACCTACTTCGTAACTCTGCTTCCCGTCTCTGCGCTAGGAGCGATGAGCGCCGAGTAGCTAGCCTTATTGACCGGCCCCTCGGCAAGTGTCCCGTCAGGTAGCGGAGCGTTCACGGTTTGGCCTTTGATTGCTATCTGTGCGGCGGTGACTCCGGGCGAGACCGTTGTCGTGGCGACGATCTGCGCGAACGCAAGGACCTGCTCCTTGCCCGACACAGAGGCAAGTGAACTGCTGAAGTCCAATTCGATGACCGTTCCCTGGAAGCCGATGCTCAGAAGCTTGGTACCGGCAGGTATAGCGCTCGTCGTTCCAGCCTCCGTCTCTTGGCTGTTCGGGCCGGCGAGGAGCGCCTGGACGCTGGTGGTCAGTCCCCCGTAGGAGCTCGAATGGGTGACAGGGATCAGAAGGTTGTTCGCATTGACAAAATACAAAGTAACGGGAACAGAGGTCGGGCTCTGCTTGAGTGAAGTACTGGAGCTCACGGGGGGAAGGCTGGCGTGATTGATCACCACAGGAGAGCTTTGATTCGAGATGCCGCATGCCCCTGCTGTCAAGGCAAGGCTGAGCAACGTAGCCAGTCGCCGTTGCGGTCTCAAGACAGCGGTCTGCGGGTCGGGATTGCGAGGACGAAACAGCTTCCGCTCGGATTCACGGCATCGACACGGATAGTCCCTCCTTGCAATCGAAGATGCTCGGCAACCAAAGCCAAGCCGAGGCCCACTCCGCTCCCAGACGACCTGCGTCCCGCAGCCCGGCCTCGGGCGAAACGCTCGAAGATTGCATTGCGCTCATCGTCGCTGATACCAGGACCCCGGTCCTCCAAGGATATCTCTGTCCACTGCTCTCCCACACTCACCGCAGCGGCGGTCAGCCCCCCAGCGTGGATTACGGCATTACGGATGACGTTTCGTAAGGCTTGGGCGAGGCGACGGCGGTCGATAACGATGGTGGCGTCAGCGCCCGTCGCTTTTAGCTCCACAGCCTGATCTGCCTCCGCCAGCAGGCCTTTGGTCAATGCAACCACGTCGACTGGCTCGAGGTCGACGTGGACCACGCCGGCGTCGTAGCGGCTGATCTCCAGTAGGTCTTCTACAAGGTGATCGAATCGGTTCACCTCGTCGCCGAGGAGATCCAAGGCCCTGGCTGCTTTGGCGTCGAGCTGGTGTCGGCGACGCTGCATCACGGTAACAGCGGAGTGCAGCGTCGTGAGCGGAGAGCGCAGCTCATGGCTGACGTCCGATGCGAATCGAGCGTCGCGCTCGATACGGCGTTGCAAGGTGTCAACCATCGAGTTGAATCCAGTGGCGAGCTCGGCGAGCTCCTGGTCTCCTCCTGCATCGAGGCGGGCGTCGAGTCGCCCGGCAGAGATGGCGGCGGCCGCCGCACCGATCTCGCGCACCGGACGCAGAACTCGACGCGTGGCCCATGCGCCTATGGCAAGGCTGACCAGGAAGCCCAGAACGCTTGCTGCGATCAGTGATTCGCCGAGCGCGCCAAGGGTGCTGTCCAGGTTGCTTAGAGAGAAGATCTCAAAGTAGGAGTCGGTCCTAGACAGAGGGATCCCTACTGCGAGGACCTGGGCGCCGCTACGCTGGTAGCGCTGGCGGGCAGCGCGATCTTTCGATATGACCGCGCTTCGCAGCTCTGCGGGCAGGGCGTCGGGGCCTGCCAGAGCTGACGTGCCATACCAGCGGCCGGCGTGCCAAACGACCGACTGGGCGGTCGACGGCGTCTGCAACGAGTTGAGAAGTCGCGCTACGTCAGGGGAGTGCGGCTCCAGAAGAGTCCGCATGAGTTGGGCGTTAGCATCGGCTTGGTGCACGGCAGAGGATTGCCGCTGGTCGACCAGATAGGTCCGCGCCCACAGGTATGTGAATGCCGACAGAGTTGCCGAGACCACTAGACCGCCGACCGCGAACGCGGTCATCACCCGGAAACGCAGCCCCCTAGGGTGCCGTTTGGCTCCTACAGTCGTTCTCAGGGCGAAACCTTGTAGCCGAGCCCGCGCACCGTGATGACGTGGCGGGGGGACGCGGCATCGTCTTCGAGTTTCATTCGCAGCCGGTGAATGTGAGTGTCGACGAGCTTGCCGTCGCCGGCGAAGGCGTATCCCCACACGTTGTCGAGCAGTGTCTCGCGGCTGAACACCTGACCTGGATGGGTTGCCATCTCGCAGAGCAGTCTGAACTCCGTCTTGGTCAGCGAGACCGGCTCGTCGCGTTTGCGAACGACACCTTCGTCCGGTGTGATCTCCACGTCACCGAGACGAATGACGGATGTCGGTTGTCCGCCGCCCGCCGCCCGCCGCAGCAGTGCCCGGACCCTTGCGGTCAGCTCCTTCGCGTGAAAGGGTTTTCTGACATAATCATCGGCACCTGCTTCCAAACCGGCAACGACGTCGTGGGTGTCGTTCTTGGCGCTCACCACGACGATCGGCACGTCGCTGCGCTGTCTGAGCGCACGGCAGCATTCGAAGCCGTCCATCTTGGGAAGCATGAGGTCGACTATCACGCATGCCGAAGGGTGACGCTCGAAGAGCGCCAGGCCCTCCTCGGCGGAGCTTGCTTCTTCGACGTCGTAGCCTTCGTCTTCGAGCACGAGGCGGGTCGTCTCGCGGATCCGATCGTCGTCCTCGATCAGCAGTATCCGGCTCGCCACATCCCCATTCTGCCATCTCGGCCATCATCTGCAGCAGTCGCAGAGTAAAGTTTCGGGGCGCCGACCGCTCCCTGGCAGATATTGCCACCAGATCGCGACCTGTTCGCGGTCCAAGCGCGTATGGGGTGCATCATCATGGTCACTATGACCTTGTTAAAGACGGTCCCACCCGACGCCCTAAGCATCTACGTCTCCGCGACAGACGAGGGCTACACCCTCGTGCGTGTCGTCGGTGTGCTCGACGCGTTCACGGTCGCCCGGTTCCGCGACGCCATTTCTGACCTTTCGTCGCCGGCTGACCTGCTCGTTGACCTGTCGAGCGTGCCATTCATCGACTCCGCTGGGCTCGGTGCCCTGATCGGCGCCATCCGACGGACCCGGCACTTCGGCGGGGCGGTCTCCGTCGCGTGCGGGCGGGACCTGCTGGTCCGGCTATTACGTACGACCGGAGTTGACCGGATGGTCCCGGTTGCGTCGAACGTCGAGGAGGCAGCCAAAGCCTTTTGCGCCGCTTAGGCGCCGAGTGCAGTGTGGGTTCGTGCAGCCGGCCTACCGGTTGTCGCGAGTCCGGCGAGCGGAGATGCTGCGGGGTTCGTGACGGCGAGCCCTATGCCGTAAGAGTAGGTGGGTGCGCAGAGACAACGACCAGCGTGCGGGCTTTGACATCTCCAGATATGACGCAACGGTGGGGAATCTCTCCCGGATAAACGGCGCTGCGACCGAGTTCTAGACGTACAGGCTCCTCGCCGCGGAGCTGCAGCTCGACTGCACCTTCGAGGACATAGACAAAGTCCTCGCCTTGGTGATGAAACCATTCACGAGGCGTCTCGCCAGGTATGAACTCATGTTCGTATGCTTCCAAATGGGACGGTCTGGCACCGGGAGAATGCACCAGCACTGTATCTGAAGCACGTTCATGTGCCTTCATTACCTGCGGGGCAGTCTCGTGAAGCACGTGTCCCGCACGGCGGGGCGGTCGAAGCAACTGACCGGGTTGGACTCCCAGAGCCTCTGCCAAGGCGAAGATCGTCGTGAGGCTGGGCGTAGCGAGCCCGCGCTCGATCTGGCTGAGGAAAGGTTGCGAAACGCCGGCCTTGGCCGCCAGTTCGACCATGGTGAGCGATACTGCCCGGCGCATGGCACGGATCTCGCGCCCTACTGATTGAGCTTCAGGGACGGGACTTCTGCTCGGCACCGTGTCAGTATGGCCGATCTCCAGTTAACGGATTCGTAACCGCAAGAATATAGACAAGGTCGATATGGAGTTGTAGCGTTGGAGTCATGGGTATCGTGTGCAACCAGGGCGACACCCGGGTTGGTCCTCTTGGAGGCGGTTCCGCGTGGCGACTCTAACAACTCGACGCTTCCGGCCGGCGGCGGAGGTGACTCCCGCTTCGGGGGAAACCGCCAGACCGACCGACTCCGCCCCAGTCCGTTCGTTGCGATCAAATGTGGCCGGACGGGTCGTCCGCACGGCAGCGACTCGAATGGCCGTAGTGGTCTTCTGCCTTGTCGCGTGGGAAGTTGTCGCTCGCAGTGGGATCATAAGCAAAGCTCTCTTCCCAACCCCGCTCGAGACGTGGCAGTCAGCAAGATCGCTATGGCGTACTGGAGTGGTCGGTAGTGACTTGCGTGCGAGCCTAGGCAGGGTGGCGGTCGGCTTCGCTATTGGTGCGACAGTCGGCACCGCAATCGGATTTGCGACCGGGTACTCCAAGGCTTGCAGTGCAGTGCTGGGGCCGATCATCACCTTCTTGAGACCAATTCCGGCGATTGCGGTCGTTCCACTTTCGACCGCATGGTTTGGTATCGGCCAGAAGGGCAAGTACTTCATCGTCGCCTACGCGGTTGTCTTAGCGGTGTGGCTTTATGTCCACGATGGTGTAGCCAGGATCCCACCAGTCTACGTGCGGGTAGCCCGCGGCTACGGTCTTCGTCCGATCAAGATCCTCGGCAAAATTGTACTCCCTGCGACCGGTCCGTCGATTGTCTCGGCGTTGCGCTACGGAAGCAGCGTCGCCTTCTTGGCCCTTGTCGCAGCCGAGCTAGGCGGCGCACAGAACGGGATCGCCTACCGACTTCAAGTCGATTCGCAGTTCTTGCAAACCGGCCGGATCTTTGTCGGGCTCATCGAGCTCGGCATACTTGGTGTTGCCGCGGACTTCCTAATCGCCACAGTTGGAAACCGCCTCGTGCACTGGAGCTCCACGTGACGAGCACCGCCGACAGCGCCATGACGTCAAACGAAATGACCGTCGCCTCTCACAACAGCGCGGTAGGCGGAGCGCCCAGGAGTGAGGCGATCTTCCTGGAGCAGGCATCGGTCACGTATCGTTCGAAGCGTTCCGGAGAGCTCACCGTCGCCCTCGCCGCTACGGACGTAACGTTTGAAGCCGGCTCCTTCACGGCACTGCTGGGACCAACCGGCTGCGGGAAGACGACCCTCCTGAACGCAGTCGCAGGGTTCGTTGAGCTGACAAGCGGCGGTGTCCGAATCGGGGATCGGAAGATTATAAAGCCAGGACCCGACCGGGCGGTTGTACTTCAACAATATGCACTTATGCCGTGGATGACCGCTCTCGCGAATGTCGAGATGGCGCTCGAACGATTCCAGTTGTCGAGGTCCGAACGCGCTGCGCGTGCCAGGAGCTTCC
>JAKBBA010000107.1 GCA_021808665.1 Actinomycetes bacterium
CAATAGACGCCCGTACGCCGCGCCCGGGCGACGCCTCGAAGTCGACTGCAGCTGGAATGCGAAGCGATCGCGAGTTCGCGGCGGCTACTACGGCCGCCCCGAGCGGGTGCTCCGACCATGTCTCGACGCCGGCCGCCAGGCTGATCACTTCGTCGGCACGCAGGGTCCCGCCAGGAGCGACCGACACGGACGCCATTCTCGGGCGCCCTTGTGTCACGGTGCCGGTTTTGTCCAAGACGACGGTGTCGATCCGCGCGATTTGCTCCATCACCACGGTGCTCTTGACGAGGATGGCGTGACGTCCAGCGTTCGCAACCGCAGACAGTAGTGGCGGCATAGTAGCAAGCACGACGGCGCACGGCGACGCGACGATCATGAAGGTCATTGCTCGAATGAGCGTCTTTTGGAACGACCAGTCGGTGACGAGAAGGGGAATTACGATAAAGGCCACGGTCGCCACGACCACCAGCACCGAGTAACGCTGCTCGATATGTTCGATCCACAGCTGGCGTTCGGCTTTGGTGGCGCTGGCTTCTTCGACGAGGGAGACGATTCGCGCGACTACCGACTCACCGGCGGGCCGTTCGACTCTTACGTGGAGGACTCCGGCAGTGTTCATGGTCCCCGAGAAGACCTTGTCCGTTGGCCGCTTAGTGACAGCCAGGTGCTCACCTGTGACCGACGATTGATCCACTTCGCTGACCCCGAAGACGACCTCGCCGTCGGCCGCTATGAGCTCGCCAGGGCGCACCACTATCAGGTCCCCGACGCCCAGCTCACTTGCCGCGACGACAACTTCGCGGGGCTCCCCCTCGACACTAGGAGTCAATACAGTCGCTCGCTCTGGTGTCAGGTCGAGCAGGGAACGCACGCTGTCCTGAGTCTGGCGCGTCGCCACGGCCTCTAAGGCCCCTGAGGTCGAGAAGATGATGATAAGGAGGCCGCCGTCGACGACCTGACCGATGCTGGCGGCGACGATGGCGGCTACGACCATGAGCAGGTCGACGTCAAGGGTCTTGTCGCGTGCGGCTCGCAGCCCGGCGAGCGCCGGCTCCCAGCCACCGGTCAGGTAGCAGAGTATCCACGCTGGCCACTCGACCCCAGCAGGCGCGCCCGCAACGTGGCAGATCGCGGCAACGATGAAAAAGCAGAGAGAGGCGGCGGCCCAGCGGACCTCGGGAAGTGATCCAAAGCGCCGCCATGACCGGCCGCGGATGGCGGTCTGGTTGGAATCCGTCGACTTGGATGATTCGGGTCCTGGCCTCGGGGGCGCCGCCGATGGTGCAACCGTCACCTCGACAACCTGCCCACGCCAATAGCTTCGTGCATACGAAGATACTAAAGGAAGCTGGGAGTTATGTCCACCCGACGTCCGGGTCGCTCTCCGGACCTTGTGGCAGTGATGACCTGGCGAAGCTCGACAATCCGAGTGCACAGAATCTGCAGGCTGGCACGGTCATGGCTCGCGATGACGATGGCCATGCCCTGGTCGGCCATCTCGGAGAGCAGACGCAGGACTCCGGCCGAGACAGACACGTCGAGGGCAGCGGTCGGCTCATCAGCGACGAGCAGGCGGGGCCGGGCGACGAGGGCCCTCACGATGGCGACCCGCTGGCGCTGGCCACCGGAAAGCTGGGGCGGCCGCGCGTCGAGCGGGAGTTCCGCCAGGCCCACTCGGGAAAGGTTCTCGCTGGCAACGTTCCTTCGGGTTGATCGCGAGGGATGCGGCCGACTCTGGCGCGCCATCAGGGGTTCGGTCACAATCCGCCAGACAGGCCATCGCTCGTCGAGCGCACCAGCAGAATCCTGGTTGATGGGCATCACAAAGCCGTCGCGACGTGGGGAGGTGACGCTGCGGCCGCCAAGCGTCAAGCGGCCTTCCTGGGGGCGTTCCAGGGACGCAAGGATCCTGAGCAGCGTCGACTTGCCGCACCCGGATGGGCCTTGCACCCCGAGGATCTCTCCTGGCCAGACCGACAAGTTGACGCCGTCGAGCACCGTGCGTCGTGCTTTGCCAGACCCGTAGGCCATCCCGATCGAATTCGCCTCGACGACGGGGCAGTCGTCCGAGGTCTCAGGCAGAATCATTCGGGGGCGCTCCTTGGACTCCAGCATGCGCACTGGTCGACTGACTCGGGTTCCTCCAAGGCGCAGCGGTCTTGCCTGTGGTCGCAGCGAGGGGCGAACGCACAGCCGATCAGTGCGCGATCAAGACGGGGTGGCGCCCCGCGAAGAGGGATCGGTAGGCCATGGCCGGGACGTGGGCTGGCAGCAAGCAAGGCACGCGCATAAGGATGGCGGGGGCTTTTGAGCATATCGCTGGCGCAGCCGTGCTCCACGATCCTTCCGGCGTACATCACCGCCACCCGATCGCTGTGGCGACCGACAAGCTCGAGGTCGTGGCTGATGAGAAGCACGGCCGCCTGAGTCGACCTCAAGGCGCTGAGAACAGCGTCAGCGCGGTCGGCGTCGAGCGCTGAGGTGGGTTCGTCAGCGACGACTATCTGCGGGGTATGTGCATTGGCGGCCGCTATCGAGGCCCGCTGCAGCATGCCACCGCTCCACTGATGCGGTCGGAGGCGCGCCCGCTCGCCAGGCTCGTCGATGCCAAGTGCGCCGAGCGCGTCCTGCACGGCGTGAGGTGGCGGCCGAAGGCCATGCACCGCCCACGCCTCGCCGACTGATGAGCCGACCCGCCGGAGTGGATCGAACGAGCGCATCGGGTCCTGCGCGACGTAGCCTATAGACAAGCCGCGGATGGAACGCAGCTGGCGTTCTGTTGCTCCGACGACGTCCATACCAGCTACGGTGATGCGGCCTTCGATCTGCGCGCCGGGCGGAAGGAGGCCCAGCGCCGCCAGCGCGACAGTCGACTTTCCTGAACCTGACTCACCGACGATAGCGAGGCACTCGCCTGGACGGACGTTAAGACTCACGCCTCGAATGGCCGCTACCCCATTCGCGTAGCGCACCGCTAGTTCGCTTACTTCGAGCGCGAACGGCGCACCACGAGTTCGGGGGCCGGCGGGTTCCGCACTCGGCGCACTCGACCCAATCGACCGGACATCGAGAGTCATGGTTGGCGCCGTTCCCGGACGGCGTCGGCGATCAGGTTTACAGACAGCGAACTACACAGGATCGCAAGTCCTGGCCCAAGAAGCAGCCATGGAGCGACGGCGAAAGCATCCCTTGACTCCGAGAGCATAGATCCCCATTCAGCGGCAGGGGGCTGTACGCCGAGCCCCAGGAAGGAAAGCCCTGCAATACCGATGATCACGTCGCCGAGGCACAACGTCGAGATGACCAGAAGTTGGCTTGTCACGCCTGGCACCACGTGGCCTAGCATCGAACGCCACCAACCCACGCCTGCCAACCGAGATGCATCCAAGTCGGCGCGGTGGCGCGCCTGGAGGGTGAAGGTTCGCACCATCCGGGTGAACTGGGCGACGTAGCTTACCGACAGAGCGAGAATCAGCTTCGTGAAGCCGGCACCGAACGCGCCGATCACGGCCATCGCCAAGACGAGGCTCGGGATGGATAGCACGACGTCGTTGAGGCGCATCAACGCTGCGTCGATCACACCCCCCGCCGTTGCGGAGAAGATTCCGATGACGAGGGCCACAGCCATCGCCAGACCGATCACGAGGAAGGCGGCCGACAAGCTCGTGCGGCCGCCCGCTGCGACACGCGCCAACTCGTCGCGCCCGAAAGAATCGGTACCGAACGGATGAGCCCAGCTGGGTGGAAGGTACGCCTGACTGATCGCGACGGCGTTTGGTGGGTTACTGCGAAATGACCCAACGGCCACTACGACCACAACGGCGCCTGCGAGTGCCGCGCCGATTCGCCCGCTAGCAGTCCCGAGCACCGATTCCAGGGGACTCCAGCGCCGGAGCGGCACCAGCGGTCTTACTCCTGCGGTGTCGGCTGTCAACTGCGCGTTTGCCACCATGGTCCCCTCGTCATTGCAAACTCGCGTCGACGCGCGGGTCGATCAGCGCGGTCAGGAGATCTGCCAGCAGGCTTGCGCCAAGGAACGCCGCAGTGGCGATAAGAGAAATCACTTCCACCACCGGGAGGTTGCGCTGTGCGACCGCCTGCACCAGGTAGGAGCCTATGCCAGGCCAAGTGAACACCGTCTCTACTACGACCGTTCCTCCGATCATCCACGCGGCGGAGAGAGCGAGCGCATTGATAAACGGGACCAGCGCGTTTGGCAGCCCGTGACGTAGCAACACCGAGATCCGCCGAGCTCCCCGTGCGCGGGCCAGCAGCGCATAATTCGACTGCATTGCAGTCAGTATCGATGAGCGCAGCACACGGGTCGGCACGGCGAGACTGTTGACCGCAACGGCTAAGGCCGGAAGCAGCACCTCCTGGGGCGTCCCGTTGGTAATCACTTCGCCGATGCCGAACTTGATTACCAGATACTGGATGAGGAACAACCCGACGATGAACCCGGGCACCGCGGCAGCGACAACCGTGAATCCCCGCAGCGCGACATCTGGCCACCGCCAAACCCAGAAGGCGGCAACCAAACCCAGAATCAGTGCGGCTAAAATTACGAGGGTTATGGCTGCCCCGGCCAGGGTCAGGGTAGCGCCGAGCCGCGATGCGATCTCGGTGCGCACCGACCGACCCGTGATGTAGGAGGTTCCCAAGTTGCCGTGCAGTAGCCCGATGAGCCAGCTGAAGTAGCGGTAGGGGGCGCTGTGGTCGAGACCCAACTGGCGACGCGCGGCCGCTAGGGCTTGCACTGTCGGGTTACGGTCGCCCCGGCTCGCAAGAAATGACGCCGCCGGGTCCCCCGGCGCCGCGGCGTCGAGGAGCCATATAAGGACCGATGCGCCGAGGAGGGTCACGAGCGATTGCCCGACTCGACGCGCGGCGAACCAGCCGTAGCCTCGCCGGACCCGCCTTCTCGGACCCGCAACGCTGCGGGGCGAGTTCGGGGCGGGAGCATACGAGGGCGCGACGGCGCGAAGCGAAGTTGCTACCGCGCCTTCGTCCTCCTCGAAGGTCACTGCGTCGGTGCCGTCTTCCAGTTCCAGTCTCCCTCCTGGCCGCCGTTGTCAGGAGTGTAACCCTGCCACTGCTTTCCGACCAGCGATCCGTCGCGTTCGAAGGCGACGTTGACGACGTAAGCCTGGTTCCATATGTATTTCAGTGCGTTGTTGAGCGCCGTGGCACGAGCTGCCTGGTTGGAGACCTTCGACAGTGTGCTGAGGAGCGAGTCGAGGTGCGGGTCGCTGATGTGCCAGTTGTTTGCCGATCCACCCGTGCCGACCTCCGTTGCTAGGTAGGGGTCTAGGACGCCAGTAGGCGATACCGCGTAGTTGTGGTAGAGGGCAAGGTTCCAAGTGCTGGCGTTGTTGTACATCGTCGAGGAATAAGGGATGTCGTTGATCTTCACGCCGATGCCGACTTTGGCCAACTCCGATTGGATGCCGATGGACAACGGCTGCAAGAGGGGCCGCGAGTTGTAGATGAGCAGCGTTAGCTCCAAGGGCACTCCACCCTTGGTGCGTATGCCGGTGCCGGTCCATCCGGCAGCTTGAAGCAGTTGCTTGGCCTCGGCGACGTTTTGGTGCTGGATTGGAGTCGCCAATGGAAATCCAGGGGGAAGAAGTCCTGTCGCTGCACTGTCAACTCCCCCGGTGAACTGTGGCGCCAAGGTTTGGTAGTCCAACGCGAGGGCCACTGCGCGTCGGACGTTGACGTCATTGAGCGGCGCTGTCGACGGATTGAAGTACAGCGGATAAGAGCCTTGAGGTGCCGCTGAAAGTGTCAGCTTGACATTGGAGTTTCCTTTGATGAGGTTGCGTACCTGCGGGCTGTTCGAACCGTCGGCGATGTCCTCCTGGCCGCTCAGGACCGACTGCGCTCGAGCTGTCGGATCGGACACCTGGGTAACGTCGATGCCCGCCAACGCCGGGCGGCCTTGCCAGTAGTTGTTGTAGCGGACGAGATCCATTTCTGTAGACGTGAACTTCGTGATCGCGTACGGTGCGGTGAAGACCCCCTTGCCGACCAATGCGTCCGGACCAGTGCCCGCTGCGGCGACCACAGGCTCGTCGTAGACGGCCAAACTCGGGTCTGCCAGCAAGTAGGGCATGAGCAGTACCGTGTTCGGGGTGGTGACGGTCAACTGCAACGGACCTGTCGCGGTGAAGACGGCTCCCGGCAGGATCGTCTTGGTCGTGTCGCTGAGCCGCTCCTCGCGGTTCATTCCGGCAGCCACGATCGCTGCTGTCATGTGGTGGCCGTCTTCGAAAGTGACATTGGGGCGCAGGTCGAGCGTCCAGGTATCGGCAGATGTCTGCGTCGGCGGCGCGCTGAGCAAGAAGGGCACAGCTTTGCCGCTGGCGGTGATCTGCGTGAGGGTCTCCTCGAAGGAGAATATGGCATCTATGCCCTGTGCGGGATCAATGGCACTAGGTAGGAAGGTCGCAGCCAGCTTGAGCACCGTCGACGACTGGCCGCCCGCAGCGCTTGTCGTAGTCGTCGCCGAGGTTGCGGACGGCGACGATCCACAAGCAGCCACCACCATGCCGGACGCTACGATAACGACTGTCGTCCTACGGCCCCGTTTCACTATTGTCAACGCCTTCTCCCTTTTCACAGGTGCTTTACCGAAGTCAATTCGGCTTCAATGTATGACTATGCACCTTCGCAGAGACGAAGGCAAGCGAACTTGGCCCAATTCATGTCTCTGAAACAATTTCCCACCACAAATGCACCTTCGCAGGAAGGAAGGTAGCCAAGGATGTCGCTGTATGGTAAAATCAGAGTAGGTGTGATCACCAACAGGTACAGGTATGCACGAAAACATCGCAAACTTTACTAAGCCATCCGAAGACGAGGTTGAACGCGCAACCGCCATGCTGCGCATGCTGGCTGACTCGACGCGGGTAAGGATCCTCTGGGCACTTGCCCAGGGCGAATCGTCGGTCGCATGCCTCGCCGATCTCGCAGAAACAACGCCCACCGCCGTCAGTCAGCACCTGAGCAAGCTGCGCTTGGCCGGCTTGGTCCGCGCACGCCGTCAAGGCACCTTTCAGTACTACACGGTGGCCGACGACGAGATCGTGGCCGTGCTCGAAGCGATCATGGGACGGCAGATTTCGGAGAAACCTCAAGCTCATCTGCTGTCCCGGGCGAACTAGCTAGACCCTCACCTCAAGGGTGATTCCTTAGTCATTACTTGCGTACCTACGAAGGTACGTGTATCGTAGAGTCTATGGCTGGACAGGATAGCGAATCCCGCTTCGAGCGACCGAGTATCACTTCGGTGGTCGTATGTCGCGGTTGTTGCTGTGGAACAGCGAACAAGCATCCCGGTACAGACCACCCCCGTCAACTCGACGAACTTCGCGATTCGGCACGCCGAGCTGGGATCAGGCTACGGATCGCCAAGTGCCTTGATCAGTGCGAACACTCCAACGTCATCGTCGTTCGACAGCGTCACGGTGCCAGGATTACATCCACCTGGCTAGGCGACATGCTGCGAGAGGCCCAGACAAAGGCGATTGCCGACTGGATCAGACACGGCGAGCCCGGAGCACTGCCGCCGGAATTGGCAAAGCAAAGCTTCGAGCCGCGACCCACTAGACCGCCCCTGGCCGAACGCTACGCCGCAGGCCTTGAGTCCTCCCTCACTTGCCCTTTGGCGACGCGGTCGGCAGTCGGGGATCTATGAGCATCGCCGCGATCGCCCCGCGCTCCTCTGGGGTCGTGGTCACACCGACGGTCGCTATCGCCGACCAGACAACCAACTGCAGCCTTTGGCTCAAGCTCGAGTACTGCCAACCAAGCGGATCGATCAAGGACCGCTTCGTCTGGTTTATGCTCGACGATGCGTTCCAGAGGGGACTGATATCTCCTCACACTATTGTTGCGGAGGCGTCAAGTGGCTCCACGGCCATCGCCCTGGCGGTCGCTTGTGCACGGCTCGGCTTGGCCTTTAGGGCATTCCTCCCGGAAGGCGTTGCCGCGGAGCGTCTCATGGTGCTCCGCCAGCTAGGAGCCGAGGTCGTCCTGACCGACCCCACGCGTGGCGTCGCCGGGGCTCGAGAGGCATGCCAGACATTCGGTCGTGAACGCCCCGGCGTCCTTCTGCCCGACCAATTCGCGAATCCGCTCAACGCGGAGGCGCATCGCCTCACGACCGGAGTCGAGTTGATACGACAGGTCGAAGGGCCCATCCACGCTTTCGTGTGCGGCGCCGGAACCGGCGGGACGCTCGCCGGGATCGGCCAAGCGTTGCGAGACGCGGAGCAGCCGACTTTCCTCTTTCGAGCCTACCCAAGAGCGGGAGGCGGCCTCGACGGTAATCCCGAGATACGCGACGACGTCCCTGGGATCGTCGACGGTTTGAGCGAGTTGTTCGACGACGAGATGCCAGTTGAGCCTGTGCTCGTGGACTGGCCAGACGTTGTCTACGCAGCCAGACACCTGTGCCGCCTCGGCTTCCCCGCGGGGCTCTCCAGCGGACTCAACTTCGCCGCAGCCCGCCAGGTCGCCGCAACACTCGGCGCCGGGCACACGGTCGCGACCGTCTTGTGCGACAGGATGGAGCGCTACTTCTCTAGCGTTATGTTTCGATAATGGCGCAAACCATGGAAAAGTCGAAAGGGAGCTTCACCAGGGTGCCGAACTAACGCCTAATCTGCTAAAGTTTCCGCTCCTCGGAACGCATACACTGCAGTCATGAGGACGCTCGTCGACGGCTCACAGCCTCGCCAGGCAGCGCCTTCCTTGGAAGATCTGCGGTCCCGTCGCACCGAGATTTTAGAGGTCTGTGCCAACAACGGCGCCTCAAACGTCTGGGTGTTCGGCTCCGTCGCCCGCGGAGAAAACGACGATGAAAGCGACGTGGACCTCCTAGCGGACATCGAGGCCAGGCGCAGCCTGTTCGACCTCGCGGCGCTTATCGGCGAACTCGAGGACGCGCTGGGCTGCCCGGTGAACATCGTGGAGCGCCAACTGCTCAAATACGATCGCTTCGCCGCCAATGTCCTCCGCGACATGGTACCCCTGTGAGAGGCCCTGAAGGAGACCGAAGCGCGCTAGAGGACATGCTGCGTTACGCCCGGCGGATCGCTCGGCACAGCGCTGTCGGTCGATCAGCCTTCGACGACGAGCTCACCCTAGGGTCTCTCCACCCGATCCGAGAGAAGTCCCCCGGAGGCAGCCTCCGACGGCCCGCGCCGGGCAGGGCATCCGACGTCAACGCGTGCCGGCGAAGGACGCTCCGCGCTTTCAGGCAGGAGAGACCACTTCGATACCAGCCTTCAACGCAGCCGAGCAGAGTCGGGCGTCATACGCGACGAATGCGGCAGGTCTTACTGACAACGCACTTGCCAGGTGTATCGCATCTAGACTTCGCAACTCGACTGGTAAGAGGGCCGCGGCTGTTTCGATGATGGCGCGGTCCATGGGAAGTAGGTCGATACCCGCAAGCAATAGGTTGGCGTCGGCAACCGCATCTTCGTCAAGGCGCCGGCATGTACGGACAAGTTCAATCGTCGACAGCTCGCTGCTCACCTTGGGAACGTCTACCTTGGAGGTCAGCCACTCGGTCAGGGCAGCGCTCTCGGCCTCTTCGAAAACAAGCTTCACTAGGGCGGAGGTGTCGAAATAGATCAAGCGAGCCGGTCTTGGCGCAGTTCGGCGAGCGTTTCCGATCCGGTTACCTTTCCTTGGGAACGCCTGCGTTCCGGTAGGTGGAAAGCGCTCTTTGCCGGCAGAAGGCGCCCGGACGATACAAGCTGATCCCTCATAGTTACCGCTGGGGTCGGAGATACCAAAAGGGCAACGAGCTTCCCTCTTTCAGAGACCTCCACGACCTCCCCATCCTTGACCATCTCTATATAGCGGCTCGCATGTTGGCGAAGTTCCCGGACCCCAATTCGTGTCACTCCCCTATTGTAGCACAGACGATGCTACAATTGGGGAGTGACAGTCTGCGGTTGCTGGCAAGAGACTCGGCTTCTCACGTTCGCACCCCCTCCAAATCTCTCACTCCGGCCCCTCCATTTCTCACGCTTAGGTGCGCTTAGGTGGGTCCATGTCATTTCGCCAACTCGACGGGCATGACCGGTGAGACATTGGTAGGCAGAATCTGCCACAGCCGGGTAGGGTCTGGGTCACCCGATCCCAGAGAAGTTCCGCCCGGAGGCAGCCCCCTGTGAATCAAGACGTTCGACTGGCCGTAGGCCTTGCCGTGACAGTAGTCGGGATAGCACTCGTGCTAAGGCGGGCGCTGTTTCTTTACCGGCTCGTCACCGACGGAGCCCCAGCGCCGGGCAGGGCGTCCGACGTCAAAGCGGCGCTACAGGCGGAGCTGGCAGACGTGTTCGGCCAGCGCAAACTGCTGAAACGGCCGGGCCCGGGCCTCGCGCACTTCTTCACCTTCTGGGGGTTCATCGTCCTCACCCTGACGATCATCGAAGCTTACGGGGACCTTTTCTCCAAGACATTCGCCATCACCTCGTGGCCGGGCCTCGGATTCCTCGAGGACTTCTTCGCCGTAGCC
>JAKBBA010000108.1 GCA_021808665.1 Actinomycetes bacterium
GACCGAGGCGGGATCCCAGTGGATCGGGTAAGGGTCACGCAGGAGAGCAGCCATGGTCTTCATCCTCTGCGGGTCGACGTGGGCGACCGTGAGCGACGGGATCGCCGGAAGGTCGATGGACTCGTCGCGCGAGGCCGGAGCGCTCAACGCAGGAACCTCCACCTGGTCGTTACCCGGGCTACGAGCTTGCCGTCGGGGTCGGAAAGCTCGATAGCGAACGCCACGTCGTCGTGGGTCACGGCGCCGTCGGGGGCTCTGAAACGTTCGGCTGAGACGATACCGCCGTCGCCACGGTAGTCGACGTCCTCGCAGAGGACCCCTAAGAGCTCCCACTCGTAGCTGAGAAGGGTCACCGAGCCGGCCCGGCCCCCTCCGCAAACCGCGAATATCTCGCCGATGGAGGTCGACGCCGCCTGGATCGGAACGTGGAACAACACGACCGGGTGCAGCTGCCGGCCTGTCATCGGCTTGCGCTGGGTGCAGTCGGTGAGAAGCCAGTTCTCCCAGTGCTCGACTCTGCGCTCGCCCCCTGCGAAGCGGTACCCGACGAGCGCGGCGACGTCCTCGTCGCTCGGCATGGCGGGCCGGCCGTCTATCTCGACGTTAGGTCCTCCGCTCGCTGGCACGTTCTCGACGGTATCTCACCTGCGAGGAACTGGCGACGAAAAAAGCCCGACCTTTGACCATCCAAAGGTCAAATATCTAATCGGTCAGTATGAACCGCGTGTATTGTCACGGGCATGGATGTCGACCTGTTCGCGTCGGCGACGCAAGAAGACTGGTATCCCACCTACCAATATCTGCGCGACGAGCGCCCGGTATACCGCATCCCCGGCACGGACGACTACGTCATAACCCGCTACGACGACATCATGGCCGTCCTGCGCCACCAGCGGACCTTCCCGACGGGTGCCAGCAAACGCCGTTCCGAAGCGGCCCAGGCCGTCTACGACAGGGGAGGGTGGCAGCGCATGACGCCGCTCGGCACCAACCCTCCCGTGCACCGCCACTACAGGGCGCTCGTGGATCACTTCTTCACCGGCCCGGGTCTTGAGCGCTGGCGCCCCGTCATAGAGCGCTTCATCGACGAGCAGCTCTCCACGTTCGAAAGCGACGGCCACGTCGAGTGGAACTCCCAGTACGCTGTGCCGGTGCCGGTGCGGGTCATCACCCACGTGCTCGGCCTGCCCGAAGCCGACATACCAAAGCTCAAAAAGTGGAGCGCCGCGTGGATCCTGCCGTTCGTGCGTCCCCTCCAACCCGACGAGGACGTGTGGGTAGCAGAGCAGGTAGTCGAGATGTACGACTACCTCGCCGAGCAGATAGAGACCAAGCGCGCCGAGCCGGGCGACGACGTGATCAGCTACCTAACCCAGGCCGGCTTCACCGGGGACGGCGAGCCGAGGCCGCTCAGCGACCAGGAGATCATAACGATCGTCGACCACCTCTTCGTCGGCGGCAACGAGACGACCACGTTCGCGATGAGCTCCGCCCTGTGGGTGATGCTACGCGAGGGCGGATGCTACGAACGACTGCGGGCGGACCTTTCGCTCGTTCCGGCCTTCGTCGAGGAAGTCCTGCGCTTGGAGTCACCGACCCAGGGACTGTGGCGCGTCGTCGCCGAGGACACCGAGATAGCAGGTGTCCCGGTACCGAAAGGATCCACGGTCCACCTGCGTTACGCTTCGGGCAACCGCGACGAGCGCATGTTCGAATGCCCCGCGGAGGTCCGCCTCGACCGTCCGAACTCAAGACGCCACCTTGCTTTCACCCTCGGCGAGCACCAGTGCCCCGGCGCAGACCTGAGCCGCCTAGAGCAGGTGCTGACCTTAGACGCAGCCTTGCGAAGACTCCCGGACCTTCGCCTCGCAGCCGGCCGGAACGACTTCAGGCACGTGCCGATGTTTACGATGCGGGCGCTGAGGGAGTTGCACCTGGAGTTCACCCCTGCCGGTCGGGGACCGTCGAGCACGCCGAGGATGGCGGATCACCAGAGGAGGGCTGATGAGCAACGATGAGGTCTGGTTCTGCGACTCTACGGTGGGGGAGCGCTTCCCTGCGTGGACGCGAGGTAACGCAGCCGACGTGTTCCCCGAGCCGTTCAGCCCCCTCGGGCTCAGCCTGGTCATACGCCAGGGGATGTGCCTGGGACTGCGCGACGCGTACATAGCCATCGGCGCTCTCGACTGGGGCGAATACGAAGACCCGCACCGCCCGGAGCTTTGGAAGTCCTTCGGCGGTTACCTGTACAACCCGCTGTCGATGACCCGGATCCTCGGAGCGCGAATGCCAGGTGCGTCCCCCGAGCTGATCGACCGCGCTTTCTTCGACGAACGCGACGAGGTACCCCCCTACGAGCACCAGGATTGGCATGACTCCCCGAAGCACGCGGACAAGCTCGCAAAGTCGATGCAGTGGGCGATGTCCACCACATCCCTCCCCGACCTGGACGCCGACAGGGAAGTGGCCCGAACCCTTCGGGACACCCGGCCGGATCTGGGGGCCTTGACCGACTCGGCGTTGCACGCCCGGGCCCGGGCGATGATGCCCTACGTCGCGCAGACCTTCGAGAACGCGATGATCGTTTCTGCCCTGGCGTCGCTGGGCACGGGCGCTCTCGGTGCTATCAGCGACGAGATCGGAGATCCCACGCTGGCCATCCGCCTCCTGGCCGGCATCGAGGTCGACTCGGCGGCACCGGCGCACGCCTTGTGGTCGCTCAGTCGGCGGATCCGCCGTTCACCCGAACTTACCGCCCCCTTCGAAGCCGACCCGAGCTGTGCGCTGGAAGTTTTCGGCGCCTCCGACGACCGGGACGCCAGCGAATTTCTGGAGCGGTTCGCGTCGTTCCTCCACGACCACGGGTCGCGCGGCCCGAACGAGTACGACCTGCGCGCCCCGTCGTGGGAGGCGAACCCCAAGGCCGCTCTAGCCGCTTTGGATCTGATGCGCCGCACCGACGACGCGCAGGCGCCGGCGTTGCGCGCGGGGGTTGCGCTCGCAGAGAGGGACCGGGCCGCGTCGCAGATCCGTTCGAGCCTCGCCGGCTCGCCGGATGCGTCAGCGACCTTCGAGGCTGCTCTAAAGTCAGCTCAGGTGTTCCTCGCCGGGCGCGAGCGCGCCAAGACGAACGTGGTGAGGGTGATAAACGAGGCGCGCATGGCCCTCTACGAGTACGCCAGGCGAATGGTCGAACGCGGAGCGATCGACGAAGTAGAGCAACTTTTCATGGTCGTCGACGACGAGCTCGACGAGCTGAGGGCCGACCCGTGGTCGCTGAAAGATACGATCGCCTCCCGCTGGTCGCAGTACCGGAGGTTGTTCGACTACGAACCGGTGTTCGTGGTCAACCGGCGGGTGCCTTCGATTAGCGAGATGAAGCCACGTGCAACCCGGGGTCAGGCGCAAGCCGGCGCGGGGAGCGTTCTCAGCGGTGCGGCGGGCTCGGGTGGGCGGGCCACCGGCCGGGCGCGGATCGTCCTCGACCCGACAGATTCATCGGGCCTCGAACCGGGGGACGTGCTGGTAGCCCCCCAGACCGACCCGGCCTGGGTGCCGCTAATGGTGCCCGCAGCCGCAGTGGTCGTCAACACAGGGGCGCAGGGCAGTCACGCCATGATCGTCTCCCGGGAGCTGGGCATCCCCTGCGTCGTGTCGGTCGCCGATGCGACCGGGCTCATCGCAGACGGCGCCATGGTCACCGTCGACGGGACCGCAGGCACGGTCACCGTGCACTGAACTGCCGGCCGGCTAGCCTCAGCCTGCCTACGGTCAGTCCCGTCGGGAAGCCACGAGAACCGGGATACGGCGCTCGGTCTTGGTCTGATACTCGGCATACGGGGGGAAAGCGGCAACCGCCCGCTCCCACCAGGCCTGCCTCTCGTCGCCTTCCACTTCTCGTACGACTGCGTCGAAAGGCTCGGGGCCGTCTTGGATCATGCACGCCTCGGGGTCGGCCACCAAGTTGTGATACCACTCCGGATGGTTCGCCGAGCCGCCCTTCGACGCCACGAGGGCGTACTGTCCCTCGTGCTCGACCCGCATCAAAGCGAACTTGCGGATCTTGCCGGTCTTGTTCCCGCGGGTGGTGACGATGATGACCGGCAAGCCGGTGTCGCGAAGCGTGTTGGCCTCCCGGCCTCCGGATCGCTCGTAGGCCTCCACTTGGTCACGGACCCATTCGGACGGACTCGGGACGTACTCTCCTGTGAGTGCCATGACCCAATCATAGCTGCGAGTGCCGTCCGACAACGCCCGGGGGTGCCTTACCAGAGTCGCCCCGGGGGTGCCCTGCGATAAGGGCGTTAGCGGGGGTTAACGGGGCGACGGGACTTAAGATAGGCCGGGTGGCGACGGCGAAGCGATCAGCCGGCCTGCTGGGTCCAGCCAATGCGAAGGTGCTCGGCGGCGGGGCTTTCGCCCAGGTCCTCGTCGGGGCTGGGGTGGCCGCCTCGGCGACGCTCCTGCGGGGGCCCTACCTAGCCGGTGAAGGCATCCGCTACGCCGCGGCTTCGGCCGTGCTGACCGGCCTGGGCGCTGCGACCGGGCAGCGACTGCGGCTCCCGAGGGGTGTCGAGTGGCTCTGGCTCGTCGGGGTCGCGGCCCTCGGTCTGGTCGTGTTCAACGTGGCGCTGGTCCGAGGCTCGGCCAGCGCGGCTCCCGCCGCTTTGGGAGTAGCGGTAGCGTGCGTCCCCCCGGTGCTGTCGCTTGCCGGTCCGTTGATGGAGAGGCACGCCCCGTCTCCGAGGATCGTGATCGCAGCCGTCGCGGTCACCGCAGGATCGGTAGCCGTCGTTGGTCTCGGGCACACAAGCCTCGCAGGTGCCGGCTGGGCGGTGGTCGTCTTCGCCTGCGAGGTAGCATTCACCCTTCTGGCTGTTCCCGTCCTTGGTCGGCACCGGGCGTGGGGAGTGTCGGTCCACGCCACGTGGATGGGAGCTGTAGGTTTCGGGGTTCTCGGGCTCGTGTTCGAAGGCCCTTCAGGTTTCACGATGCAAAGTGGCGCGGACTGGGCTGCGATCGCCTACCTCGCAGCGGGTACCACGGTGACGGCCTTCCTGCTTTGGTACTCGTGCGTCTCACGGATCGGTGCTGCAAGAGCCGGCCTGCTCACCGGCATGGCACCCGTCGCCGCCGCTGTCACAGGGGTGATCCTCGGGGGACCCGCGCCCAGCGCCAGCGTCGTCGCCGGGATCGTCGTGGTCGTCGGGGGCTTGGCGTTCGGGTTCGCCAGATAGCCGTCCCGAAGGAGCTAGAGGAGTCTACGGAGGACCTCGTCGGCCGCCGCCCACCCCGACAGCACGGCGCCTTCGACTTTCGCCTCCCCGAAAGCGTCGCCGGCGGCTACGACCGGCCGGGATGTGTCGGCCAACATCAAGCAGCGTCGCTCGTAGGACAGCAGCGGGGTCGCGTAACGCCATCTCTGCAACTCGACGGTCGCCGCCTCCGAGGCGCCAGGGCCGAGAAGCTCCCTACTGGTGATCCCGCCGAGATAAGGCTCGACCGAGTCGAGCATGACGGCGAGGACCTCCGCGTCGGGTCGATCCCACATCGCAGCGGACCAGTCCCCCCGGCCGTGGACGGTGAGCGCCGGGACCGCCGAGACGCCCTTGGCTTGATTGTCGGCCACCCACGACACGGGGCCGTCGTCGATCTTCAGCCCCCCGGGCGACGGCAGGCTGGCCGGTCCGGGAAGCGCTACCAAGGCGGCCATCGCGGGCTCGTAACGCAGAGCTGTCAACTCGTCCAGGGCGTCACGGTCGACGCTCGCTCCTGACAGGAGGTCAGCGCTTTGAGGTGCTGGCGGGTTCAATATGACAGCGTCGAACGGGCCGAACGTCCCCGGTTCGGATTCCACCAGCCAGCCGTCGGGGTGCTCGACTATTTTCGACACCCGCGACGAGGTGAAAACGTCCAGTCCGGCCGCCAGGTCTTTAGCCAAGGCTGTCATGCCTTCGCGTCCGGCGTAGCGCGGGTGGCCGTCAGGGGCGCCAGCGAAACCCCGGCACCATTCGTAAGCGACTTCCCTTGACACCCACAAGCGGGTCAGAGCGTCGAAGGAAGGGCTGCGCGTAGTGAAGAACTGGGCGCCGTGGTCGATCCGGGCTTTACCCACCCGCCTGGTCGCCAAACGGCCGCCCACCCCCCTGGCCTTGTCGAACACGCTGACCGCCACCCCCGAGTCGGATATCCTCCTTGCGGCGGCGAGTCCTGCCGCTCCGGCTCCTACGACGGCGACACGCGGCACGGCGAGCGATGGTAGTACGCCGCGGGCCAGGGCCGGTAGCCTCGACACCGATATGGAGCCAAACCCCCCTCTCGCCGTCAACCGTTACCGTGACCACCGCTGCGGGGACCTGCGCAGCAGCGACGTCGGAGCGACCGTCCGCCTCGCCGGCTGGATAGCTGCGAAGAGAGACCACGGCGGGCTGCTGTTCGTGGACTTAAGAGACTCGGGTGGGATGGCCCCAGCCGGGATGGTCCAACTCGTCGCCCACCCGGGGGAGGAAGCGTTCGCGCTGCTCGAGTCCCTCCGAGTCGAAAGCGTCGTCACCGTCACCGGGACTGTTATCGCCAGAACCGCGGAGACCGTCAACCCAAAGCTGGCGACAGGCGAGGTGGAGGTGGGAGTGACCAGCGCCGAGGTGCTCTCGTCGGCTGAGGTGCTGCCCTTCCCCGTAGAGCGCGATACCGAAGTCGGCGAGGAGAACCGCCTGCGCTACCGCTACCTGGACCTGCGTCGCGGGCCGCTCGCGGAGCGGATAGCCAAGAGGGCCCGCCTGGCTAACTTGGTGCGCTCCCACATGTCGGGCCGGGGGTTCCTAGAAGTCCAGACGCCGATCCTGACTGCGTCCTCGCCGGAAGGAGCAAGGGACTTCCTCGTCCCGTCGAGCCTGTACCCGGGGGAGTTCTACGCCCTGCCGCAAGCCCCCCAGCAGTTCAAGCAGCTGCTGATGGTCGGCGGAATAGACCGGTACTTTCAGATCGCGCCGTGCTTTAGAGACGAGGCGTCCCGGGCGGACCGCAGCCCCGGCGAGTTCTACCAGATCGACCTGGAAATGGCCTTCGCAACCCAAGAAGACGTGTTCGTCGAGGTCGAGTACCTCATGGAGGCCATCGTCGTCGGCCTGTCAGACAAGACGACGTCGACTCCGTTCCCCCGGCTGACTTTCGCCGAGGCCGTCGACCGGTACGGGACGGACAAGCCCGACTTGCGTTTCGGCCTGGAGCTAGCGGAGCTGTCAGGCCAGCTGGGCGGAAGAACCCAACTGCCCATGTTCGCCGACGCCCCCGGCGCGGGCCACGTCATCCGGGCGCTGCGCGTTCCAGGAGGCTGGGACCGGACCCGGAAGTGGTTCGACGGGTACGGCGAGGACGCCAAGAAGGCGGGAGTGACCGGCACCTGGTTGCAGCTCGACCCTGCCGGGACCAAAGGGCCTCTCGCCCGTCGCCTCGACGAGGCGGAGGTCGCGTCGGTGGTCGAGGCGGCGGCGGCCGAGACGGCTGACGCTGTCCTCGTGGCGGTCGGACCCCGCTCAAAGGTGTCAGCCCTGCTCGGCGACTACCGAGTCAGGGTCGGCCGGGAACTGGGCCTGGCCGACCCTTCCCGGCTCGAGTTCGTCTGGGTGGTGGACTTCCCGATGTTCGAACAAGACGAGGCTACCGGCTCCTGGGATTTCGCCCACAACCCTTTCTCAATGCCCCAGGGCGGCCTTGAAGCCCTTCGCGATAGCGACCCAGGCGACATTCTCGCCTACCAATACGACCTGGTCTGCAACGGCATAGAGTTGTCGTCGGGTGCCGTTAGGAACCACCGCCCCGACATCATGGAGGCGGCGTTCGCCATCGCCGGTTACGGACCGGAGCGTATCCGAAAGTCGTTCCCGGCTCTTTGGAACGCGTTCCACTTCGGACCGCCGCCGCACGCCGGTATCGCCCCCGGTTTCGACCGGATCATCATGGTCCTCGAAGAGCAGGCGAACATACGAGAGGTGATCGCCTTTCCCCTGAACCAGTCTGCCCGGGACTTGCTCATGGGAGCCCCAAGCCCGGTCAGCGAGACTCAGCTGCGCGACGTTCACCTAAAAGTCGTGCCGCCCGCCACCTAGGCGTCAGCTGCCGGCGGCGTTGGTCCCCTGAAGGCTGCTGGCGAACTCGTCTATAAGCCGTGACACCTCGCGGGGTCGCTCCTGCATGAGTTGGTGCCCGGCGCCGGCCAGCACTTCGAGGCGCGAGTTCGCCAGCAGCCGCGCGATCCTGCGAGCCTGGCGAACCGGGGTGAGAAGGTCTCGCGAGCCGACGAGCACCAGCGACGGGGTGGTCGTCGCTGCCAGCGCCCAACGCCCGTCGTGGTCGATCAGGTCAACGCCCGACCCGACCACGGCGGAGGGAGCCGCCGCCGCCTGGAACTCGCGAAGTTGGGCGACCGCCCGCCCCGAAGGCGCAGAGCCGAAGCCGAGGCGGGCGACGAGCCAGGCGAGGTCGCTGTCGCCGTTGAGGAAGCGCAGCGGGGGATAACCCGCCTGGACCCGGTTTGCGAGCGCTTTCCCCGCGACGCGCGCCACGGGTGCGAACGGTGCCGGCACGACACCGCTTGCAGCGGTATCCATGAACACCAGACCCGCCACACGCTCCGAGAGAAGCTTCGAGTACCTCCCGGCGAACTCCATCAAGATCATTCCGCCCATCGAGTGCCCTACTATCACCAGCCCTTTGAGGTTCAAAGACTTGATGACATTGGCAATGTCACTGGCAGCTACCCGCCTGCCTACGCCTTCCTCGCCAACGGTGGAGCGGCCGTGGCCTCTCAAGTCCATCGCCACGATCCTGTAGCGGTCCGATAGCAGGTGCATTTGCGGTGCCCACACCTCTGATCTGATGGTGATGCCGTGCACCATCAGGATCGGTCGCCCGGAACCTCGCTGTAGCAGGTGGATCCGGGCCCCGTCGGGAGTTGTGACTTCCGAGCGTTCCACGTCGTCGGGAAGCTCCAACAGGGGATCGACGAGGGGTTTGGCACGGCTTTTGAGGGTGCCGACCGACTTGCTCAACCCGGCCGCCCCGGTGGCCGCAGCTGACAGTACCAGTCCGGCGGCAAAAGCGGTTCGGCGCGCTTTCATGCCCGGCTGCTGTCGTCGGCCACTGTGGCGGTTCGGGCCTGGTCGGGATGTTGGGTCTGGTCGAGCACCCACGAGCGGTACGAGTCGCTGACAGCGGCGAGCGGCACGGCGAAAAGTGCCGGCACGTCGTAGGGGTGACTTTCCGTGACGATGGAGGAGACCTCGTCGAAAAGCGACAGCCGGGTGTGGAAAGCCGCCCGTGATTCTCGATGATCCTGTGTCGCCGAGTCCCAGCGGTAGACGGAACGCACGGAGAAGATGTTTGCGCACGCTACAAGGCGCTTTTCGACCAACGTCCGGGCCAGGGCAGCGAGCCACTCAGCGTCGTCCGCGGTGACGCTCAACTCGCATATCGCCTCCGGAATGTCGCGGCCGTGCGCCGAGGGGTGGGCTCCCTCCGCCGGGCCGTGACCGGGGCTGTCTGTATCCGAGGAGCCCATAAGACGATGGTAGCCACACTGAGACGGGCGCACAGGAGGGGCTGTCGCGCCGAACCGGTAGTCTGTGACACGCAAGTACATCCACAGCTAACCAGGGGAAAGTGCGAGGGCGAGCTCATGGCGAGTCAGCAGATGCAAGAGGTCAAGGCTTTGTTGCGTCAACGCCGCGACGAAGCAGCGGGGAAGCCGGAGCCGACGATCGAGGAGGCCCGCGCGTCGATGGAGGAGATGCTGGGCGCCTTCCCAGCTGTCGAAGGAGCGACCTTACAGGCCGTCGACGCTGGAGGGGTTCCCGCCGAGTGGACGCTCAGAGATCCCGCTGCCGATCCGGGGTCGTCGCCGACGTTGCTTTACTTCCACGGTGGTGGCTACACGGTCGGGTCGCCCGCCACTCACCGCCGACTTGTGACCTCCCTGTGCCTGGCGGCCGGTGTCGACGGGTTGAGCGTCGATTACCGACTCGCCCCCGAGCACCCCTTCCCGGCAGCGCTCGACGACGCCCTCTGTGCGTACCGCTGGCTGACAGGACCCGCCGGGGTCCACCCTTCCAAGGTCGTCGTCTCCGGGGACTCCGCAGGTGGGGGTTTGGCGGTGGCGCTGCTCGTAGCGTTGAGAGACGCCGGCGACCCGCAACCCGCCGGCGCCTACCTGCTTTCGCCTTGGACCGACCTGGCCGCGACTGGAGAGTCGCGACGCAGCCGGGCCGACGTAGAGCCGATGCTTGAAGTCCAAGGAGAAGGCCGGTCCGCCCAGGTGTACGCAGCAGGCCAACCGCTGGACAACCCGCTTGTCAGTCCCCTCTACGCGGAGCTGGGCGGACTGGCGCCGTTGCTGGTGCAAGTAGGCGACCACGAGATACTCCTCGACGACTCCACCCGCCTTGCGGATTCGGCGAGGAGCGCGGGCGTCGACGTGGAACTGTCGGTGTGGCCCGAAGCCTTCCACGTGTTCCAGATCCTCGTCGGGGTGATACC
>JAKBBA010000109.1 GCA_021808665.1 Actinomycetes bacterium
TGGACGGCCCTATGAAGAACTGCCTGGCCCCTGGCCGGACGACGACCTCATAAATGTTGATGTGCTTGTCGAGGCTCATGGCACCGATAGAGTCCGGGCTCTTACGGAGCAGTGGAATTTGGCTTTTCGAGCCTTCGTTCCTCTCCAATCAGCGCGAACGGGTTTCGCTCCGGCCGTCCCTGGTGCCATCGCGCAGCACCAGGAGTGGTGGCTTACCCAATACGAGAAAGTCGAGGCGGAGTATGCGCAGTCGAAGGAAGCGGCAGAGATGAGCGGTGAGAAGCTCCGGGCACAGGTTCGCTCGGAGCTTCATCCCGGTGGTTAGCCGCCCACCCTCGACGTCGGTCTACACGAAGTACCTCTGAGCCCAGCAGGAGGTCATTTCCAAGCAGCGCAACGGCTCCGACGTCACCGACCCGCTAGGCCGCTCGGCCGCTCCCTATGAGCCGGCAGCGGCCCGACCCGCGACCTGGGCAGCGGACCGCGAAGCGCTGCAGGAAGCCATGATCGCCGTGCGGCTCGGGGAGCTCTACCGCAGCATCCACGACGTCACCACCCAGCTCGAACGCAGGGCCTTCGACAAGCCCCTCCCATCGGCCAAACCACGGGTCAACAGGGTGTTCCGTAGGTGGCTTAACGCTTGGACCCCCCAGCGCCAAGGTGGCCGCCGTCGTCCTTGCGCCACATCGCAGGTTTGCGAAACGATGATTCCGAGCTGCTCGGCGGGGACTGCGGCCTCTTGTGTGTCGAGCGATTCTCGCACAGTCACCCATCCGCCATCGGACTGCGGGTCGAGTTGGGCGCCAGACAGGGGGGTCCATTCCGTGATCGCTTGCGCCCCGGAAGACTCTTAGTCCGCCTGTAAACCGGCGGCTTGTAGACGTACGTAGTGGCAGCCCAGCGGCGTCAGGTAGGCGGCGGGGCGCGGCGAAGCGGATACGCGCCGCGATTGCCGCGCGACGAGGGAGACGGACTTTTTGTAGGTTGAAACCAATTCCTCTTGACAATGGGCATCTTAAGTCTAAACTAATTGAGGATGTCAGGCAGCCTTGGGCAGTCGACCCAATTCAACCCCGATGTGGGCCACTCAGGGGGTTCAGCTATGGCCGGCCAGACCGTGGTGATCACGGGTGCCGGTCGGGGTCTCGGTTTCGCGATGGCAGTTCGGGTCGGCTCAGCGGGAGCACGCGTATATGTTGCCGAGCTAAACCGCGACCGGGGGCTTGAGGCCGTCGGCGATCTGGTTCGTCAAGGGTTCGACGCCCACTTTGTCGAGATGGACGTCACCGATTCTGTATCGGTGGGACGGGCGGCAGACGCGATTCTCTCACACGGACCTGTCGACGCTTTGGTCAACAATGCGGCGCTTGCCGACGGTGTAGGCGGCAAGGCTTTCCACCTCGTGACCGAAGCGGAGTGGGACCGGGTCATGAGGACAAATGCAACGGGTCCGTGGCTGGTCTCCAAGGCGTTCGCGCCGGCGATGATCGAACGTCGCTACGGCAGGATCGTCAATGTCGCGTCGGACGCCGCGCTGTACGGCTCACCACGCCTAGCGCACTACGTGGCCTCTAAGGGGGCCTTGATTGCCTTGACGCGTGCGATGGCGAGGGAGCTCGGACCTCACGGGATCACGGTCAATGCGGTAGCTCCCGGGCTCAGCCGAACTGAGTCGGCGGAGGCGATACCGAAGGACCGCCATGACCTTTACTCTCGCAATCGGGTGATCGACCGCGATCAGCAACCTGAGGACACCGCCGGCTTGGTGGCTTTCTTAGCGGGATCAGAAGCCGGCTACATCACAGGACAGCTGGTGGTCGTAGACGGGGGGTTCGTATTCCATTGAGCAGGTGCCTTATCAACTCGTCGTTTCAAGCCCACATAACCTTCACAGGGAGTCTCTCATGATCACATCAGACAAGCCGGCATCCGACGTTCGCGCATTGAGCGAGGCCCGTTCGAACCCATGCCCGAAAGCGAACACTCGGCTAGGACTTGGATCTGGAACTGCGAAAGGCCGCTCAACGGCCAAGCTAGCGGCGCTAGGGGTGGCGTCGCTTCTCGCAGTCGCGGCCTGCGGTTCGTCGAGCTCATCTCAAAGTTCCTCTACTACTGCTGCGCCGGCCGTAACGTCCGGAGCCTCGGCGTCGACCCAGGCACCCGCACAGAACGTGTCGATGACGTTCACTTTGGACTTCCTCACCGACGGCGCTCACGCACCTGTCTATGTCGCCAACTCGAAAGGCTACTTCTCGTCGAGCGGTTTGCACGTGACGATCCAGCCGACGCACGGCTCACAGGACTCCATCACTGACGTCGCGACTGGGAAATCCCAGATGGGTCTCACCGACGCCGGCACGCTGATCAAAGCGATCGCTAGCCAGCACGTGCCGGTAACGGCCGTCGGAATCTCGCTTCAAACCGAGCCATTCTCTATCGTGACCTTGAAGTCTTCTGGGATATCGACACCAAGCCAGCTGGCTGGTAAGACTATCGGCCTCGCCCCGGCCACCTCTGACGCTTCGTTCCTCCCTGCCTTCTTGAGCAAGGTCGGCTTGAGCTCGTCGCAGGTTCATGAGGTGTCCCTGACCCCGCCTGAGTTGGTGCCGAGCTTGCTCGACGGGAAAGTCGCCGCTGTCGACGAGTACGGGCAAGTCTTCGCCAAGTATTCCAGCCAGGTCAACATTGTCCCGTGGTCCAAATACGGCATCAATCCTCTCGGGACGGTTTACATCGCCAACAACTCGTTCCTTGCCGCCCATCCGGCCGCAGTGAAGTCCTTCTTGGCTGCCGCCTATAAGGGACTGGCATACACCGAGGCGAACCCATCATCCGCGGCAGCGATCGTTGCGGCTGCTGACCCTGGATCGGCTGCCAGCTACTTTGATAGCGAGTTCGCAATACTGAAGCCGTACTGGGCCACGAAGAGTTCGGCGGGCACCTATGGCCATATGACGGCCGCGGACTGGACTGCCACGCAAGCCTTGAATATCAAGTACTCCATCCAGACGACCTCAGTGCCCATTTCCCAGGTCTATTCCAACAGCTACCTACCGTGACGGCTGTCGATTCATCGGCTGCCGGTCTCGACGACGTCGAGTTCGGCGACGATGCCGACGATGTCACACGCAGGCGACTTCGTCCCGCCCAAGTGCTAAAGCCGCTGGCGGTCTTCGCCGCCGCGGTTGTCATATGGCAGGTGCTCGTCGACACGAAGACTTTTCCCAGCTTCGAGGTTGCCTCACCGAGCCAGACCGCTTCCTACATGAGCTCGCACGGCTCCCTCCTCGTATCCAACACTGCGACAACGGCAGAAGAAGTCGTGATCGCATTCGCGGTAGCTCTCGCAACTGGCGTTGTGCTAGCGACTTTGATCAACCATTTCAAGGTTCTCGAAGAGTCGGTACTTCCCCTGCTCGTCGTCTCGCAGGTAATACCGTCCATCGCTATCGCCCCGCTGCTTGTGTTGATTCTCGGCTTCGGTATGGCGCCGAAGGTGGTGGTCGCGGCGCTCATCTCCTTTTTCCCGATACTGATCAACACGCTTGCCGGACTGAAGAGCATCAACTCGGATATGGTCAGTTTGAGCCGCTCTCTCGGGACTTCGAGCATCCGCAACCTCAGGCTGTTCACTTTGCCCTCCGCCCTTCCCTACATCTTTGCTGGCGCAAGGGTAGCAGTGACCCTGAGCGTGATCGGAGCCGTCGTAGGCGAGTTCGTCACCGCCAAGAGCGGGCTCGGTTTCCTGATACTTCAGGGCAGTTCGCAGATCGACCCGCCTCTGATGTTCTCGGCGCTCGTAGTGCTTGCGGTCATGGGCATCTTTCTGTTCAGCCTCGTGAGAATCGTCGAGTACATGGCGCTACCGTGGGCCCGAATAGGACGCCAATGACCGAACACCGCGTGATGCCGACCGAGTCAGCCTCGTCTGCTGGCATCGGGTTACCGTTAGCTACAGCGGGGGTCGAACCCGCAGCGATCCGTATCGATTCCGTCGAGATGCGCTACCGCTCCAAGCGGGGGACCGTTGTCGCGTTGGAGCCGACGTCGCTAGACATCCGCTCCGGCAGGTTCACCACAGTCGTCGGCCCTAGCGGCTGCGGCAAGAGCACACTGTTGAAGTTGATAGCCGGTCTCATCGAGCCCACACGCGGGAAGATCAGCGTCGAAGGAAAGAGAGCCCATGCAGGCAATCGCGACATCGGGATCATGTTCCAGTCTCCGGTGCTATTGCCGTGGCGCTGCGTGATCGACAACGTGATGCTTCCGCTCGACGCGGCCGGGTCGCGCTGCCCTGACGACGCCGAACGGGCGGCCGCGCTGCTCGAGGGTGTCGGACTCGCAGGTTTCGAGCGTCGACACCCCGCCGAGCTGTCTGGGGGCATGCAACAAAGGGTGGCGTTGTGTCGTGCTTTGATAACCAATCCGAAGGTGCTTCTCTTCGACGAGCCTTTCGGGGCCGTGGATGCTCTAACGCGTGAGCAGCTAAATGATCTGGTAATGGGCATCTGCGCTACCAACGCGACGACGGCCATGCTGGTAACTCACGACATTGACGAGGCAGTGTACCTAGGAGACGAGGTTGTGGTGATGTCGGCGCGTCCAGGCCGAGTGGTTGAGGTCGTCCCCGTCGGCTCGCCCCGCCCACGCGATTACTCCATTCGAAGGACGGCCGAGTTCGTAGAGTGTGCAGCCCGAGTCCACCGCAACCTAAGGGAGCACTCGTGAGTATCGGATCGCCTGACATTCGATCATTGCGCTCGGTGGAGATCGCTACGCCTGCACTCGACGAGGCGACCGAATTCTACAGCGGGCCATGGGGTCTCGACGTCATAAGTGCGGAGCGAGACGCGACCTGGTTTCGCGCCGCAGGGCCCGAACACCATGTGCTTGCGCTTCGCCGCTCGGAGCACGCCGGCCTTGGCAAGCTCAGCTTCGCCATGGCGGACAAGCGCAGTGTCGACGAGGCCGCCGCACGTTTCGACTGTCTCGGTCTTCCTCTATTGGATGGTCCGGGCAACGTCGACGGACCGGCGGGCGGCTACGCCTTGATGACAGCTGACATCGAAGGACGACGCGTCGAACTGCTCGCCGAATCCAACGCTGTTACCCGGGGGGATCCCAGCGGATCCAGACCACTTGGCGTCACGCACGTCGTATTGAACACGGTCGACATTGACGCTGCCGTGATGTTCTGGCAGGAGGTGTTCGGCTTCCGCTTGAGTGACTGGTCAGAGCACCAGATGGCCTTTCTTAGATGCAATACCTATCACCATGCGATCGCATTCAACCAGGCTTCGTGGACGTCGATCAACCATGTGGCATTCGAGATGGCATCAGTCGATGACTTCATGAGGGGTGTAGGACGGTTACGTCAGGCGGGCCATCCCGCGGGGTGGGGACCCGGCCGCCACGGTCCCGGCGACAACACCTTCGCCTATTTTGTGGATCCCTCCGGGGTGGTGTGCGAGTACACGTCGGAAGTCGCGAGGGTCGACGAGTCGACATGGATTCCTCGCGTCTGGGCTCGCACACCCGAGCTGTCGGACACCTGGGGCACCGCAGGCGCACCGTCGGCCGACATCCGCCGGCACATGGCTGGCGAGGCGGACCCTTGGCTCTCCGAGACGCTCCCATCCACTCCGCTCCATGCGGCCCCTGACCTGTCGGCGCAAACGCCGGACAGTCCGGACGCTACGGCGAGGAGGTCGCAGCTTTGAGCAAGGTCGCGGTCGTGGAGAGCGGAAGCGGCCCTGCGCTTGTGTGCCTGCACGGTATCGGCTCGTCTTCAGCGTCATTTCGGGCCCAGATGGAAGGGCTCGAAGGCGAGATGAGGGTGGTTGCCTGGGACGCCCCGGGCTATGGGGCATCCGAGGACCCAGAGGAGGGGCCTTCGGGAATGCAAAGCTACGTCCGAGCCGCTACGGAGCTTCTCGAAGCTTCAGGCCGCTCCGTCTACCTGCTCGGAGTGTCGTGGGGTGGCGTGATCGCAACCTTGGTCGCGGCGTCGCGCCCCGAGCTACTTGAGGGTCTGGTACTTGTCAGCGCAAGTCGCGGCTCCGCTAGAAGCAGGGAGTCTGCCGAGGCGATGCGTGCCCGAGCCGACGAGCTCGACCGGCTCGGCGCAACGGACTTCGCTTCCAAGCGTGCACCCCGGCTCCTTTCACCCCGAGCAGACGTGGGTCTGAGGCAGCGGGTGGGAGCCGAGATGGCGCGCTCGATCCGCCCGGCTGGCTATAGGGCCGCCACGGACGCCATGGCTGCGACGGACACGACGGGCATCCTCGGCCAGATTCGGGTGCCGACGATGGTGATCTGCGGATCCGATGACGAAGTCACCGGGATGGCCGAATCGGAGGCACTTGCCGCCTCGATCCCAGACGCAACACTCGTTGTGGTCGACGGGGCAGGCCACCTCGTGAACCAGGAAGCCTCCCGGGCCGTCAACGCGTGGGTCGGAGCGTTCGTGGAGCTTCACGAGGGTCTCCGACGTCCACCGACCGGGGCGACGTTTTGAAACTGGATTTAGAGGACCGGGCAGTACTGGTGAGCGGAGGAAGCTCAGGGGTAGGCCTGGCGACTGTCGCCTTGCTGTTAAGCGAGGGGGCGCTGGTGGCGACCTGCGCCCGTGGCGGCGACCGGTTACGTCAGGCGATGGCGGCAATCTCCGCGGACCCCGCACGGTCGCTGGCCGTGGAGTGCGACGTGTGCAGCGACGACTCAGCGAAACGCTGGATCGAGTCGGCGCTAGAGCGGTTCGGACGACTCGACGGCCTCGTCAATAATGCCGGCCGGTCGCTCATGAAACCTCTCTACGAGACCACAGCATCGGAATGGCACGACGAACTCGAACTGAAGTTCGCAAGCGTGCTGAATCCGACCATGGCGGCACTTCCTCATTTACGATTGAGCGGCGACGCTTCGGTCGTCAACGTGAATGCACTTCTCGCAGTCCAACCAGAAACCCGCCTGATAGCCACCAGCGCGGCTCGCGCTGGAGCACTCAACCTTTCCAAATCTCTCGCAAACGAGTTTGCTCCCCTCGGTGTTCGGGTTAACTCGGTCTGCCTCGGCCTCATCGACACCGGTCAGTGGGAGCGCAGGTACAAAGAGTCGGGTGCAGCGCTCGGATATGAGGCCTGGCAGCGAGAACTCGCAGCTGACCGGCGGATCCCACTAGGCAGGCTCGGGCGCCCCGACGAGGTCGCCGCCGTGATCGCCTTCCTGGTGTCGCCACGCTCGTCGTATATGACAGGGACCGCTGTCGACGTCGCCGGCGGAGCGAACCGAGGGCTGCATTGAACCCCCAGGATCTCCCGAACGCCCGGGTTGACCTCACAGTGAACAGACAGGACGTGCGATGAGCCGTGTGAGTTATGCCGACGGCGGGGACCTTCTCGCCCAGTTCCTGCGCCGCAACGGAGTCGAGGTAGCTTTCGGGGTAATAAGTGTCCACAACATACCGCTCGTCGAGGCGGTCGCCTCCCGTCTCCGTTTCGTTCCCGTCAGGCATGAGGCGGCAGCGGTCAACGCCGCCGACGGCTACGCGCGGGCGTCAGGAGGACTCGGCTGCGCCATCACGAGTACCGGCACCGGCGCCGGCAACGCCTCGGGGTCGATGATCGAGGCTTTGACCGCCGGCACTCCGCTCCTGCACGTCACTTCCAACATTCCTACCGAGTTCCTCGACGCCGGAGGCGGCTTCATACACGAGTTTCCCGCCCAGCCGAAGATGCTCGAAGCGGTCTCATCGTGGAGCGCACGGATCAGCGACTGTGACCTTGCCCCAGTAGTGCTTGCTGGCGCTATCGGTCGTGCCCTCGGCGAAGCCCCCGGTCCGGTGAGCGTCGAATGGCCGATAGACCTCCAGTATGCGAGCGGATCCTACGAGGTTGACGACTCCCTCGGATACACCCGAAACGCAGACTCAGCAGTAGAGCTCGACGTCGAGGCCACCGAGCAGGCAGCAAAGCTGCTGGCGAGTTCACGTCGGCCCGTCCTTTGGCTCGGCGGTGGCGCACGTCGGGCCGTGCCGCAGGTTCTCGCCTTTGCAGAGATGATCGGGGCGGCCGTCTTGTCGAGCAACTCGGGGAGGGGCGTGCTGCCCGAAGATCACGAGCTTTGCATCGGGAACTACGGCACGTCGTCCGCCGGGCGGCGGATCCTCGAGGAAGCGGACCTTATCGTCTCGATCGGGACGCACTTCCGTTCCAATGAGACCGCCACCTACAAGATGCCGCTTCCGGCGCTACACATCCAGATCGACATCCAAAGCGACGCTATCGGCAGGACGTATCCGGTGACCGTCGGGATCGTGGGCGACGCGTCGCGATGCCTGGACGCTTTGATCTCGGCGGTAGACACGAGTAATCGGGACGAGTCGTGGCGGGCCCGGGTGCTCGCCGCACGCCGACAAGCCAGAACCGAGCAGCGAAGCGCTATCGGACCCCACGGTGCGATTTGCGACGCTATCCGCTCGGCACTGCCCCGCGAGTCGGTGATCGCCCGGGACGTGACCATCGCGTCGAGCAGTTGGGGGAACCGGCTACTCGAAATATACGATCCGCGTTCGAACATTTTCGCCCGTGGCGGCGGTATCGGCCAAGGCCTCGCGATGGGCATCGGGGCGAGCCTTGCAAGACCCGACGTGCCGACCCTGGTGATCGTCGGCGACGGTGGGCTCGCCGTGCACCTCGGGGAGCTGCTTACAGCGGTGCAGGAGCACCCGAACCTCACGGTCGTGGTCTTCAACGACGGCGGATACGGAGTGCTGCGCAACGCTCAGCTGGCCCGAGGCCAATCTCCGTGCGCAGTCGACCTTCAAACGCCGGACTTCAATCTCTTGGCGCAGTCACTTCCAATGCCGTACTGGCAGGTCCGAGACGAAAGCGACGCAGCCGGCATCATCGCCGAAGCAGTCGATAACCCTGGCCCGGCGATGGTGGAAATCGACCTGACGAGCATCGGCCCCATGAAAGTAGCGTTTACTCCCCCGGTGGAAGTCCCCGCCGAGGCGTCCAGGAGGTCCGATGAGCTTCTCTGATGGCACTGGCACTGCTGGCGGGTGTCCAGCAGTCGCCGACTCAAAAGCAGTGCCGATCACCGAGGCCGCTCGGACGGCGCTCTCGGACGGTTCGGAGCATCCCTACAGCCCAGCCAGGGCTGTAGGCGGCTTCGTGTTCGTTTCGGGTGCGTTGTCGATCGACGAGTACGGAACCGCAGTGGAAGGCACGCTCCCCGCCCTTGACGCTGCGATGCAGCGCCTGTCGGAGCGTCTCGCGACCGCTGGAGCGACCCTCGCCGATGTCGTGCGAACCACCTACTTCGTGACCGACATCGCCATCCGCGGCGAAGCCAACAGGCATTACGAGTCGACCTTCGAGACGCCGAGACCCGCTCGCACATTTGTCGAAGTGAGCCGCCTCCCCTATGGCGCGAGCGTCGAGATCGAAGCCATAGCGCACGTAAGCGAGCACGAAAGGACCATCCGATGACTCCAAACGAACCCACCGACATTGTCGGGCCCGACGAACCCGAGGTGCGGCGCTATACATCAAAGCTGTGGGATTGGGATGCCTTCCCGGCGAGCAGGGGTTACCCCGAGCTGGCGAGAGCCCAAATGCGTTTCATCGGGGCGGGTGGCTCACCCAAAGTGGGAGACGTCTCAACACTGGAAGCGCACACTTTTACCTGCTCGCTGCTCTACCAGGAGCCTCACCGTTACGCGGCGGTGCACACCCACGAGATCGAAGAGATATTCCTGATCCACCAGGGTCGGATGACTGTCAGCTGGGAGTTCGACGGCGAACTGGTCGATGTGGTGCTCGGACCGGGTGACGCGCTGGTCAACCCTGCAGGGCGCGCGCACGGATTTCGCAACGACGGACCGGGGCCGATCCTTGCACAGTTCATGGTTGGACACCCCAAACCGATGCTTCCCAAATACAAAAGTCATCCGAGTTCGGGGGACTCTGATCCGCGTTTCGGCGCCGACCTTCCCGACCCCACAGACCCTCGGGCTAAAGAGATGGCCCGCTATGTCGTGCGCGCCGGCGAAGCCCCAACGGTATGGGTGGACTCAGACGCCGGAGGCTCCTTCGCGGTCCAGCCGTACGTCTCACCGTTATCCAGAGGGGGAGTCGTCGAACCTGGCCACTTCGCCTTGCACATGCTCCATCTCGCTCCGGGGGCCGCAACACCCACAAGAGCATGGGATTATGAGGTGGCAGTGATGGTGGCGGCAGGCCAACTCGAGGTAACCCTAGGCGACCCGGCCATGCCAGGCGTCGAGGTGCGCGTCGTCCGTCTTGGAGCGCTCGACCTACTTAGGGTCTCCCCGGGCGTCCCAGCGACATTCGCGAATCGCGGGCCGATGCTGATGAGCGCGGTAGCGGTGTTGGGAACTGACTCGCCCGACCTCGGGCACTGGGAAGCCAATCGAGTCGGATGACTT
>JAKBBA010000110.1 GCA_021808665.1 Actinomycetes bacterium
CTCACAAAGGTGCTGGTCAGAGCCTATATCTGGACCGGTACCCCCAGTAGGTGCCGGTCGGCGTGCCACAAGCGTGCCACAGCTCCAGGCCATTCGCCGTGGCCCGATCGTCCCGGAGGGGACGCCGGCGGCCCGATCCTGTGGCTACCTCCCGCCGGCGGCGGTCTCGTCGGTGTGGCGACGGCGGCTCGTCCGACCGTCGCCAAGCGGCCAGAGCGCCGGTTCCGCGCTAGCGGTGCGGCCGCGTTGAGCCGCCGGCGGGTGCCGTTATGAGCGCCGTCCCGCGTGGCTCACTGGGCTGACCTTCGGTGCGCGCGTTCGGTGCGCCCCGTCCGCAGGAGTGCGCCGTGGAGGCGACGCCCGAGCCGTCGATCGGCTTGGCTTCCCGGGACCACTGCGGACCAGCGGTGGTCAGCGCAGATCGGATCTTCCGGCGCGGCAGATGGTGCCTTGGAATCAGCTCCAGCAGCTCGGCTGGAGAGCGCTTGCTGCTGGAGCCAGGACGTTCAGAGTGTCTCAGCACCCGGTGCCTGAGCAGTCGAACCATGCGATGCTCACTGATCCCTGGTGGACTGCTGTCAAGGTAACAATGACGTGTGGAGTGGCGGAGGCGGGGTCCTCCCCGAGCGAGATGCTTGGTCCTGATGATGTCGAAACTTCGACGACAGTGCCCGTCGTTCGAGGTGCGTCACGGACCTCGAAGCCGTCCAACGCCGATCCGACGCGGGTATAGGGCATTACAGTTCCTTCCGGGGGGGACCCAATGTCTGCCGCAGGAAAGGTGTTCGCGACAAACTCGACCTTGTCGCCGATGTCCACGGTGATCCTCGAACTCAACGGTTGCAAGACGACGCAGCCGGGTCTCGATGCCATCTGGCCCGAAACCTCGACGGTCGCTGCCAGCGTCCCGGCAGCATCCAGGACCGCGTGCTCACCTCCGGCATCTTTCAAGTGGATGCCGCACGGTTCTGGTTGAGTCGATCCCGACGCTGTTGTCGGAGGTCCAAGCGAAGATGATCCTGGTGACGACCGGCATGCCGCTGCGAACAGCAACAGCAGGAGGCCAACGGCCGCTTGGCGCATAGACATACCCCTTAGACGCCCCGTTGAGCCGGATAGTTCCTTACGGAACCAGACGCAGAACGCTCACTGATCTGGGCGCTCGCACGACTGGTCGCGGCAGCCCAAGCGACGCCGAGTCGGCGGTCGGATCGGAGCGGGCACAGCGCTCCGGTTGGCTGCGGTCTCGCGCGTACAGAAGGTCCTGCGGTGAACCAGGCCCGGTAGTTGTCCTACCTCTGTGCTACCATCTCTGTCATGGCTGTACGGAAGAAGCGATCGGTGTCGATCCCGCCCGACCTCGACGCTCAAATCGAGGCGGCCGCAGCTGAAGCCGGGGTGACCTACAGCGCCTGGCTCGCCGCCACCGCGCGCAAGGAGTTCACCATCCGCGCCGGTCTGAAGGCCGTCGCTGAGTTCGAGCGCGAGCAGGGTGCCTTCAGCCCTGAGGAGATCGCCGAGGCAGAGCAGTGGGCTCGAGAGGCCCTCGACCGGCCGACCGGCCGAAGCACGCGCCGAAGGCGCACAGCCTGATGGGAGTCACTTACGACTCCGGCGCACTCATCGCAGCCGAACGAAACGAACGGCGGATGTGGGCACGACACCGAGCCTTCCTGACCAACCGCGTAGTGCCCACCGTCCCCGCCGGAGTCGTCGCCCAGACATGGAAGGGAGGCAGCCGTCAGGCCATGCTGGCAAGACTCCTGGTTGGCTGCGACATAGAACCGCTCGACAACGACCAAGCCCGCAAAGTCGGCCCCCTGGCCACCGAGGCCGGCACAACCGACATCGTCGATACCAGCGTGGTCGAGGGCGCACTGCGCCGAGCCGACCTGGTCATCAGCTCCGATCGAGAGGACCTAAAAGCCATCGCGGCAGCCGCAGGAGGTTCCCTCCGGATCGAAGAACCCTGAACCACGACCAGAACATTCAATACTGCGCTCATCCAACTTCCGGTAGCAGGAGCCTTGACAGATACCGATTCGGCGTTATTTGCGCTCCTGCCTCGCTGGCTCTGGGCGCCGGCGGGCTGGTGCTGGCGCCCAGAACGTCGGGTCAGCGGGCAGCGCCGGCGATGTAGGTGGACACGATGTAGGTGGCGTGCCGATCAAGCGAGACCCTGGCCCGGTCGTAGCGCATGGTCGTGCGTGGATCGGCGTGGGAGGCGGCCTCTTGGACGTCGCGCAGCGGGACGCCGGCATCGAGGGCGGCGGTGATGAACGCGTGGCGCAGGGTGTGCGGGCCGATCGGCTTGACGATCCCAGCCCGCTTGGCGACCCGCCGGACGATCCGGGCGGCGCCGTGACGGTCGAGGCGGTGACCACCGGTGGCGGTGAGGATCGGGCCGGCGGCTCGCTCACCGACGGCCAGGCCGACGGCGCGGGCGGTGCGTGGCGCGAGAGGGATGGTGACGGTCTTGCCGCCCTTGCGGACGATGGTCAGCGTTCGGTGCCCTCGCTCCAGGCCGAGCGCCTCGATGTTCGCCCCGGTCGCTTCGGAGACCCGGAGCCCGTTGAGCGCGAGGAGCGAGATGAGCGCGTGCTCGGCGGCGGGGCCGAGTCCCGCAGCGACGAGCAGGGCGCCGACCTCGTTGCGGTCCAGGCCGATGGCGTGGGACTCGTAGTCGATGCGGGGACGGCGCACATGTACCGCTGGGGAGTGGGCGATGAGGCCTTCCTCTTCGGCGTAGCGGTAGAAGCCGGTCACGGTGCACAGCCGCCGGGCGATCGTCGCTGTCGCCCGACCGTTCGCCTCGAGTCCCCGGCCGAAGGCCTCGATGTCGCTGCGGTGCACCTCGAACAGCTTGAGGTTCCGTCGGCCGCAGAAGGCCACGAACTGGCGCAGGTCGAGGGCGTAGGCGTCGCGGGTGAGGCCCCGGTAGCCGCCGAGGAACCCGGCAAGCGCAACGTGTTCCGGGTCGAGCAGGCCTGGGTCGTAGACGACGACGGCGGTTGAAGCGGTGGTGGTCATTGCATACCTCCCGTGTCGGTGGGACTCGGGGGACGAGGCGGCCGGGCCCCACATGGATGAGACCCTCACCGTAGGGACGCCCCCAGGCCAGCGTTCGAGCGGCGATCTGTGCGCCCCCGTGCCGTCAGGCGCCCCCCAACCCGGCAACGCCGAGCGCCGACTCGGCGCTATCTCTGTAGCCGGGGGCGGCGCCCGATGAATGAACCGAACCGGGCAATCTGGAGCGATGAACTACAGCGAGTTCGCGCCCTTGCATCAAGCGGACCCTGACCCCGGCCACTGGTTGACTCAGGAGTCCGTGCTCGAACCCTCAAGTCGGCTGCCCAGCTCGCGAAGGAGGTCATGCACCTGCCTTCCGAACTCCGTGAGCTTCCAGCTTCCCAACGGCCCTGGTCCGCCGCCGAGCGTTGCCCCTCCTGCGGCAAACTGGTGCATCAGTAGACCATGCCGTTGCAGCATCGCTAGAGCTGAGCTGAGGGCTGGGATGTCCCTGGCGACCATTTCAACTTGACCGTCTGCTAGCTGGATCGGCACGATGTCGAAATCACCGCTTGTTCCGTCACCAAGGCCAAGTTTGTTCGTCGTCCATGTGAATCGATCCAGCAGCGCCAAGTGCTCGGGACCGAGATCGCGGACGGCACGCACCAACGCTGACTGCCAGTAATCTGCGTCAGACGTCGCCACCCCCTCGCCCAAGGCAAGGCCGTAAGCAACCAACTTCTCGCGCATGGCGGTCTCGCCGGCCGCGTCAAGAACTAGGAGCAGCAGCTCCTCCAGCCTTTCATCGTTTTCACAGCGCCGCTGCAACTCCTCGACGCCTATCTTTGCAACGCGGGCAGCGAAGTCGAAGACATATTCCTGACGATGGCGGCGTCGGCTCGCTAGACGTTCGATTCCAGCTTTGATCGTCGCGGACGCAAGAGGCGCTGAAGCGGCGCTCGCGACCATCAGGTCCGGACTGAACAGCCCGATCAAACCTGCAGTTCCCAGAACGAGCGCGTCTACAGCCACTTCTCCGGGATGTACGTGATCTTCCATGTGGCAGGGTAATCCGGTTCAGGTGATCTCTACTTCGGTCCTCGCGTCGGCGGCTTCGATCTCGCCGACCGCGATCCAGGGATCCCAGCCCTCCTTTCGGCTCTCCATCCGCAGTCGCAGGGTCGAACCGACCTGTGCGAGCCACTGCTCTCGGTTCCATGACGACCGTGGCGGTGGGGTTGTCGCCTCGAGTGCGTAGATGTGCTCCTCGCCCACAGGCATCCCGACGGAGGTGGTCGCTCGACCTGCTGCATCAGCGCCGACAGCGCCAAGGCGCGTCGTGACGCCGGGCCCGGTGCCGGGAACGAAGTGCAACGGCCCCCATACCTGGTCGGGCACCGACTCCGGAGGCTGACCAGGCGCGGGTGCCGGCTTGAGGCGGAAGTGGGAGTCGTCCCGGATCGTGACGGTGAGCTGGTCGAGCGCCTCAAGCTCGCCCGGTCCGGCGAGCTTCACGTACAGGTTCCGATGGTCGGTGCCGGGGTTCGGCGCGTCGCAGGTCACCAGGTAGCGAGGCCGCATCTCCGCGTGCCTGCGCTCGCGCTCGATGTTGGTGGCCGTCGTAGCCGCATCGGCCGAGCGCTTGCCGAAATAGACCGCGACAGCAGTGACCAGGATCGAGACGATCGAGAGGACCAGAGCCGCGACGACCACGGTGCAAGGGTAGCTACTGCGTGCGCGCTTGCCTGGGAACGAACGCCGTACGTCCGCTGCGGTCGTGCTCAGCGATAAGAGTCAGCGACCGGAGCTTGCTCGTCCGATCGATTGGGTGTGGGTCGCGGGAGGTCAAACTCGTGGCCCCGAGGATGGGTGCCTGCAACGATCCAGATTGCCCTGTTCTGGCCCGGCGACGTCCGCGTCGAGCGGAACGGCTTCGCAGCGAGATATCGACGGCTCGGGAACTTAGCCCAGCTCACGACCGCCGAGCAGAACGTGCTGCGCAGATCAGCGGGCCCTCGTCGCCTCCCTCCGGGGCTCGACCAGCACGCAGAACGGCACGTCGGGCGTGTCCCACCTCCGCGCGCGTTCGCCGAGACGTCCCTGATCCTCGACGGCGGCATTCCTCACGCAGGGAGCTTGTCCCAGCGGTCCTTGTGGGGTCGAACGTCCGACCAGGCGAGCCCCTCCATGCCTCCCTTGTACGGCTGGCCGTCTCTCCGCACCTTCCGCTGGAGACCGTACAGTTCGCCTGCCTCGGCGTGTGTGAGCACGTGAAACTCAAAAGGGCTGGTGGTATCGGGTGGCGTGAGAACCACGATGAGGTAGAGGTCCAATCGAGGGCCCAACTCGAGGAGTGCCTTCTGGATCGGGACTCAGTTATGGCTCCGTGCGCCCTTGACCTGTACGGCGAACGTGTCGCCACTCGGCGCGGTGCACAGCAGGTCGCGGGTTGGCGTGTTCCCGATCGTGATCGCGGCGTCATACCCGCGCCGCGAGAGCTCGGCGGCCACCCCGAACGTCGCGGCCCAACCCGTGTAGTGCGAGATGGATCGCGGCACACATCAAGGTTAGATGATCTTGAAGTCAGACGTCTGCGGACTGCTTACGCCATCCGTCAGTGCAGAGCGTGCGCTCCGTAATCCGCCATGTACCGACATTGCATGAGCGCAGATCGGCACGTCTGGAGCGCCTTGGGGTGGAGTCGTGGCGCTCCGACTGGAGTTGTGGGGTTATGGGAGCCAGTACACCCAGTCGAGTTCACCGCTGGGGGGTTGTCCATCAACGTCGCGAGCGCGCTGATCAGGTTGGCCGGGTACGAGTTGCTGCCCCGGTGGTAGCGGCGGGGCGAGGTGAACACGACGCCGGCGTGATGTTCGCCGGTGACCACCCATGCTCGTACGATGCGATCGAAGTCCCGGGCGTTCTCGGTGACCACGGCCCGGCCGGACCTGCTCGCTGCCCGCAAGAGCTCTTCGTCGGGTGGGGATGCGAGGACCGGGTCGTCGGCTGCGGCGGTCACGTCGTGGCCGTCGGCTCGAAGTCGGACGGCAGCCAGGCGCGAGTGATGGGTATCGAGCAGGAGCTTCACCCCGCCAGCAGGTCCTGCCGGCGCCGCCACTGGGCTTCGGCTTCCTCGGCCGCTCTGCGGTTGGCACCGACCTGGCCGTCGATATCCTCGGTGAACTCGGCGTAGTAGGCGAGAGCGGCCTCGACGAGTTGGCCGGGAAGGCCGAACACCTCGACTGCTCGGGTGATCCGCTCGGCGACAGGAACGTCGCCTCCCACGAGGCCTTCGACGACCTCCCACACGTCGGGACCACCGACGAGATGAGCGCGCCGGCCAGCGGGTCCGTCGCGAAAGCTCACCAGTGGATGGCGACGAGTTCGCAGTCCTTCGTCGATCAGTTCCTCGGCCAACGAGGATGTCGAGGCGCTACGAGCGATCGCCTCCGCCTTGAGCTGATCGGCCACCCGCGGGTCATGGAAGCGAATGGAGACAGGATGCGACATGACTAAGTGTAGTCAGCGCCAAGACGGGATCGGGCGAGGCGCGCAGCTGCGCCGCCTCGCGAGCGCGCCCGCGGGGAAGCCTCGCCTTGGCGCCAGCTACCCGACGGCGGCGTCGAGCTCCTGGTCGGCTCGATATGGCCGAGGAGCCTTCCTCAGCCCCCTTCTCGATGCCAGAGCGGGGACGGGCAGGTAGTAGACGCCGTTGAGAAGGTCGGTGAGGTGGTCACCGTCGGACGCGTAGGTGGTGGGCAGGAGCTGGCCGTCGGGGAGCTGCACCCGCACGGCCGACCCGGGCAAGGGCTGCGGTGTCAGGTTGGTGCCGTCGGCCGCCACGGACATGTTGGTCCGGTCGAAGTACAGCCCAGGTAGGCCAGGTCCGGGCTGGGCGCGAAGGTGGTCGTCCCCGGGATCCAGTAGGTGAGGGCGGCGTGGTCGAGACCGAACTTGCCCGTGGCCGAGCGGCCATCTCTCGTGGTGGCGGTGAGCGTTTGGGAGGCGCCGTTGGTCACCGTGACCGCCGGGGCAGAGGCGTCCCGGTAGAGAACCGGCGGAGCCGTGCTGGTGCGTCGACCCGAGCGCAGGTCCAGGCTCTGCGACAGACCGCCGGCCGACACGGTCAGCACGGCCGGCCCGCCGGCCGGTACGGCGGCGACGAAGTACTGGTGGACCCGGTTGAGCAGGTTCACCTGCGGGTCCAGCGTGGCCACCGCCGTTCCCGATCCCACGGTGACCGTTACCGAGTCGAGCACGTGGACCGTCGAGTCGGTGTCTTCCAGCGGGAACGACATCGTGAGGTGCAGAACGACCAGCTCCGCACCCGCCGCCGCTTGCACCGCGCTCTCACCGTCTGGGCCCGGGCCGGCCCGGCCGTCAGGGCGAGCGACGCCAGGGTTCCAGTGGCGGCCACCAGCCACAGGCGACGTCTGAAAAGCGCTGACGCTGCACGCACTGATCTGTTCGAGAAGGTGTACATCGGCTTGTTCGACGACGACGGTTCGGTCCGGTTCTTCGATGTCGAGCAGGCACCCCCGCGCAACCAGCCCCCGGTCGACACGATCACACTCGCGCAGTTGATTCAAACGATGCGGGTAGCGGTGGCGGTCAGGAACGAGGGTGTGGCGCCGGAGGACCGCTACGCCCTCGACAATCCGACCTGGTCGGCGCCCCCACTTCCAGAAGGGATAGAGATGGAGGCGCCGCTGGATGACGTCTCGTCCCTCGAAGAGGGGGAGGAGGAAGAGGACAGCTGACCTGCGGGACTCCTTCGGCCCGTGTCAAGCCGATCGCGCGTCCAGATCTGCTGCATGCCGCCGACCTCGGCGAATCGCGTCAGGTCCGGATGTGCTTGGACGGTTACCGCTCAGCCACCGGTGGATCATCCGTGTAACGGCACTTGGATGGCAGGGTCGCCGGTGGCAAGGGGCGGTCCGGGCCGTGTTATCGGGCTACCCGACGGTCATATCGGCGATCACCCGGGCAACCATCCCCTCGCGACACTCGGGGGACGCTTCCGAACCAACCTCGCACGGGATATCGGGCGAGGTATAACCCCACGATCCCTCGAAGGAGCGCGCCGGGCAACCCACTCCTCGATCTTGGGCAGCCATGGATCGATCATCCGCTCCCTCCGCACCGCTCCGCCGGCGTCGGCGACAGGCCGGCGTCACGCTTGGCCACCAACCTACGACGGGTGTGATGCGAACACCCCGCCAGTTCCCCGGCCGCCTTGTGGCTGCCGGTCAAATCGAATGCTTCCCATACCTGCATGATCTCCTGGCGAGACTTCATCTGCTCCTCCCGGTGGACGGCAGTGTGCGAGCCGACCAGTCGAACCGGGAGGAGCGCCCACTGGGTGGATCCCCATGAGCAACGAACATCAACGGAGGGCAAACCACCTGGTCGCAAGCGGGCAGTTCTGTTCGCCGCCAGCGGGCAGCTATCTGGCCGCCCACAGGCAAGATCTCATGGCCGCCGTCACGCAGGGTTCACCATCGACCCAATCGCCAGGGCCCGCCCGGCCCGCGTATATGTGTTTGGCCGGATGGACATTATTGCCGCGGGTAGAGGTTCAAGTGGCTCGGTGCATGCCTACGATGCCCTTCGAACCAGATCGTGTTCGATTGATCCAAGGAGAGGAAATTCATGAACGCTCCCGCGTTCCGGGCGTCGACGCCGTTGATCGTCACGGCCTTCTTGGTGGCCGGCGCGGCCTTTGGCGGATGTGGTTCCTCGAAGTCGAACTCCAGCACGCCGACGTCCAGCTCTGGCGTGCCGACATCTGCCTCTGCCCCTGCGACGTCTGCATCTTCTTCCGGAAGCCCGAGCTCAACCAAGGTGACGACCACGGCCGGCAACTGCCCCTCGGCCGCCGCCCTTGGGGCTGCGGCCGGCGTCACCTACACGGCGCCGCACTCAACCCCCGGGTACCAGGCGGGGTGGGTTGCCTGTCAGTACAACCAAGGTAGCCAGGTCGCGTTGCTCGTCAGCCTGTACCCGAGCGGGACGTCGCTTCAGACGGTCTCCGCCAACGCCGCGGGCAGCACTACTCCGGTGTCGGGCATCGGAGACTCTGCTTCCTACTACGACACGCTTGTGTACGTGTCCAGATCGTCGGCTCCCAGTTTCAGCGTCAGCGACGAGACGGGCACGCTCACCCTTGCCCAAGTCGAATCCGTGGCCCGAGCCATTGTTGCGGGCTGAGTGGAAACACCGAGAGGATCAGCGACACCGCTGTGGTCCCTGGGGGCTTGTCTCGGTGGTGTGCACGAGCCGGGTGACGAGTTGATGGTGACCGTGGCGGTCCGCTCGGTGGGCGAAGGAGATACCGAGCGGCCGACAGCTGTGGTGGGCTGCGGACCTGCCCGCCCAGGCAGGAGCCGGTGCCCCTTTGATTCATCGCAGACGAAGGTCGCGACTGAGGGAGGTCTCATAACAGGAGGTGGTCGCCTCACCAGCTTTCGTGCTGATCGGGCTCATCCGGCTGGATACCCGGTGGCCGCACCTCGTGTCCTTCTCGCCGCCGGTCCCCGTTGGCTGCAGAAGCTGCGAGATCCCGAATGAGTACCGCTTACTCATGACGGGGCCCGATCCTGAGCTTACCGTGAGGGGGGCAGCTGCCATCTCCAAATGTGCTGCCGCGCTTCGTCCGGATCGGACCGAAGGAAGGATACCCATGCAATTCAGTTCGGGTGCTCGTCGGGGAGCAGTCGTTGGGGCGCCTTCAATTGATGGTTCTGCTCACGGCTGCGTGTGGTTCGGCTTCTCTGGCGGCAAACAGCCCTTCACCCTGCGTAGGCCAGTTCAGCGCTCCGTCGGGCCTACCTGGACGTCACGCCGGCTGACGGGCCCGGGGAGACAACCGTCGTGCTCAACTACGTCGGTGCCGTCGGTGTGTGGGCGCCCACCAACGGCCCGAGCGTCTGCATGAGGAACCTTGTACCGGCCGACATCTTCGCCAAGGCGTGCCACGGGCCTTACGGCGAGTTTCAGTAGATCAGAAAGGCGCGAGATGTCGAACCTGCTGGGACGGGTCCGTTTGGCGGTGGCTCTCCTCGCCGTGGCGGCTCTGCTGTCAGGCCTGCTCGGCGCGACTGCGCAGGCGGCCACCCCCAGCGCGGCGGGCAGTGTGTGCGCGGTGCCTCGTTGCGCAGACCACGGCTCGTCGCCCACCGTGTCGCTCGGGGGGGTGCAGGCGTCGTCTCCCGGGCCCGTGTCGGACGGCTACCAACTGGTGGCCGCCGATGGTGGGGTGTTCTCTTTCGGTGACGCCGGTTTCTACGGTTCTACCGGGGCGACCCGTTTGGACCAGCCGGTGGTGGGTATGGCGGGGACGCCGGATGGGAAGGGTTACTGGCTGGTGGCCGCCGATGGTGGGGTGTTCTCTTTCGGTGACGCCGGTTTCTACGGTTCTA
>JAKBBA010000111.1 GCA_021808665.1 Actinomycetes bacterium
GCCGGTGTGGCCTTCCGCTTGTTTCGACAGCGTCGGCACCCCGGATGCCTTGATTTCCCGGCTCAATAGCCCAGCCTGCACGTAACCCTGTCAACGCTTCGCTGCCGTCCTTGCGGACGTCAACGCATGACTCGGGGCCATCGTGGGTCGCTACCCCTTCGACATGGAGCGTTCTCATCTCCTTCTCCATGCCGGTTTATCCCGGCGCTCCGAAACACCAGCGTGCCGGCCCACCCATGCCCCGGCGCGCCGCCTTATTGCCCTATGCAGGACTTGAGTAGGACCCCACAAACTCGCCCCATAAACGGCAGACCGCCGACCCAAACATGCTTGTATAGGTCAGCGGCTTGTGCGTACGCAAAGAGGCGGCCAAAATCAGCAACCGTTGGTGGCGGGGGTTCACGAGCATTGTGCGACCGTCGGGGTACAGACCCGACGAAACCGCTGGCCACGGCGTCTGCCCTATGCAGCCGCCTGGGCGCTGCACTACTCAGATCTGCGGCTGCGCCGGCCGGTGTCCCGAGAAACGCGGCTCTTCGAGATCCCGGGTCGCCCGTCAGCTCGCTTCGCGGACGCGCAGGTCTAGGTGCAACCCCGCAGCCGTGAGCATGTTCACGAGGGTGTCGATGCTGAACAGGTCGATCTTTCCCCGGGTGAGATCGGAGATCCGCGGCTGGGTCACCCCGAAGCGGCGCGCCGCCTCGGCTTGGGTCATGGCGGACCGTTCGATGTGGGCGCTCAGCTCCTGCATGAGCGCGGCTCGGATCTTCAGGTTCTCCGCCGTCTCCGGGGATTCCCCGATAGCGTCCCAGATGCTGGCGTGGCGTTCGGTGGTCATGGTCGCTCCTTTGCTCGAATGCTCTCGATCACCTGGCGGTAGCGCTGATTGGCGAGGTCGATGTCCGCCTTCGGGGTCTGGCGGGCCTTCTTCTCGAAGCAGTGCAGGACGTAGACGGCGTCGCCGAGGCTCGCGACGTAGAGGACGCGGTAGGCGTCGCTTTCGGCCCTGACCCGGATCTCGCGGCAGCCTCGCCCGACCGACGGCATCGGTTTCCAGTCGGTCGGATTCGCCCCCGTCTGGACCAGGTAGAGCTGGTAGCCCGTGCGCTGGCGTGCCACCGGGGGGAAGTTCCGAAGGTCCTCTCCTGAGCCCCGATGAACACGACGTCCTTCACGGCGACGACTATACAAGGTTTTGTATGTCACCGGTCGACAGGCGAGCAAGTGGGCCCCGCTCGCCAACCGGAGCAGGCACTTCGGGAACTAGGTCGTCAGGTAAGGGGTAATTGGATCTGCGGCGGATTTGGTACCGGCGGCAGCTAATCAAAGTCTTCTCCGTGGGGCAGGCCCACTCGAGCGAAGCGGTTGTTGGCTTGCTCCATAAGCCATGGCACCTTGAGGCGCAGCAGAAGTCCCCGGGGCCCGTCGACGACGAGCAGCGACCCGTCCGGAAGCCAGTCGATGCTGAAGGGAATCGTGCGCGGCGCCAAGCGCGCCATCACTTCGCGCTCGCCAGCGCTGGTCGCGGCGAGCACCTCGCCGGCGCCCCAGTTGCACAGCCACACGCGTCCGTCGCGCCAGCGCGTTGACTCGGGAAAGCCCAGGCCATCGAGAACCTGGCGTCTGGTTGTCGTCATCGCTCGGGCTGAAAGGTGGCGATGATGGCGCCGGCAGTGGTGACGATGCTCTCGACGAGGCGCAGCTGGACCGGGTGGTTCTCGTGATCGAACATGCGCTGGCCCGACCCGAGGACGAGCGGGTAGATCACCAGCAGATACTCGTCGATCAGCCCGTGCGGTAGCAGCGAGCGGATCAGCTGGCTGCTCCCCATGATCACAAGGTCGCCCCCCACCTTTTGCTTGAGCTGCGCCGCGGCGGCGGGTATGTCGCCGGACAACAGGGTTGAGTTCGGCCACTCGAGTCTCGTGGCGGGATTATGAGAGGCGACGTACTTGGGTGCGTTGTTGAGAGCGTCCTTGAACGGGCCTCCCTGCGCGTTCCATGAGGCGAGCATCGACTCGTAGCTCCACCGACCGAGCAGGAGCCCGCCGTCGGGCTTGCCCATCCTCTCGCCGAGAGCGCGCCCTATCACCTCGTCTCCGCGCGACGTGGCCCATCCACTGTGGCCAAAGCCGCCCCGGGTGTCCTCATCGGTTCGACCGGGGCCCTGCATCACGCCGTCGAGGGTAAGGTGGTTGATGACAACGAGTCGCAAGGCGGGACCTCCTCGGAAGGCTCCTTAGAACTAAACGGTACAGTACCACGCATCAAACTGGACTGTCTAGTACCATTCTCTCGACATGGCCGTGCACAACGGGGAGAGCCCACCCGAGGACCAGCGCCGCGCCGCTCGCAAGCACAACGCGATCCTTGACGCCGCAACGACCGTGTTCTTGGACAACGGCTACCTCGGCACGAGTATGGACGAGATCGCCGCGCTGGCCAGGGTCTCCAAGCAGACGGTCTATAAGCACTTCGCCGACAAAGAACGCCTCTTCGTCGAGATCGTGACCAACATGGTCAACGAGATCAGCGACCCCGTGTACCACGAAGTCCTCGGCCTCGCCGACAGCGGGGACATTGAAGCCGACCTGCGCGATATCGCGTGCCGGTTGCTCAATGGCGTGGTGCAGCCACGCCTACTACAGCTGCGAAGGCTCGTGATCGGCGAGGCGAGCCGCTTCCCCGACCTGGGGCGCACCTTCTACGAGCGCGGGCCCGGCAGAACGATCGCGGCTCTCGCCATCGCCTTCGAACGCCTCGACGCCCGCGGCGTGCTGCGTCTCGATGACCCCGAGCTCGCAGCCGCCCACTTCAACTGGCTCATAATGTCGGCCCCACTCAACGAGGCAATGCTTCTCGGCGGCAACCAGCCGCCTGCACCAGCAGACCTCAAACTCCACACCGACAGCGGAGTCCGCGTGTTCCTCGCCACCTACCGCAACAACTGAGACCCGGTCGGCTGCTACCTGCACGGAAGCGCTCTTGGCGCCGAGCGCGATGGAGCCACCTCGGAGAGCGTCGGCAGGATCAACGCGAACCTACGCAGATGCCAACTGACTCTGCCTGCGAACGCAACGAAGAGAGCTCGACCGGCGAGGACCGTCGCCGGTCCGCGTCCGCCACCATGAAGTCATCGATCGACCACACGCCCCACGAACCAACAGCCAGCCATGGTGCTCAGGCCGAAGGCGGGGATGGCGGCGCTGCCGATCCCAGTGATCTGCCGATCTCCACCAACGGTCGCATCAGGGTCCGGCGCCCGACCTCGAACGGCGCCAGCGGCAGCGCCCGCATGGCCGGCAACATCGGCCCCGGCCTGATTGCCCTGTCGGCGCAGCAGGTCGGCCCGGGTCGCCTCCAACAGGTAGTACCGCTCCAGCCGAGAGTCGCTGCTCAGCTCCTCGAGGAGCACAAGTGCACCGCCGATGTTGTCGGCCATGGCCACCGCTGCTGCCCGATTCAGCTTCACCACCGGCGAAGCGGTCTGCCGCTCCAACAGTCCGCAGAGGCCGGCGATCTCGGCCCAGTCGGTGTAAGCGGCGCAGGTGACGACACCCATCCGCGCGTTCGCCGAGCGCTTCGTGAGGACCATTCGCACCGAGTGCCTCGACCAACTGCTCGTCTTCTCTCGTGGCCATCTCGAAGCCGTCGTCACCGAATACCTCCGCCACTACAACAAGGCAAGGCCACACCGATCGCTCGATCTTGGCCAGCCAATCCCCCGGGATGTGACGCCGATCACCGGCGACACGATCATCTGCCGTGAAGTGCTCGGCGGCATCATCCACGAGTACGACGTCGCTGCCTGAGCCACGTCCTCCGTCGTGGCACCGAGTTTCCGGGACGTGGACCAGCTGTCGCCTCTCGGCCGAACGTCGACATCAGCGGCAACGCTGCAACTCCCAAGATGGCGCCACCGACCGTGTGCCCGTGGCATTTCCTGATGGTCTACCCGCCAGATCTGACCTCGATGATCCCTGGCATCGAGCTTCTGGACCCTTCAGGGTGATCACCAGCCTTCAGCTCCTGTTCGACCCGAAGCGCTACATCGAGCTCGGTGGCCACTGACAACCACCTCGCGGTCAGCCACGCTCCACGGATCGCCATCGCCTCCCTCGAGCCCACGCCTCACCCAAGGTCGTCCAGCCAGCCGCGCACCGTGTCGTGATGCGCCGCCCACGCCGACCAGGACGTCTGCGCCAATCGCTCGATCGTCGAGGGGCGAATCGCCGCCGGCGCAGCGGCGACGTCGGAGATCGTGATCGCGTAGCCCGCCGGACGGGGCTCCAGCACCGGGTAGTCGCGCCCCACCCACAGTCCAATCCGCGCAGGGCGTTGGCGCCCCGTGGCGCCGCGCTCCAGCCCCGAGCACAGGCTCATCAAGTGCACGAACACCGACTGGACGTTGCGACGGTCGGTGTTCGTGGCGTGCTGGACCGCGAAGCTGCCCACCAGATCCTGGACGATGCCGATCGATCCCTCACTCGTGAGACGGCCCTTCCACTCCTCGAGCGAGCAGTACCGCTCCCAACAGCCCGAGGCTGACCGCATGTACGGGTGGCTCGGGCCCTCGCTATCGGGCACCATCGCCCCGCATCCGACACAGCGCACCTCAACCATCGGGCAACGGCTTTCTCACGTCAGCCAGCATGCCCCCGCCGGCCCATGATCGCGTGGCCGTCGCCTCGGTCCCTCCCAACCTGCACCACATGGCAGGCGACTTCTGGCCCATCTCGGCGAGTAGGGCACTGCCCTACGCTGCGGTAGGGCTGCGTAGGGCAGACCGGGCCACGAGGCACGCCTTCAACGCCACTCCACGCGAAACCCCAGCGTGCGGCCGGTGTGGCGGCCGGATCTCGTGCGTAGGGCTGCGTAGGGCAGGGTGATCATTCACCCATAATCAGGTCGATAAACCCTGTGGATAACCCCGTGGGAATGCCACGAAACAGCACAAAAAATTAGGACAGTCAGCCCGAAAGGCGCGAAGATTCAAAGCACAGGGTGGAGGTGACATCGCTAGCGGCTGGATATCTAGCCCCTCGGCCCGGGCTAAGGGCGTGGTCCCGGACTCTGCGTTATGCAGTGCCTAGGGCTTTGACCTGCTCTTTCGCGGCCTCAGCGGCCCTTCGAGCCCTCATTCACGGATCCACGTCCTTCTGTTGGAGCGATCTGTCGCGCTCGGGTTGCGTTCGTAGCCTCCCAGAGCGTCCACGACGAGGGGACTCGCGACTCGGCGTCGTAGGGTGCTTCTACGATCTCGACTTATGACAACCCGTAATAGGGGATCCGATCGGGCGGCCGACATCGCCGCTCGGCTCACCATCACCATGGCCGGACCCGAGGTCATCGATCCGCGAACCAACGGCGGGGAATTGGGCACGGTCATCACCAGCGAGCAGGCGCTGGCCTTTCGCCCTCAGCTGGATGATCCCACCCGGTTGACCAGTGGGGAGCTCCATCCCCGCTATGCCGAGTGGATGGGCTCGCACTCCTGGGCCGAGCTGCATCCCCTCGGCGCCTACCTCTACCGGGACAAGCACCTGCAGCGGGTCAGCGACGAACGGGGCTACTTCGATCGCAAGCGGATCAACCGAGTGCTGGGAGCATCGGGCACGAAGTACTGGCTGCTCGATGGACCGCTGCCTACCAAGACCAAAGTATCCCTCCTAGCGGAGCTTCTCAACGCCCCAATCGACGAGGTGGCTTCTGTCGTTCAGGCGGAACGACAGGCCCGGGCGGACTACCAATCGGTTCTCGCCAGATGCCGTCGATGCCCTACCAGCTGCTGACCTACGACCAGGTCCGAGCCGGTCTGCCCTGCCCCGGCTGCGGTCGGCCGTGGGTAGGACCCCAAGACGCGATCGATACCGACGACGAACTGTGGCGGGCACAACACGGCGCGTGCCACGCCGGACGCAACGGTTACACGGACGCACCGCTGCACTGCATGCGCTGCTGTGGGACGCCACCCGCCAGTCCCGAGCAGCTGGCAATAGTCGCCCGATTCATCCAGCAGGTCGCCGCCCGTCAAGAGCGCGACAGGCGACTGGCAGCAGCAACGTCCCCCGAGGCTGAGCGCCGCCAACAAGAGCAACAAGCGCTCAAGCGAGCCAACCGGATCAAAAAGCTAGAGGCCGAACTACAACGCCTACGAGACGAGGAGACCGGCCACGAGGACGGGTAGTCAGGCTGCGGTGATCAGAAGGAACTTTCGATTTTTTCGATTTGTGGTATCCTAAGGACATGACCCCGGCCAGCCAACCCAGCAGCCGAACTCCAGCCGTCACCGTCGGGCACGGCCGCGACGAGGACGTCGTCTTCCCTCCCGACGATCTCGCCCAGCTCCTCGACCTGGCCCGCTTCGTCGAGGGCCACACCGATCCCGGCCTGCTTCTCGGTCCCGACGGCGAGCAAGTCCCCCTCCCTGCCGAGGTCTACCGCGTCCTGCGCCAAGTAGTCGACGTCATGCGCCAAGGCAAAGCCACCCTTGTCGCCCCCCAAGGACTGCTCCTGACCACCCAGGAGGCGGCCGACTTCTTAGGAGTGAGCCGCCCGACCCTGGTCAAACTTCTCGAAGACGGCGCCATCACCTTCGAGAAGCCCAACCGTCACCGCCGGGTCCGGCTCCAAGACCTCATCGACTTCCAGGAGCGCCGACGGGCCGAGCGTCGAGCCGCACTGAACCAGCTGACCGAGGAAGCCGGCGAGCTCGGCCTCTACGACGGCATACCAGCCGACTACGCCTCTGCCCTCAAGTCGGCTCGCCATCGCCGAGCCCAACCCGACACGAACGCGTGACCGCATGGCTCGCTACGCGGTGGTCCTCGACGCGTGCGTCCTGGTACCCGTCGCGCTCGCCGACACGCTGCTACGCATCGCCGAACGCGACCTCTACCGACCGTTATGGTCCGCCCGGATCGTCGCCGAGGCGATCGATGCCGTCGTAGAGATCCACCCCGACATCCCACCCGAACAGGTCCAGCGGCGATTCACCGCAATGGACCACGCCTTCGAGGACGCCCGCGTCGACGGATGGGAAAACCTGGAGGCGACGGTGACCCTCCGCGACCCCGACGACCGCCACGTAGTTGCCGCCGCCGTGCGCGGTCGAGCCGATGCCATCGTCACCGCCAACGTCCGCGACTATCCGCCGGAGATTCTCGGACCGCTCCAGATCGAGGTCATTCACCCCGACGACTTCCTCCTCGACCAGCTCGACCTCGCGCCCCGGGTCGTGCTCGACGTCCTACGAGAACAAGCCAACCACACCCGACAACCAGCCCTCACGCCCATCGACCTCATCGCTCGACTCGCCCGAACAGGCGTACCAGGGTTCGCAGACGAAGCCGGACGACTGATCTGAGATGAAGACTCTTCCTTCGCCGGCCCCCTCCACCCCTCCTCAGCGACCCGGCTCGAGGTCGCTCCCAGAAGACTTCAACCCATCTACTTCAAATGGGTAGAGCGAGCCGACAGAAGAAAGAACGACGCGCGGCCAGAGAGCGCGACCCGCTTCGTTCCGCTCTGCGCAACTTTGACCGAGACAGCATCCTCACGCTCGTCGGCGCTGCCCTCTGCTCCCCCACTGCCGCCCATCAGGTGGCGGCCCTCAACAACATCCGTTCGCTGGTCCTGTCGAGCGCTGCGGGCAGGGGCAAGCAACGGGCAACCTCAGCACAGCTACCGATCTTCGTTGCAGCGGCGCACCGCTCGGAGCCTCACCTCATCTCGCTCACCGATTCCATACCCAAGGATCCTCGTCCCTCCGTCATGTTCCGACACCATGACCACCTCTTCCGGGTGCATCCCGAAGACATGGAGCGACCGATTGCTGTCCTCGCCAAGGCCGAATTCATCGCTGAGACCATCGACCCGGTCCTGATCGAAACCATTGGTTTCGGACTTTCCGACTACCTGGACGTCGCTCTCACTTATATGGACTGCTCAGTACGTGAATTAGCGCTCGCCTGGTCCGACGGGCCTCCAAACGACCCGCGCGACCTCGGTCGAGTAACCGAGGAAGAACTTGCCGCCTATCGAGCTCTTCCGGCGCCAGAGGAACTCATCGACGAATGTCCTCAACCTGGCCGAGCGCAGCTTGCTTTGGAATGGGCTACCCGGCCGGCTACCGACGTTGCCGACCTCACCACTGATCCGCTGTACCTTTTCGGGGCGGCCCTGGCGATCCGGACCAGCGATGGGTCGATCGTTCCTGAGGCACCGTCACAGTGCTGCGCCGCGGTGGACCATGCCAGTTTGGAACTCGCGAGGATTGCTGTGGCTGCTCGCCCCGAGCTGGAGGACGAATTCTTTTCTGCTGCCTGCAACATCGTCGCTCGCCGCCTCCGGCGACTGAGCTTTCCCATGCGACCACAAGTCCTCGGACCGGGGACGGCTAGGGCCACCATCCTCATGAGCGTTGCAGAGAAGACCTTCGTGGCAGTGGAAGTCGTCCCTTCGCTCAACGCGACGAGAACCAATCTCTCCCGACCGGCCCGCCGCCTCGAGCAACTGCAACCAGGTCAGCAGGTGACCAGTCGCGGGATACCGTTCGCCATTCCACAAGATGCTCGCATCGCTCGCCTTATCGTCGGCGTGTCTCCGACCCACTCGATCATTCCTAGCGGTCACGGCGTCGCTGGGATGTCCCTAGAGGATCTCGATTGGATCACCGCCGAGCTAGCTGACGATCCTGACGACTTCTGGTGGTTCGTTCGGGATCTTGCCGATCCACCCGGAATCGGCCAACTCATGGGTTTCGAGACCATAAACGTGTTCGAGCACTGGCGACAGAACCGAAGTCTGCTCACCGCGGGCGTACAACACGACCTTGTCATGATCGAACCACACCAGGGCGACGCAGAATATTGGCAGGCGGCTCGGAGACTTCCGATCGAAGAGGCGCTGCTCGCCTGTGGCCTTCCCGCTATCCGCCACTACGACCTTTTCGAGACGCTTGGGGAAGATGTACTTCTCTACGATCGGCAAGGCGATATCGGGGTTCGCGTCCTCGCCGGCGAGATTCCTATATGTGTTCGACTTCAGATGGCGAAATATCCCGGCGGGCTCGGTCTCTTCGTCGACAACGTCTCTGGCGGTATCAGCTGGAAACTCGAACACCTACCCGCCCTGGACTGGCTATCCCGCCGCGGGGTCAGTGGACTGTTGATAACCCTCGGATGGACCGACGACGCTGCCCTGACCGGGCAGGTCGACGCGCCGGGCCAGCTCACGATCGGGCTATCAGAAGGGTCCTACGAGCTCTGTCAACAAGACAGCGTTGCCTTCGAGCAGGCCCTCGGCCAGACCATCGCCGAGTCTCTTGCCGCAATGCTCGACGTATCCGCGACCGACTCCGACCCGACAACCTTCCTTTCCGACTGGATGGCCGTCAGTCCCGGCATACGAATGGATGCCTACTCCATACCGCAAGTAGAGACGACTCCGCCGGGGCCTGAAAGTATCAGTCGCCCGGCAATGCGGTCCTACGAACACGAGTTGAATCAGCGGCTCGCTCAGGCCGCAGTGGCAACTGGCACCCTCACCAACACTGACGCCCGGGACCTCGAGTCACAGACCGTCGCACCGATCCTCCTGTCAATGCTGCAGGACGCCATGGCCCGCTTCGACCCTACGGCGCTCCTACAGCTCGCTCTGCGCCAGTACGACTTGGCGCACTCGGCACGGATCAGGAAGGAGCGGAGCGTCAGCTTCACTCAACGATTCCCGGTCTACGCCATCGACCCCGCCGAGGCGACCAAAGATCTCGTCGAAGAATCCCAACAGCTCACCCGAGCGCAGGCGATCGTCATCGAGGAACTGCTCAGGCAGCCATCGACCGGAACTCAAATACCCGATCGGATCGAGTGGACGGAACTCCTAGCCCTCGCCCAACTGCTCTTCGACTCGCAAATGCGCAGCGAGACGATCCACGTTGGTCTCACCCCCATGGAAATCGTGATCACCGACGCCTACGAAATTGAGTTCAACCGGGCCGAGGGGCAGGGAAAGTGTGACATGGCGGCGTTCGACCGCGCCTACCTCGAAGCCACTCAGATCGGGCCGCGACTTCCGCTGGAGCCCGGTGCGGACTCCGAACGTCGCAGCCCTGGGGAGCTGATTGACGCAAAGGTGGATGAGGCGCTGGTGGCAACGCTGGGCTTTCGTCTCCTTACCTTGACGAGTGTCCTCGGAGCTCTGATGCGTTGGCCGGCAGCGTCCACGGAACCCCCCGACTGGCCGACCGTTGAGGAGATCGTCACCTTCTGCGCCGAGATGATCATTGACGGTGAACCAGACGAGATTCGGGCGGCGCTGCGTCGGCTCATGCT
>JAKBBA010000028.1 GCA_021808665.1 Actinomycetes bacterium
GCTGCGTACATCTTGGCGAGGGAACGGGCTGTGGCTATCCCGTTAGCTGCGGGCAGCTCGCCGGCGTGCACAGCCCTGGAGTTGAACGAGAAGGGCGGCGTCGTCGGGTTCAGGGCTCTCACCGTCAGCGACGACGGCGACGTCATGGCCCGGAAGCGCTCGGCCTGAGCAGGCGGGATCGAAGCCAGATACGACGGGTCCGGGGCGACCACAGGCGCTGGGATCAGCTTCGACACCCGGGACTCCTCGGCTTCGGGTAGGCCGACCCACAGGTCCAGGCCGAGAGGGCCCGACACCTCCTCGGCGAGGAACCGGCCGGGACTTCGACCGCTCACACGGCGGATCACCTCGCCCACCAGCCATCCGAAGGTAACCGCGTGATATCCGTGGCGGCTGCCGGGCTCCCATGCGGGGCTCTGCGCGCCGAGAGCTTCGACCGGCGGATCCCACGCCAGGGCTTCCTCGGGTGTCATCGCCGTGTCGAGCGTGGGCAGGCCAGCCCGGTGCGATAGCAGGTGCCGGACCGTGGTGCTCTGCTTTCCTGCCGTGGCAAACTGCGGCCAGTACTCCCCCACCGGGGCGTCGAGGTCGAGCTCGCCCCTTTCGGCGAGTATATGGGCGCAGATAGCCGTCGCCCCTTTGGTCGTCGAGAACACGAGGGTGAGCGTGTCATCCTGCCACGGGATCTGCCTTCCGCGGTCCGCGAGTCCTCCCCAGACGTCCACGACTTTACGCCCGGCCACGTAGAGGCAGAACGCCGCGCCGACCTCGCCCCGCGACACGAAGTTCTCCCGGAAAGCGTCCGCTACCGCTTCGTAGCCTCCGGCCACCTCGCCGTGTACTGCCATCTCTTTTTGATCGCTCACGACCCCATCATGGCAGAGCTCAGGTGGTGACGATCTGCTCCAAGGTCCAGTCGGGATGGTCCGATGCGACCCGCTCAAGCCAGTAAGGGCTTTGGAAGACCGCCAGCAGGGTCCCGTCCCCTCTGCTTAGGACGTCCACGCCGCCGAGACCGCGCAAGTGCTCGGCTGTCGCCTCGTCGGTGCGGCGAACGGTGCGCTCGTGTGGACCTGAGAGGCGTATCGCAGCCCCGAACTCGTTGGCCATTCTGTGGGACAGCACCTCGAACTGCATCGCTCCCACCGCTGCAAGCACGGGCGTAGGGTCATCCCCTCTGTGGAGTATCGCGATGACACCCTCGGCTTCGAGTTGGGCCAATCCCCGCTTGAACTGCTTCGAACGTGACAGGTCAGCTGGATGCGCCGTGGCTATCAGCTCGGGAGCGAACGTCGGGATCGGCGGGAAGGCGACAGGCTTATCCCCCGCGTAAAGGCTGTCGCCGACCCTCAAACCTGAAGCGTTGACCAGGCCGACCACGTCCCCGGGCCAGGCGTCGTCGATCGTCTCGCGCTCGGATCCGAACACCGACGCCGCGTACTTGGTGGCGAACGGCTTGCCGGTCGGGCCGTGCGTGAGAACCATGCCCCTCTCGAAGTGGCCGCTGCAGACCCTGACGAACGCCACGTGGTCTCGGTGTGCGGGGTTCATGTTGGCCTGGATCTTGAACACGAACCCGGAGAAGTCGTCGTCAAGACCCCTGGCGGCACCGGCTCTGTCGGAGACCGGTTTGGGGCTCGGCGCCATCTCCACGACGGCGTCGAGGAGGTGGCGGACACCGAAGTTGGTGAGAGCCGACCCGACGAACAAGGGGCTTGTCATGCCCATCTCGAATGTGTCGGGCGTGCTCACCGCTCCGATCTCGTCGAGCAGGGCGCACTCCTCAAGGGCTCGCTCCCAGTCAGCACCGAAGCGCTCGGCCGCCTGTTCGGGGTCAAGGCTGTACTCCTCCGCGGCAGTGGACCCTCCCCTGCCGGTGCGGTTGAAACCTACGAAACTGCCGTCTCTGCGGTCTATGACCCCGTGGAAGACGCCTGGCTCACCCACCGGCCACGTGACCGGCGTGGGTATCAGGCCGATCTGGTCTTCTATCTCGTCGAGTAGCTCCAAGGGGTTGCGGCCCGGTCGGTCACACTTGTTGATGAAGGTGATCACCGGCAGGAGGCGGGCGTGGCACACCTCGAACAGCTTCAGCGTTTGCGGCTCGATTCCTTTCGCTGCGTCTAGGACCATGATCGCCGCGTCCGCCGCAGTTAGCACCCGGTAGGTGTCCTCGGAGAAGTCCCTGTGGCCGGGCGTGTCGAGCAGGTTGATCGTCGACCCCCGGTAACTGAACTGAAGCACCGTGGAGCTGATCGAGATGCCCCGCTCTTGTTCGAGTGCCATCCAGTCGGACGTCGCACGCCGCCGTCCGGCGCGGGCTTTGACAGCGCCAGCCTCTTGGACCGCCCCCGAGTAGAGCAGGAACTTCTCCGTCAGGGTCGTCTTGCCCGCGTCGGGGTGGCTGATGATAGCGAAAGTCCGTCTGCTGGCGGCTTCCCCGGTCGCTTGGCCTGCACGGCCGGGGCCGGTGGTACCTGTGTAGTCACTGACGGCGTCGGCGGAGGTTGGGGAGGCGGCTGGCATAGCAGAAAGGGATCCTGAGGCGGCGACGATGGCGAGGCCTCAGGAAGGGTATCTGACGCCGGTCAGCTTCTCCGACACGTCCCACAGCGCTTCGGCCGAGCCCGTGTCGCGCGCCCGACGCGACGGGACCTCGAGTACCGGCGGGCCAGCGATCCTCCAATTCGGCCCGTAATACTGGCCGCCCGAAGCGTCGGGGTCGGTAGCCGCCCTTAGGATCGGCAGTGCGCCCATTGCGGTGGACTGCCCCATGCCCGGAACCCAGTTGACCGAGCGGAGGACTGCGTTGGAGATCCCGCTGCCTTCGACGCCGAGATCGGTCCGGGTGAAGCCGGGATGTGCCGCTAAAGCCTGCGTAGCGATGCCCGCCGAAGCGAAACGACGGTCCGCCTCGAAGCTGAAAAGGAGGTTCGCAAGTTTGCTCTGCGAGTAAGCACCCCAACGGCTGTAGCGGCGGTTGCGCCACATGAGATCGTCGAGTCGCAGCACACCGTTGCGGTGCGCCATGCTCGACACGTTGACCACCCTGGAACCTGGCGTCGACGCCAGCAGCCCGGCCAGTCGCCCGGTCAACGCGAAGTGCCCCAGGTGGTTGACGCCTATCTGCGTCTCGAAGCCGTCCTCGGTGAGCGCGAAATCGACTGCCATCAGACCGGCGTTGTTCACGAGGATGTCCAGGCGGACCGTGCGCTGTGCCATCTCTCCAGCCGCCCGCTCTACCGACGCCAGTGACCCCAAGTCCAACGCTACGACCTCGGCTAGTGCTCCTATGTCCTCGGCGGCCGCCTTGGCCTTGTCGGTGTTACGGCAAGCGAGGAGCACCCTCGCTCCCTTAGCGGCGAGACGTCGGGCCACTTCGAACCCCAGCCCGGAGTTGGCTCCGGTCACCACAGCTACCTTCCCGTCGAGATCAGGAATGTCGTCGGAACCCCACGAGACCATGCTGGCCAAGCTACCGCTGCCGCGGGCGCTGGCAGGCCCCCGTCGGGTCAGGCACGTTAAGCTCGAAGTTCGTGAACATGAGCGTAAGCGGCGACGCAGGAGCAGACCCAATGCGGGTTGCCGTCATCGGCACTGGATACGTAGGTCTCACCACCGCCGTTTGCCTCGCGCACCTCGGCAACAGCGTGGTCGGCGTCGACGTCGACGAGGCGAAAGTGGCGCGTATGTCCGCCGGGGAGCCTCCGATCCTGGAGGAGGGTCTCGGCGAGCTGCTTCGCGAGGGTCTCGGCTCCGGCCGGCTCGCCTTCTCCTGCGACACCGCAGCAGCGGTGCGCGGCGCGAATTTCGTCTTCTTGTGCGTGCCTACACCCCAAGGAGCTGACGGCGCGGCGGACCTACGTTTCGTGGAGCAGGCGTCAGCCCAGATCGCCCCCCACCTGGAGCCCAGGGCGGTCGTGGTGACCAAGTCGACAGTTCCGGTCGGCTCCGCCGGCAAAGTCGTGGCCGCTTTGGGTCGCGACGACGTAGCGGTCGTCTCCAACCCGGAGTTCCTCCGCGAGGGGAAGGCCGTCGAGGACTGGCTGCACCCCGACCGGGTGGTGATAGGAGCCGAGCAGGAGTGGGCCGCTAGCGCTCTGTCGGCTCTATACAAGCCGCTCGACGCCCCGATCGTGGTGACCGACCCGGCGAGCTCTGAGACGATCAAGTACGCGTGCAACGCTTTCCTCGCCGCGAAGGTGAGCTTCGTCAATTCGGTCGCCAACTTGTGCTCAGCAGTCGGGGCGAACGCCACCGACGTCATCGCAGGGATGAGCTACGACCGTCGCATCGGAGCGGACCATCTAGCCCCCGGCCCAGGCTGGGGCGGGTCGTGCTTCCCCAAGGACACCCAGGCGTTGCTGCGCATAGCCGAAGACCACGGGTACCACTTCGACCTGCTCGAAGCTTCTATCCGCGCTAACGACGCCCAGTTCGACACCGTCGCCGACATGGTCGCCTCATCGGCGGGCGGCGAAGTGTCGGGTGTGACGGTCGCAGCGTTGGGCTTGACGTTCAAGGCTGCCACCGACGACCTGCGTGACTCTCCGGCTATATCGGTGCTGTCCCGGCTCGCCGCTCGCGGAGCGAGGCTACGGGCGTTCGACCCGAGCGGGCCGTCAGCCGACGACCCCCGCTTGGGCGGGCTCGGCTTGGAGGTCTGCGACGACCTCTACGAGGCGGCCCGAGACGCCGACGTCGTCGTGGTGCTCACCGAGTGGCCCGAGTTCGCGGCCGTCGACCTCGTCCGTCTTGCCGGGGTCATGGCAGGGCGGGGCCTCGTCGACGCCCGCAACATGATCGACCCCGGCGCAGCCAAGGCCGCCGGGCTTGTCTACGTAGGGATGGGAAGATCCTGATGCGGTTCTTGGTCGCGGGCGGAGCCGGCCTCATCGGCTCAGCGATGTGCGCAACGCTTATAGGACGGGGTGACGAGGTCGTCTGCGTGGATAACCTGGTGACAGGCTCGCGAGCCAACGTGGAGGAACTGTACGGACTGGAAAGGTTCACCTTCGTCGAGGCCGACATCACCGCCGGTCTTCCCGTGGAGGGTCCCTTCGACGTTGTCGTCAACTTGGCGTGCCCTGCCTCGCCGGTCGATTTCGGACCGCTCGGCCTGGAGATCCTCTCCGTCGGGTCCACAGGGCTTCGCAACCTTCTCGAAGTGGCCAGAGGTTGGAAGGCCACGTTCGTCCAGGCGTCCACCAGCGAGGTGTACGGCGAGCCGCTCGTGCACCCCCAGCCGGAAAGCTACTGGGGCAACGTGAACCCCGTCGGCCCGCGCTCTGTCTACGACGAGGCGAAACGCTTCGGCGAGGCGCTCGCCATGGCCTACCACCGCCGCCACGGGGTTGCCGTGCGCATAGCACGGATCTTCAACACCTACGGCCCTCGGATGCGCCCCGACGACGGCCGGGTGATATCGAACCTGGTAACCCAAGCACTGTCGGGCAGGCCGCTCACCGTGTACGGCGACGGCTCCCAAACCCGCAGCTTCTGCTACGTGCAAGACGAGGTCGCCGGGCTGCTGGCGTTAGCAGCCTCCGACCTTGTCGGCCCGGTGAACATCGGCAACGACACCGAGTTCACGGTCCTTTCAGTCGCCCAGCTGGTCCTCGAGCTGACCGGGTCCGACTCGCCCATCGTCTTCACCCCCCGGCCTGCCGACGACCCTACACAACGTCGACCGGACCTGACACTTGCTAGGGCTTCGCTGGGTTGGAGCCCGTCCACTCCCCTAGCCGAGGGTCTCGCCGAGACCATCGCCTGGTTCGACAAGCACCCGGCGCCCTGAGCCGCTACTTGGCGAGCTTCTCCCAGATTGGCGAATAGATAACTATGCAGCGCAGAGCCTGGAAGCCGTCACGCCATCCGATCTTCTTCCCCTCCGCATAGGTGCGCCCCGAGTAGCTGATACCCACCTCGTAGATCCGCACCCCCGTCCGGGCGACCTTGGCGGTGATCTCCGGCTCGATGCCGAAGCGATCCTCGCGCAGGTCGAGGGTTTGGATGACCTCCCGGCGGAAAGCCTTGTAGCAGGTTTCCATGTCGGTGAGGTTCAAGTTGGTGAAGGCGTTCGACAGTGTCGTGAGAACTTTGTTGCCCACCGAGTGCCAGAAGTAGAGCACCCGGTGCGGACGGTCCGACATGAACCGCGAGCCGAACACGACGTCCGCCTCGCCTGAGATCAGCGGTTCGAGAAGCCTGCCGTACTCGCCCGGGTCGTACTCCAAGTCGGCGTCTTGGACCACCACGAAGTCGCTCGTCGCCTCGGCGAAACCCCGGCGCAGCGCGGCACCTTTACCCATGTTTCGGCCCTGCTCGACCACCTTCAGCCGGGGGTCTCCGACCGAACGGACTGCGTCGAGAGTCCCGTCCGTGGAGCCGTCGTCGACGACCACCACTTCAGCCACCCACGGCGATTCGAGCACCCGGGCGAGAAGCTCTTTGACCGTGCCAGCCTCGTTGTAGCAGGGAACCACGACGCTCAGGCAATTGGACTCACTCACCGCTCACCTGTCTGTCGCCCCGAGCCTCTCCCTCGCTTTGCATGGCCGTCGAGTATAGGAGTCCAGAGACCGCGTCGGCTACCCGACTGGTAGGTTGGGTCCGCTTGGCATCTGTAGATTGATACTCAGCCCAAATCCTAGCCTTCTACTCCTCGACTTGCCATTTTCCTCCCTATGAAACAAGGCGGACCCAGGGCGACGCTTCCACGAGCTGGGCCCGTTGGGGCTACAGCCCACTAACGCTGAGATTCGTCAGCAATCCGTCGTAGATCTCATCAGCTACCTTAACGCCGTCCCAGTCGTTAGCTGATCCGTTGTCGCAGACTGTGTGGCGAACTAAGTGCCTGGGGCGACACTCATGTCCTCCACGAAGAGCGCTCGTCATGTCGACGGCCACCACCATCGGTCGGTCTCGGTCAACAGTTCCGGTCATCATGACCGAAACAGTGCACCGGCCGGTCGAATTGGCCGACCCACACTCGCCTCCGATGATGGGCTCTCCGCGTCAATCCCAGTCGACGACACCAGCTCCCATTTAAAACACTATCAGCGGCTCCTCGGTTTAACAAAACGCGAACTAGTCTCCGCCCTGTCAAGTCATCCAGCGATCCCTACGGATCCATCTGACGACGTCCCCGCCGACAAAGAGGGCTCATGATCCCTCCCCCCTGCGACCCAAGCCACGCCAACGCTCCAACTCCAGCACTGCAAACTATAGAACTCCTAAATAGGTACCAAATGGCTTACCGGACATTGTCTTAATATCGACATTATGCGCGCTCGGAGAATAGTACACGTAACTTTGGAAGCCGGACACACCCGAAAAGATACTCTTGGCTAGATCACCTGTAACACCGACACCCACCGCCGCTCCGCCAACTTGGGGTCCCAACCACGCGTTTCCAGCAGTCCAGTTGCTTCCCGGCGTTGCACTTGCGTAGGAGCGCGAGAGACAACCTTCTTGGATAGCAGCTTGTGGATCTAATCCACCGGCACTCCCAGTCTTTACAACGAAACACCTTGCCGCAGCTTCAAGGACGTGCACCTCGGATTGATAAAACGAAACCAGGGTGTTCCCAATACTTCCGCGAGATACACTTGAAGCCGGCAACTGTGGCATCCTAAAGATCCATATAGGACCGACTTCTTTTGAGGGAAATCCCATCGAAGTCAACAAGGTCACCCAAGCTCTATTTCCAGGTAACACATCGATCGTTCTATCAAGGTGAGCAGCAGCAAAGTCGACAATGAGTTGCCGAGGAATAGCCGGCGGATCCTTCAGATCTAGCAGGGTTACTAAAGGCCATGAGTTAAAGTAGTCTATGTCACGGTAGGGATCATATCCCCAGGGCGCTTGAGTGAAACTCAACTTGTACCCACTTGCTTCTGACCACACCGACGATATGTTTGAAGTAGGACCTGATGAGACTCCAGCCCCAACGAGCAGTGATCCCCCCCCTCCAGTGCTTGTAGCCAACTGACCATTTGTTACTACAGCTGGCAAAAATGGAGTCGACCAACTGTTGAGGGTAGGGCTGGGAAGTAGCAGCAACAGACCGAGTGACATCAGAACTATATAAGTACGCCGTTCGTAGGCATGACGACACCATCTTACTAATAGCCCTAACCACACTGAGAGAGCGAGCGCTACGTACACCATGAAGCGCGATGGGAGGGCGTTACTAGTGAGCGGAAGGTGTGAGAGCAAAGTCCATGGCAACTTCAGGTGTGATGCAACGCCAGCGACATGTAATCGTGGTCCAAGAGTGGCCAAGAGAAGCAAAAGTGTTCCTAGTACCATCGTCCGACTTAGCCGGCTTCTAATAGATCCCTTTAGAAGAACGATGAGCAGAAGTAACGCCAACAGTAGGCCGATATAGCCACCCTGCTCGCTAACATTGCCTGAGAATCGGGAAGCGATTGTGCGAGAGCTGCTGGTCTGAAAAAAGTCGATCACCGTGGGAATGATTAGATTGGCCAAATTTATGGAGTAGGCAGTCACAGAGTTACTGATTGATTTAGAAGCACTTATGCCACGGAAGACATAATAGATGAGTGGACTTGCAACTGCGAAGGTGCCTAGGATTACTGTCAATATCTCGCCCACTTCATTCTTTATAACCGCGACCGTCTCCTTCGGCGCGCCGATAAACAAGCAGACAACGAATCCTAGTGAAACTAGGGCTAGACTAAAGGCCATCTCTATCGAGGTATATAAGATAAAACTTAGCAACACAATAGCCCAAAATAAAAAAAAGCGACGAGAGCAGTCCCTTTTGAGATACCTGATAATAAGTGCATATAGTAGTGGAATGGGAAATACAAGTACTAGGAAGAGATGCCCTAGCAATTCAGAGAGTTCATACGAACTATAGCCAAAAGTCAGACTAGAAATAATGGCGGGTAGATGTCGTATATTTAGAGTTCGCAATAGAGCAGCTGCCGATAGGCTAGCTAGAATAGGTGCGGTGAATATTAATAGATTCCAAGTCGCTATGACGCCGAAGAGAAGAGTAATAGGCGTCATTAGTATTGCCGGGCCAGGGAGTGAAGTCAGCCACGCCGTGTTATAGCTAACTGGCCAGGAGATCGATGAAAAGAGGAAGGGATTTGTTCCGTGTAAAGGTGCCCAGATCCACCACTTTAGGAAGAAAAGGGTGACATTTGGATCTCCCGTCTCGTTGATCATCTGCTTGGTGATGCTGTGAGTAAGGACGTGGGTAAACCAAAGGCTCGCGGCGATTCCGAGGATCAGTACTACGAAGTAGTCTCGGAGGTCCCGATGTGGCTTAGCTTCAGGCGTAGGGAATTTGTACGAAGCCATTAAAGGGGGAGCGAAGTGTTGTCCGCGACGCATGGGTGAACATGGTATCAGGAGTTAGACATTCCAGGTTGCGCTTGGAGTCGGTGCTTCATATCTATGAAGGGGCACTTAGCGTTCACGTGCAACTACTTTTACTTATTGCGTGATCTAGCACTGCATAGATCGATTGCATGTAGATAGCGGGGTGAGCTTCTCCTGGGATCGTGGAGGCTTCCGTTTTGCTGCCGTCTGGTTGGTCCAAGCTTTCTCGTAGTCGATGGGTGACTTCGAGTCTCAAGCGCTGAGCCTACGTCGGCTATTAGAGGAGTTAAAGGGGCACTTCGGAAATGAGCGAGGTGGGGTTGGGCTGAGGGGGATCCACCAGTCGCGGGGCAGGGACTTGCCGAGTCGGGGTGTTCTGTTCCGTCGATCCTGGAGAGTCCCTGTTGGAAGCTGACGCTAGTCGCATGTGCGTGCTACTTGTGGGGCTGCCTGAGGTGAGGGTGTTGGGCGTTGATGATCTTCCTGGTGAGCCGCGAGTGGTTCATATCGAACAAGCCGGGGACCGTCCGTAGTGTCACCGTTGTGGTGGCCGTTCCCGAGTCAAGGACCGTGAGCGGGTGGTTTTCGCTGATCTTCCGTGTTTCGGCCGCCGGTCACGGTTGTGTTGGCATAAGTTCCGTTTGTGCTGCTGTGACTCTGACTGCGAGATGGGATCATGGACGTGGGAGGATCCTCGTATCGCTCATCCCCGCCAGGCGATGTGGGACCGGGCGGGGCGTTGGGCGACCGTGCAGGTCGGCAGACGAGCACGCAGCGTGTCGGGCCGGGGTTCCGGAGTTGTAGGCATTTTCGGGGGTCCCGGGTGACGTCGCCCCTGGTCACAGCGGTTTGGGGTCTCGAAACGTCCGAAGGCGTAGGCACACGACTAGTTGACTGACCTGCGAGGGTCATTCATAATGTAGGCCTGTACCTGCGTGAGTCCAGCCGGCGGAACAAGGACGGCTCGAAGGTCATCTACCTCCAGCTAGCTCACAACGAGCGTCACCCGAAGACCGGTTCGCCGGTGGCCAAGGTCATCCACAATTTCGGCCGCAAGGACAAGGTCGACAAGGAGGCCCTCGCGCGGCTGGTGTCGTCGATCAGCCGGGTGCTCGACCTGCCGATGACGGAGTCCACGGTTGCGTCGTCCGAGGTCGAGATCGTCGACTCCCGCCGGCTCGGCGCTGCCTTCGTGCTCGACGAACTGTGGGAACGGCTCGGGATCGCCGATGCCCTGCGGTCGGCAGCCAAGGGTCGACGCATCGACGCTGACGTGGTGAAGCGCATCTGCTTCGCGCTCGTCGCCCAGCGGTGCCTGGAGCCGTCCTCCAAGTTGGCCGCGGTGCGTTGGGCGAAGGAGCGGGTGGCCATCCCCGACCGTCCGGACTTCGACAACGACGCCGCCTATGCGGCGATGGACTTCTTGTTGGCCGCGTTGCCCGAGATCGCGGAGCGGATCTTCTCGTCGACGGCCAACCTGTTGAACCTGTCCTGCGACATCATCTTCGTCGACACGTCCTCCACCTACTTCGAGCGGGACGTGGCCGACGGGGAGGACGACCTCGACCTGGCGAAGACCGCGGAGGAGAAGGCCGCCGACAAGAACGGGACGGACCTCCCCGGCCCCACACAGTCAGCCACCCGTCGGTTCAGCAAGCACTCCAAGGACCACCGGCCCGACCTGCCCCAAGTGGTGCTCGGCATGGCGGTGACCGCCGAAGGAGTGCCGGTGCGGTGCTGGACGTTCCCGGGTAACACGTCGGACCAGGTGATCATCCGGACTATCAAGGATGACCTGGCCGGATGGATGCTCAACCGGGTGGTGTGGGTGGCCGACCGGGGATTCAACTCGGTGGCCAACCAGGCCTACCTGCAACGCGGTGGCGGCCATTACGTGGTGGCCGAGAAGCTGCGCAACGCCAGCGGCGAGGCGAGAGAAGCCCTCGCCCGTCCCGGCCGCTATCACAGCGCCGCCGGCAACCTCGAGGTGAAGGAGGTCATCGTCGGCGACGGTGAGCGACGGCAGCGCTTCGTGGTCTGCCACAACCCCGAAGCCGAAGAACGCGACCGACAGGTCCGGGCCAACCTGACGGCGTATCTGGAGTCACAGCTCTGTGGCACCGACGAGTGGACCAAGTCCAAGCGGGACGAGCTGGCCGGGCGGTTGCGGACTACGCCGGCGCTGTGGCGCCTCGTCCGTCGGCTGAGCGACGGCCGCTTCCGCATCGACAAGGCGGCCATCGCCAGAGAAACCGGGCTCGACGGCAAGTGGTTGCTTCGGACGAGTGACGACAGCCTCACGCCAACCGATCTCGCCGTCGCCTACAAGCAGCTTCTCGAGGTCGAACGGGGTTGGCGGGACATGAAGGGCTCGCTCGGACTCCGTCCCGTCTTCCACCACCGGGAGGACCGGATCCGCAGTCACGTCCAGCTCTGCTGGCTCGGGCTGCTGCTGATCCGCGTCGTGGAGAACGCCACCGGCGACACCTGGCGCAACGTCCGCCACGACCTCGACCGCATGCACCTCGTGACGATGGAGACCGACCAGGGCCGGGTGGCCCAACGCACAACCACCACGTCCCGTCAGGCCGAGATCCTGGCCAAGCTCGACATCGCCGAGCCCGGCCGCTACCTCGATTTCGAGCTTCCGACGCCTTCCGCGTAATCCCTGGTCACAGGCTCGCTTAGTAACACGCCTCGTTTGAGCGTTCGCGGCCGATCTCCCTGCTCAACACCGCTTTCTGGGAGTGTCATGTGTCCATCATCTCCGGAAGTCCGGTCCGAGGTGGCACGGGAGTTGGGCTGCGACTGGCACACGGTGAATGACACGGTGATCGCCTACGGGGGTGCCTTGGTGGACGATCCCGCCCGGATCGCCGTGACGACAGCTTTGGGGTTGGACGAGACTCTGTTCGTCCGGCGGGGGGAATGGCATCGCCAAGAGTTCGTTACGTCGATAGTCGATGTCAGCCCCGGCCGGGCAGCGCAACTACTCGACGTGGTCGAAGGCCGCAGAGCGGTTCCTGCTACAGCGTGGATAAACGGCCGTCCCAGCGCCTGGCGGGAGGGGATCGCTTGGGGATGCCCGGACCTGTCGGGCCCTTACCGCAAAGTTTTCGACGACGCCCTCCCCAACACAGCCCAAATAGCCGACCCTTTCCACGTCATAAAAGTCGCGAACGGCAAACTCGACGAGTGCCGCCGGAGAGTCCAAAACGAGACTTTAGGACATTATGCGGGTGATCTTGTCAAGAACCCCGCTTCTGGCCTCTGTTAACCGGCCTGGATCTCAATGCGTTCGAGGAGACTGTCGAAGATCTCCGGAACTCCTTATCGTATTTCCGACGAACCTCACACATGATCACTCCTTATAGTGCATGCCTCCACACTTCCAGGGGAACTTCAGCAGTCAGCTACTCTTCGACGCGTGAAGTCACTATAGAACTCCCCAAGAGGCATGTCTCACGAAAATAGCCTGCCGGCACGGCATACCCAAACGACAACAACACCAAGGTTACCTTACTCCAAAGAGACCATTATTTCCTACCACATATCGACCGGCCACATCCGGTCAATCTGGTGGCACTCCATCGACGAGATACGTCCACAGCTCCTCAGCGTACTGGTCCCAGGATCGAGACGGCCTTCTCAGGGCCTCATTGCTAAGTTTTGAGCGGAGGGAAGGGTCCGTGAGTACTGAGCGGATCCCTCTCGCCACAGCGTCCGGACTTCTCGGATCAACTTGAATACAGCCTCCCATAACTGCTTGCTCGACCATCGCTCCAAAGTTCGATGTCACTACTGGAGTGCCACAAGCCAATGATTCAGCTACCGGCAGCCCGTATCCCTCTTGCAACGAAACCGACACCGACACCGTAGCAATACGATAAGCAGCCCAAAGCAAGGGCTCTGGGGCACGCTCCACCACGATGACCGGTAGGCCCTGTTGTGACAACTCCCTGACACGTCGCAAGAAGGCGTCCGCCTTCCAAGAGTGTCCACCTATAAAGGCTAAGGCAAACCGAACCCCATCTCGCCAAAGTAGCTCAGCCGCATGCAGGACCACCATATGATTCTTCCGAGGCTCGTGACTGCCAACGGCAAGGACTATCGGAAGCTGCCCTAATCCAAGCTCGCCTCTCGCATGGTCAACGTCATTCTGGGTAGAGTTGTATGTACTGACGGCTAGGGGGACTGAGGCAACATCTGGCCCGAGCAGTCCAGTTGAACTGAGCATCGAGCGCCAACCCCGGAACTCACTCGCAGCGGCGTCCGAAATCGCAGCCACACGATGCACATACCTAGCTGCTGCAAGCATATGCATAAACCCAACTGGCATTCCCTCACCTGTCGTCTCAGACATCGTCATTGGAACGCAATCAAAACCTACCATACCTACCTGTGATTGCGAGAACTCGAATACCGCTCGAGATGCGGTCGCCCGAGCCACTTCGCTAAATAACTCGGGAACGATGATGCGCCCGTGCCAGGGGACGATTACAGGTCTTTCACCTTCGTCGCAGCGGCTTAAGGATAATGTGTCACCTTCCACGTCTCCCACGGCCCGATTCGCCTCGATCGCATCAAGTCTGCGAAGGCCATCAAAGCCGAACGTCCAGGCAACGAGAGTAACATCCTTGACCTCGGTCCAACGCCTCACGACCTCTCGGACCACTCGCTGGATTCCCGTCGACAGAGGATACCGAGCAGTATGATCTACGTCAACGAGCACACCCGAGGACACCTCCACCCGACGTAGATTGTCCGAATCGATGACGCCAATATGATCTAACGTAGATAGCACAGCCTCAGCGGGGCGACAGCCAACATAGATCGCCCTATGAAGCCTCTCTACATCAGCGTGAACCGGGAACCTCGCGCCCAGAACGGAGAGCACCAACCAGCACCGACTTTTGTCGTTCGCGCCAAGCACGCCATCCAAGAAGCTTTCACAGGACAGAGCGCTGCCACTCACCGCTTCAGCGGACTCGATACCAAGCCCATCTGCGAGAGCACCAATACGCTGGCGCAGAGCCCGCACACGTGACTCTGATCCGCCGGCCAGAAGTTGCGAAAGTTTTGTCACCGAGAACCCGTAGAGGCGCTGTCGGTCCCGTAATCGAGGGACACCTGCGACTCTCGGAGACATAGGGTCCACAGTTCGTCAGCGTAGTTCTCCCAGCTATTCCGACTAGAAGGAGCAATCGCGTCTCTCAACCCGTCAAGCGTGGTCTGGCTACAGAGCAGGAGGCGTAGATTCTGAACACACTCATCAAGATTGCGGGGATCAATACACACCACCCCACCGCGACTCTGGAATTCTTTCATAGCTCCGTAATCAGAAGTGACAACGGGAACTCCATAGGCAAGGGACTCGGATATTGGAAGCCCATATCCTTCGTGAAGCGATAAGAAGACTGAAAAAGATGCACGGCAATACAGAACCGCTAGATCCTCCTCCGAAATCTCGCGATACAGCTCAATAGGGCGACCTTGAGAACGTAGACGTTCTATCACCGCCAAGACATCTTGATCCCAGGCGCTACCAGCAACGAAGATCAACTTAAACTTGATATCTTCACTCCACAACCGTTCGCAGGCGACTAGGACTCTTCCATGATTCTTTCGAGGTTCGATAGACCCGACGGATAATATGATTGGTGATTCTAGTGATTCTGGTCTCTCAATTTCTGAGGGAGTGCCTACGCTAGGCAACGTACAGACAGAAACCGTGGGTCCCTTCAGCCCCTGCGTCGATAAGGTCGAAACAAATCCCCGAAAGTCGCCCGCTGCTGCCTCACTTATCGCAAGTATTGAGTCTGCGTGCTTCACTACTCGCAGATATGAGGCAAACTTAACTATATCAGCATCTGTCACGAGATCGGCACTTGTAACCGGGATACAGTCATATCCAACCAGAACCACCCGGTTCGTAGACAACTCAGCCAGGTCAGCTATCCGCTCGGACGAGTTCTTGTTCGGTACCTCAAGACAAATGAGTGTCGTATTCCATGGAATGATCCTTACGCAATTGCCGCTGTCAACATCATAGTCCGCCTCGTCTAGAGTACCCGTACTACTATGGGGCATCTGTGTAGCCCGGCGGAACTCGGCCGGCTTGAGTTGTCTATAGGAGTTCGCCTGATCATCCCACGCTACTGGGATGATCGTGTGCTTAGCACACCAAGTTGGTAGTGTACCTCGCACTACCCTTTGAACACCGGTATGCAATGCGGACTGCGCTGAATGGTCCACATCTACGATGACAGCGCCTGAAACGACCTTGATCTCCTGATTTTGCCGGATCGCGGTCTGTTCGGAGAAAAGCCAAGTGAGGATCCACTCGACGACATCCAAGTCGCCTTTCATCTCGATGCGGTATCTCAACTCCTGCACATCTTCTTTAAGAGGAAGGCACCCACCTAATCCAGCGAGGAGCAGCCATGCTCCGGACTCGTCGGCTTGTCTTCTGATTAAGTTGATCGCAGCTACCAGGTTTGTTGCTAGGTCGTCGGACAGCAAATCAGGCCTTGTCGTCGTCCCAACTTGAGGATTGTTAAGCGAGCTCGGCGATTCAGTGTTGCCAGTGCTGCGTGAGGCTTCCTTTCGATCGAAGTGATTGTAGCCAAGATTTGAAAGAATGACGGATAGCCTGGAGGTTAGCTGGACTGATAAATTCGAACTCATCCCCGGTTGCCGACGAATCCTGATCGAAGGAGGTCTTTTGCTCTTCTCAGCGGGATTGTCACGCGCCACGACGTAGAGTTTTGTAGTTCCTGAACTGCCGCTCGAAGGCTTGCGTTGTCGGTCCTAAGATCGCGGTTCACTGCTTTTTGCTGTGCTAATGCATCATCAGCATCGAATAGTTTCTTCTCAAGTAGCCCTCTGATGCGTTGGTTCTCAGAAATTATAGACTCTAGAGATAGTCTGTAGTCTACCGCCTTCGATCGCCACTTAGCCGTATCTACTATCAATTGGTCGATGTATACTTGGAGTTCTTGCTCACGATCAGCAGCGGATCTTTGGAATTCTGTTGAATAGTTGTCCAAAGGGCATGCCGGATAGGATGTGTTCACTTTTAGTTCGGGCAGTTTCTCTTTGCTTACATACCACCTAGAGAGCCCATCAAACATTGTCAAGGAATACTCCGCATCTTCGAGGAGGTCTTCCCACAAGTGATGCGTCTGGTGGCGCTGGGTTGGACTGGTCGACTCGACTACTACGATCCAAGGTCTCCACAGTGAAAGATTTGCTCCTGCGAGCGTGCTACGTTCTGACCCTTCGACGTCGACACTCATGAAGTGAATTTCCTCACCTTGCCATCCGAGCTCGTCGAGAATGCAATCAATCCGTCGCCGGCTTACCGGTATCGTCTTGGTTTCGTAACCTGCCGAGGTGTGTCGGCGTGCGATGGATTCGATCATTGTCGATAGGCCTGTGCCGGCGATAGCGTGGAATGGTGCCGATCCTCCATCAACATCACTTGCGATCGCTTCGATACAGAAATCTCGAGGCCTCTGCTGTCGTTGGAGGCTCGCCATCTCTGGCATCGGCTCGATAGTCAAGCCACTCCATCCTAGGTCATAGAAGGCTTTCGTGACCGAGTAGTAAGATGGATGGTTGGCTCCGACGTCTATGTAACGGCCAGCCTCTACCGACCGAAGGGCCCGCCATAGGACGACATCTTCCCCATTTTGGCTAAAGGACTCAAACGTTGGAGACATGGTCATTTCGGCAAGATAGTAGCAGTGGTCTACGTCGGCTAGTTTGCGATTCAGCGTCTTTCGTCAGGGTCGACGAGGTGGCTGAGCGTGTGACAGTCGACGAGAAGCCGAGTGATCGTGGAAGCTGCTCGGGCTGCCTACTCCTCGGAGTTGGATGACAGAGGGTCGCGACAAGACTTGTTTGTCATACGTTTATACAGTCTATCAGTGTCTTCTGGGCAACTCCGTCGCCGCTTGTAAATGACTCTGTCGCTATCTTATATAGATAAGCTTAGTCGTGTCGAAATTCACAATTAGATACCCGCTCGTCTTCGATGGCCCCCCTGAGCGTCTGGGGGGAGCCCACGGTCTCGTTCGTGCCGAACAACTTCTTCGCCGGCGAGGACTTCATCGACCGCGATGACGCCCAGCGCCGAGCGGTGCCTGACCACTGCGGGGATGAGGGTGCACGGAACGCACGCCTGCCGCCCGTCGAAATGTTCAACGTGGAGGGTAAACCCAGACTATTGCTGGCTCCCATGTCCCGCTACGACCTGCCGATCTGTGCCAACGCGAAGATCCACCGCGACCATCAGATCGAGGTGCCTAGGCGTTGTATTCGATCCAGGAGAGTCTAATCGGCGTACAGCACAGGGCCAGGTGCGGGCCGACTCGCATCTGGTCCGGATCTATCACCGCAGCGTACTGATCAAGATCCATCCCCGCCAATCCCCCGGCGGGCGGGTCACCCACGCCAAGGACCTGCCTGCCCACAAGACCGCGTATGCGATGCGCGACCTCGACCATCTGCGCCGCCTAGCCGCCAGCGAGGGCCTGCTATCGGCGCCTACGCAGACGCTCTATTGGGCACAGTACTACCATCGACCAAGCTACGCTAGATCTACGCCCTGCTCGGCCTCGTGAAGAGATGGGGCGAGCCAGCCGTCGATGCGGCCTGCGCCCGGGTGCTGGAGACCGACGTTGTCAACGTGCCGCTCATCGGCCGGATCATCGAATGAACCATGGAGAATCAGCCCACCCCGACCGTACCGGCCGCTCGACCGAGCGGCAGCGAACCCCGTTTCGCTCGCGATCCCGGCCACTTCGCCCAGCCGCCACAAGGCGAGACTCGAACAGTTGTCTCCCGACGCCGAGGGAGGTGTGCCATGACCGCTCCTGCCCCGACGGTCACAAACGAACTCAAGAATCTCCTGCGGGCGGTCAAGCTCGGCCGCTGCGTCGACACGCTCCCCGAACGCCTCGTCCTGGCCCAAGCAGAAGAGCCGGTCCTAGCACGAACTCCCCGAACTGCTCCTCGCTGACGAGGTCACCCGCAGAGAGACCAGCTCGGCCAGCCTGCGGGCCCGCACCGCCGGCCTCGACGCCGATGGACCGGGCCCGGCCCCACGCCACTGGCGGGTGAAAATGGTTCGCGCGCCCCAGGGTCCGGTTCGTAGTGTGCGCTCATGATGGCCAAACTCGCCAGTCTTTGGAAACGTCGGCTAGCGACGGAGCATTTCGATTATGGCCATGCCGTCACAGACTGCTTGGCCAAACGTATGCCAGCGTGGCACGTCGCACGCCACCGAGATGGACGTGGTCGGCCGGATCGGCGTCAACCCCCATTGCGCGTTCCTTGCCTGCTAGTTCCCGGCGAAAGCCTGAAAGCTCGCAGGGATCTGCTGCCAGACGCAGGCGGTCGTTGCCCGCCATAAGTCCGCGAGCGGCAGACGCAGAGGGATGTTCTGGCGTCGAGCTGTCTCGATGGCACTGTGAGCCTCCCGCATCTCTTACTCTAAACGCTCCAAGCGGGCTTGCTGTCTAGCCAGTGAGCATACCCCTCGGTATCATAACCGCCCGAGCCCGACTGCGACACGTCCAGATCAGCCGTCCAGCTACGGATGAAACCCAACAGCTTGTTGCGCATGTCTTCGTGGGGTACAAACCGTGTCTCAGGTTCGTGCGACGGTCTCCTCCGAAGAGCGGGAATCTGGCAAACGCTAGTTATTTCGAAACGGTTAGGCACAAAGTAGGGCTGAGGCGAACGACGACCTGCCCGACTTCCACCGAGATCCCGCTAACACTTGATTTCAGACCCTCCGTGGCCACCGTCCAACCCGTTGATGCGACGCTAGGATCGGGGTATGTACGGCTTGGCTGGAGTTCGACGTCTCGTTCAGCGAGCGCGCCTAGTGCCGTGGCGAGTCGAAGTCATGTCATCCGAGATGGGAGCAATCCGGACAGACCTTCACCGAATGAGGGACGAGTTGGACGCTTCCACTCAAGTTCTCGAGGACTCGCTGATGCTGCTCAGCCGCTCGTTGGACGACATCTCCGAGCGACTCGCTGAGGTGAGGGACCGCCAAAGTCGAGCGATCTGAGACGAGCTTGCGACATCAGAGGATCGGAAGCCAGTGAAGCTTAGGTCTGCGGACCGTACGGGAATGTCCTCGCTATCAGAGCGCCGTTCGGTGGTGTTCGGCCTCGAGGGCCTCCAGCCGGAGGGAGCCGTTCCTGAGGCAACTATCGAAGCGTCCCTCGGGTATGTGCGCGCTTTCGCTGCGCGTGAGCCCGGATTGCTGGCAGGCGTAAGTCTGGACTCGTCTTGCGAGCCGTCCCATCTCATACGACACCTTCCCGACGGGATCGCGATCGTGCCGCAGTGCGGTGTCGAAACGGCGAACCCGGTGGTTTTCCACGTCCTCAGCCTGCTCGCGAACCGATCAGCGCGAAGTCTGTGGCCGCTATGGGCGAGGAGCCCATCGGTAGCTCTGGCCGTGAGCGCCCACGACGACCTGACCCGCCAAGCCCTCGAAACCCAGACGAAAGACAAGTCCGGTCGCCTGAGGGCCAGCCGTCACCGGCTGGTCACCGTGGCGGACGTTGTCGTGGCGACTTCTCAAGCTTCGGCATTGGACGTGGTGGGCTGGGCTGGGATCGACCCTTGCAGGGTCTTCGTCGCTCACCAGCCGGCGGGACCGGACCGCCACGACGCATCCGACGGCGACGCCGGCCCGCCCCGAGGAATATTTCCCGATGGGTTCGACCCTGGGGAGGGTTTCGTGCTCGCAGCGGCGTCAGCTTCGTCGTCGATGCACAACGAGGTGCTAGTTCAAGCGTTCGCTTCTGTCGACCCGGCGCTGCGGTCCGCCTGGCGGCTCGTGATCGCCTCGTCGCTGGATCAGGGCCCGGGAATGGACAGGCTTAAGGCGCTGATCAGCACCCTCGGCGTCGACAGTAGCGTGACGGTGCTCACCGGGCTGGGCGACCGTGGCATGCGCGACCTCTACCGGACGTGCCGGATAGCGGTCATCGGCGGGGTAGTGGACGGCTCGATAGGTGCGGCGCTTGACGCAGCGAGCGCCGGGGCTGGGATAGTAGTTGCCGACCACGACGCCCTCATGGAACTGGTGGCACAGCCAGACGCCCGGTACTACCCGACGTCGGTGGACTCCACCCGGTCCGTGCTGTTGCGTTGCCTGACCGACGGCGAGTTCTGCCGTGCGAGGCGCAGCGAGACGGCCGATGCCCTGGCTGGCTACGCCGAATCGGACACAGCCGCTTCGCTGCTCAGCGCGTACCGGCGGGCGCTTGAGGCCAGAGCGCGGCGGGCCCTGCCCGCCGCGGCAGCCTCCCTGTAGAGATCCGCAAGCGCTCCCGGCGCGCTTGCGCTGTCCACCAGGTGGGCTGTCACGCCGGCTCCCTTCAGGGCTGCTCGGGTTTCGTCGCCCGCCGCTATGACCGAGTCGACCGTCCATCTCTTAGTCCCGAGCGCATCTACAATCGCGCTCCGCGAGGCTGTCGGGTCGCCGTGGATGCTAACCACGACTCCGCTGGACCGCCCAGCGGCGGCGATCACCGGGGCGGCCACAGCCGGCTCGAACGACCCGGCGTCGAGCGCTACATGCACGACGTCCGCCAGTGACATCTCGACGGCGTCTGCTGGAGAGATATCACCCGAGCCCTCGCAGCGGCCCACTGGCTGTTCGACTATGACAGCTCCCAACGAAGCCACCCGATCCCGAAACCACGCAGCGACGTCGCCGTCCCCGAAGCTGAGATCGACGAAGCCGACCCGCGGTCTGTAAGCCTTGCGCAGCAGAGACTCCAATGCGACCGGCCACCCTTCGATCTGCCCTACACGCACCTCCTCGCCGTGTCGGGTCGTAAGGACCCCACCGCCTGCAGTCGACCGGTATATCCCAACCGCGGCGCTCGTGAGGTCACTCGCGGCCATCTCGACGGTGCTCGTCACGGTCACGTCGGCAAACCCTGCATCCGGGGACCCGACAGTAGCGGCTTGGCTCACGTCGAAACCGGCGCCGGCACCCGCCGAGACGGCTTCGACCAGCTCGCCGGGTCCTTGGACGGCGACTCGCAGCGGACGGCGAAGGCCGGAGCACTCGTCGATCACAGCGCCGAGTACCGCAGTACGGTCGAAAGTCTCGAAGTACTTGACCCTGCGCCGCTGCGCCGCACGGGTGCGGTCGAGCCGTGCCTTATCGCCGAGCAAGGAGGCTACAGCGGCTGCGACCCTGGGAGGGTCGCCGCCCGCGAGAAGTACCCCGGCGTCTCCGATCGTCTCGGCCACCGCCCCGGATCCCACAGCGAACACGGCCAGTCCGGCTGCCATCGCCTCTAACAGCGGCACTCCGAAGCCCTCGTGCTCGCTGAGCGACACGTAAGCGGCGCATGACCACATCACCTCTAGGAGTTCACGCTCGTCCACCTTGCCGAGGATCTCCACCCTGCCGGTCAGGCCCTGCTCAGCGATTTCTCTGTGAATAGCCTTGACGTATTCAGGGAAGGGACCGTACCCGACCAGGATCAGGCGCGCTGAGCGATCGAACGTCCTCTGGTAGAACCCGAACGAGCGCACGAGTTCCACCTGGCGCTTGCTCGGAACCATTCGACCGACGAACAGCCAATCCCCACTTCGGCGGCCTTCGGCGGACTCCGGTGGCACGAAGCGACTCCCGTCACTCCACACGGGCAGTACGGCTGCGCTACGAAACCCGACTTCGAGTAGCTCGAGTCGGTTGTAGTTGGAGTCGGCTACGGCGCTGACACAAATATCTGGCAGTTCACGTAGCTGTTGGCGTCCCAGGTGCAAATAGAAGTTAGTGGACGGCTCGGATATGAGCTCGGCTGGGGTGATGTTGTGATAGATCACGGCTATGTCATGGCGGGCGGTGGCGACAAGCTCGAAGCAGTCGACCCCTATAGAGAAATGCCAAAGCATTAGTTGGCGCCGGGCGGGGCGGTACTGCGATATCCGCCGCACTTCGCTTTCGCACCCAGCGCCAACCTTCTCTGTGTACAAGTCCGATTCGTAACCCATGTCGCGCAGCAGGGTACGAAGTGAGAGCATCTGGGCTGTTATCGCGTCCCCGACGTCGGCGTTCTGGTGGAATTGGTCCACCCTGTCGTAGACGTCCATGCCGCGCAGCCTCTGGAGCAAAGCCCCCCTCGTCATTGGTCCCCAAGTGGGTCCGCGAGGTCGTCCTCACCGGACGCTTCTTGCTGACGGGCGAGAGCTTCGAGTCTCGCTGAGAGATCTTCTAGGCGGCGCTCGGTTCGAGCGACTTTGACGCTCATAGCTATGGTTTGGCGTCGAAGGACCCCCAGGTACTGCTTCACCTCGTCGAGGCCTTCCGCCAGGGCGGCTTCGAGAGCGGCGGTGGGCTCTTCCGCGCCGGCGGCGTTCCCACCCGACCCCGGCACTGGGACACTGGGCGGCGGTGAGTCGCTGGGCTGGCTGGCGAGAGGCCCCGCCGCCCTGCCCGCCTGAACGCCCCTGCCCGCCTGGGCAGCCCTGACGGCGCAGGCAGCCCGAAGTCTTGATAGCAGGCTGCGCGCACGGGAGGACGCTTGTGAGATCATCGTGGCGTAAGTGTAGGCAGCTGAACGCGCCGCTGGAACTTCACGCAGTCACGGGGCGACCAGGAACTCCTCGATGAGAGGCGCCGCTACTTCGGGGCTATCGACTAGGAGCAGATGGCCGGCTTCGGGGATGACCGCAAGGCGCGAACGGCGGACCAGCCGCGCAATGAGATGCGGATTGAAGGTGTCCACTATCGGGTCGTCACCCCCGGCGATGATCAACGTCCGCGCTCTCAAGAAGGGCAGGCCCGGCAGGGTCGAATACCCGGCGAGGGCGCTCAGCTGCGAGAAGTACCCCGCCGGGCTGGGCGGCCGGCCGGTTCGCGTGGAGGCGTGACCCTCGACCATATCCGAGTCGGTCCTGTACCGCCCCCCGTAAAGGCTGGGGGCGACATCCTTGAAGTACGAGCGGGAGTAGTAGCGCCGAGGTGTGGCGAGCCGGGCGGCCACGTCTAGGGGCGGCGGTTTGCCTCCCAACCCGACGGTGGTAGCGACAAGGACGAGACGCCGCACGCTGCGGGGGTGCTGGATGGCGAGGTGCTGGGCGAGGATGCCTCCCCAGCTGTAGCCGAGCACGTCCACCTGCGACAGGTTGAGCCGCTTGAGCATAAGCCGGACCATCAACGCGTTGAAGCCCATCGTGGGAGGCAGGAAGGAGAGGTCTGAGCTGCCCGTGCCGGGAAAGTCGAACATTATGAGCTCACGCCCGTGGAGGGCCCCGGCGAGCGGCTCCCACATGTCGATGTTTCCGCCGATGCCCATCACGAGCAGGAGTGGTGGGCCCTCCCCGACTGTCCGAACCCTTATGCGGGTCGGTCCGACGTTGACGAAGAAGGTTCGATCCCCTACTTCAGGGCTGGCGACGTTCCGGGACGGGTTGCTCACCCTGCGAACCGGGTCCGCAGGAGCTTCTTGTCGAACTTCCCGACCGCGGTCTTGGGTATCTCGTCGAGCGTCTCGAAGCGGTCCGGCAGCTGCCAGGTGGCGAACCCGGACGCCTCGAGGTGGCTGCGGATCGCGTCTGGTGCCAAGGCGGTACCGGTGGCGGGCACCACGCACGCCAAAGGCCGTTCCATCCAACGATCGTCGGGTATGGCTATCACGGCTGCTTCGACCACACCCGGCATGGCCATGATCGCCGCTTCCATGTCGACCGAGGAGATCCACTCCCCTCCCGACTTGATCAGGTCCTTGGTGCGGTCCGCTATCACGAAATAGCCGTCGGGGGAGCCGATCGCCACGTCACCTGTGTTGAACCATCCGTCGTCGGTGAAGCTCTCCGCTCCGTGACCGTGAAGATAGCTGTCGGCGACCCACGGCCCGCGCACGTGCAGAGCGCCCATCGACTCGCCGTCGAAGGCTACTTCGGCGCCGTTAGGGTCGCGTATCGACACTTCGATACCCGGAAGCGGCATCCCGGCCTGGCTTCTCGCCCGGGTGATGAGCTCCGGCTCGTCGAGATCTCTCATCCACTCCTGCGGCCAGGCCATGCTCGCCAGCGGCGAGGTTTCGGTCATCCCCCACGCCTGGATTATCCTCACGCCGAAATCCCTGCCGTAGCGTTCTATCAGCGCTTTAGGCGGCTGGCTTCCGCCGCACACGATATGGCGCAGGCTCTGCGGGCGGGGCCTGCTGGCCAACGCGTCGGCCAGGGCGATCCACACCGTCGGGACGGCTCCGGTCACGGTCACACGCTCTTCGAGCAGCAGGTCGGCGAACGGCTCGGAAGCGAACGCCCCGGCGTAGAACACGAGTTTCGCTCCGACAGCCACCGCTGCATAAGGCATGCCCCAGGCGTTCGCGTGGAACATCGGCACCTGGGGCAGCACACAGTCTCCGGGTCCTATCGCGAGGCCTGCCATAGAAGAGCACGCCAGGGCGTGCAGGAACGTGGAGCGGTGCGAGTACACGACGCCTTTGGGACGGCCCGTAGTGCCCGACGTGTAGCAGATACCGGCGGGGGACCACTCGTCTATGTCCGGCTGCTCGTAGGACGGTTCCGCTTCGCCGAGAACAGCCTCGTAGGCGAGCCCGCCGGGGATGCCTTGCGCGCTGTCGGAGAGGACCACGACGTGTCGCACCCCGGGAGTCGAGGGGAGCACCTGGGCGAGCAGGGCGACGAAGTCCGGGTCTACGAGCACCACCCGGTCGTCGGCGTCGTTGATCACGAACGCCAGTTCCTCGGGAGACAAGCGAACGTTGAGCGTGTGCAGCACCCGCCTGGAGCAGGGAACAGCGAAGTAGGCTTCGAGGTGGCGGTAGCTGTTCCAGGCGAGGGTGGCGACCCTCTCTCCCGGTGCGACACCCAGAGCGTCCAGCACGCCCATTAGCTGGCGGGCCCTGGCCGCGAAGTCGGCGTAGGTGTAACGGTGCAGCGAGCCGTCCGGGGCGCGGCTTGCTATCTCGGTGCGGCCGTGATGCTTGGCAGCAGAGTTGAAAAGCATCCACGTGCTAAGCGGCATGTCCATCATGTGCGGTCCCCCGGAACGCTAGGAGTCAGTGCCGGACGTATTCGCCCGGAGCCGCGACGATCTTAGGATATCTGGCCGATCCCAGACTGCGGGGTTTGGGGTGCAGATCCCCAGAGCGGGCTTTGGTCCAGTCCGCCCAGTCGACCCACCAACTTGAGCGGACCTGCTCGGCCCCGGCCAGCCAGTCCGCCGGGTCGGAGGGATTGCTGTCGTTGGCGTAGAAACTCGCCTTCGGATTTCCGGGCGGGTTGACCAGCGCCTGGATGTGGCCGCTGTTGGAGAGCACGAAGCGAGCTTCGCCCCCCAGTTTCTGTGTCGCCGCGTAAGCCGACTGCCAGGGGACAAGGTGGTCGGTGAGAGCTCCGACCACGTACGCGTCCTGCTTGAGGGTCGCGAGGTCTACCGGGGATCCGAGGACGGTCAGCCAACCGGATTTCATGAGGGCGTTGTCGTTCCACATCCGCATGAACTCGCCGTGCAGGGCAGCGGGAAGGTTTGTGGCGTCCGCGTTCCACGCTAAGACGTCGAAGGCCGGTGGGTCCTCGCCGAGTAGATAGTTCGCCACCCAGTAGTTCCACACCAGGTCATTGGGACGGACCCAGGCGAACACCCTGGACAGCTCCCGGCCGTCGAGCACCCCCTTGCGCTTGGAGGAGGCTATAGCGCTGCGGATGGTCCGCTCGGTGGAGAACATGTTGAGGGTGCTGGTGATCTGCGTGTCGATCAACGTCACGGCCAGCGTCGCCGAACGTACCAGGTCCCTTCCGTGCGCCGCGAGGTGCGACAGGACGGCGCACTGCGTCATGCCACCCGCGCAGAAGCCAGCGACGTTGACAGAGTCGTGACCTGAAACCTCGGCGGCGACCTCCGCAGCCTCGATGCACGCCGCCGCGTAAGCGTCGAAGTCCCAATCCCGATGCTCCGGCGTCGGGTTGCGCCAGGAGATGAGGAAGATCTGGATACCCCGGCTGACCGCGTACTCCACGAAGCTACGCTTGGGAGCAAGGTCCAAGAAGTAGTACCGGTTGATCTGAGGGGGAATGATCACCGTCGGCCGGGCGGACACTTTTGCTGTCGTCGGTTCGTACTGGATCAGTTCGAACATCGCGTGGCGGTGGATCACCTCACCCCGGCTGGCAGCTATCGTCTCTCCGACCCGGAACGGCCTGGTGTCCACCTGGGAGGGCAGCCCTCCGTTGCGACGGACGTCGTGGACGAAATGTTTCGCACCGTCCACCAGGGAGCGACCCCTAGTGTCGACGGCCCTTCGTAACGCAACAGGGTTGCCGGCCAGACTGTTCGTGGGCGCCGCAGCATCGACCACCTGACCGAGCGCGAATCGAGCTCTGGCAGCACTCTTGGGGTCCAAGCCGACCTGGTCAACACTAGAAAGCAGGCTCGTGGCGCTGACGAGGTAAGACTGCGCGACCCTCCTCCACACCGGGTTCTTCCAGGCAGGATCCGCGAACCGTTTGTCCTTCGGATCCGGCGTGACCTCCGACACCCCGGCCACAACTCGCGCTTGCTCGCCCGCCCACTTAAGGCCCTCGGAAGTCAAAACCAAGGGGTGGCGCGACGCTGCACCCGCCCAGCGCGCCGCAGCCGCCACCATGTGGCGTGGCGTCATCCCCACGAACGGGTTCGCACCCTGAGCTATCTGGACGGTGGGATCGTGATCCTCCTGTTGTTCTGGCACCGCTCCCCTCCCTCGGGTTCGACCACCAACCACGGCGACCATACACCCGCCCAACAGTGCTACGCGTCCAGAGGAGTAGCCGCGGTTGAGCGGTACAGCCTCGGCGGCCAGGCGGACGGTGCTACCGTTGGGCGAGCGACGTCGGCCAAGGCTGCCGGCTGATATCTCCGAAGATGACGGCGACTCCTACCTTCGACTCCTACAGCGACAACGAAGAAGACGTGGTGCTCTGGAGGGCTTTAAGTCCGTACCCGCCGGGCCGTTACGTAGAGGTCACAGACACGCCAGCGGGCGGCGGTGACGACACGTCGCCCACCAGAGCCTTATACGAGCGAGGCTGGTCAGGTCTACTGGTGACCCCAGACGCTGATCTTGCGGCACGGCACCGGACCCTGCGCCCACGGGACATCGCAGCGACCGCTAGAGCCTCCTCGAAAGACGAGCCCGCCGCTGACCCCAAGGCGCCGTTCGTGCCCGAGCGCTGTGTGTCGTCGCTGATCGGAGATCTCGGCTGGGACAGTGAGGAGTTCCACGTCATGGTCGTCGATATGGAGCGAGACGGCTGGGCTGAACTCGAAGGCGCAGAACTAGGCCGCTGGCGACCCTGGATCGTCGTGGCGAGAGCGTCCACGGTCACGGATCTCGAGGCTCGAGGTGGCCTTGAGACAATGATGTCGGGCAAGGGCTACGACCGCACCATGTTCGACGGGCGAAGCTGCTGGTTCGTGGCCACGGAGCGCTCTCAGCGTCTCGCACATCACCTGTCCTACCCGTCCCGCCCTTTCGACGCTCACACAAGCAGGGCTCAGCGGCTACTCGAAGCCACGATCTGCGAGCTCGAAGAGTCCCTAGCCAGAGCCAGCGTCGACGTGGCGGCGTGGCGCTCCAAGGCCCTGTCGGCTTGGGCGTCGGAACGGTGCGCTCTGGCCGAGCGAGACGAGGCAAAAGCTGCGCTGGCCGCTGCGGTTGAGTCCAACGCCGTGACCGTCCGTGCCCAGATGGAAGAGATCCGCCGCCTGCGAGCCGACCTGGCTGACTTGCGCTCGTCCACTTCCTGGCAGGTCACGGCTCCCCTCAGGCGTGTCACGTCTGCGCTCAAGCGAAACCCGTGACCGACCGCTCTACAGCCGGACTCGTGGAGGCCTCCCTGGCCGCAAGACTACGGCAAGTCCTACCCTACTTGGAGGGCCCTGGCGACTGCGACTCTGGGCCAAGGCTGACGGACGCCGGCGACCTTATCGACGCGACAGCCCGTCACGTGTGCGCTGACCCGGCTACCGACAAGTTGTGGCTTGTCCTCGCCGCTACAGCAGGGCGCCTGCCCACAGCCGGCGACGTCCGCGAAGCCCACTACCGGGCCGAGACGTCCAGTCCAACTCAGATGGCGCTTTGGATGCTCGACGATTCAGCTCGCCGTTCAACCCCGGCCAGCGCCGTTCGCTCCATACGCCTGGTAGGCGACCATGTCCTCGTCGACGCAGGCGCCAGACTGCACGTGGGCGCCTCGACCGGCCACGCCCAGCGTGGTCTGGATCGCCATCCGCTGGTTCCAGACTTCGACCGCCTCGTCGCTGTACTCACAGCCTGCTGGAAGAACAAGGATCGTTACCTGCGCGTCGCGTGGGATCCCACCTTCGGCTGTTGGACAGCCGACGACGAGCTAATAGTCCCTTGGAGGACCACCGTCGTCGTCCTTGGCACTACAGCGTTGGAGATGCGAGATCCATTGGCTGCGGCAGCGGAGATGTCGGGCTCCACATTTGCGGCGCTCGTCGATGACAACTTCCCCGCCGCCAGCGGCGGTCTCATCCCGGACGAGTACCTGGAACAGACCGTCCATCACCTCAATGCGCTCAAGCACTTCTCGCGCGTAGCGGCCCTGAGCGAAGCCTCTGCTGTCGACTACCGAGGGTTCGTTTCAGCCATGCCCGCCCAAGGAGTTCGTGCACCTCAAGTCGTCTACTGTGCCTTAGCCACCGATCCCTTCCCGCCTGAGCCTGGTATCAGCGCTGAACTGCCACAAGGCTGCCGTTATACGCGTGCGCAGGAAAAGCTAGGGGATACCGCTTCGAATGGGGACTCAGAACCTCCGATAAACCAACCCATAGACCTGTCACCAGATCTTCCAACAATACTGTGCGTCGGAGCAGCTGACAGACGATTTAACCTTGCCGGACTGCTGTGCGCAGCGGACCTTCTGTGGACTGAGGGGATCCAATTCGAGCTCAATCTCGTCTTCAGCAAACTTGGCACCGGCGACTTTCCACCGCTCAACGATCGCCTTCTACCAGCCGGACGTCCCATAAAAATCCACTTAGCGACAGACCAGATCGACCTGGAGGCCCTTTACGCTACCGCGAGGTTCTGCATCTCGGCGTCTAACCACGAGGGTATGGCGATCTGGACCTCCGAGGTCCTCTCTCGGAGCATACCCGTACTGTCATCGCCACGGAACGCTTGGAACGGCGACCGCTACACGGCGGGCGTTATGGCTGTCGACATCGACGACAGCCACGACTTGGTCGCTGCGATTCGCCTCCTCTTGACAGACGACGTCGCGGTCTCACATCTGAGGGACGAAATAGCGAGTCGAGGTCGCCGCCCGTGGGATAAGTTCAGCGACGAGCTGTGGAGCTTCCTCGTGGACGCAGCTAGCCCCCCGGATGATCGTGCTGTCGCCTTCGAACCCGCCGGCCACCAGCAGTTATCGTCCAGCTCTTAGATGACGACGTTAAGAGCCCTGGTCGGCACCTCTCACTCCTCTCGCTCGGCTGAGCTACTGGACCGCCTTCGTGTCTTCGTAGGGGCTATCGGGCCGCTCGACGGCCCTACGAGCCTTGCAGACGCCGACGAGACGTGCTCGGCGGCAGAGGCCGCGCTCGATGGAGCTCGCCCCGAGCTTTGGTGGCTTGGCCTGTCGGTCCTTTCAGCCCGGATAGCTGACACGGCAGCCGTCGAGGAGTCATGTCATGCCGTTCGACGTGGGAGCCCCCCCGGAGCAGTGGTTGTCGACACCCTGCAGCGCTTCGGCCATCTTGAGCCTGAGAGCTGGCCGCCAGTCTCGGTCCATCGAGGTGGTGTGCTCGTCGACGTCGATCAAGTGTCACGCAACCCACTCGGGACTGGGATACAGCGGGTGGTCCGCCAGACCGCTAGACGTTGGGGTGGCAACCCGGAGACGACTTTGGTCGGATGGGCAGACGGCTACGTAGGGTTGAGGAAGTTGAGCCCGGCCGAGGTCGCCCAGGCCACAGATCAACACATACTTGCGACGGATAGCAGCCCAGGCGCAGGCGGCCCCGGCAGTTCGTTCGCACCGCTAACCGGGCCCACTGGGGGCTCGGGAGCAGTCCTCATCCCGTGGCGCACGACCCTGTTGGTCGCCGAGCTCGCCATCGAAGACGAAAGGCCATCGGCGCTGGCAGGTATAGCCCGATTCGCACGCTCCTCTACCGGGCTCGTCGGCTATGACTGTGTACCCCTGACTATGCCAGAGACCACTGGCAGCGGCATGGTACAGCCCTATATGCGCTACCTCGCCGCCTGCGCCTACGCGACGAGAATTGCAGCTATCTCCGAGACCGCCGCCTCAGAGTTTCACGGGTGGCGTTCCACCCTCGCGTCCCGCGGGATGAGTGGCCCCGAGGTTCAGACCGTGGAGCTCGCTACCGAGGTGCCTCCATCTGCGCCTCCCCCAGAATCCACCAGTATGGGCGGAGGGCGCGGCCACGCGCCGGCCCTTCCCTTCGCAGGCAGCGACATCCCACTAGTGGTCGCCGTGGGAAGCCACGAGCCACGCAAGAACCACATGGCCGTGTTACACGCCGCAGAGCTTCTGTGGCACCGAGGCGAAGAGTTCTCCCTGGTTTTCATCGGCGGCAACTCCTGGAACAGCGAACCGTTCTTCGACAGGCTCGATGAGCTGCGCTCGAAGGGTCGCAGGGTGGAGTCTCTCAGCGCGGCACCCGACCATCTCGTGTCGTCTGCCTACCGTTCCGCCGCGTGCAGCGTCTTCGTGTCACTCCACGAAGGTTTCGGTCTGCCGATAGTCGAATCCTTGGCGTGCGGGACACCCGTGGTCACCTCCGACTACGGGGCGATGGCCCATAACGCCCGCCATGGCGGCTGCCTGCTCGTCGACCCGCGCGACCCACACCAAATTGCGGAGGCAATCTCAAGAGTCATAAACCATGACGGTCTGCGCCACAAACTAAGAAGCGAAGCGGCGGCCATCGCCGCCAGGACCTGGGACACCTACGCCCAAGAAGCGTGGGATTTCCTGGTCCACGGCCGCCCTCCCTCACAATCAATGCTGGGGAAGCGACAGACCGGGTCAGCTTCCTAGGTGGTATCTCGCGCCGCGCTTTTGGCCGTCTTGGCGGACTTCGCCCGATTCGACCAGCGAACGTATAGCACGCGCCCAGCTCGACTCGTCGATATCCCCGGACGAGAGGATCTCGGCTTTCGACAGGGGGTGGGAGGCCTCGCGAAGCACCCGCAGCACAGCCTGGCTGGCATCGTCAGTTTCGCTACCCGCCCGCTGATCGTAGCCCCCGGAGTTGCCGAGCTCTTCGGAGTCGTGGTCGCGTGCCGCGAGGCGAACCACTCCCAACTGGTCCTCCGGGAGCGTCGCGGCCGCCGTATCGACCAGGGTTTCGTGGTGGGTGAAGAGCACAACTTGGCTCTGGCGTCCTAGCTCGGCGAGCACGCCGAGAGCCGCTGCGGAACGGTCGTCGTCGAAGTTGACGAGAACGTCGTCGAAGACGATCGGCACCGTCTCTTCGAGGTGCCCCAGTTGGTATTCGATCCCTGCTATCCGCAGAGCCAGGTAGAGCTGGTCCCGGGCCCCGTCGCTGAGCTGTCCCGCCGTCAGAAGATCCCCGTTTCGCCGCTTGGCGAGGAGCTTCTGCTTCTCGCCGAACACATCCGCCACGAGCTCACTGAACGCGCCTTCGGTCAGGCGGCAGAACACGTCCCCGGCACGGGCGAGCATCGGGCCGCGGTGGGAGTCCGCGTAGTCGGCTATCACCTTCCTGAGCATTCGTGCTGCCACGGCCGTCCGCGCGTAGTCCGACGCGTGAGCTACCGCCGACGCAAGCTCCTGGTGGGCCTCTTGCTCCAAGTCAGCGGCGCTTCGTTCGTCGGTGACAGCTTCGAGCTCGCCCCTGCGCTGACCGAGGGTCACGTTGGCATGGGCGAGATCCACTTCGTGGCGTTCCACTTCGTCGACTAGAGCCGCGCTAGCCGCGGCAAGCTCGTCGGCGGTCATGCCGAGAGCGTCGACCTCCCGTAGGACTTCGCCCAGCGCCTGTCCCGACCCGATCGCCACTAGGTCGCCCTCGAGCGCCTCAAGACGCCCTCGGACGTCCGCCAAGTCGAGGGAGCGGCCCACGACCCCGTTTAGCTCTACGTCAGCGGCGAGCCCAGCTTCGCTTCTCAGGCTGCTGACGTTGCGGTGTGCTTCGTCGAGCTCCTCGTCGCATTGGCGCAACTGTTCGTCGACTTCGACGAGGCTGCACACAAGGGTCTCGCGCCTGGTGGTCGCCTCGCGCGCCACAGCGAGCATCGCCCTTAGACCCTCGACGACCTCGAGAGGCTCTGCGTCGGGTCGGTCGACTATCCCGGCTGCCGCGTCTTTTACCCGCTGGGCGAAGTTCGCCAGGTCCCGTTCGAGGCCGGCGATACGAGCTTCGAATCCTCTGACTTCCCGGCGGGCGCCTGGCAGGGCCCTGTAGGCGTGGACTGCGGTCAGGGCGGCCGGTGGCTGCGTCATCGCAGGCAGGCCGAGAGCTGCTAAGGCCTCAGCCCATAGTGTCTCCCATCCGCTCAGGGCTTTGCGCTGGGCTTCGACTGCGTTGCGACGGCTGGGGAGGGTGAGGCGTGCCTTCCCCAGTTCCGCCTCGACGTCCCGACGGGTCTGCGTCTTAGCGGATGCGTCCGCGATGATGGCCCTGGCTTGTGCTACGAGGTGTTGGAGCCCACCGGGATCTGGGGCATTCCCCGTCCCTACGATCGCCGCTCGGACAGCGGCGAGGTGGGCGGCCACCGACTCGGTGTCGCTGCGATAGGCAGCCGTCTTCGCTGCCAGTTCACGGATGAGCCCGAGCAGCTCTTGGTGCTCCTCCCGCCAGGCGATCATCCGCGCCGGCTCGTGTGCTTCGACTCCCGCCCGTTCCCATAGCCCCCGCCACAGCTCGTCGCCGGCAGCCGCCTCGGCTTCCAGACTGTCTCGGCGGCCCGACAGGACGCTCATATCCTCGGACAGCTCCTGTAGCCGGGCCCGGTGGCTTTCGAGGGAGGTGATGTCGGCTGCGTGCACGAATCTCTCGTCGGCCGCAGCGTCAGCCTCAGCCACTGCTTCCTCGTAGCCCGCCAGGAACTCGACGCCTTGCGCCCACAGCGCTGCGCCGTCCACGTCGAGGCGGCCGGTTTCGATGGCTTGGCGCGCGATGCGCCAGCCGGCGTCGCGCCGGTCGCGCGCCGATCGCAGCAGGTCGGCGTCGGGGACGCCCCGCTTGGCGAGGATGTCAGATGCGAGGCGTTCGACTCTCGCCATCTCGACCTTGAGCCTCTCCTGTTCTTGGTCGAGCTGTGCACGTCTGGCCGCGAGCTCTTGGCGCCGGCCCTGCTCGTCGCTGAGGTCCCCTGCAGCAGGGATCACCATCGCCTCGATCTCAGCGGTCGAGCGGCCGGCGAGACCGAGACGGCCGGCACGGCTGTGGACGTCGCTTTCGAGAACTCTTATCGCCTCGCGGGTGGCGACCAAAGAGGCCTCCCTGCTCATCTCTGGCGCAGCGAGAGCCTCCACCCGCGAAAGCGAGGTCACGTCCGGAGGGGCGTCGACCTCCCCCAGACGCAGGCCCAACGCTTCTATCTGCTCCTCCAGTCTGCCGAGCTCCTCCTCGGCAGCCGCCATCCCGGCGTTTAGGGCGGCGTGGCGCTGTGCCAGCTCCTCCACGTTTGCGAGCTGAACCTCGTCCACCAGGCGGTTGTCGTCGCTTAGCAAGCCGAGCTGCTCGAGGAGCTGCGACAGCTGCGACGCTGCCCTGTCTAGCTGGACGCGTCTATCCGCAAGGTCGCTGCGGTCCTTGTCGTAGCGGTCGACGCCTTTCACCAAGCCGTCGATCAGGGCCGCACGGGCCATCACTTCGTCCGCCACGCTGACCGCCGATATCTGGCCGTCTAAAGCGACCTTCCTTCTAAGCACCGAGTCGCGCTCCCGGCCCGCCCGGTCGTGGCGTTCCTGGGCTTCCCTGGCGCGCCCCGCCCACTCCCGGGAAACCACCGGACCTTGAGCTTCGATCACCGCCGCACGGGCGAGCAGCTCGACGCGTCGAGCCGCCAGCGGGACGGCTTCACTCATCCTGCGCATCCTGCTTAGCTCGACCCGGGCGTCGCGCAAGAGTCCCTGGAGCCCCTTCACGCTCTCCTCGGCTTCGAGCACGGCCTTGCGCTTGGCCTCCCAGTCACGCGCCTTAACCCGCTGCTTTCGGGCCTGGTCCATCTTGTCCCGGTGAGCCTTGATAGCGACCGTAACGCGCTGGGTGTGGCCTCGATCCTTGTAGAGCCGGTCCGCGCGTTCGTCTAGACGGCGGAGCACGCCTGTCAGCGAACCAGCCCCGAGGCTGGCCCCGAAGACCAGCCGGCCTATCTCGCCGTCCGCGTCGAGAAGCTCCTCCGATCCGCTGCGAAGGTCGTCGTGGCCGACGGAGAACAGCCTTAGGTAGAGCTCCCGGCTGACCCCGCCGAGGAAGCCTTCCAGCACCTGCGCGGGGAGCGTGGCACCCTTACCGTCGCTGGTCGCTACCGCAGCGGCACCCTGTCGGACGAAGTCGAGCCTTCCCCTCCTCGACGACACCAGGGACGCCCCTACCTTCGGGACGCCGGACGGGTAGGCGTAGCCGTCCGAGCTCTTGGCGCTAACGCCGAAAAGCGCAGCAAGGAAAGCCCGGCGGGCAGTCGACTTTCCCGCCTCGTTCGGACCGTACACGACGGTCAAGCCGCGCTGAGGTCTGGAAAGGTCGAGGGACGCACCCCTGTAATGTCCGTAGGCGACGAGGTCGAGGCGTTCGACTCGCATCAAGCACCGCCGTCCAGTTCGGCGACTAGCAGCGACTCCACTTCGTCTAACAGCGCTGAAAGGTTGTCCTCGACGAGGATCTCCCCGCCGAGCTGCGCAACCTGGCCTGCATCCGGCCCGAATCGGGATCGAAGCCTGCCTAGCAGCCCTGTTATCTCGGCTCGTAACTGTTGCGATGTGCCCGACCGAACGGCGTCCAAAGCCTCTCGGAGCGCCGAGAGGGCTTCGTCGGGCACTTCGCCGCTGCGCACGGCGGTGGGGCGAAGCTCGATACGCTCAAGCCACACGCGGTCGCTGCCGGCCGCCGCGTCGGCTCGCAGCTGAGCCTCGAAGCGGTCCGCGTCTCGCAACCAGTTCCGGCTGAGCGCCGGACCCGCGGCCAGCACCACCCTCACTGCGTGCAGTTCGGCTTCGTGGTCGGCTTGTAAGGCCTGCAGCCGGGACAGGACGGCTTCTAACGCGTCGTCGGGGGTGGCCGGCTCTTCGAGGTGGACTTCGACACGGTCCCAGCGCACGGCGTGCAAGTCGCGGTGCTCCACGCTGTGTATCCCCGAGTCGTCGTACTCGACCAGTGACGCCCCCATGGAGCCGCTCTCGCCTACGTCGCGGCCTTGTAGATTGCCGGGGAAGACTATGCGCACACCGTGTCTTTGGTAGGACTCGCGCTTGTGCACGTGCCCGAGCGCCCAGTACTGGTAACCCCGGTTGGCTAGTCCGTCGATCGTGCACGGGGCGTAAGGGTCGTGCCCAGGTCGCCCGTCTACGGAAGTGTGCAGAACGCCGACGTTGAGCAGTCCGGGGACGGGCTGCGGGTATCGCGCTGAGAGGTCTTCGCTCACAGCGCGGGTGGGATAGCTGCGACCGTGGAGGGCCACCCCCACGTCTTGGAGGGTGTGCGTTGCCGGCAGATCGGAAGGGAACGCGTAAGTGTTGGCGGGCAACGCCAGGCGCTTGGTTATCTCGTTGGCGGCGTCGTGATTGCCGTACACGACGGCTACTGCTATCCCCGCCTCTTGGAGGGCGCGCAGCTGGCGCTGCAGGAACATGGCGGTGTGGTAGTCGTCTCGGTCACCGTCGTAGAGGTCACCGGCGATCACCACGAACGCCACCCCCTCGTCGATCGCCAGTCCGACGAGGCGCTCGAATGCGCGCCGGGTCGCTCCCCTCAACTGCTCGACGGGCGCGCCGTCGTAGCGGGCGAGACCGCGCATCGGGCTGTCGAGGTGGATGTCAGCGCAGTGCACAAACTTCAAAGTGCCCACCACCTCCTAACAACAGAAATAAAAGAAATAACACGTTAGTATACAACTGACGCTGTGACGCGACTCTGGCTTTCACCGGATGCTATCCGTAGGCTGCGACCTCCAGAGGCGCTCGCCCAGGCCGCTCGACCGTGCGACAGGGGTCGACACGGCGCGGCGAAGGGACTCCTCTGAGGCTAAGACCGTCACCCGCCTCGTAGCACGGGTGACCGCAGTGTAAAGCAGCTCGTTGGTGAGGGCTCTAGAAGTCGCGTCGGGCAGGCTGACGACGACGTGGGCGAACTCTGATCCCTGGCTTTTGTGGATGGTCGTAGCCCACCAAGTTTCGACCGACGCCAGCTGGGAAGGAGCGACAAGGCGAATCCCGGCGCTGCCAGCTAACGCCACGCTCGGCGCGGAACGCTCCCCGCCCCCGGAGCGTGAGATCACGACGCCCGTGTCACCATTGAAAACACCGGCGAGGTAGTCGTTAGCCGTGACTATCACCGGCCGTCCCACATACCATCCAGGCGCGCCGTGCGACCAGCCGGCAGGTGACCGGCCCGACTGGGCGGCGAGGACGGCTTCGATTGTTTCTCCCCACGACAACGACCCGAAGACCCCGAAGCGTGTGGCGCAGAGGACTTTCACCTCGACGCAGGCCCGCAGAGCGTTCGACGCGTCACCAGCACGGGCGGCTGCTACTACCGTCCCCGCCGCCGCTGTCACCTCCGCTCGCAGCGCGGCCACCGCAGCGGCGTCACCGGGGTCCACCCACGTAACCTCGACGGCGGAGGGGTCACGTAGCACGTCAATCGACCTGTCCGCGTCGCGGGCTTTGACGGCGTCGGCGAAAGCTGAGATCGCCGACTCGGCAGCAAAACGGTGCACCCTGTCCAACACGACGATCCTCGCGCTGAGAGGGCCGCTCGGCGTGGCGTCCCCGCGGGCGGCCGGCCCGACGACGTCGCCTAGGACAGCGCCAGCTTCGACGCTAGCCAGTTGGTAGGGGTCACCGACGAGGACCAGGCGGGTCCGCTCTCCCAGCGCGTCGACCAGGCGGGCCATGAGCGCCAGGTCGACCATCGACGTCTCGTCGACGACTACGAGTTGGTAAGGCAGCGGGATCGTCGCGTCGTGGCGGAACTTGACCCCGTCTACGTGGCCGAGCAGCCTGTGCACGGTCCGCGCTTCGACGGCCAGGAGGGTGGCCGCTACAGGTTCGGGGGCGGCGGTCCCTTCCACCGCGGCGCGGACCGCTTCGGTCATCCGGCTGGCAGCTTTTCCTGTAGGAGCCGCCAGCGCGACCCGAGCCGGGAGCCCTGTGTCGTAGCTGGACTGGACTGCTGCGGCGAGGAGGCGAGCGACGGTGTGGGTCTTGCCCGTGCCGGGACCTCCGGCGAGGAACGTGACCCGTCCCAAAAGGGCTCTCCTGGCGCCTTCGCGCTGCATGTCGGTTTCGCCGTCGAGGCGTTGGCCGAAGTATCGGTCCAAGGCGGATTCGACAGCGGCGGTGTCGTCGAGGCAGCACTCGGCGGCTCGGGTTTCGCCGGCGGGAATGGCGCCGGCTGCGGCTGCGGTGAGGAAATCCCCGACGCGCCGCTCGTAACGCCAGTAGCGCTCCAGGTAGACGCGACGGCCGTCGAAGACGAGCGGGGCTAGCTCCGCCCGGCTCCCAGAGTCCATCCGTTCGCCGCTGAGCGGGTCGTGGCGTGCCACCGCCCGGCTGCCTTCGAGGCTTTCGGCCCACCGGGACGGTTCCGGCCAAACAAGGCGGTCCGCCCACCCCGGCGGCGCCGACCCGGCGGCGACGGTGGCGATCCCTGCGATCCACGATGGGGGGCCGTCGGGTGAGACTTCGACGTCGACGGTCTCCGCGACGCTGTGAAGGTCGACGCAGGTGTGGCCGTGACGCAGGGCTCGCACGCACAATGCGGCGGCCAGCGCTACGTCGCGCGTGACGCCCTCCGACGTGCGGGCGATCGCGGCGGCCACGTGAAAGTCGGCTTCGCTGAAGACCCCCGCCGCCAAGAAAGGCCATAAAGCGCGTACGGAGCCGGGCAGGGCCGGCCGCCGGGCGGCGCTCATTGCGATACCCCCGACGTCGGGCTGGCCCCGTCGAGCAGGTCCGACAGGGCTACGACGAGACTTGGAGGGGGACACCAGTCGAACAGCCCGTTGGGCACGCCGTTCGTGACAGGCGTCCCGGCGCCTTGCATGCCCCGAACGAACAGGTAGGCGATACCCCCTAGATGCACGCACGGGTCGTACCCGCCGACACGCCAGCGCAGGTAGCGGTGCAAGGCGACCGAATACAGCAAGCCTTGGAGGGGATAGTCGTGGGCTCGCATAGCCAACCCGAGACGGTCGGGGGTGAAATCCCCTGGAAGCGCCGAGCGCTCTGGCGGCGCGAGCCGGTTCGTTTTGTAGTCGCACACAACGAAACGGTCCGCCCCTCGCTGCCCGCTGATGCGAGCCACAAGGTCGATCGACCCTGTGAGATGCCCGGCCAGGACCGTCGATCGGGGTGACCGCCCCAGGGCGACGGCCCAGCCTCGCAGCGGGTCGTCTGCGCTTAGATGGTCGGCGATGAGCCGGCCGACGGCGGAGTCGGTGGTTCTCCCGCCGGCGCCTGCGAGGGTCAAGTCGAAGGTCATCTCGTTGATCCTGTCGGCCTGGCCGAGCCGGCTGAGTGAGATCCCGTCGAATGTCGGACCGAGCGGCGTGGACAGGAACGCTACAAGCCCTTCGACGAGAACGGCCGGCTTGACGTCGACGGTCGCCCACCTGATCCGCTCGGAGACAACGCCTTCGACCTCCGCTGCTAGGTCCGCCGACGCGAAGTCGACCCGTTCGAGGATCTCATGGACAAGCGTACCGAACGCTGCGCTGCCCGCCGCTTCCCCGAGCAGGAGAGGCGTCTCCGGCGCCGCCGGCGCATCCGGCCCGGCCGAGGACGATCCGGCGGTAGGCGTTCCGGCTGGGGTTAGTCCGGCGGGGACGGCGCCCACAGTCCGGTCTTGGTCTTCGAAGCCTTCGTCGTAGCCGCCGGTGCCGTCGACGAATGACACGTCGAAGTCGGAGGAGCCCGGGGCGGCGCTGCCGGCGTGCAAAGCTCCCGAGCGTGCCGCTGTGATCGCCGTGAAAGACCACCGTCTCGCCTCGCGGTCGACGCTGCGTCCAAGTTCCGAGACGCTCATCGGGGCCTGGGCGAACGTTGCGGCTTTCGACCACGGCCTTTGCGCTCCGACGGGCCGGTCCACCGACACGACCTCGACGCAGCCGTCGCTGCGCTCGGCGAGAGGAGCTAACTTCGCAGCGGTGGCCTCGCCGAGGGGGACTCCTGACGGGTCGCCGAACACTGATGGGTTGATCGCCGAGTCGCCGTCACGGGCGAACAGCACACGTCCCAGGCTGGTCGAGCCGGCCTTGGCGACAGGAAGCCACCAAAGAGCCGTGTGGTGGCGGGCGCGGGTGACAGCTACGTAGAACAGCCGGAGGTTCGCGCCGAGCGCTTCCCTCTCGGCCATTTGGCGTCGTCGCTGGGCCTCTTCGTCGCTTCCCCACTTGACGTGTGCTGCGACGTCGATCACCCGCTTTGAAGCAGTGTCGTCCCACCACACGTGCGTGGCGTTCTTGGTGGCGCCGGGCTTCCACAGCGTCGGGCAGCACACCACGGGGAATTCGAGTCCTTTCGCCACGAATACTGTCATGATCTGAACGGCGTCGGAGTCGGATTCCACTCTTCGGGCGGCCAGGTCGGTTTCGATGTCCCCGGTGGCGTCGCCAGCGTCGAGAGACTCGAAAGCGTCCAGGAGCGCGCCGGGAGTCGTTCGGGCTCCGCCAGCGTGGACGAGGAGCTCGCCGACGTGGTCGAGGTCTGTCATGTCCCGCTCGCCGTCCGAGCGCGCGAGGACCCTTTCGGTTACGCCGGTGTCGTATCGGACGCGCCCGACGAAAGCCGCCGGGCCGTGCGCGGCGAGGTACTCTCCCCAGCCGTGCAGCTGTTCCTGCAAGGCGGCTAGCTCGGAGTCCCCGGCGGCGCCGAGGTGGCCGGCGTCCCAGCCTGTGAACCAGCTCAAAGCGAAAGCCCTCGCCCGGCTCGGGTCGGACGGCCGGGCGACGGCGGAGAGGAGGAGATGCCATTGGGCTGCCGCCGGGGAGCTAAGCACGTTCTCGCCTCGAGCCACGACTGCCGGTATTCCCAATTTGCGCAGGGCGTCTCTAGCTTGGGGAGCTTCCCCGTTTTTCGTCACGAGGACCGCCACGTCGCCCGGCTGGAGGCTCCGCCGGCCGTCCCGGCCGTCGGGGTGAGGGATGCTCATGGTTTCGAGCAGGTCTCTTACATGGCAGGCCATGTCCGATAGAACAGCCCGGGTGCCGGGACCGTCGAGGGCGACGCCAGGCGACCGTTTCTGCCGTGGCACGCCAGGGCCGTCCATGAGCCTGACCGACAGCGCCGGCAGCGATCCGCCGGCGGCTGTTGGGTACGCAGAGGCCGTCGCCTCGGCTGGTGTCACCGCCTGGAAGCCGATCCTCTCGTCGCCGAAGGTCACCCCCGACAGCAGCAGTTCCGTCGCTCGCAGAGCCCGGCCGTCGGAACGCCAGTTGACCGAAAGTTTCGTTCGGGTCATCCTCTCGTCGTGCACCGCCTGCAGGTAGGTGTGCACGTTCGCCCCGCGGAACGCGTAGATCGCCTGCTTGGGGTCGCCGACGACGACGAGGTCGGTCGGCGGTTCGCCGACCCCGGCTTGCACGCCGAAGACGGCGTCGAAGATCGACCATTGCAGCGGGTCGGTGTCTTGGAACTCGTCGATTAGAGCAACGCGGTAGCGGCTTCTTAGCAAGTGGCGCACAGCCCCGGCTGTGTCGCCGTGGACTGCGTCGCGCAGGCGGACCAGCAGGTCCCCGTAGCTTAAGGTTCCCGCCTGGCGTCTCCTGGTGTCCACCTCGACGGTCACGGCGTCGACGAGACGGCGAGCGATGGCCGCCTCAGGGTGCGGGTCGGCCAGGTCGGGGACTAGCAGGGCCGCCGGGTTGTCCAGGACGGTCTGCACAGTCGCGCAAAGCGCTTCCAGCCCGGGGGGCTCCCCGGCGGGTTGCGGTCCTCTGAGGGCTTCCGCTACGAGGATGTCGGCGGCCACCTGACGGACGGCCCTGCCGGCGTCGTCGGCGAGCACCGCGTCTGGGTCCGCCGGCACCGACAGGCCGAGGGTTGCTGTCACCTGCTGGGCGAAGCCGTGGATGGTGGTTATTGTCGCCGAGTCGAACTGGGTGACGGCACGCCTGACCCGTTCAAGGCGGACGTCGCGGTCGGTGCTGCGCAGAGCGGCCAGTAGGGGGTCGTCGGGTTCCTGGGGAGCTGAAAGCGCCGACGAGAACTCGACGAGGCGCCGGCGGACCCGGTCTTTGAGCTCGGCCGCTGCGGCGCGGGTGAAGGTGACGACCAGGAGCGCCCCGACGGGCACGTCTCGCTCGGCCACGTACCTGGCGGCGAGGGTCGCGAGAGCGAACGTCTTTCCCGTCCCGGCGCTGGCCTCGACCGCCAGGCGGCCGGCAGGTAGCGGTCCGGTCTGGTCGAACATACCGCCATCAGGGTGGGGAAGGGGGCCCCCAGCGGTGGTCATCGGCCCCTCGGCGTCGAGCGCCCGGCGGGACCGCCAGAGGAAGGCGAAGCGGCACGCCCAACAGGGCGCCCAGCCGAAGGCCCATTGGAGGTGGCCGTCGAGCGTTCCACCGCACCCCACAGCAGCCTCGCGTAACGCCGAGCCCGGTCGTCGCCGGGGCCCGGCGGGTCGTGCGCGAGGATGGCCAGGCAGAGGAGGTCCGCCAACTCGGGGGTGTCGAACGCGAAGCGTATCCACTCGTCTTCGCCGTCTCCCTTGGCGGCGAACGGACGCCAGGCGTCGTCGAAGTTCGTCTCGTCCGGGCCCGCCGACGCCAGCTTGGGCGTAAGCTTTGGGAACAGCGGAAGCGCCTCTCGACTTCCGCGCCGGTAAAGATCCACGACCACTTCTAGGGCGTCAAGCGCTTTCGCTTTGCGCTCGGCGGGATCGTCCGCTGGCACTTCGAGGGTCCTTCTTACGCACTCGACCTGCTTGGAGGGCCCCGGGCGCGTCGAAGCCGGACGGTTGAGCAGAGTGGCCCGCCATTGGCGGGCCGGCTCGTCGGCGCTTAGGGCGATCGCCTCAAGCCACGGCGCCAGCTTGTCCTTGTCCTGCGCGCGAGATACTGACACTTTGAGCGGCCCGCCCGTAGCAGTTGCGACCCGGACCTCCCCGGTTATGCGGGTGCCGTCACCGAGCTCCACGTCCACCTGGCGGTGCTCCCATCGGATCCCCCGACCCTGCGTCTCGGAGCCGGGCAGCTCAACTAGCGACGCGGGGGACGCCAGCAGCCCGTCGAATTCGAGTTGTCTCATCAGCGGGTCGACTTTGGCCGCAGCGTCCGCTACCTGCTTGTCACCCAGCCGCCCGGGGGGAAGCGCGTAGCTGGCCTGCATTCGGGCAGCGAAAATGTCAACGCTCCCGCCTAGCAGCCGGTGCTCCAAAAGGAGGGCTGCCAGCTGCCAGGATTCGATGCCGTCGAGGGCGACGAGCAGGTCCCGGCCTGCGAACGGCGATTGCGGCGCTCCCAACTCCGCCGGGCGGGTGGGTTTCGTCATCTCCCGCCGGGATCCGCCGGCGGGGAGGCTGACGCCGAGAGTCCGTCTCAAGAAGTGACGGACTGGATGGTCGAGGAAGCTGCGCAGTTCGTCTAGTTCGATGCTGGGTTCGGGTCCGCCGGCCAGACGCACCGATGTGATCCCACGGGCATGGCGGGGTCGGGTCCGGCTGCGGGCGCCGGCCAGGGCGACAGAGTCGAAGCTCCACGGGCTCTGCGCTGGGTCCGGGGCTTCGGGTCCCTCCGAGAGGAAGTTGACGGCGTCGAAGCTCTGGCGTGGATGGTGAACCTCTATCCTAGACAGGGCCTCGTCGCGCCCTTCGGGCCGTAAGGTGTCGCGGATCACGTCGGCCAGTTCGCTCAACATCACCGACTCCGGCACCGGCTGGTTGGTGACGACGCTGCGGCCGTTGCGGGTGATGACCAGGTGCTCTCTTGCGCCGAGCACGGTTTCTAGGATCGCCTGGCGTGTGTCGGATCGTGCGTCGCTGTAAGCGGCGGGTTCGTCGCCGGCTGTCAGGTCGTCGCCGTCTGGCGCCCCGGCTGCAAGCGACGCTTCGTCCATGCCCAGAAGGCACGTCACTCTAAACGGAACGCCGCGCAGCGGCGTGAGGGAACTGAAGGTGATGCCACCGCGGAAAAAGTCGGCGCTACCAGCGCTGCCTTGAAGGTGGCGGCTGAGCACCTGGCGCATGTCGGCGAGGGTCACCTCCAACCAAGCTGGCTCGCCGGAGGTCACAGCATCGGACGCTACCGTTTCGAGCGCCCGCTCCAAACGCCTGGCCTGCCATGCCGACTCAGGGCTGACGACGAGCAGGTCGGACGCTGCGTCACGCAGGAACGATACCCACTCGTCTGCGCAACGTGGCGTTCGGGCCTGCTCCTCCAGGTTCGCTAACCGCCACAAAAGGTCGGCTAGACGGCCGGCCCGGTCGACGCCGTCGCCTTCCACGGCGATCGGTGACACTCCCCCGAGGGCCAGAGCCTCGGGGGTGTCGCTGACCGCTACCCCTATGAGAAG
>JAKBBA010000029.1 GCA_021808665.1 Actinomycetes bacterium
CGGACAGGCAACACCGTAGCGGTCGGCTTCGCAGCCGCCCTGTTTGGAGCTTCCCTCGGCGTGCCGCTGCTTGGCGTAGTGTCGTCCTCCCTGCTCGTACCTTTCAAGGGCTTGCACCTGAGCTCGTTTACGCTCTCCAACTACAAGGGTCTCCTCGGGGTGTCAGGTCTGAGCGGACCGATCCGCTTCTCCGCGGAGATAGGCCTAGTCTGCGGGCTGGCGACTGTGACGCTTGGGGCTGTGCTCGCCCGCACCATGGCATCGTCGCGCAAAGGGCTCGCTGGGAAGGTCCTCGACATGGCGTTGCTAGTCGCAGTCGCCCTGCCTGGCGTGGTCTTTGCCGCAGGCTATATTTTCGCCTACAACCTTCCGTTCCTTGCGCACGCCGGGATAGACCTCTACGGCACAGTCCCCCTATTGGGAATGGCTTACGTGGCCAACTCCATACCGCAGTCCTCGCGGATAATGCTTGGCCCGTTCTCGCAGATCCACGACTCGCTTCTACACGCAGCCCGGGTCCATGGAGCGGGCTGGGCGCGCTCTTGGAGGAGCGGGGTCCTCCCGCTTTTAGCTCGCCCGCTCCTTTGGGCTGGCCTCCTCGCCTTCTCCGGTCTGTTCCTAGAGCTGCCGATATCCGAGCTTCTCGCACCGCCAGGGGTCATACCTGTCTCCGTGGCCATCCTGTCGGTACTCGGAAAGGCGAACATCGGCCAAGGGACGGCCCTGTCAGTCGTAGCGGTTGCTTTCACGCTCGGTGTGGTAGGTGTCTGTCTCGGGCTCTTCCGTCTAATAGCGCCCCCCGGATGGCGCCACTGGCAGCGGCCGGCCCCGTCGAGAGAACCCTCAGTAGAAAGTGACGCCCCGACCGCGGCGACACCCCGAAGCGAGAGCGCCAGCCGGTCGGACCTCGTCGGTGTGTCGTGATGAAAACATGGGCGCAACAGCCAACCGTTTCGAGCTTGGGTCGTCGGGAGGATAGCTTGTCGGCCGTCGAGGTAGCGGATCTCACCAAGGCATTTGGCTCCAAGATTGCAGTCGACAATGTCAGCCTTGATGTGGCGCCAGGCCAGTTCGTGGTGTTGCTCGGCCCGTCAGGAAGCGGCAAGACCACCCTATTGCGCTGTATAGCCGGGATCGAACGGCCGACCTCCGGTCGACTCGGCATCGGTGGGGTCGAGATGGACGGCCCAGGCACACACCTTCCGCCCGAGAAACGGGATCTGGCTATGGTCTTCCAAGACTACGCTTTGTGGCCACACATGACAGCAGAGCAGAACGTGTCGTTCGCTCTTCGCCGGCGTCGCTACAACACCGACGAGCGGCGGAGCCGTTCCCTGCTAGCTCTTGCACAGGTTGGGCTGGCCGGCTTGGAGGGTCGCTACCCCGGACAGTTGTCGGGGGGAGAGCAGCAGCGCGTCGCCCTGGCACGAGCCTTAGTCGCCGAGCCCAGCCTCCTTCTCTTCGACGAACCGCTCTCCAACCTGGACGCCGACCGTCGGGAACAACTTAGGGTTGACATCGGGGCCATGGTACGCCGTCTTGGAGCGGCCGCCGTCTATATCACCCACGATCAGGCAGAGGCGTTCGCACTGGCAGACGTTGTCGGCGTGCTCGATCGGGGCAGGCTGGTGCAGCTCGCCGCTCCTGAGACCGTCTATCGAGACCCCGCCAGCGAGTTCGTGGCCCGCTTCACCGGCCTCGCAGGCGAGCTCGAAGGAGTAGCGGGCGGCTTCGACGGATCGCATCTGACCGTCGACGTCTCCGGACATGAGATCTACGGCAGACCGATGCTCGGCGAACCACCCGAGCGGGGTACACCTGTACGTGTCCTGATCCGCCCTACGGCTGCACACTTCGGAGGGCCAGACAGTCCACAGCCGCGGAGCCGCAATGTGGCTCCCGGGTTGTCGCTGTCGAACGGCTCAGCAAACGGCTCAAGCCCTCCGAGAGCGACTCTAGACGCCGTCGCGCTCGACAGCGCCTTTCGCGGCTGGGGCTACGACCACGTCATAGAGCTATCCGGCGGGCGCCGCCTGAGTGGGATCCCCCACTCGCAGCGGTTGAGATTCGAATCGAGAGCCCAGATCGTACTTTCCGCTGACGGATGCCTGGTGTTCCCAACGTATCAGCCGCCGCGGCGGACAGGCTTGTAAGATACAGAAGAGAATGGGATCTCAGCCATGAACGCGGGAGCGCTGTTTCTCGCCGTCTTTCTTGCGTGTGCCGTCGAAGCGGTAGAGGCTACGACTATCGTGCTTGCTGCCGGGACAGCTCGAGACTGGCGCTCAGCACTCATCGGGGTGGGCGCCGGTCTAACAGTCCTCGCCGTAGTCGTGGCCGTTCTTGGACCTGCCCTGACAGCCATACCGCTACGGGACCTGAGGTTGTTCGTCGGCGCTTTGCTCCTCGTCTTCGGCCTTCAGTGGCTTCGTAAAGCGGTGCTTCGGGCGAGCGGGCGCAAGGCCCTCCACGACGAGGATAGGATCTTTCGTGAGCAGCTGGCGGCTGCAAGGGCGGCAGACTCGAAAGGGGTCGGCGTCGTAGCGGACTGGTACGCGTTCACGTTGTCCTTCAAAGGGGTCGTACTCGAAGGTCTCGAAGTGGCGTTCATCGTATTGACCTTCGGGTCGAACCAACACGATGTTTCGCTCGCCGCTGTTGCTGCTGTCGCCGCGGTGGTAGTAGTGGTGGCTGTCGGAGTAGTGGTTCGCGCCCCACTCGCCCGAGTGCCAGAGAACACGATGAAATTCGTGGTGGGAGTGATGCTCATCTCGTTCGGGACATTCTGGGGAACCGAAGGGGCGGGCGCCCACTGGCCCGGATCCGACGCCGCCCTACTGGTCTTGGTCCCAGCAGTCGCAGCTTTCGGGTTGGCCCTGGCTGCTGTAGTGAAGCCGCGCGCTAACACCAAGACGGCCTCAGGGAATAGAGCCTCAACATCGAGAGGCGCTGGAACCCCCGTATGAAGCACTTCAAAAGCTTTCTTGCGTTCTGGTATGACTTCATTATCGGAGACGACTGGACTGTCGCCTTCGGCGTAGCCGTGGCGCTGGCTGTAACCTACGCTGTTGCCCGTACGAATGTAAGTGCTTGGTGGATCGTTCCGTCTGCAGTAGCGGTCCTTTTCCCATGGAGCCTTTGGCGGGCAGTCCGCAAGAGTTAGCTGCCTCGGACCGGACGCGTCAGCCGGTCCTTTCGGGTCTAGGAGGCAGTCTCAGACTGCCGGTACGGACGTCACGAGGGTCTGGCGAATAAGCGGCTCGAAGTGTTCGAGTGGCTCGCTGGAGTAGTCGATGTCGAAGGCAACTTGGTCGTACTTAGCGCAGAACTCGGCGGTGTAATCGAAGAATTCGCTGTCCCGGAATTGCTCTCGTGCGTTGCGATCGAGACCTATGTGATGCCAAAAGTAGTAGCCTTGGAAGATACCATGATGCGCGACCATCCAGTGGTTGGCCTCCGACACGAATGGTTTCAGGATGTCAGCGGCGATAGACGGGTGGTTGAAAGGTGACAGAGTGTCACCTATGTCGTGCAGCAGGGCGCACAAGACGTACTCTTCGTCCCTGCCATCTCTCTCGGCCCGGGTCGCAGTCTGAAGCGAGTGCTCCAGGCGATCCACGGGGAAACCACCGTGATCGCTCTCAAGTTCGCGCAGGAGACGAATAACCCGTTCAGGAACCAGGCTCTGCGTGATATCCAGCCTGGGCGCTATCTTGGCCCAGTCCTCCCGCGTGGACTCTTCGAAACTCGAGAACTTTGCCCTCTGCAGGATGCCCATCCTATTATCGTAGCCTCTTGGACCCCTCGCGGCCTTTCCAGTGTGACTTTCGCGCCAGGGGAACTTCGATAGGATCGAAAAGGTGATTTCAGCCTTCACGACGGGCGCTTCAGGCGATCTTGGAACATTCGAAGTACTCTTCTGATTTGGCCGAGTCAGCGCTAGCGCGCAAAGCGACGAAAGTCAGACGGAAGTGACTCACTACCTACCGGGGGGAGGAGTGCCGCTTCCAGGCGGCGGGCGGCGGCGTATCTTCTCTTCGAGACGGTCCCGCAACTGGCCGCTAATGGGACTTCTCGCCGTTGTCACAGCGGCGGTGATCGTGGCAGCAACCGTACTGTCAGGCGGATCTACCACAGCGAACAAGCAGGCCTACACCGCTCCCATCCAGTCCGACCCGACGTCGCTTCCATCTATCGCCAGTACGACGACCACGAAGACCACGACGACCACGACGACCCCCCAACCGGTGTGGCGAGTCGCATGGGGGTCCCCGATGGCATGGGGTTACGGCGTCGCCTCCAATGCCACGGTCCGCGACCTGGTGACGGTCGCCCTCGGGGGCCAAGCCGTTAAATTCAGGGTTTCCAATCTCTGGGGCACCCAGCCGTTGGTGATCGGGGCCGCCACCGTGGCGCAGTCCGCCGGGGGCTCCGCCACGGTTCCGGGTAGCAGCCATACCGTGACCTTCGATGGCGCTCCCAGCGTGACCATACCCCCAGGCCAGGCGATGTATACCGACCAGGTCCAGATGTCCGTCACTCAGAACGAAACCTTGGCGATTAGCCTCTGGGTGCAGAGCACCACCACCGTTAGCTTGCACTGGTGTTGCACCACGAGCCCCATTCGCGGCTACTTCACGGCGAACGGACGAGGCAACGTGACCGGCTCGGCGAACCTACTTGGGATCGGATACCAAAGCACGCAGATCAGGTTCGTGGACTCAGTCGACGTGCTCGAGACCACCGGCCAGCCAAGCATCGTCGTCGTTGGAGACTCGATCACCGACGGCTATAACAGCACCTTGAGATGGACTCACGTTCTACAGGAACGCATCGACTCGCTTCCCGCCAGCGAGCAGCGTGCTGTTATCAACGAAGGTATCAGTGCCAACGCTCTCCTGCCTCCGAGCTCGACAGCTCCGACCGACGACACCAAGAGCGGTGGGCTGCCCGGACTAACGCGCTTGGCGGCTGACGCCCTCCAACAGCCCGGCGTCGGCGAAGTCGTGCTGTTTCTTGGGACGAACGACCTGTGGTTCGGTTCCAACGCTTCCGAACTGATCGCCGGTTACCAGCAGGCCATCGCGCAAGCTCACGCGGCCGGGATAAGGATCGTGGGAGTCACCCTGCTGCCGCGCAGCACAGACAAGGACGAGTATTGGAGCCCCGCTGACCAGGAAAACCTAGTAGCAGTGGACAACTGGATCCGAACATCGGGTGCTTTCGACGGAGTCCTAAACATGGCCCCTGTGATGGCCGACGTCTACAACGGCCAGTGCAACCCGGCCGCATTGTTCCCCCCCTACGACTCCGGTGATCACCTTCATCCCAGCCCCGCCGGCCAGACAGCGTTTGCGGATGCTATCGACACTGCAACGCTCCAACTGCCCTCTCTACCCCAGGTTCCCCCCCTCGTCAGCGTCACCCCGACGCCTGGATGTAACGCCTCCAGCGCCCCCTAACACCAGCTTGCCATCCGCTACGGGCGCCTCCCTCGAATACGTCGCATGAGGTTCGCCATCCAAGACAGCAAGCGCCTGGCTGATCGCTTGCGCTGGGACGACCTCGACCTGGGTGATTTCGAGCACAGCCCCCTTGACCAAGATGCGCTTCGATGCCTGCGCTACATGCACGACGTCGAGTTCCACACTGCGTGCTACCTGCGGGACCTTCTCGTCAGTCCCGCCCACGCCGACCCCGATCTGACTTCCTTCTTGTCCATATGGGCGTTCGAGGAACTGTGGCACGGGGAGGCGATCGCTGCGGTGCTCGCCGCGCACGGGGAAAGCTCCGGAGGGCCGCGGATCCACGCCATGCGACAGAGCTTGGGAGCGGCCGACCGGATCAGACCTCTAGTAATGCTGGGTGGATCCTGGTTGGCGGGTGGGAACCTTCTGGCCCTTCAGATGGCATGGGGAGCCATAAACGAGATGACCACCCAAGCCGGCTACGCCCTCCTCGGGGCGAAGGCAGCTCACCCGTTGCTGTCGGCACTGTTGAAGCGCATCATGGTTCAAGAGGGACGTCACATGGATTTCTACTCGTCCCAAGCCGACATGCGCCTAGCCAATAGCGTCTCGGCACGTCGCCTTACCAGGAGCGCCCTCCGCTGGCTGTGGTCACCCGTTGGGTCGAAGGTGATGCCATCCGGTGAAACAGAGTTCCTGGTGAGATATCTCTTCAGCGACCTACAGGGGATCAAAGCCACTCGCCGGATCGACCGCCGGATCGACCGGCTTCCCGGACTCGGCGGCATGAACTTAACTCGGCGCTGGTTCGAGCGCTTTCCTTAAGGGAGTATTTTTCCGTTTCCTCCGCTGCTGAGCGGCGCCCTCTGCGTAAGTCGTGCCGGGTCTTCAAGTCGAGACTCGCTTCTGCCGACTGATGTTCAGTGTCAAGGACAGACCAAGCGTCAGGTCGCAAGCCCTGGCCCGGCGAAAGACGTGGCCAGTCGGTCACCAGCCGTCCGCTACGCAAATCGGTCAAAGTCCGTAACACGTGGTTTCCCAAGACGCGTTCGTGGTTCGCTCTTGGTGCTCCAATCGAGCTGCTCAGCCCGCTTTCGGTCATCCGAGTCGTCCTCGTGTTCGCATCGGTCGTTCTTCCCCCAGCGGCCCTCGTTGCAGGGTACCCGTTCACTCAGCGCTGGATAGTCGCTACCGTAACCGGGGTGTCAGGCTTGACTCTCGTCGCTCTGATGAGGGCCCGGACTGTCGACCACACAGCTTCCACGCTGCTAACCGGGTGGATCACAGTTTCCGCAGTCTTCGCCGTGTGGGGAGCCCGTCAAGACAGCGGCGCGATCTGCTTTCTAATAGCTTGGGCTGGTCTAGCAATCTTCGACGCACTCTTCTCTTCGTGGAAGCGCCTGATCGTCGACACCGCCACTCTCGGCGTAGCTTTGTGGATCGAGCTCGGGAACCACCGGACAGCGATCTCAGAGGTAGCCGTCATCGCCTCGGCGCTCATCGCATACGCCGGGGCCGGCTTGGCTCTTGCCTTCGCCGCGACAGCGGCCCGACGCCGGGACACGGTGGACACTGACACAGGGTTGCCAAACGGGTACGGTCTCGCCAAGCGGCTGGGAGCGGGACCTCCCCGCCCGCTGGTCGTGGCGGTCACCAACCTTGCCGGTCTAAGCGACGCCCGGGGAGCCCTAGGCTACGCGGTAGGGAGCGAGCTCCTCCAACGGATCGTCGAGAACATCGGACAGGTTCTCCCCCCAGACGCGATGATCGGCAGGGTTGACGGCGACGAGATCGTCGTCGTAGAAGTCGTGGGACCGCCAATCGGGCACCGGGGCCCCTCCCTAGACACCGCCGCCCAGAAGGCCAGCATACTCGTCGACGTCCTCAACAAAGCTCTCGGCGCAAGCCGTTACCTAGTTGGCGGCATCGAGTTGGCGATCCGTTCCCACACAGGCGTGGCATTCTCTCCTTGGGACGGGGATGACCTGGCAACCCTCATCCGCAAGGCATCACTCAGTGCAAAGAGGGCGATGACAGAGAACCAGCCGGTCCACATCTGGGACGGCGACGAGGGAGCCCTGACGGCCGAGGACCTGGCGCTCTTGGCCGAGTTACGCGTCGCGATCAACAGGGGTGAACTCTCCCTCGCTTATCAGCCCCAGGTGTCCAGCGAAACAGGGGAAATCCTAGCTGTAGAAGCGCTCATGCGCTGGACCGGCACCAAGCACGGGCCGGTGTCACCAGCCAGGTTCATCCCTCTAGCTGAAAGAACCGGACTGGTAAGTCGGCTCACCGAGTGGGCTCTAGCCGAGGCTCTCGACGCCCAAGTGAGGTGGCGGAAGCAAGGCATCTGCATACCGGTTGCAGTCAACTTGTCTGCGGCGCTACTCAGCAGGGGTGATCTAGCCAAGTGGATCCTCTCCGAACTGTACTCCCGCCAGCTACCTCCAAGCGTACTAACAGTCGAGATAACCGAAACCGCCGAACCGGCGAGCATCTCCCGTGCAGCTGCGCTGCTCAGCCCTCTTCGCCAACGAGGGGTCAAGATATCCCTCGACGACTTCGGTACCGGTTACACGTCAATGTCGGTGCTGCCGACTTTGCCTCTCGACGAAATCAAGATCGACCAGTCCTTCGTGGGACGCAGCGGAACATCCCCAGCCGACGATGCGATCGTGCGGAGCATCTCCGACCTGGCCCATAGGTTAGGGTTCGCGGTGGTAGCCGAAGGAGTCGAAGACCAAGCGTGCGCCGAGCGTCTCCGCCAGCACGGTGTCCAAATCCTTCAGGGCTTCTTCTTCCACCGTCCATTGAGCGAAACGGCTCTGATAGAGGTGGCCAAGCAGGCCGAGGTGGAGCGAACCCGCAGCGCTTAGCCACGGCCTGGGCCCCGTCGCGCGGGGTCAGGCTTCGGCGGCGCTCAGCCTTTGACGCTACCTGCGAGCAACCCGCGCACGAAATACCGCTGCAGCGAGAAGAAGACGATCATCGGAATAATGATCGTCACGAAACCACCTGCAGTTAGCAACTCGAGGTGGCTTCCGAAGGTACCCGAGAGTTGTTGGAGTTGCACGGTGAGAGGTTGAGCACTGGCGCTCTTAGCCGAGAAGGTCAAGCCGATGAGCAGGTCGTTCCAAACCCAAAGGAACTGGAAGATGGCGAAAGAAGCTATCGCCGGCAGCGAAAGCGGCATCACCACCCGGCGGTAGATGTACAAGAAGTTGGCGCCGTCAACCCGGGCTGCCTCTATCAACTCGTTGGGGAGCTGCGCAATGAAGTTGTACAGCAAGAACACCGCAAGCGGCATCGAGAACATGGTGTGGGAGATCCACACTTCCGCTATCGAACCGTGCAGGTTGAGGTTCGGGAAGATCGGAAACCCACCGATGTGGGCGCCGTGGCTATAGAGCTGCAGGAGCGGCACGAGCGACATCTGCAGAGGAACGACCTGAAGACCGAAGATTATGAAGTACACCGTGTCCGCGCTCTTGAAACGCACCCAGGACAGAGAGTAGGCGGCCATCGAAGCGACGATGATCGGGATGATCGTCGCCGGTATAGCGATTGCGAGCGAGTTCATGGCGTACGGGAACAACCCGCCGCCCTGGATATTCGCACCACCGTGGAAAAGGACGTTTATGTAGTTGGAAAAGGTGAGAGACGGGTGCACGAACACCGTCCACCACCCGGAGCCTTCAGCCGCCGCCTTCGACCGGAGCGACGTGACGAAGAACCCGAACACCGGGAGAGCCCAAAGGACCGACATCACGACGACGACCACAGTGGCTAGACGCTGGTGCGTCTTGGCCGGTTCCCGCTGCGGAGGAGGTGCGGTGCGCTCAGGTTCGGGGGTCTCACCTGCTTCGGTGAGCAACGCTTCATCGAGGCTCATGCGTAGCGCTCCTTTCGCAAGCGGAGGATACTGACCGTGACCAGTGGAACGACGGCCATGAACAGTACGACAGCGAGGGCGCTGCCCCGACCGTTGTTGAAATCCTGAAATATCTGGCTGTACATCTCGTTCGAGAGGGTGTCCGTGTGAAAGTCACCGCCGGTAATCGTGTAGACGATGTCGAAGATCTTCAGCGTCGCAGTCATAATGGTGATGATGACGACGGTCACCGTCGACGAGATCATCGGCAGCTGAACTGATCGGAACAGTCGCCAGCCTTTCGCCCCGTCGACCCTGGCCGCTTCTATCACATCATCAGGTATGGAGCGCAGGGCCGCCCCCAGGATCACCATTGCGAACCCCGTCTCGATCCAAACCAAGATGACCATCATTAGGAATGTGTTGAGAGGAGAACTCAGAAGCCAGTTCGGCGGGTGCGACCACCCCAGTTTCATCGCGACTTCCGAAAGCAGTCCGATCTGAGGGAGGTTAGGCGCCCGGTACTGATATACGTACTTCCAGATAAGGCTGGCGCCCACGAAGGAGATAGCAGTCGGCATGAAGATAAGGGACTTCGCGATCACCTGGAACTTCATACGGTCGACTAAGAGCGCGAACACGAGCCCAGCAACGGTAGAAACGAGAGGCACGATAACGAGCCACTCGGCAGTCCGCTCTAGCGTGTGCAGCGTGTGTGGGTCAGTGAAAGCCCACTTGTAGTTAGCAAAGCCGACGTACTTGACGTCCGGTCCGATCACATACTGACCGCGGAAGCTCAGGAAGATCGTCCTGATCGCTGGGATGACCAGGCCGACGAGAAGCAGGATCACTGCCGGTCCGAGCAGGAGGATGTTCGCTAGGGGCCTCTCGAAGCGACCTCGGACCTTACCAGCCAACCAGAACAAAAAGGCCAAAATGGCTACGAAACCCCCGACGGCTTCGAGCACACCCAGAAGCTTGTCGAGAGAAGTAGTCAGAAGATTCATGGGTCCCCACCTTTTCAACGCCCTTTTAGCAAACAGTAACCGACCCACTCGCCGGCAACAACTTCATTTTTACCAGTCGAAAGCTGGCACGAGCAGACGTGGTGGCCAACCCCGCACGGGGTCAGCCACCACTAACGCTGCTCTAGGCGCTACTAGTTCAGTCTCAGCCGGCCGACTTGAAGGCGGCGTCGATCTGCGCTGCAGTCTGTACTTGGTCTTGGCTACCGGCGAACCATTCGGTGCTCGCCTTCCACCAGGTGTTCTCCACTGAGGCGGGCATCGAGTCATCGGCGCTGAACCTGAAGGTCGCGTTCGGGTCCGACAGGTACTTGGCCGACAGTTGGTCGATCGGGTCCGTGTACAAGGAGGTAGGAACCTTGGTGTTGGCGGACACCCAGCCGGGAGCAACCTTTATACGGCTCTCCGCCCACTGCGGCGAGGACAGATAGTTCTGCACCATCTGAACTGCCGGAGCGCTCGAGAAGGCTGTCGTGAACTCGCCGCCTCCCATCACCGGTGTCGAAATGGCTGGGTTCACCGGGGGAAGGTAGAAAGCCATCGCCTGGTCCGTCGGAGCAGAACCTACGGTCGTACCCGTCGGCAACTGAGCCTCGTAGAAGGAGGCCTGCTGCAGCATCGCGCACTGACCCTTGAGGATCGGAAGGCCGGCATCCTGGAAAGTGGTGGTAGCGATCGACGACACACCGCCGAAACCGCCGTTCACCCAAGCCGGGTTCTGCATCCAGTTCTTGAGGATCGTCATAGCCGACTGGATCTGCGGCGAAGAGAAGGTCACCTTGCCAGCAACCCAGTTGTCGAAGACGGTGCCGCCGAAGTCACCCAGCACTATCTGCGACAACCAGTCAGCCGACGGCCAACCGGTCGCAGTGCCGGAACTGATGCCACCGCACCAAGGCTTCATCTTGCCGGAGGCCGCTATCTGCGAAGACAGCGTCATGAGCTGCTGCCAGGTTGTAGGCACTGTCCAGCCGTTCGCTGCGAACTGCTGCGGTGAGTACCAAACCATAGTCTTCATGTTGGCGCTCTCCGGCGCCGCCCAGAAGGTGCCATTGACTGTAGCGAGAGTCTTCCAGATAGACGGCCAGTTGTTCTCGTTAGCGACGGTCTGGGCGGGGGGCTTCTTAACAGCGCCGGTGTTGACCATCTCTGCGAGAAGGCCGGGCTGGGGGATGATCGCCAGATCCGGGGGGCTGCCACCTTGGACTTCCACTGGAAGCTGGGACTCGAAGCTGTTCGACCCGGTGTACTGGATGGTGATCCCGGTGCACTTCTCGAACTGCGACCACGAAGTCTCCAACGAGGTCGACTCCGGAGCAAGGATCGAACCGAAGATCGTTACCGTGCCGGGATGCCCTGCGTACTGCGAGTAAGGAGCGCAGGCCCCGGTGAGAGTGGCACCAGACGTGGTCGCACTGGTAGCTCCTGAACCAGCGGTCGTGGCTGAACTCGACGAGCTCTTACTGCTCGAACCGCACGCCGACAGAGCCAGCGCCATCGCGGACACAGACGCGGTTACTGCTAGTGCCCTCTTCTTATGGGCCATGTATCCCTCCCTCTATTTGGATGCAAGCGTTATCATTACACGAGCCTGAGAGAAAAGCAAATTTCTGATTAAGTCGGCGGCCTCGACGAGGACCTCACCACCAACTTGGTCGGGATCTCCACCTCTCCTTGCTTGTGCTCTGAAGCATCGGAAATCTGGTCGAGCAGCATCTGGGCCGCCACGGCTCCGATTCGAGCCACGGGTTGGGCCACAGTCGTCAGGTCCAGCATCCCGGCGAGGTCATGGCCGTCGAATCCGACCAGCGACACGTCGGTGCCGACAGCGAGACCGTGGAGGCGCAACGCCCGCATAGCCCCAAATGCCATCTCGTCAGACATACAGAACACGGCCGTAGGCGGATCCGGTTGTGCCAGCAAGGCGTTCATCGCTGTTTCGCCCCCGTCCACCGTGAAGTCTCCGTAGCCACACTCGAGCGCGGACGAGTCCGGAACCGGCCAGGCGACAGCCGTTTCGAATCCCCTCTTGCGCGCACGCTCCGCGAGGAACGGGCTTCGACCTTGACGCCCCGCGATCATTCCGATCCTGCGATGACCGAGGTTGACCAGATGCTGTGTGGCAAGGCGCGCTGCACGCTCGTCGTCGATGCTGACGCTGGGAACTCCGGGCCACTTGGTGCCTATGAGAACCTTCGGGGCGTCGAGAGCGAGAAGTCCGCCTAAATCCGGGCTGTCAGGGTCGAGGGATATCACGAGAAACCCGTCAACTCGCTGAGAGAGCCGTCGCACGGGCGGTGTGCGGGCTGGGCGGCCGGGATCCCCTGCGACGAGAAGCAGAAGATCCGTCTCGGCGTCTTGGAGGACCTGCTCCACCCCGCTTAAGACCGTCGCGAAGTACCAGCGCGACAGGTATGGGGTCAGCGCTGCGACGCTGCCGGTGCGCCCACCTGCGAGACGCGACGCTGCCGGTGACACGACGTAGGAGTACCGGTCTGCGACCGCTTGGACCCTGGCTATCGTCGCCGGGTCCACGTTGTGCAAGCGGCGAAGCGCCCGGGACGCAGTAGCAGTGGACACGCCGGCCTCTCGCGCTATGTCACGGATGGTGATGGCCATCGGCTCTTAACCTCCCTGGTGGTCGTGTAAACGCTATCGTGCCGGGCGGGAGGTCCGCCTGTCCATGTCAGACTGCTTAGAAGAACGCCACGAACGCTGGTTGCCAGACATACGAGAAGCTCTCGAACTCGTCTACGGCGACGTCGACCTGTTAACTCGCGTCGACGACCTCATACGGAAGGCTCATTCCAAACGCCCGGCAGAGTTGAAACGGCGGGACAGGCAGAGGCTGCTGAACCCGGACTGGTTCCAACGCGAGTCGGAGGTCGGATACGTCGCCTACGCAGACCTGTTCGGCGAAACCCTTCGCGGCGTAGCCGAACGCGTCGGCTATCTGAAAGAGCTGGGGATCACCTACCTGCACCTGATGCCGCTCCTGGAGCCGCGGCCTGAGCCCAACGACGGCGGATACGCGGTCGCAGATTACGACAAGGTGAGATCCGACCTGGGCACCATGGACGACTTGGAGCGCATGGCGACGGTGCTCCACGGGGCCGGTATCAGCCTGACACTCGACTTGGTCTTGAACCATGTCGCCCGGGAGCACCGATGGGCCTCGTCGGCGCGACAAGGAGTGCCGAGATACCGGGACTACTTCCACATCTTCGCCGACAGATCGATGCCGGACGAATACGAGAAGACCCTCCCAGAGGTCTTCCCGGCTACTGCACCGGGAAGCTTCACCTTCGACCAAGAACTGCGAGGGTGGGTATGGACAACGTTCAACAACTGGCAGTGGGATCTCAACTGGGCCAACCCGGACGTGTTCATCGAATTCGCGTCGATAGTCCTTTCCCTCGCCAACAGAGGTGTCGATTGTCTACGGCTGGACGCGATCGCCTTCATCTGGAAGCGGGTGGGCACCGACTGCCAGAACCAGCCCGAGGTGCACGCCATTACTCAGGCGCTACGAGGGATCGCACGGATCGCCGCCCCATCGACGATCTTCAAGGCAGAGGCGATAGTGGCTCCAACTATGGTGACCACCTACTTGGGGTCAGGGGCACGGACCGGTAAAGTCTCGGACCTGGCTTACCACAACTCCCTCATGGTCCAGATTTGGTCTGCCCTGGCCGCGCGCGACGCTCGCCTAGCCGCCAAATCCCTGTCTGCCATGCGGCCCAAGCCGACCACCACTGCATGGACGACCTACCTGAGGTGCCACGACGACATCGGCTGGGCGATCGACGACCGCGACGCTGCGTCGCTCGGGTGGAGCGGGCCGGCCCACCGCGCCTTTCTAGCGGATTTCTACAGCGGGGTCTTCCCGGGAAGCTTCTCCTCGGGAGCCGACTTTCAGTCCAATCCCGGCACCGGGGACCGCAGGACGAGCGGCGCCGCCGCCAGCCTGGCGGGCTTGGAAAAGGCACTCGAAGATATGCGAGAGGCGGTCGGCGATGACCTACCAAAGGACCACGCAGGTATGACGGTCTGGTTCGACGGCGTGAACCTGGCCGTGTCCCGCCTGCTTTGCGCCTACGCCGTCATCATCGGCTTCGGCGGTGTTCCTCTCATATACATGGGTGACGAGCTAGGCCTGCGCAACGATTACAGCTTCCTGGGCGATCCGGGCCGCAGGGCTGACAACCGCTGGATGCACCGTCCCCGCATGCCATGGGATCGCGCCGTGCTGCGCAACCGCGAAGGTTCGCTAGAGCACAAGGTGTACAGCGGCATGCGCAACCTGATTGCGACTCGCAAGAGGCTGGCCGGCCTGCATGCCGCCGTGGAGAGCTCCGTCTCAGCGGGGTCAGATCCAGCCGTTCTTGTGGTCGCTCGCCGGCACCCCGCGGGTGACATCGTCCAGGTTTACAACTTCTCCGAGCATCGCACCTGGGTGGCGTGGGATGAGATCGGGGTTCCGGTTCAAGACACTACCGAGGAGATATCACGCAGATCTATTGACGCCAGCGCCGGCGGGATCGAGCTGACCCCTTATGGCTCGTGGTGGATCAGCGGAATCGACGCGACGACCAGGAAACCTTAAGCCCGCTAAATGCTCAAGGTACCGTCACCCTATTTGTCAAGTCCCGCGGCGTGGCGGTCCAAGAAAGAGTAAACGTCGGTTAGTTCGACCCCGGGATGTGGGCTGAAGACGACCGTATCGGTCGGCAATCCCGAGACGAAATGACTGTGGTCCCGGGCTGACGGCCAGGCCGCACCTGCCCATTTCGCTACCGCCTCCGACGGCGGTTGGCGGCAGCAGCCCGGGTCGGGACAGCGTGACACCTCACGCCTCGGGGTGTCAGAACCCCTGAACCAGCGCGACATCGAGTCGACGGTGCCGACCGTGATCGCGTCCCCACGGTCACGATCCAAGTCGATGTGGGTGGCGCACCAGAATGTCCCCGACACGGTGTCGGTCCTCTGATAGTGCATTTCGTAGGAGTCTGGTGACTCGTAGGCCTGGCGAGAACTCCACCACCTGCACAGCCGCTGGCCTTCGATCGTTCCGTCAACGTCGGCGGGCAAAAGCACACCGTCGTTCTCGTATGCCTTCCACAGCACTCCCTCGGGATCGGAGCGCTGGAAGTGTATGGGAATGTCGAAGTGGTGGGTGATGAGATTGGTAAGCCGGTGGCCCGCCATCTCGTAGGAGATGTAGAAGGTCTCTCCTAGATCTTCGACTGATATGTCCAGGCGCCCCTTGGCCTCTCCGATGGCCCTGACGGCCGCTCGTTCAGGTGCGAGAAGGGCCCCGGCGAAGTAGTTAGCCTCTACTCTTTGACGCACATAACCGTCGAAGTCGACTGGCTCTCCGTGGCCTAAAGCGAAATGGCCGAGCGTTTGCGCGATAACCGACCGAGTGGAGCGCTGGCCACCCGTCGCATTACGCTGTGGCACGTAGACTACTCGGTTGCGGACGTCTGTAATGGATCGTGTCGACGGCGGAAGATCCTGCACTCTGGCGACGCTGAAGCCAAGATAGGATGCGATATCGGTCAGGTTGCGTTCCGACACTGCACCTGAGCCGCTGTAGCCGACTGCGTCGAGAGCCCGGGTGGCCACAGCCTCGACCTCGGCGAAGTAGTTGTCTCTCCTACGCATCTCGTCTCGCATCGCAGCGTTGGCCTCCCTAGCACCGCTTTGGCGGGAACCCCCATTAGCTCCGCCTGGCACGGGGGACATACGTCCTGACACCTCCTGGAGGCGCTCGTAAAGGCGGACAATGTGTTCGAGAGCGACGTCGTCGAGTCGAGCGCCTGGCCGCAGGTATGGAAGACGCAAGGAAGAGTACAACGGGTCCTGTTGCATGTGTGTGACCGCAACTTCCAACTCGGCACGGCGGCTGGGAGCCTCGGTCGACAAGAGCTCACCGGGCGAACACCCCAAGGCAGCCGCCAGTTGGCCGACCGTGGACAGCCGGGGCTCGCGATGGCCGTTCTCCAGCTGAGACAGATATGACGCAGGCCTTCCCAATGCGCCACCGAGAGCTTCCAATGTCATGCCAGCCCGACGCCGAAAGTACCGCAGGCGCTGCCCGAAGATGAGCGGGTCGAGAACAGAAGATCCCATAACTGGAAAGATTACCAATCTTTCTGATTTAGACAAGTAGCTCGATATTTAGAGTCGACAGTTTTACATTTCTTGGCAATGATGGGCCTATGTCAGCTACTGGGTATCCTACGCCCGCCCAGGGAGAGCCGAACCTAGAAGTTTCGTTCGAGCCGCATCCGGACGCCGCTGCGGTTCTAACACCGGCCGCCGTTGCCTTCGTTGTTGCTCTCGAGAGGCGTTTCGGTGCCACGCGAACCTCACTGCTCGCAGCGCGGGCTGAGCGTCAAGCGCGCTTCGACGCTGGCGAGAGGCCTACATTCCTCGCGGGAACCCAGAGCATTCGCCTATGTGGCTGGCAGGTTCCCGAAGCCCCGAAGCCGCTCCTAGACCGCAGAGTGGAAATCACAGGCCCAGTCGAGGCGAAGATGATGGTCAACGCCCTCAACTCTGGGGCCAAGGTGTTCATGGCAGACCTCGAAGATGCGAACTCCCCCACCTGGGCGAACGTGATCGCCGGCCAGGCGAATCTCCAAGGGGCCGTGAGACGGACCTTGGAGGTGACGACGCCCGAACGTATATACCGGCTGCGTCCCGAACACGAGCTTGCTACTCTCATGGTCCGCCCCCGAGGCTGGCATCTAGAAGAGAAGCACTTCTTGGTTGGCGGCAACGCGGTATCGGCAAGCTTGTTCGACTTCGGGCTCTACGTATTCCACAACGGCCGCGAAAGCCTCTCAGCTGGGTTCGGTCCTTACTTCTACCTGCCCAAGCTCGAAAACCACCTGGAAGCCCGCCTGTGGAACGACGTCATGTCCTACAGCGAGGACACCCTAGGCCTCGAACGCGGATCCATACGGGCTACGGTCCTCATAGAAACGATCACGGCGGCCTTCGAGATGGACGAGATCCTCTACGAGCTGCGCCCCCACATCTGCGGCCTCAACGCCGGGCGTTGGGACTACATCTTCAGCGTCGCCAAGAAGTTCCACGCCGACCCGGACTTCGTCCTGCCAGACCGCTCCCTGGTGACGATGACCACACCGTTCATGCGTAGCTACACCGAGCTACTCGTAAAAACTTGCCACCGAAGGGGAGCTCACGCTATCGGCGGGATGTCAGCCTTCATCCCCAATCGGCGCAAGCCTGAAGTTACGCAAGCAGCCCTGGCGAAAGTCGCCGAGGACAAGCGTCGCGAGGCCGCTGACGGCTTCGACGGCACATGGGTGGCTCACCCGGACCTCGTCGCGACCGCCCGGGCAGAGTTCGACTCCGTCCTCGCTGAGCGAGCCAATCAGCTCGACCGGCAACGTCCAGAAGTGGCCGTCGGACCGGGGCGCCTTCTCGGCGTAGACCGACCCCGCGATGGGATAACGATGGCCGGGCTGCGCACCAACGTCGACGTTGGCCTGCGTTATCTGGCCGCATGGCTTTCTGGCACGGGTGCCGCTGCCATCCACGACCTGATGGAGGACGCTGCCACCGCCGAGATCAGCCGTGCACAGGTGTGGCAGTGGGTGCACCACAAAGCAACCCTCGCCGACCAAGACCACGAAAGGGTCACGTCCGACCTAGTCCGAGCGCTGCTCGACTCGGCCGCTGAGCAGATCGAGGCGGAAGGGCTAATTCCTCCAGACACCATAACGAGAGCCCGGGCGGTCTTCGAAGAGGTGTCACTTTCGGAGGACTTCCCGCCCTTCCTCACAGTCCCCGCCTACAAACACCTTCCCTGACACTGCGCCGTTTCCAAAGTCACCAACGACCTCCCCAACCAAGCCAAAAGGAACCCGTCATGACCAACTACTACGACTCTGCCGTCACCGATCTCGAAAAGCAATGGAGCACGGATCCACGGTGGGCGGGCATCGAACGCACCTACGGCGCTGCAGACGTCGTCAGGCTCCGGGGTTCTGTCCAACCCGAGCACACCTTGGCACGCAGGGGAGCCGAGCGACTGTGGGCTGAACTTCACGAGAACGACTACATCAACGCTCTCGGCGCCTTGACCGGCGGTCAGGCGGTGGAGATGGTCAAGGCTGGCTTGCACGCCATCTACCTCTCCGGGTGGCAGGTCGCCGCGGACGCAAACCTTTCCGAACAGGTCTACCCCGATCAGAGTCTCTACGCCGCCAACAGCGTCCCTGCGGTCGTCCGACGCATCAACAACGCCCTGCGCAGAGCAGACCAGATCGAATGGGCAGAGCTCGCTGGCGCAGGCCGCACCGACGAAGCTCGGGAGTGGCTGGTTCCTATCGTCGCCGATGCCGAAGCGGGCTTCGGCGGAGCTCTTAATTCCTTCGAGCTAATGAAGGCGATGATCGAGGCCGGAGCGGCAGGCGTCCACTTCGAAGACCAACTCTCCTCTGAGAAGAAATGCGGCCACATGGGCGGGAAAGTACTGGTCCCAACCCAGCAGCACATACGCACCCTCAATGCCGCCCGCCTAGCCGCCGACGTGTGCGGCGTCCCAACGTTGGTCGTGGCTCGCACCGACTCCTTGGGAGCAAACCTCCTCACCAGCGACGTCGACCCAATGGACCGGGAGTTCACCACGGGCGAGCGAAGCCCGGAAGGATTCTTCTACGTTCGCCCTGGGATGGACATAGCGATCGCCAGAGGCCTCGCCTACGCCCCGTACGCCGACCTCATCTGGTGCGAGACCTCCACCCCCGACCTCGACGAGGCACGCCAGTACGCCGAGGCCATCAAAGCCCGATACCCCGACAAGATGCTCGCCTACAACTGCTCCCCCTCCTTCAACTGGAAGAAAGCTCTCGACGACGAGACCATCGCCAGGTTCCAAAAGGAGCTCGGAGCGATGGGATACACCTTCCAGTTCATAACGCTCGCCGGTTGGCACGCCCTCAACGCGGCGTCCTTCGAGCTGGCTCATGGCTATGCGGAGCGTGGCATGAGCGCCTACGTCGAGCTGCAACAAAGAGAGTTCTCCCTCGAATCAGACGGCTACAGCGCTACCCGCCATCAACGCGAGGTCGGTGCAGGCTACTTCGACGACGTGGCGTCGACGCTCAGCGGGGGAAGCGCCTCGACCCTGGCGCTGGTCGGCTCCACCGAGGAGCAGCAGTTCGAACACTGAGGACGTCCGACGGACGGGGGATGCTCTCAGAAGACCTGGATACCCCAGGCGGCTTCGAACGTCTCACCAGGATCGAGCACCTTGAGGCCGTCCCCGCTACGCAGCATGTCGGGGGCGGCTGTCATAGGTTCTACGGCCAGGGCGCGTCTGCGCCTGGCTTGATCGTGGATCGTGTCCCCTGTGAAGAGCATGAGGTGGGTGTACTGGTGGCTCATCCAGAGTCTGATCGTCCTGCCGTGCCCCGAAGCCATCTCCACGATCGCCCTGCCAGCGGAGTCTCGCTCTAGGTCGGTGAAAGCAGTGTCTAGGACGAGGGTCCCGATCCGCTTCGCCTCGCTGAAATCGAGGGCGGTGCCTTCGACGCTGCTACGCCCGGTTGGCAACCCGCGCTCGTCGCACACGTAGGCCGTGTGTGCGTGGATTTTCAGAGTGACGTCGTCGACTCGGTCGCCGGGAGCCCTTAGGTAGGGATGCCACCCAAGGCCGATCGGGCACGGCTCCTCTGACAGGTTGGTCGCCCAGGTCCTTACCTCCAAGCCGTTCTCGCCGAGACGGTACGCCACTCGCAGTTCGAGGGCCCAGGGCCAACCTGGCTGTGGGTAGAGGCGGTGACCCACAAGGAGATGCTCAACTGGCGTTCCCGGCGTCCACGGGGAGTGAAGGGTCTCTGGCTCGGGAAGAACCCAGTTGGCCCAACGGACGAGTCCGTGGATAGCGTTGTTCTTGGCCACCTCGGTGATCGCTGTCTGATAAGCGGTGCCGTTCCACTCGAATCGACCCTCACCGAGTCGGTTTGGCCAAGGGGCCAGGATCTGGCCGCTCCCGGCTGGGCAGACCTCCTCTTGCGAGAAGCCGTCGAGTATGTCCTCCCCGTCCAGTTGGTAGGACCGGATACCACCGCCCACCTCGACGACTGTCAACTCCTGCCCGTAGGCTGCTAGATGCGCTTGACGGCCAGACGGGTTGGTGGTCACGTCCCGACGCTAGCGAAACTAAGTGCATTGCCACTGCACCCGGCCACACTTCACGGCACTCGACTCGACCCGCACGGCTATTCCGTACACTCGTACCGCAGGACAGGTGGCCGTGGCGCAGGGGCCGGGACGCGCAGAAGGACCCGGTGGGGGGGATACCGGGTCCTTCGCATCAGCGCTTCACGGTCCAGAGGGGGGGAACTGGCCGGTGCGCTGTTATCATTCTCGGACAGATTCGACCCTCAGCGGAGACATTCTTAGCTCTTTCTCACACTTTTTTCTTCTCCGCTGCACGGGGCGATCCAAGTGGGCGCGCGACGACCCAAACGACCTCGGAACCCGTAGGGTGTCTGGAGTGATACGGCTTCTCGTTCTCCTGGCGGTAACACCAGGAGAAGGAGCGCCACCATCTACTTCTTCATACCTGCTTTGCAACCAGGTTAGGCCAGCGTCGCAATAAACCGCTACCACAATCGAGTACAGACAAAAACACTACTCTTCAATATCTTCGATACCTATGCATGCTAAACCATCACGCAGACAGATGCGAGCCATGGAACGTCAGTCGCGGGGTGGTACCCCCCACGCCAAGCTGATCCCGAGACGACGCTGGCCTAGGCGCTTGTTGATAGCAGCCAACATCTTTGTGGCTGTAACGTTAATCGCCGTCGGCGCCGCCTACGCGTACGTGCGCTACCGGATCGACTCTATCCACACCGTTGCTGCCCCAGACCTCACCGCACAGGGAAACCAGACCGGCACCAACAATCCCGCGGCGGGAACTGCTAGCGGGGCATCCGAGAACATACTGCTCATTGGCAATCAGAGCCGGGCCGGCCTCACCACACCTGCGGATATCCAGCAGTTCGGCAACCCGCAGCTTCTATCGGGATCGCTGAGCGACGTGATCATGATCCTGCATCTGGACCCCACAACCAAGCAGGCATCGATACTGTCAATCCCCCGAGACCTGTTCTCGCACATGCCTGCAGGCAGCCCGGTCCTGTCGTGGGAGAAGATCGACGCCGCGTTGAACGACGGGGCCAACGGACCCGACAACCTCGTAAAGGCGATCCAGCAGGATTTCGGGATCCCGATCAACCACTATGTGGAGATCAACTTCGGCGGGTTCGAGAACACCGTAAACGCCTTGGGCGGGCTGCGGATGTACTTCCCTGAGAAGCTCTATGACCTTGAGTCGCAGTTGAACATCACCACTACCGGGTGCTTACAGATCAACGGCGCTCAGGCACTGGCCTTGGTCCGCTCCCGTCATCTTCAATACGATCCGCCGGGATACAACGGCCCCGTGTCCAGTTGGCCGTACGACCCCGAGTCTGACTTGGCCCGGATCGTACGAGACCACGAGTTCGTCCGAGTACTGTTATCCACAGCCGTCTCCAAGGGTTTGACAAACCCGATAACGCTGAACTCCTTCATCGGCGCAGTCATCAACCAGGTAACCATGGACCCAGGCTTGAAAAGTCAGCTGATCAGTCTTGCCGAAACGTACGGGCACCTGAACCCGAACTCGATCCCTGAAACAACCCTGCCCGTCACCACCTACAACGGCTACTACTACCAGGGTTCCTCGATGGGAGACATTGACTTCCCCGTGCAACCTAACGACTACCAGACGATTGCAAAGTGGGATCCGAGCGCACTTCCGGCACCAGTAGCTCCGGCCACGGTGAACGTGCTCAACATCGTCGGCTCGTACAACCTCGCCTCCACCACTGCTGCCGCTCTCCAAGCTGACGGGTTCAACGTCGGGACGATCGCTAACGGCACCATCCCCGCCAACCCGTCAGAGACGGTCATCGAGTACGCCACGGGAGGGTTGGCTCAAGCGGTATCTGTTCTCGACAAGCTCTCCGGGGCCGTTACGCTCCAACCGGTACCGTCGCTGCCTGCCGGGACCGTAACGCTCGAAGCCGGAACCAGCTTCTCCGTCATCGGGGCCTCGACGCCCAGCCCGACAACCTCTGCGACGTCCGCCGCCCCGACTGACGCCCCAACTTCGTCAGCGGGGGTTTCGCCATCGACCACGAACCCGCCAACGGTGGGCAATCAGGCGCCCAGCTCAAGCGCCGACAACCTGACGCCTTATGACCCTCGGCCGTGCCCCTCGGGTGCTCCTGTAAAAACTCTCGGAGGCTGATCGACACCGTGGGACCTCCGAAAAATATCGAGAACAGCTTCATTTCGGATGGCCCGGCGCGTGGCACAACCAGGAAGCCGGCTAGAGCGGTCCCACGCCTGTGAACGTCAATCATCTGCTGCTCACCTACGGCGACGGAGCTATCTTTGTCCTCGTCCTAGCAGAATGCCTGGGAGTTCCACTTCCAGGAGAGACGATACTCATCGCGGCCGCCATCTACGCCGGAGCCACCCACAAACTGTCAATCCTTGGGATCTTCGCAGTCGCCGCAATAGCGGCAATCCTCGGCGACAACATCGGCTTTTGGATTGGGAACAAAGGCGGCTACCGGCTGCTACGGCGCTACGGCAGCCGAGTGCGCATCGACCCAGCCAAGATCAAAGTCGGACGGCTGGTATTCGACCGTTACGGGCCGAAAGTGGTCTTCTTCGGACGTTTCGTATCGATCCTCCGTACCTACGCCGCCTTCCTCGCCGGGACTTTGAAAATGACCTGGCGAAAATTCCTGCCGTTCAACGCCGCCGGCGGGATCGTCTGGGCGGCGCTGTACAGCTTCGTCTCTTACAGCCTCGGCAGCACCGTCAACAAGCTGTCCACTGTCGCCAGCATCGTCTTCGGGGTCGCTGCGTTCGTAGCCCTCGTCGCAGGCTTCCTAGCTGTGCGCCACAAGACGGCTCAGCTAGTCGACGCCGCCGAGCTCGCCTACCCCGGCCCGCTCCCAGAACGTTGACCCCAACTACGACGGACAAGCCATCCGTCCTAGTTGTTCCACTCGGCGCTAGAGTTCAAGTGGAGGGCAATCTATGGTCGGCCTGCTAAACGTCACAAACCTCGTCGCCTCGTCGGGTTACGTTGCCATCTTCGTGCTTTCGATCCTCCAGTCGTGCTGCGTTCCGACTTCCTCGGAGTTGACTCTCGGGTTCGCCGGCGTTCTTGCAGCTCAAGGCAAGCTAAGCCTCCCTGCAGTGATAGTCGTAGGGGCATCCGGGGAAATCGTCGGAGCCTACGTAGCCTGGATGGTAGGACGCTTCGGAGGACGGGCGTTCGTCGAACGATACGGGAAGTACGTGTTGATGAGCTCCCATGACCTCGACAGGGCACAGGCCTGGTACGAGCGTCACGAGCGTTGGGGGGTCCTTGCCAGCCGGCTGCTTCCCGTAATCCGCAACTTCGTAGCGGTACCTGCCGGTGTCGCCGAGGTCCCGCTTGTCAGCTTCGGGATCTTGACGGCTCTCGGTTCGCTGATCTGGGACGCTGCGATGGCCTTCATCGGCTACGAGATCGGCGGCTCGTGGCGCAGCGTAATGAAAGGCTTCAGCGACGCCGGGTATCTCCTTGCCGCAGCCGCCGTGGTGGCCATATCGTTCGTAATCTGGCACCGCTGGAAGGCCTACCACCGGGCCACGCCGAACCCTACAGTGACGCCGTCGCAACCAGGCGCCGAACCAGGGTTCCCCGCCCTGCGCCAGCCGTCGCGCAGAACTTCCATCGGCCGAGCCGCCCAGGTAAGGTCAGACCTCACCAGAAGCCTCCAGACGGATACCCGAGCAGCCGACGGCGACGCTCTCCGTCCAGATTCCGCTGTGTTACGTGAAGATGGGATCGACGCTGCCTTGCTACCTGAGCGCTACCGCAGGGCCGGCGGCTAGCGGGGATTGCTACGGTCGGGACCTTCCCGACCGTAGCAATTGGTCACTCGGCGCTCCAGCGGGAACCCCTGGTCCGCCGCAACATGCCCGCCAACCTCACGACGATCGAAGCCGTCAAACCCGCCCAAAGGCCCTGAATACCCCAGTCGAGCTGCCAAGCCGCCAAACCAACAGGTAGGTACACCCCAAGGGTCGCGACCAGAGTCAGGTCGCGCATATATCGCACGTCGCCCGCACCTATTAGGACTCCGTCGAGAGCGAAGACAACTCCGGCCGCAGGCTGCATGCCGGCCAGGAACGGCCACAGCAGTTGGACTTGGTGGCGAACCGGGGCGGCTGCAGTGAAGGCGTCAGGGATCAAAGACCATCCAGCGGCGAGCACCGCTCCCATAAACGCGCCGGCAGCGGCCCCGTAGCCTGCAACCTGCCACGCAATGCGGCGTGCCGCAGCCGGGTCTCCCGCTCCGAGGACAGCCCCGACAAGTGCCTGTGCTGCTATCGCAAACGAGTCGAGCAAAAGCGAGACGAAGGCCCAACATTCATACCCGATCTGATGCGCAGCGATCTGAGCTGTACCCATGCGAGCCGCTACCGCTGACGCCGCCAGGATTGATAGTTGCAAGCCGGCTTTACGTGCGAGAAGGTCCTTCGCTGGTCGCAGGAAGCCGACCATGGTCTCCCGGCTCGGACGCCACGGACGCTGTTCTGCCCGTAGCACCGCCACGAAGAAAGCCCCGGAGACGGTTTGCGCCCCCAGGTTCGCCACGGCCGAGCCGACTAATCCTAGGCCGACTGCGTAGACGAGCACCGGCGACGCTGCTGCGGATGCCACGTTCGCGGCGACCACTATCGCAACGGGACGCTTCGTGTCTTGGACGCCTCTCATCCAACCGTTCCCAGCAAGGACGACAAGCATCCCTGGCAGTCCGATAACTGCCACGCGAAACCAGCGTTCGGCGGCGACAGCAAGCGTCCCCGGGCCGCCCGCGAGCAGGACTAGCACCGGCCTTGAAAGAGCCTCCCCGGCGATCACCCCTACTAAGCCGACTCCGAGAGCAAGGATGGATGCAGCGACCCCCTCGTCCACGGCGAGGTCACGCCGTCCAGCCCCGAACCATCTCGCCGCACGTGCGGTAGTTGCATAGTCGAGGAAGCTACCGAGCATCGCGATCAACGACAGCAGCGTTCCTCCAAGGCCCAAGGCCCCCAGCGGCACGGGACCTAGGTGGCCGACCACAGCCGTGTCCACCAGCACATACGTCGGCTCTGCCGCTAGCACCAGAAATGCTGATCCGGCGAGAACCAAGAGCCGGCGCGTTCCAGGCACTTCGAGCACCACCCGCGATGTTACCCGGCCTCGGCAGGTCTGGCCGCCAAGATCGGACTGGTACTCTGAAGGGATGGGAGCGCTCCGACTTCCGTCACCGGGATCGTGGCCAGGCGACGATAGGGCTCTCCTAGAGTTTCGGAATGTGGGCGTCGTGGCCTTGGACGTCGACGGGACCTTGCTCTCAGACGCCACCTCAACGGTGTCGCAACGCATCGTCGAGATGCATCGCCTTCTCGCTTCGCATCCGGCACCTGTGGATTTCGTTCTAGTCACCGGCCGGCCCTGGGCAGGTGTCAGAGAAGTAGTCGCCGCCTTCGAGGAGGCCGCAGGACGCCGGGCGCCTCACGTGGTGCACTTCGGGTCGGTAGTGACTGACGCTGTCGGCGGGCGGGCGCTCCGACGTAGCCCGATCCCCGCCGAGATAGTTCGACAGGTGGTCGACGTGTACCGGGCGCACGGTCTGTCTGCGTCAGCGATCGAGTGCGGCGACGACCTGCAAGAGACACACTGGTTCGTCCCGGACACCCTAGACGCAGACGCAGCGTCGACGTACGATTTCGGCGTACCTATCAGGCGTGTGCGCCACCTCCCCGACGGAGTGGACAGCCAGGCCGTTCTCACCAGGACAGGCGAGTCGACCGCTAGGAGGGTGCTGTCAGACCTGGCTTCTCTGGGCGCCGGCCTGCCGATGGAATACAACTCACCGACTGGGATCTTGTACGTGGACTCTCAAGGTTCGTCGAAAGCCGAGGGCCTTTACCGGGCTTTGGCCGAGATCGGCGTGCCACCCAACCGGACTATCGCAATCGGCGATGCCACTCCTGACATCGCTATGTTCGACAGCGTCCGCTTCGGTGTGGCCGTCGGCACGGCTAGCAGCGACGTGGTCGCAGCTGCCCGGTACGTGTGTGAGGGCGGGCCGTCACGAGCGGTCATAGAAGTGCTCGAAGTCCTCATAGCGGCCCGGTCTGAAACGTTCGGTTAGCAGGCGGTGGCACAGTCAGGGAGCAGTGTGCCTTGAACCCGCTGCTGTCAGCGGAACTGCGAGTTCGTCAACCCGACGCCAAGTCGGCGACGCCCTGCATTCGGGCGGATACTGCACTGTGTCGGCGCAGGATGTCCTCGACGGCGTTGCTGACAAGCCTCCCGTCGAGCACCACAGGTCGCCCAGCGACGATAGTGTGCCTCGCTTGGACCGGCCCGCACCTCAACCAGGCCTCGACGGGGTCCGTTAGAGCACCGGCGAACGGTACGCCTTCCAAAGGCCAGCAGACCAGGTCGGCGACACTTCCCGGAGCCAACTGGCCGATCTCGCCATCGCGACCGAGACATGCCGCCGACCCGCGGGTCGCTATCTCCAGCGCTCTGCGAGAGCCCATCGCTGTCGGACCGCCACGAAGGCGACCCTGCATCAGGGCCATCCTCGCCTCCAACCAAAGTGACGCGTGGTCAGTCGAAGCGGACCCGTCGCAGCCCAGCCCCACAGGAGAGCCCGCTGCTATCAACTCGGCGACCGGCGCGATGCCCCCGGCGATCATCATGTTTGACGACGGGCAGTGAGCGACACCAACACCGGCGCGGCCAAGGCGGGCGATCTCAGAGCTGTCTGGGTATACGCAGTGAGCGACCCAAGCTCTCGACGTCATCCATCCGACGTCTTCGAAGTGGTCGATGGTCCGCTTCGAGAACTTCTCCATAGCGAAACGGTCCTCGTCGGGGTCCTCGGCTAGGTGGGTGTGCAAGCGGACGTCAAGACGTTCGGCCAGTTCGGCCGTTCGCCTCATCAGCTCGTCAGTCACCGAGAATGGAGAGCACGGCGCAAGAGCGATCTGGAGCATCGAGCCCGGATTGGGGTCGTGGAATGCGAGGACGAGTCGCTCGCTTTCGGCAAGGATTTCGTCGTCGTCCTGCACGACAGAGTCCGGGGGTAAGCCCCCGTCTTTGACCGAAAGGCTCATCGACCCACGGGTCGGGTGAAACCTCATACCCAACTCGCGGGCGGCTGCTATCTCAGCCGCTATCAGGTCCCCTCCACCTTTCGGGTGGACGTAGAGATGGTCGGTCGTAGTTGTGCAGCCGCCGAGGGCCAACTCCGCCAGTCCCACCCAAGCAGACAGGTAGGCGGCCTCTTCGTCGAGGCCGGCCCAGACAGGGTAAAGGGTGGTGAGCCACTCGAACAGCGTCCCGTTGACAGCAGGGGCGAATGACCGGGTGAGGTTTTGATAGATGTGGTGGTGCGTGTTGATGAGGCCGGGCGTGACGAGACAGCCTCGCGCGGAGATTGTCTCCGCGGCGCGTGGCACGGGATCGCCAGTCCCTCCCAGCGCGGCGATGAAACCGTCCCGGACGGCGACCCATCCTCCGGGGATCTCCGTGCGCCGGTCGTCCACGGTCGCCACCAGATCAGCTCCGACCACAACCAGGTCGACGGCCCCGGCCTGGACGCGCGCCGCCAGAGGTTCGCCTCGAAGTCGACCTGAGCGATCATGCGCGTCCCCGGCCGTACCGGAGCCTCCTAAGTCGTCTGGAGCCATAACGGGTCCAACCTTAGACCAGCCGGCAAGCCAGCCGAACTCGGAGTGAAACGTCGCCTTCCGGCGTGACCCCGCCGCCACCGGGGTGGCAAGACAGCCGCCGGGGGGTTAGCTTTGGGACTGTGACTGCGGTTCTGGTAGTCGAAGCTGGCCCGGTGGCGGACATGCACGACACCGGGTGGGGTCATCCTGAGCGCGCCGAGCGACTGCGCGCAGTGGAAGCCGGCACCAGGGATCCCCTGCTAGAAGGGGTTGTCATCAGAACCGCTGCTCGTCCGGCGACCCGGCACGAACTCGTCAGGGTGCACTCCGCCGGCTACGTCGACGCTTTGCGTGACTTCATAGCCGCTGACGGTGGTGATATCGACCCTGACACCCACGTGTCGGCTGGATCGTGGGACGCCGCGCTAATCGCCGCAGGTGCCGGCCTGACGGCCGTGGAAAGCCTCGACAGGGGTAAAGCTTCGAGCGCCTTCGTGGCGGTGCGCCCGCCGGGACATCACGCCACCCGGAGCGCAGCCATGGGATTCTGCCTTCTCAACAACGCTGCCGTGACAGCCGCTGCCCTGGCCGACCGAGGAGAGCGGGTCCTGATCGTAGACTGGGATGTGCATCACGGGAACGGCACCCAGGAAATTTTCTGGGACGACCCTCGGGTAATGTATGTCTCGACGCACCAGTGGCCGGCATATCCCGGCACGGGCAGAGCACAGGACACGGGCGGACCGGGAGCACCCGGTTTGACGATCAACGTGCCCTTACCCGAAAATGCGACAGGCGACGTAGCCCGCAGGGCCCTAGAGCGCATCGCCGCGCCAGCGGTAGAAAAGTTTGATCCGACCTGGGTCGTTGTCTCGGCAGGGTTCGACGCACACCGGGCTGACCCTCTGGCGGACTTGGCGTGGAGCGCTGGGGACTTCGCCGACCTCACGGCAGACGTCGCCACCTGGGCTCCCCGCCCGGGCCGGATGGTGGTCCTTCTCGAAGGCGGCTACGACCTCGACGCCCTGAGGATGTCTGTGACTGCCACCATCGCAGCCATGGCCGGTGAGAAGTACCACCCGGAGGCCCCCACGTCGGGCGGGCCTGGCGGGGATCTCGTGGACCCGCTCGCAGCGTTACGCCAACGGCTCGTCGGATCCTAAAGACAGCGGCGCGCAAGCAGGTGCGGCGCGTGCTCGTGCCACTTCAAGGCTACCGGCGCTCAGCGCAGCGGTACCCGCCAGATGACTACTGTGCCGGCAGGTTTCCGGCCTGTCAGTTTGAGGTCGCCTCCTAGTTGCTCCGCGCGCGTAGAGAGGTTGCGTATGCCCGAACCGGCGGAAGGGTGGTCGGAGACTCCGACACCGTCGTCGGAGACTACAACGCTGAGCATCACGTCTTCCACGGAGACTATTACGTCAGCTGACGTGGCCCTCGCATGTCTCGCCACATTGGAAAGAGCCTCGCGAATAACGGCGGTAAGCTCGGGGTACATGCCGTCGGGGACCGACGCCTCGACCGGCCCGCGAAACTCGAGCCGGGGCGAGAAGCCGAGTTGTTCGCGCGCGTCGGTGAGGACTTTACGCACGCCGGAGCGGAGCCCTTGGCCGGCCGAGTCGTCAAGGGGGTGGTTCAGGTCGAAGATGGTCTCCCGTATCTCCCGTATTACTTCGTCTATCGCGTCTACGCTGGAACGAAGCCTGTCGGCCACGCCAGGGCCGGCGTCGCGCTGAGCTGCCTGCAGGCCCATTCCTATGGCGAACAGCCTCTGGATCACCGTGTCGTGAAGATCCCTGGCGATACGTTCCTGCTCGGCGGCCAAACGGACCTCGTCTAGCGAAACCCGGGTGCTAGCAAGGTCCAACACGACCGCAAGAGACGCCGCAAAGGTCTCGGCGGCGGCGACCTCGCCTCTTTCGAAACATCCCTTTCCTGCCGCCCGAGCGACGATCACACATCCGACGGCGGAGTCCTGGTTGGGCATCGGCAGGTAAGCTCCGCAGCCGAACCCACCTGCGCGGACTCTCGGATGAACCTTTGGTTCAGATGACAGATCCTCCACCAGAACAGTCAGCGCTTGGCCGATCGCCTGAGCAGCCGGGCCGTCCGGAGTAAGGTCCAGCGAGTCGGTCCCTTCGCCTGAGGACGCCACGACCGACAGACCGTGGTCGCCGTCAGTCCCGTCCCGAGCGGACAGACCTTCGACCGCAGCCCGGTCGGCGAAGTTGGATCGAAGCACGATCCAGGCGGCGTCGGCGTCGGCGACGCCGCGAACCCTGTCGGCTGCGACCGCTAGAAGCTCTGCGACAGGTTCCCCTGCTGTGGCTTTGGTCGTCACTTCGTTGACGAAGCGCTCCACCTCCAAGCTACGCCGCTGCACCGTTGCGTCCCGGACGAAGGCTCCTATTAGCCGGATGCCTGCAATCTGCAGCGGTACCAGGCTTACGTCGACGGGGAAAAGGCCGCCGTCTCTGCGCCGTCCTAGCAGTTCGAGGCCGGCTCCCATCGGCCTCCCAGAGGGGGCTCGAATGAAGCGGTCCACGTGGGCTTCGTGGCGCTTCCTGACATCTTGCGGTAGGAGCATTTCCAACTTGCGGCCTACGATCTCGTCGACTCGATAGCCGAAGAGTGTCTCCAACGCCGAGCTAGCCACCCTGACGGTCCTGCCTTCGTCCACGACGACGATCGCGTCGGGACAGTTACTAAACATCTCAGAAAGGAGGTCGTTGCTTTCCGCGTCCACCGACCAAGAGGCTACCCTCTGGCTGGGGGACGGCTCCCGCCGGTAGAGTCGTCGGTGCCGTGAGGATAAGACCGCTCCGCTCGTATGAACCTGAGGCGGACACACCGACCACGAAACCAGCACGGGACCGTCTCTTCCAGGGACCCGAAGACCGCCGGGCTCTTCTCGTCATGAGCGTTGGCCACGGAATCCAGCATTTCTACGTAGCCGGCCTGGCAGTCTGCTATCCATTCGTGCTCGCAGACCTGCACGTGTCTTACGGGCAACTCGGCCTTGTGCTCACCGTCGCCGGGATTCTAGGAGGACTGCTCCAAGGTGCAGCAGGGCTGCTTCGAGGAGCAAGCGCCAGGCTCGTACTCGGCCTGCAAAACGCTGGACTGGCAGCGTCAACGCTTCTCGGGGCGGTAGCCCCGGGGTTCGCCGTGTTCGGAGCGGCCCGAGTCCTCGGAGCGCTCACAAGCTGGCCCCAACACCCGGTCGGCTCGGCCTATCTGTCGGAACGTTTCCCCCGCCGGCGTTCGACAGTGTTGAGCTGGCACACAGCGGGAGGTAGCGCCGGGACGGTGACCGTACCTTTGATAGTCACCGCCCTCATCGCGACGGCCGGATGGCGGTGGGCCCTGGTCGCGCTCACGGGCTTCCTCGCGGCCGGGGCGCTGCTAATGGCCGCTGCCTTGCCGAAGGAGCACCACCCCACCCAGGTGAGCCATGAAACCGCCCGGGTCGGGACACGTGACCTGCTCCGCAACCGCCGGGTGATCGCAGTGCTCGCAGCTTCGACCGTCGCCGCAGGAGGCAGGGGCCTGGGGACGCTCTCCACGTTCATCCCAGGCGATCTGCGAACCCACCTCGGGCTTTCGGCGCTGACAGTAGGAATCGTCTTCAGCGTCATCATGGCGGCGAGCATCGCCGGTCCGCTGGTCGGCGGGACCTTGGCAGACCGGTTCGGACGGCGCTCGACCCTGGTCATCACTTATCTTGCCGGGGCGGGAGCGATGGCAGCGTTCGGCTTCTCCGGGAGCTCTCTAGCCTCGTTGATCCCGCTCGGACTCGCAGTTGGGCTCCTCGCGTACACCGAGTCTCCGCTGATCCAGGCGCTATTCTCCGACCTTACAGCCGACGGCAACGCCAGGTCAGCGTTCGGGGCCTTCTTCGCGATCGCCTACGGGGTCGGCTCCCTTTGGACCGCCCTACTCGGGTGGATCATCGACGCATCGGGCTTCCCGGCAGCGTTCGCCACCATGGCCGGCTCGTTCGTGCTCGCAGGCGCCATCATCGCGTTCGGCACTTGAGGCCTCAAACCGGAGCTTCCAGGTCTAGGCGGGGCCTGCGCTCGGGAGGGCGGAGCTCGCCGAGCAGGCTGAGCAGGTCGTCCCTGTCCACCCTTCGAGCCGGGTCGTCCCACAGGTTCACTCGCTGGAGCGGATCCTCGGCGAGGTTGTAGAGCTCTCCCTCGCTACCGTCATAGAGTGTCCCCGGCTTGTAGGCGGTGCAAACCCATTCGGAGGTGCTCACGGTGCGCAGGTGAACGTCGACGCCGTACAGCTCACTATCCCACTCGGTGAGGACACCCTCGTGGGTAGTTTCGCCTGGCTTTGCGAGCACCGAACCTTGCATCCACCCCGGCCGATCGATGCCGGCGATCGAAGCTATGGTCGGGGCAAGGTCGACAAGACCAACCGGAGTAGAGACCACACCGGGCGTTGCCCGGCTCGAAAGAGCAGGACGCCAGATGAGCGGAAGGCGCATCAGGGACTCTACGTGGTAAGGGCCTTTGAACAAGAGCCCGAAGTCACCTTGGAACTCGCCGTGGTCGGTGGTGAAGATGACGTCCACGTCATGCTCCCATCCTCTAGCGGCGATAGCGTCCATCACCCTACCGACCGCTTCGTCGATCAGTTCACACTCCACAGCGTTTCTAGCGTTGACTTCCCTTACTTGGTCGGTTGTGAGAGTGGCAGGAACCCACTTCGGGGGAGCCTCGAAGTTCGATACCAACCTTCCCTCGTACCACATCTTCCAGTGGCGGGGTTTGGCGTCCAGGATCGCCTCGCGTTCGGACCTGTCCACGGGGTAGCCGACCGGTAGGGGCACTTGGCGCCAGTCAACCCGGGACATCTCGGACTGCGGCGGATCCCACGGGTGGTGCGGGTCGGGAAAGCTCATCCACGCGAACCAGTCGTCACCGGACCGGAGGGAGTCCAACCAAGCGATCGTGTGATCGGCGACCCAATCGGTGTGGTAACAGCCGCGCGGCACGTGGTTCACATGAACCTGGGGTGCACCGGTCTCGCCTCCCCCGGCGGCGTTCACCTCAAGGTCAGCGTCGAGAGCCGGATAGAACATGGCGGCGGCCTCGGGGTGATTCGCCCGCAGCCAGCGTGCGTAGTGGAGTTGCCCGGCAGAGCCGTGCGTCGCCAGCTCAAGGTGCTCGAAACCGCGGTGCTCGCCACCGGAGGGCACCGTTCCCGTCGCTGCCAGGGCATTCTCCGTGAAGCGCGTGAAGGGGTCAAGGAAAGGCTCGAAGTGGGCCTTTCCTATCAGTGCCGTCTTGTAACCGTTTTCACGGAGCAAGGCAGCGACAGACGGTGCGTCGAGAGGGAGAGGCACGCCGTTCATCCACACCCCATGAGTGCTCGGGTGCTGGCCGGTGAGGATTGTCGAACGCGACGGCATGCAAACCACCGACTGCGGCACCGCCCGTTCGTAACGGAAGCCCTGAGACGCCAAGCCGTCCACCACCGGGGTCCGTGCGATCACACCACCGTTTACCCCGATCGTGTCGTAGCGCTGCTGGTCGGTGGTGACCAGCAGAATCTTTCGGCCCATCAGCCTTCCCCTTCCAAGATCTCACGTAGGTGACGCAGTGCGGCACCAGCGGCGCCAGCTATCACCAGTGCCATGGCGGCGGGGTCCGCGTCAGCTGCGTAGGAAACCAGACTTGTGCCGTCCCCGAGATCGAACACGTCGATAGTAGATAGATGTTCGCGAAATAGCGCCGTGCCGATCCTGTACTGGAAGCGCCTCTGCAGAGAGTCGTTCGTGACGATAGTCTCGGGCATCGACATCCCGCTGGCGGTCAGGACTATCCTCGTCGATCCTTCGACCGTCGCCGATTCGATGCCGTCGAACCATTCGGATATCCGATTGGGATCACCGACCAGTTCCCAAACCTGTTCGGCGGTCCGTCCTATGCGCATCTGTCGCCTGACGCTTGCTCTCAACGTGGAGGCTCCCCAACGGAGAGCTCTTGCGCTGCGTCACTAACCATCATCTGCGCTCAGCCTCGCTGCGCTATCAGCTCGACTAGGAACTCTGCTATCGCCGGGCCTTGGTCCTCCTGCAGAAAGTGACCCGCCCCTTCGATAGTCCGGTGCGGCTGGCTCTTGGTCCCAGGGATCCGGCCGAGGAAAGCCCGCTCCCCTCCCCTGGTTATGGGGTCACTGTCACTAAACGCACAGACGAACGGGCGTTCGAACCGCTCCAGCACCTCCCACGCAGCAAGGTTCGCTTTACGAGCGGGATCCTCGGTGGATGTCGGGACCAGGGCAGGGAATACCCGAGCACCAACTTTGTATGAGTCATCCGGAAACGGCGCGTCATAGGCTCTGACGACGCTCTGCGCCAGAGGAGTCTTGCATCCCCGCGATACGATGGCTCCGACGGGTAACTCCGGAGATTCTTGGCTGTAGCGCTGCCACGACAGGAATGCCTCGGTGGGTGGGTGGTCACCGGTCGGCAATCCGGTGTTAGATACGACGACCCGGGAGAAAATATTCGGTTTCTCACCGACGAGGCGTAGACCTATCAGCCCACCCCAGTCTTGACAGTAGAGCGTCACATCCTCTAGGGCGAGAGCGCCAAAGACAAGGCTCGCCATCCACTCAACATGGTTTTGGTAGGAGTAGTCAGCCGACCTGGTCGGCTTGTCAGACCGGCCGAAGCCGACCAAGTCGGGTGCGACACAACGAATGCCGTGGGAGACCAGCGTCGGAATCATTTTCCTATACAGGTAGCACCATGAAGGCTCTCCGTGCATCAGAAGCGCCACCGGACCGCTGCGCGGCCCCTCGTCTAGATAGTGGATCCTTATACCGCCCGTGCTCTGCGCGTAATGAGGTTCGAAGTCGAATCCGTCGAGGTCTTCGAAGTATTCGTCGGGTGTGCGCAGCACTTCCATGGGTATCTCGATTCTTCCCGGGGCCTCAAGAGTTGTACTGAGACTCTAACATGGCAACGTCACTGACAAGGTTACCGAGAGCCAGGTTGACGTCGTCTAGGTGGTACCCCCAGGTAGGCCCGAGTGAGGCCTTTACAAGAGGCCTGGTGTCTCCGGGGATGCCCGTCGGAGTCACCTGGAGCCACGTCGCCCCGTCAGCGGTCTTGCACTCGGCTGTATAAAGGTCCGGGTAGGTGACCCATGGAACCGCCCCGCTACCACGGAAGTAGGGCGACAGCAGGCCTGAGGTCCCGCCGACATCTGCTGGGTTGACACAAGCCACCTGTTGACCGGTAGAAGTCGTCTGCAATGACATGAGGCTCACCCCGCTGCCCGGCCTGCCGAACAGCGAATCCGGCGGCGGTTGGGAACCGAACGTCGAGTAGGCGATTGCGCAGCCCGGGACTTTTAGCGAGGTGCACAGGGGAATGTGCTTGAAGGTGGCTCCCACGACAGACCCGGTTGGAACCTGCAGGTTGCCGCCAGCGAGTATGGCGACGACTACACGCTTTAGGAGGGCAGGATTGTCGTCGACTTGCCCAGACAGGAGTCGGATCAGCATCGCAGCCCCCTGGGAGTGACCTATGAAGATGATCGGCCGACCGTCATTGTCGTGGCTGAGGTAGTAGCTCCAGTCGGCAAGCAGGCTTTGGTATGCCACATCCAGACCGGAGACGCCAGCGGTGAAGAGCCCGGCGACTGTCACCTGACGGTACATAGGTGCCCATACCCGACACACCGAGGAGAAGCGGGAGGCCTGTTGCTCGGCTGCGCTGATCTCGGCGGGCTGGACTGTCAGGTTGGCGTTGTCTCCGCTCTCGGTGCTGACTGTCGGATAGACGTAGAAGCAGTCGAATGGAGAGTTTCCAGCGGGGCCGGCTTTTACCTGTGACGTGGTCCCGCTCGCCGTGACCGATTCGGCTTCCAGATTCGCAGTGCACGGGTCTGGGGTCGCTCCCGGCTGGCAAAGCCAGACCGGCTCTCCAGTAATTGTCTCCCCTTCTGCCGGCGAGTTTGTCTGCGTAGATAGCGTGGTGGAAGGGGAGGCGTGGGGCAGGCTCGGCGATGACGACTTAGCAGGAGACGACCCACACGATGCGAGAATGAGAGCCAGCAGGACTAATAGAGCCATCGAGATGCGAATGCGCATACCTTGAAGCTACCAATCCCCAGCGAACTGCGACGGATCCGGGGCGGCGTTGTCCATCGACGCTGCCGCCGCCCCGCTGGTGCTGCAAGGGCTAGTCGGACGGAGGGATGCCACCGCCTTTGGCCATCTCTGCGCGGGCTTCGAGCAAGTGGGCTACCGAAAGCGTGACCGACTCGGCTGTGGGAATGTGAAGGCTCTCGTCGATGCTATGGGCGTTGGATCCTGGTCCGAGCACTCCGGTGGCCACGACTTGGACCCCCGGAAAGCGCTTTCCCAGCGTGGCCAGGAAAGGTATTGTCCCGCCTTCGCTCGTCCAGCCTGCCTTGCGCCCGAACGACGCTGTCGATGCTTTGTCCAACGCCTCAAGTAGCCAAGGTGCGAGCCGAGGACACGACCAACCGGAGGCCGGAGGGTGCGCTGTTACGGTTACTTTCGCGCCGGACGGTGGGTCTTGTTTCAAGACATCGACGATTGAGGCGGTTGCCGTCACAGCATCCACAGACGGCGGCAGGCGGAACGAGAGATTGGCTGTCGTGCCAGCATGGACCACGTTCCCGCCTTCGCTCACAGAAGGCATGCCGTCGATACCGATGACCGACATCGCCGGCCTCCACGCTTGTCTCAACAGGCGCTCCGCAGGGCCGTCGCCGGCGAGCTCGACGCCTTCCAAGACGGGAAGCTGACCTGCGACGACATCGCCAAGTTCACTAGCGAGGTCTTCGAGCCTACGAACCTGATCTGCGGGGGGTTGCGCCGAGAGCGCAGGTAGGAGCACTTCGCCTGTATAGGGATCCTCCATGCGGTTGAGAAGCTGGCGAAGCACACGAAAAGGAGAAGGCACGACGCCGGACGCCGTTCCCGAGTGAACTCCCCGCTCGAGAACCCTTATGTCGACCGTGACCACTGCATTGCCTCGCAGCGATTGGGTCAGCCACAGCCGGTCAAAGGTTGGCGCCCCCGAGTCAAGGCAGACGAGCAGGTCCGTTCCCTCTAGTCTTTCGGTCAGCGCATCGAGGTGTGCTTCTAAATCGGGGCTAGCGCTTTCTTCGCTTCCCTCTATCAAGACGACGCAGCGGGGATGACGCAGCCCCGCTCTTTCAACTGACTCGACGGCTAGAAGCGCAGCGAAAAGTGAGTAGCCGTCGTCTGCGGAGCCTCTTCCGTAGAGCCTCTCACTGCGAACTATCGGGCGGAATGGGTCCAGCCCAGGACTCCAGTTCCCCAAAGGCGGCTGCTTGTCGAAGTGACCGTACAGCATCACAGTTCCGCTCGCTTCGGGATCGGTCGCGGGAATTTCGCAGACGAGCACCGGGGTGCGGCCTTCGAGGCGGTGGATGTCTACCTGGATGCCCGGAATGGGACGGTTCTTCGCCCAGTCGGCCAGGAGTTCCACGGCCCGATCAAGCTGGCCTGCGGTAGCCCACTCGGGATCGTAGGCGGGTGATAAACAGGGTATTTCCAAGTAGCGAGCCAAGACGTCTAACGCCTCGTCGGCAAATGTGGCTTTCATCGAAGTCGTAGGCGGCACCTTTTCACTGTAATCGTGGCGATCAGCGATGGGTCGCCTCCCTTGAGAGCCTGTAGAGTTGCTCGCCCGCACCACGAACGACAAGAGTCCCCTCCTCGTCCGCCCATGCTGCCAGGTCGATGCCCGCAGGGTCGAGGTAGTCGAGGTTGACCGAACGGACGACTTCCTCGGGGATACCGGTAGCGAGCGTAACGGTCACGCGTGCCCGCTCCCCATCGAGATCACTGTAAGTTCCGACTCCTCGAAGGTGGGTGGAGTGAGCAAGATCCCCCCAGTGATATCCCTTGAACCGGTCCCACTGCTTGACGTAGAAGTCGCGACAGTGATAGCCGATCTCGGTGATAGCGGGATGGGTGACCGCCAACTCCGTCACGTGCGGCGCGTAAATAACTACGTTACCGCCGTCTGCTACTACCGGCTCGACTTTGTAGAAGCCTTTGGCGCCGGTCCACATGTCGTCATACTTGCCGGGGAGAATTGCCAGCACTTTACGTACAGGGGCGTCCAAGTATCGTATGTGCGTCTGGGCCGACACGTCCGCTGCGGCCCGCCAGGCTGCAGCGGGTTCACCGAAGGCCAAGGCGCTTAGGCTGTTGGACCATGAGCTGGTCACCACGCAGAAAGCCAAACGCTCGGAAGGGACCATCGAAGCTGCCTCGTCGATGAGGGCTCGGACCGGGGTGATCCCCCGAACTCCGATTATGTCAGCGCTTGTTATCAACGCACCCAGCCAGTGGGACACGTCGATGAGCTCCTGGCCGGAGACCCCGGGAAAGAGGTACTTGTTCCCCCCGGAGAAGCCGACGACTTCGTGAGGAAAGACAGGTCCGACGATGAGAGTGACGTCATGGTCGACTACGGCCCGGTTGACCCTCACTGGCACGTCCTGGATAACGAGGCCGTTGGACAGCTCCGCCATCCTCATTGAGCTTATAGTGCCGAGGGTCACCAGGGAACCAGGGTCCCACCAGGCGTGATCCACCACGCGCATCCCGGGAAAGGTTTCTTCCGGCCCGCCCAGACCGTACCCAAGGTGGCGGGCGTGGGCTTGAGCCCCCATCGCTGCATGAGTACCGAGAGCTACAAGGACCGTCAGCCTAGTAACCCTCGGCTGCAGGGCAGAGTGCACGGACCTGACCAGAAGGGGTAGTGGACAACTTCGGGTCGCGTCGGGCACCAACATACAAACGCTTAGTCCGTCGAGGGGAAGGGCCGACAGCTGTTCGCATATGAACGCTTCCACTTCGTTGTCGGCCAGGAATCGTCCAGGGCCGCCGATGGTAGCCGCCCCGTCCGGCGAGCTCATTTCGATCCTCTCGTGGTCAACGTGTCTTGCACCCCCGTGCCAGACGGCGAGTAGTTGCGTCGAATGGTACTTCGGATGAGTATATGAGCGATGCCTTCCTCGTCGTCTCGGCTGGAGCTGAACCCTGATCGCCTCCTACCGGGAGATCCCCAGCAACGGCGCATAGCCCGTCGACTCTACGAGGCGGTCGAGGACCTGCCGGTGATCTCACCGCATGGCCATGTCGACCCCCGCCTCCTCGCCGGCGACGTCGCCTTCAGGGACCCGGCGACCCTTCTACTATCCCCCGATCACTACGTTACTCGCCTCCTTCATGCAGACGGTGCGGACCTCCACGAGCTCGGGGTAGGCTGCCAATCGCTTTCCGAGTTCGAAGCCAGACGGGCGTGGAGACACCTCTGCGAGCGCTGGGAAGTCTTCGCTGGGACACCTGTGCGGTTCTGGTTCGAGGCTGAGCTGGTGGAGATATTCGGAGTCACGCTGCGACCCTCGGCACAGACAGCCGACGCCATATTCGACCAGGTAGCCGGCCGCCTCGACCAGGACGCCTACAAGCCAAGGGCGCTCTACGACCGTTTCAAGATCGAAGTGCTCACAACGACCTTCGACCCCTGCGACGACCTTTCGGCGTACGAATCGCTTCTAGACGACCCCAGCTGGACAGGGCGGACTATCCCAGCGTTTCGCCCGGACCGCTACCTCGAACTCGACCGGCCCGACTGGCCGAAACTGGTTGACCGACTCGGGGAGACTGCCGGCTTGGACACCGGGGATTACCAAGGCTTCCTTGCGGCACTCCGGGAGCGCAGGCGCTTCTTCATCGACCATGGCGCCACGTCGGCTGACCACAGCCACCTCGACGCGCGGACCGATCCGCTCGAACCTGCGGAAGCGGAGAGAATCTACCGGGCTGCTCTGACTGACGGCGTCAACGGAGACGAAGCGACCGCCTTCCGCAGACACATGATGATGGAAATGGCACGGATGTCGTGCGAGGACGGGCTCGTGATGACGCTTCACCCCGGGATCAGACGTAACCACCATCGGCCGACCCAGGCTGTATTCGGCCCTGATGCCGGCTGCGACATCCCGGTTAGGGTGGAGTTCACGGAGGCTCTGCGCCCGCTGCTAGAGCGTTACGGCACCTCCGCGGGCTTCCATCTGGTGGTCTTCACCGTGGACGAGACCGCCTGGTCGCGGGAACTGGCTCCCCTGGCCGGCTTCTACCCGTCGGTGTACGTAGGAGCGCCGTGGTGGTTCCTAGACGCTCCCGACGCCATCCGGCGCTTCCGGTCTGCTGTAACAGAAACAGTTGGTTTCTCCAGAACTTCCGGGTTCGTCGACGACACCCGCGCCTTCTGCTCCATACCAGCACGCCATGACATGGCGAGACGCGTCGATGCCGGCGTGCTTGCCGGCTACGTTACGGAGCACCGACTTAGCGAGGACGAGGCGGCGGAGATCGCCGTCGACATGGTGACGATGCAGCCCAGACGGGTGTTCAAGCTTTGACAGGTTCGCAGGCCTCGATGTGATTCCTCGACGGCTTTCGCGGGCTGCAGGCATGGGCCGACCTGCAGGCCCTGTACGACTTGTGCATCTCGGGTTGGGAAACTTCTTCCGATCCCACCAGGCTTGGTACACGGACAAAGCTAGCGACGCAGAAGAGTGGGGTTACGCTGCGTTTTCGGGACGCTCCACCGGGATAGCACGAATACTCGAAGACCAAGGAGGTCTCTACACGCTCGCCGTTCGATCACCCTACGAAGACCGGTTGGAGTTGGTCAACTCTATCAGCGAGGCGCACAGTGCCCGAGATCATCAAGCTTGGCTCGCCTCCCTGTCGTCACAGCTGGTAACCGCCGTAACGATAACGATTACCGAAGCCGGCTACTGCACAAGTGGGACAGGCGGTCTCGACTTGTCTCGAGCTGACATCGCCAGTGACATCGACCGGCTAAGGAGAGACGTGACCGAGCCGGTCATCACAGCGCCAGCGCGGCTGCTGGCCGGCTTGGCGGCTCGACACCGGGCGGACGCCGGGCCGGTCACCCTGATCCCCTGCGACAACCTAGCCAGCAACGGCGCTCTGACCTCCCGGATCCTCCAGAAGCTCACCGAAGCTGCCGACCCATCTCTTTCGCAGTGGATAGCCGAGTCGGTGAATGTCGCCTCGACCGTAGTCGACCGTATCACCCCGAGGACAACCGTCGAGGACCTGGACGCCGTAAGCTTCAGGGCCGGGTACCGGGATGGAGCTGTCGTAGTCGCAGAACCTTTCAGCGAGTGGGTCCTCGCAGGAAGCTTCCCGTCCGGTCGGCCAAGGTGGGAGGACGCGGGCGCCCTCTTCGTCGACGATGTCACTGGCTTCGAGCACCGTAAGCTCTGGCTGCTCAACGGAGCCCATTCACTACTTGCTTACGCCGGGTCTATCAAAGGTCACCAAACCGTACCGCAAGCTATTGCAGATGACACGTGCCTGTCCTGGGTGCGCCAGTGGTGGCAAGAAGCCAAAAGCCACCTACCGCAATCCACTGTCGAACTGGACGCTTACAGCGACGCTCTGCTCGAACGCTTTGCTAACACGAAGATCGGCGACCGGCTGGAGCGGATAGCCGAGGATGGCTCACAAAAGATACCTGTCCGAGTGCTGCCGGTGCTTCGAGCCGAGCGATCCGCCGGCCGCGTGGCAACTGGGGCTACCCGAATTCTCGCAGCATGGATCTGCCATCTACGAGGACGAGGAGCACCCATTCATGACGTCGAAGCCCCCAAAATGATCGCCTTGACCCAAGGTTCTCTGCAGCGTGCCGTTCGGAACGTCTTGTTCTTCCTCGACCCGGAGGTCACCTCAGACACCGAAGTAGTAGCCACCATAATCGAACAGTGCACAGAGGTTTCCGGACTTGCCCGCCGACCCTGAAACGACCACCGGCCGAGTGATAATAGGTCTCGACGTAGGCACAACTGGGGCCAAGGCGGTCGCTTTTGGCCTCGACGCAAACGCAAGGTCGGTGGCCGTCAGAGAGTACCCCCTCCTGCACCCCGCTCCCGACCAGGAAGTCCAAGATCCAGCGGTAATCCTCAGCTCTACTACCAGTGCGCTCGCCGAATGCATATCACGAGTCCGGGACGCGTCCGTCGTCGGAATCTCGCTGAGCGCCGCCATGCACGGTCTCATGGCCCTCGACCGCGACCTACACCCCATCACGCCGCTACTCACATGGGCTGACGGGCGAGCCAGAGCGGAAGCCCTGGAATTTCGCCGTGACGGCCGGGCCGGCGACCTGCAGAGCTTGACTGGTACTCCGGTCCACCCGATGACCCCTTTGAGCAAGCTGCTTTGGTTCTCGAGGAACGACCCAGAAACCTGGGCCCAGGCACGATGGTGGCTGAGCTTGAAGGACTTTGTTCTGTTCGGACTCACGGGCACTCTCGCCACCGAACTGTCATCAGCTTCGGGAACCGGGCTCGTCGACGTCAAAACTAAGACTTGGAGTCAGCTAGCCCTCCAGGCATGCGGTCTCGGCGCCGAGGCCCTGCCGGACATAGTTCCGACGACCTTCGTCGTGCCTCTAGCGGCGGATTTCGCAAGGAAAGTCGGCCTTCCCGCTGGCACCCCTGTCGTGGCAGGCGCCGCCGACGGTCCGCTCTCCAACCTTGGCACTGGAGCTATATTCCCCGGGGTGGCCGCCCTATCACTCGGTACCAGCGGAGCGGTCCGTATTGTCTGTGACGGACCCCGCACCGACCGGTCTGGGAATACCTTCTGCTACCCACTGGTCGAACCGTTGTGGGTTGTCGGCGCCGCAATCTCCAATGGAGCCGAAGCTGTTCGGTGGGCGGGCCGAACCCTGCTACCCGAAGTCGCTGCTGGCTCGAACCTCGACGACGTCACATTAGGCCTTGCAGCTAGCGTTCCTCCCGGTAGCGATGGCCTCGTGATGCTGCCTTTCTTGCTCCCCGAGCGCGCCCCTCTCTGGAACTCCGATCTCTTCGGGGCTGTTATCGGCTTGCGCCATCATCACGGCTCCGCCCACCTAATTCGCGCATGTCTCGAAGGTGTGTGCCTGCAGATGAAGGTACTCGTGAACCGCTTGGACGCCCTCCAGCCGCTGACCAGCGTGAGAGCCACCGGCGGCGCCTTCCGCTCTCCACTGTGGCGTCAGGTGATTGCCGCTGCCGTCAACCGGCCTTTATACGTCGTCGGCGAAGTAGAGGGCGCCGCCCTCGGGGCGGCCGTCCTCGGGCTCTTTGCTC
>JAKBBA010000030.1 GCA_021808665.1 Actinomycetes bacterium
TCGACTGATTCCTGGGAGAACCCGCGGTATTCGATCCCGTCGAACATTCGGCCGAGCACCCGGGCGGTGTCTTTGATCGTCTCCTCGACACCGATGTGGCTACCGTCGGGGCCGAGGTAGGTGACGAGCGCTCCCTGGTCGTAGGCGGCGACCTCGAAGGCACAACGGGTGCGTGTCGAGGCTTTCTCGAAGATGAGGGCGATTCTGCGGCCGGTCATCCGCTGACGTTCCTTCCCGTTGCGCTTCTCCGTCCTCAGCGCGTCGGCGAGATCTAGGAGCGAGACGAACTCTTCCTTGGTGAGGTAGACCTCTTTTAGAAGGCTTCTGCCATGCAGGCTGCGGGAAGCTACGACGTCGGTGCTGGTCATTCTGGGTCCCTCTCTATGGGGCAGGTCATGCACCGCGGGCCGCATCGGCCGCGACCGAGCTCGCTGCCGCCGATGTCGATCACTTCGATGCCGTGTTTGCACTGCATGGTGTTGGTATTGACGCTGCGTTCGTAGCCCATTACCACGCCAGGGGACACAGCCAGGAAGTTGGTGCCGTCATCCCATTGCTCTCGCTCTGCGGCTCTGATGTCCTTGTCGGTGGTCAAGACCGTTATCTCGGGCACTTCGAGGATCCTGGCCAAGGTGTTGGGGTGATAATGACTCCCCCGTAGATCCAACACGAGCAACGATCCACTTGAGCTATTCGGCGTGAATTCACATGTTGCAGGAACTGAGCTCTCCCATAAAGTATGCGGCTCTGCGGGGTAGTCGGCTAGAGCCGAAAGTCCTGACTGTGACCAGAGCGCGTTGCCAGCCGCCTTGGTGGGCGTTCTCGCCCGGGCAAATGGATAAAAGCTCGTAATGCCTTTCGCTAACCTGCAGCTTGTACGTGCTGCCCTTACATCGTCTAGCGATCACCGTCTGAGTGGCACCGAGAAACGTGAGATACCGACCCCCTCGCTTAGGAGCGAGCACGACCCCGAGGTCTAGGAGGACAGTGCAACTGTGAACTGGGATACACTTGGCGTCTGCACGGAGCAGTCGTGGTAAGGCCGCTACTTCCGGTATCGGCTCGCCCAAGAACCTGCCCGCGCTCAGCCCCTGAGGTCCGGATTTAGCGTCTGGTAGTTTCGCCGGAACGGTCTGCGAGATCCGCCACCCACACCGCCGGCATCTCCGGTGACGCTGATCTCGATATGGCTGTCGGTGAACGCCAGGGAGGTTCACCGGCTGGGCTCAGAGGGGGTTCGAATCCGCCATGAGCTTAGGGCTGGCGCCGGGCGTAGGCTTGGGCGTCCGCGACGAGCCCGGCTAGCATCCCCGGGAAGACGAAGCGGTGGAACGGGGCGACGCCGAGCCAGTACAGGCGACCTAGGAGCCCCCGCGGCCGGAACAGGGCGGTCTGGGTGACCTTGGTCCCACCCCTGACCGGTTCGAGGTCCCAGCTCAGCCAGGCCTCGCCGGGGAGGCGCATCTCGGCGTGGAGGCGCAGACGCCGCCCCTGAGCTAGATCCTCGACCCGCCAGAAGTCGAGCGCCTCGCCGACCCGTAGGGTCGCTCGACGGCCCCGGCGCAAGCCTGGCCCGCCTAAGAGCTGGTCCGTCACGCCGCGGATGCGCCACAGCCACTCGCCGCTGTACCAGCCCTTCTCACCGCCTATCTGCTCCAAGCAGGCAAACACCTGATCGGGGTCGGCGGTGGCAACTGCGCTACGGACGTCCTTGAGGACGGTGCCGCCGGACCAGTCCGGGTCCGTGGTCGCGGGCCGGAAATGGACGAGGTCTGCGTCGACGAATGATGTAGGAACATTGTCGTCACGAGTCGCCGCCAGCGCGCGGCGGATCGCCTCCCGCAGACCCATCGGCGTGATCGAGAAGGCTTCGCTGGCCGGCCGTCCCTGTACGGTCACCTCGTTGACGAGAGACTCGACCAGCTCGCGAGCCAGTGGCACCGGAACGGGTGTGACCAGGCCGACCCAGTGTGAGGAGAGCCCGGGCGTGAGCAACGGCACGCGAATGAGGCGGCGACGTGCCAGCCCGGCAATGTCGGCGTAGGTCGCCATCATCTCGGCGTACGTCACGACATCAGGGCCGCCCACCTCGTATACGCCGCCGGGGTCTCCTGCGCGGCCTACGGCGTCCACTAGGAGATTGACGATGTCGGCAATGGCGATCGGCTGGCACTTCGTCTCCACCCAACGGGGCGTCACCATCACAGGGAGCACCTCGACCAGATAACGCAACATTTCGAAGCTCGCCGAGCCGGATCCGATTATCACCCCAGCGCGCAGCTCGACGACCTCGACCCCCGTCGACGCCAGCAAGCGGCCGACATCGTGGCGGCTCTGCAGGTGGCGGCTCAGAGCGTCCCCGTCCCGTCCGAGCCCTCCGAGGTAGACGATTCGCCGCACGTCTGCGCCGGCTGCGGCGCGGGCGAAGTTAGCGGCGTCACGCTGCTCGCGATCCGCCCACCCGGTCCCCTGCCCGATCGAGTGGACGAGGTAGACCGCCACGTCCACGCCCTTCATGGCTTCGCCTAGGGCGCCGCCGACATCACCCTCGGCGACTTGTACCGAACCCCTCCAGGGCGCGGCGTCCAGTTTCGCTGGGGTCCGGGCCAGGCAGCGCACCTCTGCCCCCTGCTTGAGCAACGCCGGGACCAGGCGGCCACCGACGTAACCCGACGCCCCCGTGACTAGAACCCGGAGATCGCTCACGATGCGACGACAGAAAAGCTGACCATATACCATGATCTCACGTTCCGGCCGCTAGTTCGCGAGAGCGGGTCCGCCGGCAGCTTCGCACTCTGACGCGCTGCCCCAGCAATGCCGAGCTGATCGTGCTGACCCGACGCGTATCGATGAGCACTGAGGACGCTCTGATGCCCGCTACAGCATCGGGCGCTCGCCAGCTGGCCGGCGGTGTCGTCTGCCACCGCGCGCTCCTCTCAAATCAACCTAGAAGCCTGCCGGTATTGCTTCGCGTCGCAGTGGAACCTCCGCGCCAAAGTCAGACGCTGGGCAACCCCACTTTGGTGGTTAGTCCTGGTCGGCTAGATTTACCGGTGGCAAGTCACGCACCTCATCCTTGGTTAGGTTGAGCTTGACGCCGTCGTCCACTCGGGTGACGGCCCCGATTGGGATCGCGACCCTCGTCTTGTCCCACAGGTGCCCTCCGTCAAGCAGGACGTGCGTCACGTGATGGCCGCTGGGATCGATGACCAAGCCTTGTACTTTGCCGATTGGGCCGTCGGTGGCGTAGACAGGATCGCTTCGGTGTACTTCCACCTAGCCGGCTGGCACGTTGTCAGAGGTGATCAGCTGGGAACCTGCAGCGTTTCCTCCCAGCCCGATACCTCCCATTCCCAACCCGCCGCCTGCCATGCCTAGCCCATAGTAGGCATGGGAGATCATTTGATCCTTGGCCGTAGCTCCATTGGCCTTGTGCGCCAGGAAGGAACCTGGTCTCTTCGGACCTCTCGAAGTTGTCGAACTGAGCAATGGTGCAACTCAATTGGATCTCGGCGTCAGAACAAGTCGCAAGTGCGATCGGAACGAGACGTCCCTCGCCCTGGCGATGTTTCGCTTCGACGACAAGGTAGGTGAGCGTCCGGGCGATGGGGTCGACTACCACGCGTCGTAGCTGTCCGCAGCCGCCGTCAGTGCACGAGACGTCGCTTCCTATCGTGAACTGCGTCGGCTCATTCACAACATGTTTCTCATCTCTTGTGGGTACAGAAGAATATCCATATCGCTCCTTTTCTCCTGAGTGCACGTCGGGCGAAGGACGCTAGGCGCTGACATCACCGAGGTCTGGAGCAACGATGTCGACGGCGAAGTCCCCAAGGGAGATTGCCGCTAATACACCCTCGTTGTATATCCGCAGCCGTCGCGGTGCAAGACCTGTTTGGGTGACAACGCGCTGCTAGAGAATCGAAGTCGTGGTCCAAGCCGGCTAGCAGTTCGGGACGTGCTTCGATCACGATTACTCCGCTGCCGAGAGACCTGAACATGCAGGCGACCTCCAAGTCGATGTAGCCGCCTCCGTGTGTGAGGCGCCCGGCGCCTTGGACTAGCCGAAGGTTGGAGCCTACCCTGTCTAGCTCACTGCCATGCTGGTCGAAGCGGCCCCGCTGAACTGGGTCCTTTGATGCGACAGCATCTCGGATCATGGGAGGAGCGGGTAGAGTTCGGTGGATGACCGCAAACCCCGATAACTCCGTGCGCGTGGTGGTCCACATCGACGAGTCTAATGCCGAACGCCACTAGCTTGCTCTCTGCGACGTATCCAACCTGCTCGACGACCTAGGCAGCCAAGGAGCGGAAGTCGAGATCGTGTTCAACGGTCCAGTGATCTTGGCGGTGGCTGCAACGTCGGGACTGGTGCCCGACCTCTCGATGTTTAGGACCCGAGGCGTCCTCCTCCTCGCTTGCAACAACTCGATGGCCGCTGCCAGCCTTTCCGGCACGGATCTCATGCCGGGTCTCACCGTGATCCCTGCGGGGATATCAGATCTCGTCCGACGCCAACACGACGGTTGGGCTTACGTACGGCCCTGACCAACGAGATCAGGCTCTAACGTGCGGCTGCGCTGAGGTCACGACGATCCTCGCAAATTCCTCCTTAGCGCGCTCGCTTTGGTCGATACGCTGCGGCAGGGTCGTTGACGTTCCGCTAGCAACTGCGCCATTTCGACGGCTGTGGTGCTCAGCAAACCTAAGGACAACAGATGGCAATTATTGAACTCACGCTAGGCGCCGAGGTTGAATGCACCGACGGAAAGTGCGGTCACCTGACGGAAGTCGTCGTTGATTCCTCAACGCTGGTGGTCACCTATCTTGTCGTCGAGCCATTTCACCGTAGCGGTCTCGGCCGGCTCGTACCTCTTCGCCTGCTGGACACCGTCGCTGAACGGATCGTGCTGGCCTGCAGCCTGACGGACTTCGAAAAGCTCGAACGCGGCGAGAGGACCGGGTTGCTTCCGGGAAGCAACGGTGGTTACGGGGGTTACGGCCTTGGCCAAGCTGTCCCAGGGTCGTATGTGAACAGGAGTAGCTTCGGTGTGCTCGGCGGGGGTAAAAGCGACGCTTTCGATCCGGTCGTCTACGACTCTCTCCCGCCTAACGCGGTCGGTGTGCGTGCAGTCACCGTTCAAGCCGTCGACGGTGTCATCGGGCATCTCCGGGGCGTCCGTGTCGACCTCGCAAACCACTATCTCACTCACGTGCTTCTTCAAGAAGGGCATCTTTGGGGACGCAAGAGTCTTGCGATACCAGCCACGTCCGTGGCGGACTTGGAGGGCGCTATCCGCCTGAACATCACCAAGGATCAAGCGGAAGAGCTGGTGAATACTGGCGTCGCGGACTCACACTGAGCGGTGAGATCCAAGTAGGTCGCGGCGGCCGCGATGGGTCCAACACTCAGCACGCTGCCCGAGCTGCACGACGACGCCAGGTACGGGGCAGCCAGGTGCAAGGAGTTCCTGGCGGCTTCGCCGTCCAGCTGGGCTTTCGCAGTGCCAAAACAGACTGCGCTCGGCGTGCCACGGTCATCCACTAGGACAAATCTTCAACGCAGCTCTTAGTACCTTGTGAGGGTGTTGACGATCTCGTCGGCGAGCGGTCCGGCAGACGCCGGGTTCTGGCCGGTGTGTAGATTCCGGTCGACAACGATATGTTTGGACCACGGAGACGCCTCCTCGAAGGTGGCTCCCATGGCAACGAGTCGATCCTGTAAAAGCCACTTGGCTTTGTCGGCAAGTCCTGTCTGGATCTCCTCTGCATTAGTGAAGCCGGTCAGCCGGTATCCAGCGAACGGAGACGAGCCCACCGCATCCTCGGTTGCTAGCAGTGCGGCCGGAGCGTGACAGACGAGCCCAAGTGGCTTGCCTGAACTGAGGGTTGCTGCCAGGAGCTGAGCCGAGTCGCTATCGCTAGACAGGTCCTCCATAGGACCGTGCCCACCTGGATAGAACACCGTGACAAACTCAGAGAGGTCGACCTTGTCCAAGGCGATAGGACCTTGCAACTCCTTGATTGCCTCAAGTTGCTCTGCAAGTACAGCTGCACTCGAATCGCCGCCATTCGCCGCCGGCGCAAGGCTAGCCTTGTCCACAACTGGAATACTCCCCCCAGGGGTAGCCACAACAATCTCGAACCCAGCTCTGCTAAACGATAGGTAGGGTTGGACCACCTCCTCTGCCCAATAGCCAGTCTGGTGCCTAGAGCCATCGGCGAGAGTCCAGTACCTAGCACCTGTAACCACAAAAAGTACCTTACTCATCCAAATATCTCCTCTGATTGACTATTGCCAATGTCAGTCTGGCCATATATCGGTCCCTACCGGCGCGCCAACATTCGCTTTGCTAGATAATTGTGTCGTCTCGACCGCTCCCCATCACTACAGGGTGTTTCGGGGCGTCTCGCTTGGTGCGTACGGGGTGTAGCGATAGATGAGCCCAGACGGGGCCCGCGATTGATGGTTCCGTGCCAGGCAGGTGATCATCTCCATGGCCCTTCTCACCGATCCAACAGGCGAAGTGGCTAGGTGCAGCGCATCGGCTCAGCCGAGTTCACCCTGCGGTCCTCGACTCGGTAAGGTATCGGCGCGTTGAGGATTGTTGCTATTATGGACATCACACAAGCTCCCAAGTGCGGTCGAGTTCATCAATACCGGGGAGGGTCAGGTGTGGCGGCCAAGCGCCCCGGTACTGCTCGAGCAGACCGGCGGATTTGAACGTGAGTACTTTAAGGCGGGAGATGGCGACGTGTCGCCTTCTGCGTGCAATATCAATTAGAAAATGGTAGGGAGAAAGACCATGGGATTTACTGACAAGGTGAAGAACAAAGCTCAAGTGCTGAGAGGCAAGGCCGAAGAGACTGCGGGGAAGGCGACCGGCAACGACGATCTCGAAGCCGACGGGACGTCCGACAAGGCCAAGGGCAACATTAAACAAGCCGGCGAAAAAGTCAAAGATGCTCTGGGTGTGAACGAGAAGTAGAGCCCCGCTCCGTCACCTTGTTCGGTATGTGATGCAGCGTTAATCCCTCCGGATCTAGTTTGTGAAGGATTCGATCGGATTACAGATCCGTGAGGGTAGGCTGAATACGGCTCACTTCGGGCCAACGTACCCTTGCTCGTCCGGGGGAAGATCGGTCGGTCCACTAAATGCAGCCCTTCTCGGGTCTCCTACCGGGACCGCTTGCTGCCATGCCGTCTTCTCACCAGGCCAGTGTCGAGCATCGGGTGGGCCTTGATAATCGTCGCCTGCGGATCGCGATCATTGCGCCTCCATGGTTACCTGTGCCTCCACCGGCCTACGGTGGGACCGAGAACGTGCTTGATGCTCTTGCCCGTGGGCTCGATACTGCCGGGCACGAAGTCCTGCTGTGCACCGTCGGGGACAGCACCTGCCCGGTAGCTAAGTCGTCGGTCTTCGAGCACGCGGTTGGTGTGGGCGCCGGAAGCGGAGTGGACGAGATCCGCCACGTCATCCACTCCTACGGTGCGATCCAAGGGTTCGACGTGGTACACGATCACACGCTGATCGGACCCCTCTACAGCGCTGCGTTTCCGTCGCTCCCTGTGGTGACGACAAACCATGGGCCGTTCAACGCAGAGCTTATCGACCTGTACCGCGCAATCGCAGGGCGGGTTCCTATAATCGCCATCTCGCATGATCAGGCGGCGAGTGCCGTTGGCGTCGAGATTGCTGCCGTGATCCACCATGGGGTGAACGTCGCCGATTTCCCTGTCGGAACGGGCGGCGGTGGTTATGCGGTCTTTCTCGGACGGATGCACCCCACGAAGGCTCCGCATCTCGCCGCGCAGATCGCCAGAGCTGCGGGCATACCCCTCGTCATCGCGGCGAAGATGCGTGAGCCGGTGGAGCGCGCCTATTTCGAGGCGACGGTCCGCCCGCTGCTAGGCGCTGACGTGACCTACGTTGGCGAAGTCGACCGTCAGGCGATGCTCGATCTGCTTGGCGGGGCGGACTGCCTGCTAAACCCAATACTCTGGCCGGAGCCGTTCGGCATGGTCATGATCGAGGCGCTGGCGTGCGGCACGCCGGTAGTCTCGTCGGATTACGGGGCCGCTCCCGAGATCGTCGAGGACGGCGTGGTCGGCTTCGTCCGTCACGGGCGGTCCGGTCTCGTAGACGCACTCGGCCGGATCCACGAGATCGACCGCGCCGCGTGCCGGGCTCGGGTCGAGGAGCACTTCTCGGTCGAACGCATGGTCGCCCAGCATGTGGCGGTCTACGAGATGGCCGTTGGCGAGCGTGCGCCGGGAGTGTTGCTGCGCCCACCTGGCGAGATGGCGGTGCTCGGTGCGGCTTGACCCGCGGCTGGGTGGGAGCAGGCGGTGAGCGACCCTTGGAACTTCGTCGGGGAACCCGCGTTGGCAGGACCGCACGTAGCGACGGTCACTCTCGTCGAAGGGACCTCGTTCGTCATCTCGTCGGCGAACGGCGACATAGAACCAGGGGGCTCAGAAGGCGTGTTCTTCGAGGACACTCGTTTCGTCTCTACATGGCGGCTACGACTCGACGACCAAATACCGCAGAGCCTCGCGCTGATTGCGGGTCACCCGTTCTCGGCCACCTTCGTCTCGCGTGGACAACCGGAGCACGGAGAGACTGACAGCACGCTTCTCCTCCAACGACTTCGATCCATTGGTAACGGGATGCGAGACGACATTGTGCTGGAGAACCTAGGCCGTGAGGCTAAGGCTTGCGTCCTCACGTTCGAGCTCGGCGCCGACTTTGCGCACCTGTTCGAAGTGAAAGAGAACCGGGTTCATCCGCGGGTAAACGGACCGTCAAGGTCGACGGTCCAGTGATGTCCTTCCAGTACGAGTACATGGACCTACGAAGGGGGATCGAGGTGGTGTTCCCTGCTGGCACCGTCGTGACCGCCGGTCTGGCCCGTCTGGATGTCGTCGTCCCCCCAGCGGGAGAGTGGCGCGCGAGCGTCGAGCTGCGGCTCACCGTCGACGGCGAAGTTGTCGAGCCTCGCTTCGTCGGAGACGACCTTTCTGCCCCAGCGGCTCTCCTTCGAGCGTGGGACGAGACGACGCCCCGAGTCCGAACCGGGGACAAGGAGATCGACGCAGTGTTTCTGCAGGGCCAGCAGGACCTCGGCGCGCTGCGGATCTTCGATCCGGAGCACCCTGAGCGGTCCGTGATCGCTGCGGGCGCGCCATGGTTTATGACACTGTTCGGTCGCGACTCGCTAATCACGTCCCTTATGACCTTGGACGTAGACCCGGGTCTTGCTTCGGGCACGCTGCTCACTCTTGCCCGAATGCAGGGAGCTCGCTCTGACGCGATCACTGAGGAGCAACCGGGGAAGATCCTACACGAGACACGTCGTGGGCTCCCAACAGATGCAGACGCACGCGCTGGCTCGCTCTACTACGGTTCGATCGACGCGACACCACTCTTCGTGGTGACGCTCGGCGCGCTCTACCAATGCGGGGTAGCCGAGGAGATCGTGGCCGAGCTCCTCCCGCACGCCGACCGAGCCCTGGCATGGATCGAGGAGTACGGGGACAGGGACGGCGACGGGTTCGTCGAGTACCAACGTGCGACGGACCGCGGGTTGCGTAACCAGGGGTGGAAAGACTCCTTCGACAGTGTGACCTTCGCCAAAGGGCGCATCGCCGAGCCACCGATCGCGCTCTGCGAGGTTCAAGGCTATGTCTACGCCGCCTATCTTGCCCGATCCCAACTCGCCCGAGGGCGAGGTGACACTGCTCTCGCTGCCGACTACGAGCAACGCGCTGCTCGTCTCAAAGTACGCTTCAATGAGCGATTCTGGTTGGAGGAAGAAGGGTACTTCGCCCTAGGCCTTGACGGGGACAAGCGCCCGATAGACGCGCTAACCTCGAACATCGGCCACTGTCTGTGGAGCGGAATCGTCGACGACGATAAGGCGAAGCGCACCGTCGAGCACCTCTCGGGGCCTGACATGTTCACAGGGTGGGGGATCCGGACGCTCGCCAAGTCGATGGGTAGATACAACCCGGTGAGCTACCACAACGGTTCGGTCTGGCCTCACGACAGCGCCATCTGTGCAGCGGGGCTTGCCCGCTACGGCTTCGTGGAGGAGGCCCAAGCTGTGACAGTCGGACTTTTGGAGGCGGCCCGGGCGTTCGGTGGACGTCTACCGGAGCTCTTCTGCGGTTTCGATCGAAAGGCATTCCCCGTCCCGGTCTCCTACCCTGCGTCATGTGCACCACAGGCGTGGGCGTCTGCCACCCCCTTCTGGCTGCTGCGGACGACGCTGCTACGGCTCGAGCCGTCCATTCCCGCGGGGACCATCTCGTGCGCTGCGAACATCCCGGAGGACTTCGGGCGTATCTCCGTGGAGAATCTCTTCCTCGCCGACGCGCGCCTCTCGATCGAGGCGGTGGGCACCACGGCGAAGGTCAGCGGACTACCAGACGGCATCAGGCTCGCCGATTAGCTGTCATCGCTATCAACGCGGCGCTTCGGAGGATCCAGGGTGGTTCAGCCTGGCGTCTGATGCCGACCGGATAGATCTCGCTGATCAGTAACCAGACGACAGGTCCGCGTCCGATGGCGAACAATCCGGTCCGCCACTTCCTCCGCGAAGAACGCGCCGACCATCGCCCCGATGTGGAGAAGGCTGGTGACGAACTCCTTGTCGAACGAGGACAGCCGCCGAAGTCGACGTCGGCCAGTCAAGACAGCTAGCGTTGTCACAGGCCTGGGAAACCTTGTTCTAGTGAGCCGAGCACGTGGGCGCCGCCAGCCGCTTTGAGCTCGTCGACCGAGTAGTGGCCGCTAGCCACCCCCACCGACGCCGCGCCCGACGCGTTGGTCGCGTCCATGTCGTGGGGGGTGTCGCCCACCACGAACACTTGGGACGGGGCGAGCCGGTCGTGCAGGCGGGCGGCTTTTTCGATGGCGAGCCCGGTGAGCTCGGCCCGGTCGGGTGAGTCCGTCCCGTAGGCGCCGAAGACGAAGAACCGGTTCAAGTTGGCGGGTACGAGCTTGGTGCGCGCCGCGCCTTCCATGGCCCCAGAGACCAGGCCGAGTATGACCCCGGCCTCCCCCAGGCGGAGCAGAACCTTCTCTGCCCCGGGCAGCACCCGGTAGCCGTCTGAGACGCCGATGTCGTCGGCCAGGTGCAGCAGGTACTGGGCGTAGAGCCGGGCGAGCTCGTCGTCGCTCGGCTCGCGGTGAACCACAGCGTTGAAGGTGGCGCGGGCCACCTGGGGGTCGGTCTCGCCGGCCGAGCTGTGCTCGCCGATATCGGCGGGGATGCCGTAGAGCTTGTCGAGCGCGGCTTTCCAGCTTCTCGCCCCCGCACCGCCGGTATGGACGAGGGTCTCGTCGACGTCGAACAGCACGACGATCGGCTTGGCCGTCTCCGTCAGCTTCGTCGGTCTCGTAGGGTCGGCCGCTCCGGCCGCCTCGGCCATCTCAGGTCTTCTTCTCGTCGTGGCCGCCGAAGCCCTTGCGCATGGCCGAGAGCACCTTGTCGGCGAAGTCGTCGAGACCGCGGGAGGCGAATCGGGAGTACAGGGCGGTCGTTAGCACCGGGGCCGGGACCCCTTCGTCGATCGCCGCGATCGAAGTCCACCGGCCTTCACCCGAGTCCGACACCCGCCCGGCGTACTCCACCAGATCAGGCGAGTCGTACAGGGCGGTCGCGGTCAGATCCAACAGCCAGGACTCCACGACGCTGCCGCGCCGCCACACCTCAGCCACCCTGGTGGTGTCGATATCGTACTGGTAGAACTCCGGCTCTTCCATAGGGGCGGTTTCGGCGTCGGAGTCGGTGCTCTTTTTGCCGGCATTCGCGTTGTGCAAGACGTTGAGACCCTCGGCGAACGCCGCCATCATCGCGTACTCGATGCCGTTGTGGACCATCTTCACGAAATGCCCAGCCCCGTTCGGCCCGCAGTGCAAAAAGCCGTGCTCGGCCGAGTCAGGCTCCCCGCTGCGCCCCGGGGTTCGGGGCGCGGAGTCGATGCCGGGGGCGATCGTGGAAAAGATAGGTTCGAGGTGCCCGACCACGTCGTTGTCGCCGCCGATCATGAGGCAGTAGCCCCGGTCGATTCCCCACACCCCGCCGCTCGTTCCGCAGTCGACGAAGTGGATGCCCCTCTCGGACAGCGTTGCGGCGCGGGCGATGTCGTCTCGGTAGTAGGAGTTGCCCCCGTCGATGATCATGTCGCCCTTCTTCATGTGGGAGGCCACGTCTTCGATGGTCTGGCCGGTGATCTCACCCGAGGGCACCATCACCCAGACCGCCCGGGGCGCTTCGAGCTTGTCGACGAAGTCGGCCACCGAGCTCGCCCCGGTTGCTCCCTCCTTCTCGAGATCCTTGACCGCGTCAGGGTTCACGTCGAAGACCACACAGGTGTGACCGTCGCGCATCAAGCGGCGAACGATGTTCGCTCCCATCCGTCCGAGGCCGACCACGCCGAGCTGCATCGGGCTATCCGTGGGCATTGTCTTGTTCTCCTTGTTGGTCGTCTTGGTGGATGGGTGTGCGCGCCTTGTCGAGTGCTCCCGCTGATGCGCCGTTCGGGACGGGGAGCCACGGTTGCTGCCAGGGGGGATGGCCTCGCAGGAGCTTGTCGGCCTGAGGCGGGCCCCACGACCCCTGCGGGCAGGGCAGCGGTGCCGGCGGATGGTCGACCAGCGCCTATTACTGTGATCAGCAAAGTATGTGCGCCGGGACAAACGAGTTGCCGTCAGCGGACGCGTGAATCGGCTTCTCGCCAGGAGGTAGATCTAGGTAGCCGGGAGTGGAGTGCGAGTAGTGAAGTTGTTGTTTAGCAGGTGGGTCTGATGGCCGACCATCCTCGCTCAACTGGGGACCTTACGCTAATTGCTATCGGGTGTTGAGGTTTGAGGTTGTGAGAGTGTGATGTGGTTTGCTGCTCACCTCAAGGTATTGGATTATCCTGCTGAACGACGCAGTAAACGAGGTCTCACAGTACGAGAGGTGATGTGCGTCGCAGAATTCTTTGACGTCGGCCTGAGCGTATTTTAGGTTCGGCCGTGGCATCGAGGGAAAGAGGTGATGCTCTATCTGGTAGTTGAGACCTCCAAGTAGGAATGTGGCTACCCACCCGCCGCTGACGTTGCGGGCGGTGATGATCAGGCGCTCTGCGAAGCCGAGGTCGGATCCGCGAGCGATGATCGGCATGCCCTTGTGGTTGGGAGCGAAGCTGACTCCGAGGTAGAGCGAAAAAACTGCCTGTTGTATCAAGACGAAAGCCAGGGCCTTCACGGGGCTGAGCACAAGGGCAAGGATCGTCAAGTACATCGCGCCATGTAGCGCTATGAGCAGGGCCTCGCCGGCTGCGGCCCGGTCATGGCGTCTGCTCAGAAGCCTGGCTCCCGAGACGTGCAACCCGATGCTGCGGAGGAGCATCATCGGAGCGAACAGCGGGGCTTGCCAACGTGCTAGGAACTGTCCGATCCTTGTGCTCAGAGTCGTCGCTGCAGTCGCCGATGGCGCGCAGGTCGGATACTCGGTTACGTCTGGATCCCGACCGACCTCATTAGGATGGGCGTGATGAGCGCTGTGCTTTGGAACCCACCAGCCCTAGCACAGTCCGGTCTAAGTGTTGCCAACAGCTAATCCAAAGTAGCGGTTGGATCGTCGCGATCGGAAGATCTGTTGGTGGCCGGCGTCGTGGCCGACGAACCCGAGCTGCGTGAACATAATCCCCAGGAATCCGGCCGGCAGCACTGTGAGCCACGAGTTGCCGATGCTGACGAAAGCTATCCAACCCGCAACGTAAGCGAGAAATGTGATGCCGATCCTCAGGCTTTAGTAGATGGTCCTGCGCTCCAACAGGCTAGCCGACGTGACCTTGTCGAAAAGGTCGCTGAAGGAGAGCTCAGGTGTGTCTATGTGGGCTTGCACGGTACTCCCAAGGAAGTCGTCAGATGGACGCCACCGGGATCTGGAGTAACGCCGAGCCGAGGCTCTTACGGTGATCACAGTACTTGACTCGGCCGACAAACAGCGGTCGGCTCAGAGGTCTTGTTGCTTGGCAGCGTCGTCGAGGGCCGAGAGGAACGACTCTGCCCACACGTGCACGTTCTTCCTTCTCACTATGCGGTGAAGTCTCCCCATGACCTGCCTCTCCGCTGGTTGATCGCGTACGAGCGATCGGCGGATGGCCTCGGTGATCCCGTCGACGTCGTGGGGGTTGATCAACGTCGCTCCTTTGAGCTCGGCTGCTGCTCCAGCGAACTCGCTGAGGATCAGACGACCCGCCAGTCCATCGCGGGAAGCGACGTACTCTTTAGCGACGAGGTTCATCCCGTCGCGCAGCGGCGTGACCAGCATGATGTCCGCCGCCAGATATAACGCGATGAGCTCGACGTTGGGGACGCTCTGATTCAGGTAGTGGATTGCGGGATGCCCTACCGAGGAGTACTGGCCGTTGATTTCGCTTACGATCTGTTCTAGGTGGTGGCGCTCCTGCTGGTAATGGGGATCGATCTCCCGGCTCGGCACGGCGATCTGGACCATGACATGGCGGTCCGAGCTGAGCGTGCCGTCTTCGAAGAGTCTCCCCACCGCCATCATGCGACGGTCGATGCCCTTCGTGTAGTCGAGACGGTCGACGCCCAACAGCACTACTTCCGGGTCGCCGAGATCTAGCCGGAGTTGGCGAGCCCTGGCTATGACCTCAGGTTGAGATGCCTGTCGCATGATCTGTTGTGTGTCGACAGATATCGGAAACGCTCCGAGTCCGACACAGCGGTCGCCAATGTCCAGGCTCGTCTCGGTGCCGGTGACCCCAAGGAGTCGTCGAGCTAGACGGGAGAAGTTGGTCGCTGCGCCCGGCACCTGGAAGCCGATCAAGTCTGCACCGATGAGCCCTTCGATGATCTCGGTGCGCCATGGGAGCTGCATGAAGAGCTCCCGGGGAGGGAATGGAATGTGCAGGAAGAATCCTATGCGAACGTCGGGTCGAAGCTTTCGTAGCATTGCCGGCACCAACTGCAGCTGATAGTCGTGAACCCACACGGTCGCGCCGGGCGCCGACGAATCCGCTGCAGCCTCGGCAAAGCGGACGTTGACGTCCCTGTATGTGCTCCACCAGGCACGGTCGAACGTGGGGGTCCTTATGGCGTCATGGTAGAGGGGCCACAGGGTAGCATTCGAGAAACCGGTGTAAAAGCCGTCACATTCAGCGTCACTGAGGGAGACTGCCCTCAGGCCGATCCCGTCCACTTGGTCCGGCACAGATGCCGACTCGCAACTTCCACCGGGCCAGCCGACCCATATCCCCCTGGTCTCGCGAAGTACGGGAGTCAGGGCCGAGACCAGTCCCCCGGGGCTCGCTGGCCAAGAGGCACCGCGTTCCCCGTGCACCTGATGGACGGGTAGACGGTTTGCTACGACGACAAAGTCGGACAGAGTAGTGCCGTTCTGTCGAGGCGCACCAGCTGCCATGGGGCCGCCGTCTACCAATTGGCAACTCGGTGTCGGTGGGATCCGGCGCACATCACCGCAGGCGGCGAGAGGGCTTTTGGCAGAGGAAAGTTCAGCGGCGACGGAACGTCTCGACAGGTCGCCGGCGTTTGGGGGCACGTGTGTGCCACCATGTCGTAGTCGACAGCTCTGGCCTCTGGGGTAATTGCCACAGTCTGTTGTTACCCCGGAGCTCGCTTGTTGAAACCTGGGTGTCGACGGGCCGGAGCTCGCGCGTAGTGGCTGTGTCAGGCAGCGGACTGCGGTAGCCAGGTGGCCCACAGGATGGTTGCGTCGTCTCGGAGCCGGCGGTCCTGGTAGTCCAGGATCGTGTTGACAGCTGAGCGCAAGATGACGTCCGTCGGTGTTGACGCCGCGATCGAACGCTCGATCAAGTCGACGAAACGATCAAGGCCAAACGGCTCACTAGTCTGGAGGCGACCCTCGACGACGCCGTCAGTGTAGAACACTACCGAGTCGCCGGGCTGCAAGGCTAACTCGGCAACTTCGACGTTGTGGCCTCCCAGACCCCACGGCAGCGATGGCCGGCAGGGCAGGCTGTCTATGACAACGCCGCGACGGACGTGGAGTGGGCGGGGGTGCCCAGCGTTAGTCCATGTTAGATGCCCCGTCTGTAGATCCAGTTGCGCTAACTGGCCGGTCACGAAGCGCTCGCCGCCGAACTGCTCTCCGAGAACCTGATCGAGATGTCGGTGGATGGCGCTGATCAGCTGACCTTCGCGGCGGTCGTGGCGGTACACGCCGACCGCCAGTGACGACACGACACTAGAGGCTAACCCGTGGCCCATCGAGTCCATGACCGCTAGGTCGAGCGCAAACCCGTTCACTGCGTGGTCGAAAAAGTCTCCTCCCACGTCGTAGGCGGGCTCGAGAACCCCCATCGAGACGGCCTCGGGAGTTTTCAGTCGTAGCGGTGGTAGAAGGTCCCACTGTATGCTCGCCTGAAGAGTCATGGCCTTCCGGCGCCGAACCAGGTTGAACAGATCCGTATAACGCGCTGCCACGGCGATGGTCGCCCCAGTTAACATCCCCAGTTCTTCGCAGCGGGCAGCCTTCTCGTCGTCGAGGCCTCCACGAATTGTGAACGCAAGAACCCCCGTGTAGTCCGACCCTTCGAGAATTGGCACGCACACACGCGTAATATCGTGTTGGGACTCGCTTGCGATCCTCCGGCTGACGAATGCGCTCCCTTCCGTACTGCCTTGCGTCGTGAGAGCGATAGGGGAGTCGACGTGGGCGCTGCGATCAGGGACTGGAACCAGCGTCGACTGCTCGAAGTCAATGAGGTACACTGTGATGTCGTAAGTGCCGAGAGTCCGGGCCAAGCGGGCCAAGGTGTCGGTGATGTCGGAGGGAGCGAGGTCTCGCAGCGCTCGAAGAGTGGGCCCAATGTCCTGGTTGTCCATGGACTAGCAGCTCAAACGGAGGTCACTGACGAAGTCGGCTGGTAAGGCATTAAGGATGATCCGGTGGGCACCGCGCCAGGCTACCGTCGAAGTCGTACCCCACGAAGGCCTCCACTAGGCGCATGAGGAGTTGTGACGAGTGAGACCTAGGCGCCTTCGAGCGTCGAAGCGCAGCGCAACGCTCTGCGCGAGGATCTTCGTATGTCATACACCGTGGAGCAACTGTGCGACCGGGAGGCGATCCGTGATACAGCGCTGCGTTACTGTCGTGGCGTCGACCGACTTGACGTGGAGTGCATGAAATCGGCGTACTGGCCCGAAGCGGTGGACGAGCACGGCAGTTTTGTCGGGAATGGTCACCGTTTTGCCGAGTACTGCATGAGCGCTCACCTGAAGTGGTCTTGGACGATGCATTCGATCCTCAACCACCTGATCGAGTTCGACGCGCCCGACGCGCCAGGCGGCGGAAGGACGTCAGCGCGGGGGGAGATATACAACGTCACCGTGATGTGCCGGGTCGACGGAGGCGATTTAGACACGTGGTACGGCCGTTACCTCGATCGCTACGAGAAGCGAGGCGACCAGTGGCGGATACTTCACCGGGTGTGCGTACACCACGGGACTTTCTCGGCTCCAGCTTCGCCGATGCCGATCAGCGTCGAACGGTACCTGGATGGGGCCTTCGACCGACCTGCCGCCGGACGCCGTGTCGGCCCTCCCGAAACTCGCTGACCCAGTGGCGGACCTCTCCAGACGAGGCAGCCGGCAAAGCGGATTGGCGGCGCTCCTATCCCGGCCGGTTCAGGGGATTCCCGGCAGGCCGTCGATGCTCGAAGCGTTCTTCTCCTTCCAGTACTGCTCGATGCCCTCTCTGCCTTTGTGTGCGGCCCATTCGTCCATCGTCGGACGGTGGCCTGCGAAACCCATCAGGGGTACGCCGTAGCCGCAGGAGTCAGCAACGCGCTCCACGTCTACGACTATTACCGACCGAACCCCCACTCCTGCCCCGTCAGCGAAGTGTGTGGACATCGCTGCTGCCGCCGCCGATCTGGCCAGCAACGCCCGGCCTCGGCCGTGGACCCTAACGATGCGAGGCGGTCCGTCGAAAGCACAGAACATCAAGACGATGCGACCGTTGTCGCCGAGGTGGGCGATGGTCTCGGTCCCGCTACCCGTCTGGTCGAGGTAGGCGACTGTGCTTCCGTCTACAACTGCCAACTCGCCACGGTTGCCTTTCGGCGAGCAGTTCACGTGCCCGTCGGTGGAAGTGGGAGCAGTCGCCACGAAGAATACAGGTTGGCTCTCGATCCACTTTGCAAGCTGATCATCCAGGACGTCTCGTACTCTGCCCATACGACACTTTAGGCTCCGTCGAGACTACGACCGGCGTCGGATGCGCCTGGCCCTTTCGAGCATCACGTCGGCGGCTACTGCGAGCGCGCATACGGCAGCCGATCCGATCAGCTCGATCAGGAGGGATACTGTGCGGCTGGGGGGTTCGACCATAGCTGCTCCGGTGGCGCTGGAATCTATCGGGGCGATGATGCGCCCGGTTCCATCATCGGCCAAAGCGAGCGGCAACTGTAAGCGCGGACGGCTACGTGGACTTGCTGAGCGTCTACGTACTAGAACGTGGGTGGGAGCCGAAGCGCCACGAGACCTAGAGCGGCCCCAAACGTTCTAAGCCGACCACTCACCGAGCAGGGAATACAACAAGGTGCCAGATAATCTATCGTGGAATCTCGCAGATATTTGGGAGGCCGTCGCCGAGGTGGCTCCGAGCCGTCTGGCGCAGGTGTGTGGCTCACGCAGCTTCACCTGGTACGACTTCAACAGAAGATCCAACGCCCTTGCAGCGGACCTCCTCGCTGCAGGGCTGTCCCACCAGGGCAAGGTGGCCGCTTATCTCACCAACGGCCCGGAATATCTCGAAACGTATTATGCGGCGTTCAAGATCGCGGCGGTGCCCGTGAACGTCAACTACCGTTACGGACCCGGGGAGCTCGAGTACCTTCTCGACAACTCGGACGCGGAGGCTGTCGTCTTCCACGCCCGGTTCGCACAGACATTGGAGTCCGTGAGAGGCAAGCTGCCAAAAGTCCGCAGGTGGTACGTGGTATCCGACGGTCACAGCGAGCCCGACTGGGCTGTCCGCTACGACGACGTTGCCTCAAGGCGCGACTGCCGACCCGAGCCGGGTTGGAAACGTAACGGAGACGACCTTCTCCTGCTCTACACGGGCGGCACCACCGGCATGCCTAAAGGCGTCATGTGGCGCCAAGACGACCTGGTGCGCGTACTTGGAGGCGGCGGAAGCCCTTTCTTGGGTCTGGCACCTGCGACCGGGCTCGACGAGCTGAAGGAGCGGCTGCGCGCCGGTAACGGTCTGATCACTACCCTTCCGGCCTGCCCCCTGATGCACGGAACCGGCCAGTTCAGCGCCTTCATCACCATGATCCTCGGAGGCTGCATCGTTACACTGCAAGGTTCGCGCTTCGCAGCCGAGGAGCTGTGGGCAGCGGTTCAGGAGAACCGTGTGAACACCATCGCCATCGTCGGAGACGCCTTCGCCAGGCCGATGCTTGACGCCTTGGACGCGCATCCCGGCAGGTGGGATCTCTCGTCGGTGATCCTCGTCAACTCCTCGGGGGTGATGTGGAGCGAAGAGGTCAAGCAAGGCCTGTCCAGGCATATGCCTTCAGTCATTCTCTTCGACTCGCTCGGCTCCTCGGAGGCCGTAGGTATGGGAGCCAACATGAGCGCGGGGGCTTCTAGTGCGAAGACGGCGGAGTTCGCGTTAGGCGAAGGTGCCCGCGTCATCGGTGAGGACGACAGAGACGTCACGCCCGGGTCGGGTGAGGTTGGCGTGATCGCCCTGCCCGGCTTCATACCCGTCGGTTATTACAAGGACGAGGAAAAGTCGGCTCGGACGTTCCGCACCATCGAGGGGGTCCGATATACGATCCCCGGGGACTGCGCAACCGTGGACGCAGACGGGGCGATCCGCCTCCTAGGTCGAGGATCGGTGGTCATCAACACCGGAGGTGAGAAGGTGTACCCCGAAGAGGTCGAGGAGGTCATCAAGAAGATGCCCGGGGTTTCGGACGCGGTATGCGTCGGAGTGCCCGACGAGCGCTTCGGCGAGAAGGTCTGCGCCTTAGTGGAGAGCGACGGGAAAGCCAAGCTCACACAAGAAGACGTCGTCCGGGCAGTTCGCGGTGAGCTCGCGGCGTACAAGGCTCCGCGGGCCGTACTCTTCGTCGAGACGATCGGTCGCAGCCCAGCCGGTAAGGTGGACTATCCCGGCCTCAAGCGCCTCGCCTCCGACGCCGTCGGAGTCTGACCCAACTAGACACCTACTAGCGCTCTGGCAGCCGATTAGTGTCAGTCGGGCTGTAGAGAAAGGGCCACTGCTGCCCGGCGGCTGGCCTCGATGATCGTGGGGATCATCGAGGCCAGTTCCTGCTCACTGAAACGGAGTTCCCTCGGTATCACTTCCATCTCTGCCGGAGGAAGCGTCAGACGGCCGCCGAGCGAATCGGCTGCAGAGCTGCCTGAGTGAGCAGCGATGCTCAGCCAGTCCGCTTGCTTTACGACGGCCAGCATGGGCGGGTCCCGTTCACTGAGGTCTCGGTGGTGATCTCTGACGGTTCCGGTAGTCGCTTGCGGGACCTGCCAGTGCTCGCATACTCGAGCTCCAAGAGTGGCATGGTCAGCGCCGACTACGCGCAGCTCGGCCTCTACCAGTTCGCGTGGTGTCGTCCATGCAAGGTCGTCGACGGCCTGGATGAACGCAGGGGACTGGTCGAACATGACGAGACGACCTATGTCATGGAGGAGCCCAGCGAGGTAGGCGGCGCCCGGGTCAGCTCCTTTGGTCGGGTGCTCCGAGAGCATCAGCCTGCAGGCTGTCGCAACTTCTATGGCGTGGTGCCACAGGTTGCGCTCTCCTAGCGACCTAGGGACGAACACCCTCGTAACAGCCGCGGCGGTAACGAGCTCCGCGACATGGGTCGCCCCCAGGCGCGCCACGGCTCGCTCCAAGTTCTCGATGGGTGAGACGGGAGACGACATGGCCGAGTTCGCCATCTTGAGCACCCTTACGGCTAGCGCCGGATCTTCGCCGGCGACTTCCAAAACGTCCTCGAAGAGGTGCTCGGAGTCGAAGGACAGACCCATGACCCTGACGACCACCCCCGGCAGCAGCGGGAGCTCGTCGACCTTGTGCTCGAATGGGGGGGCGCCATCCCGGATGGTACCTTCTGGAACGTCCACACGTTACTTCTATCACTTTGACCTAGCTCCGCGGGTTGGAAACTGTCACTCAACCTTGGAAGGTGGCGCCGATATCGGAGACAGGGTCTAACCCAGGGGCCGCTGGACCTACAGGATCCGCGCCGAAAAAGTACTTAGCGTTGCTAAACTGGTGTGTGGGTTGGCTAGATAACCGTTCCAGGCAATCGGATAGGACGCAAGTGGCAGGGCAAGACGAGGATCCCGTAGCTGACGACCGGAACATAGTCAGGCGCACCTTCTCATCGCTCAAGATTCGCAACTACAGGTACTACTTCGCCGGCCAAGGCCTGTCGATGGTCGGCACCTGGATGCAGGGTGTCACCCAGTCCTGGCTGGTCTACACCTACACCCACTCCGGTTTCGACGTCGGGCTCGTGGTCGCCCTACAGACCCTGCCGATCCTGCTTCTTGGCCCTCTAGGCGGCACCGTGGTAGACCGCTTCTCGAAGCACCGGATCCTGTTTTGGACTCAGGGTCTTGCCGGTGTCGAAGCGCTGGTCCTTGGCGGCTTGGATCTTGGTGGAGCTCTGCACCTATGGGTCCTTTACGCCATGGCCGTCCTGCTTGGGCTGATCAACACCGTCGACAACCCGACCCGACAGACCTTCATCTCAGAGATGGTGGGCGACTCGGAGCTGAAGAACGCCGTCACCTTGAACGCCATCATGGTCAACGTGGCCAGGTCTGTAGGGCCGGCTGTGGCCGGCGTGCTGATAGCGACAGTCGGGAGCGGCTGGTGTTTCCTGGCCAACGGAGTCTCTTTCGTGTTCGTCTTGATCTCGCTTGCGGCCATGCGCAAGGACGAGCTTTTCCCGGCCCCGCCTGCACAGAGGATGAAAGGACAGCTAAGCGAAGGTTTCCGTTACGTAGCGGCGACCCCGATCCTTCGCGACGCACTCGTGATGATGGCAATGGTTGGCTGTCTCACCTACGAGTTCCAGGTGACACTCCCACTGATCGCCGGCAACGTGCTGCACGGGGGGCCGAAAACCTACGGATCGCTGATGGCCGTCATGGGAGTGGGTGCCGTTATAGGGGGTCTGATCTCCGCCGGGCGGCCGGGTAGCGGCATCAACCGCCTGATCGGTACGTCAGCGACCTTCGGGGTGACTGTCCTCGCTGCCAGCCTGGCCCCGTCGGTACTAACCGAGGAAGCACTGCTCTTTGTAGTTGGTGGAGCATCGGTCACCTTCCTCGCTCTTGGAAGCGCCACGCTGCAGCTAAACGCCGATCCGTCGATGAGAGGGCGGGTGATGGCCCTGTGGTCGGTAGCCTTCCTCGGTTCGACCCCTATAGGAGGCCCTTTGGTCGGCTTCATAGGCGGAGCCTTTGGCGCCCGCTCCGCTCTCGGGGTAGGTGCCCTAGCCGCTCTCGTCGCAGCAGGTTACGGATGGCTCCGCAATCGTGACCACCGTGAGATATCGTCTAGCGGCGCCGACCCCGCCGTACTCAAGGTCTGAGCCACCCGCAACGTTCTTCACGCCACCAGGCCATGCTCTACGACCCATTGGTGAGGCTGGCCGGAAGCGGCAGCGATTGTGTCGACATCGCCATGGGTTCGGGCCATTGCCTCGTCGCTGCGGTCGATAGGATAGAAGCGCGACTGCTGTTCGACCTACCCGTGGCGGCACGAGCGGGCAGGGCGGCGCATCTGGTCGACGTCGACGAAAAGTGCATCATGGACCGCTAGGACTTGGGTGCGCCACGAGCGGGCTGACGTGGTCGGCGAGGTCGAAGCACCCGCAACCGGGACAGGCGCAACAGCCGCCGCCACGACCAACCCTGCGACCAGCCCAACACAGGCGACAATCCGGACCAGGCGTCCGGCGGCGAGAACGGATCCGACCTCGACGACACGGGCTTTCGTCATCCGACCGAACCCCTTTGTTGACCCGCGAACAATACCCCAACACATTGCGTCACAAGCCCCACAAAACAACAAGCCGTGTGTGAAACTTGAGACCTGTGACGGACCTGGAGTTGGCTAGCAGGGGCGTCTCCGTAACACAACGGTGTTACTTTACGTAGGGTTGGCATGTAAATCTTCGGTAGTACCCCGGCGCTGCTGGGGCCTTATTAGCCCCGGGCGCGGAGTTTAGGCTCCGGTCCGGAGTCTTACGTTGTGGGCGGGGAGGGTTCCTCGCTCATCACGTCGTCCGGGCTAGGCGGGAACCTTCGGTCGCTTCATTCCGGGCAGTTGGCGGAACCTTGGTCACTTGGCGAGGAGGTCACTCTCTGTCGCCCGCTTCGGCCGCCACTTGGGGGATCGTTGACCCGCGACGGTAGACGGATCAGTCTACTGTGTAGTAGACTGACGATGGTGAGCACCACGATTAGAGTAAGCGAGCAAACGCGGGACCGCTTCGCTGAACTGGCTAAGGCGACGGGCAGACCCATGACAATGCTGCTTGACGAAGCGGCGGAGGTCCTCGAGCGCCGGGTGTTCTTCGACCGCTTCGCATCTCGATATGCCGAGCTCCGTCTCGACGCGACTGAGTGGGATGAGATCGAGGCTGAGCGGGCACAGGAAAGCGGCTCGCTGTCCGATCGCTCGGCGTGACGGCGCGGCGGGGTGAAATCTGGCTCGTGGACTTCGGCGAACCGGTAGGCCACGAACAGGCGGGACGTCGGCCAGCTGTTGTGGTGTCCGCCGACCTGCTAAGCGACAGTCGGGCCGGCGTGGTGATCGTCGTGCCTTGCACGACCACACGGCGAGAGCTTCCCTCACACATTGAGCTCGATCCGAAACAGTGTGGACTCGACAAGGTTAGTTACGCGAAATGCGAGGACGTGAAGTCTGTGTCAGAGAACCGACTCGTTACTCGGCTCGGAACAGCGAACGTTGAAACAGTCTTCGCTATCACACGGGCGCTCAAGTTCCTTCTGGACTTTTGAGGATCCCCGTGACCCGACACTGGCACCCACCTGGCGGTCCCGTTGGTGGCGCCACTCGCTGACCAGCGACGAGTACAAGCCCTCGCGCCGGCAGATCTTACCGACCGCTTCGGCCGGACCACCTCCATGTCATCAACAGTCACTACCGTCATTCTCGTTTACCTCCTCCGCCCTCATCGATTACTAGCTCGCCAAGCGGCAAGTCCTATAAGACGGGTAGGGCTCTTGCAGGGCGAGCGCCAACCGCCACGGTATCCCGATCAAATCCTTGGGTTTGAGACCGGCGGGGTGTTTGGGCGCACAGACATGGCGCGACCACGACTCTTCTTGTCCGGTGCCCGCCGCTTGCGGCCGCCGGACGTCCACACGTCCCCCACGACCAGCCAGACAGTCCCGGTCGAGGTCAGAACCCGGCGGATCTCGTTGAACGCGCGTCCCAACGCTGCCACGTAGGCGTCGAGGTCGTCGTCCCGACCAAGCTGGACCTCCTCGGCATAATCGCGCAGTGACCGGTATGGGGGCTGGACACGACGGTCTGGGCGTACTCGGCGGGTAGGAGAGCCAGCCCAGCACGGGCGTCGCCCTGAACGAGCACACCCGTCTCGATCGAGTCGAGCTGGCGTGCGGCGGGGAGTGAGAGCCGGACAAACGGGTGCTGGTTGGGGTTCATGCCAACCCTGTCGGCTGCTCGAATTTTGGGCAGCCGATAAGAGTGATCGAGCGTTGGAAGTGGAACCCGGACTCCAGCGGATCCCCCGACGCTCCAAGTGGTGGAGCTGAGGGTTATCCCTGCCCAGAGCCCAAAAAGTGCTGGTGCCCCCGGCAGGACTCGAACCTGCGACGCACGGTTTAGGAAACCGACGCTCTATCCTCTGAGCTACGGGGGCTGGGGGCTGAGACTTGAGATAACACCGACAGGGGACCGAGTCGGCCCCCAACCTTCTGTTCGGCTGATTAGCCGGGCCTCAGACTAGCCTCTTGACAACGACATCTGAAGCGGGTGCGTCGTTACAGTAGCTGTCGAGCGGGTCTCGCGCCATGCTCAGAAGGCGATGACGAGGCGGCCTCGCACCCCTCCCGCCTCGAGACGCCGGTGCGCTTCTGCGGCTCGTTCCTTGGGCAACACGTCCGCGACTCTGAGCGCCAAGCGGCCTTCCTCGGCCAAGCGGCGGAGTCCGTCCAGCTTGTCCCGGGCGCGGGAGTACTCGCTGACCAGGATCGGATGGAACTGGACTCCGCGATCAGCCGGCTCCTTGTAACCTCTCACTGTTACGACGGTGGCACCATCCCTGACAGCCCAGGCAAGGTCCCTGCCCAGGAGAGCGCCGTCGGCGCTACCGTCAGCCCCGCCAGGGAACAGGGAGCGTACCTCCTCGGCGAAGCCAACTCCCCGCCGGGCCACGAAATCTGCGCCGAGATCCCTCACTAGCGTCTCGTCGGCCTGTGAGGCGTCGGCCACGACGGTAAGCCCTGCGGCCTTGGCAAGTTGGACCACGTAGCCGCCGAACGCTCCGGCTGCGCCGGTGACCGCGATCACCGACCCTGTTGGTAGGGCGAGGACGTCCAGCGCCAGTTGGGCGGTCAGGCCGTTCATCGGCAGGGTGCAGGCTTCGACGTCCGACGTCCCTGCCGGCACCTTTACGACGGAGTCGACGGGAACGACGACCTGCTCGGCGTATGCGCCCCTGGTCCCCTTGGGGACCACGATCGCCATTACGTGGTCGCCCACTTGAAGGTCGGTCTTGACGTCCGAGCCGACCTCGACCAGAACGCCGGCAGCGTCCATCCCCGGCACGTACGGTGGCGGCCCGGACGCGCGCTGTGCCTCCGCTCGGGCTCCGTTACGCACGAAGGTGTCGGTGGGGCTCACGGCGGCCGCGTGAACCCGGATGCGAACGTGACCGGCCTTGATCTCAGGGTCGGGCAAGTCGACCAGCTGCAGCGTATCTGGACCGCCGAACTCGACTACACCCACTGCCTTCATGGCACATGATACGTCGGCATCTCCGCCGTCGAGGACACACGCCATGAAAGGAGTCCAACGACGGGCGTCCAGTGGGCCCCGCCAACACGCGCCCGACTCGCTTTGACGAGGGCGTAGCCTGGTGAAGTGGTCGAGCCTGAATCACCTTGCAGCGGGCCTCCTCGGAGCCGAGCGCAAGGTGCGTCGAGCGGGGACACCTTGACCAGCGAATACGGCGTCGACAGGCCACCCGGCCGGCAGGCGAACCCTCCTTCGCCGAGCTTGATGCGTCGATGTTTTGCCGAAGCGGCCGGCACGGCGCTCCTGGTCGCAATCGGGTTATCAATCGTGATATTCGACTTCGGTCAGGCTAGCCCGGTGGCAGCTGTGATCAAGAGCATCGCCGAGCGACGCGCTCTGACGGGATTCCTTTTTGGCGCAACTGGAATGACCGTGGCGATGTCCCCGCTGGGTCGGTGGAGCGGTGCTCACATAAACCCGGTTGTGACCCTCGCCTTCGTCGGGGAGGGAACGCTGCCAATCGGAGAGGCAGCAGCTTACGTTGCGTCTCAGATCGTCGGTGCCATTTCGGGCTCGGTGCCGCTACTGCTGTGGGGTCACATGGGTTCGAGCGTCACCTACGGGGCTACGTATCCCGGGACTTCCGGTACGGCTGCGGCTTTCCTAGGGGAGGTAGCCACGACGTTCGTGTTGATAACGGCGCTCCTGAACTTCGTATCACGCTCCAAGATTCGTCGCTTCACGCCACTCATATTTCCGCCGATGTATGCAGTTATGGTTTGGCTCGAAGCGGGATACTCTGGGACGAGCACCAACCCGGCTCGCAGCATAGGGCCCGACCTGGTCGGACTGGACTTCCGCGCCTACTGGCTCTACGTGGCTGCTCCGGTTGTCGGGACGGCCTTAGCCCTAGCGGTCCGACGTTTCGCTCCGGTATTGCGAGACCTCGAGGTCGACGTAGCCCGAGTAGCTCATTTCGAAACAGCCCGCCTCGACACCGCCGTGTCGTCGGTGGGTAAGTTCAGGCGGAGCCAGGAAGTCACGTGAGTCGGGGGCTTGGGCGGCGGGTGGCCGAGATAGTCGAAGGTCATATCGGACGGGAACCCGGGGGGGCGAACCGGTCCCTGGTGAGCGTGCCTTCGGTGGTTCCTTTCGAGGTGGTGCCGGTGGCTATGCTCCTGGCCGACAGTCGGGCCCAGGTGGTCGCGGCCAACGCCAGGTGGAGCGAATGGTCCGGGCTGGCGGTCGAGGACTCTCTGGGTTCGGGGTGGAGTGTGGCGCTGGGCGACGACGAACGCCGGGCGGTGACCAGCGAACTGGCTGAACTCGTGCGCGAAATGGCCAACGGGGCGGCCGGCGTCGACGCCCGGGCGGTACTGGGCCCCGGCAGGAGGTGGTGGTTGGCGCCGTTCGAGTCCTCCGGGCAGACGCTGATCGGAATCGTCGTTGCCGAGTCCGGAGTTGACGCATCCTTGGCTACGGGCTCGCGGGCGCTGGCACTGGAAAGCTCTGACGCCGCTAAGTCGCTCGCTGTGCGCGGTGGCTCTGTCGGCGACTCTTACATCGTGAAGGGAATGGATGTGGTAATCGAAGTCATGACTACTCTGGCGTCGAGCTTGGACAACCGCTAATGTGACAACCGAGTTGTCGTGAAAGACAAGAGAAGCGTTAGTAGGCCCGCTTAGAGTGCCAATAAAAGTATTGGCACTCTAAGCGGCTTTTTAGCCCTGAGGATCGTAAACTGTAAGGGGGTATGGGAATGGACAAGTCGACCAAGCCGGCGTCGCGCCATACGATCGAGATAACGTCCACGCGACGTGCCATTGTCGGTTCGGGCGATTTCGACCGGGCAAATCGTGGTCTCGTAGCACGACACTCCACCGGTGTGATCGACGTCGGCGGCGCGGTGGTCTACGACGTCAACCGATACGACTTCCTCGGAAATGGTAAGGACAACCCCGAGACGGTGCACCCCACTCTGTGGCGCCAGGCCCAACTTAACTCGATCCACGGTCTTTTCGAAGTGGCCCCCGGGGTATGGCAAGCCAGGGGATACGACATATCGAATGTGACCTTCGTCGAAGGTGAGACCGGTTGGATCGTCATCGATCCTCTAACCGTCGCACCCACAGCAAAGGCGTGTCTCGAGCTGGCGAATGTCACCCTGGGTCGCCGACCTGTCAGCGCCGTTATCTACACCCACTCCCATGCCGACCACTTCGGTGGGGTGCTCGGAGTCGTCACCAGGGAGCAAGTGGCTCGAGGGGACTGCAGGGTTATAGCACCAGAGGGTTTCCTGGCTGAGACGGTGGGGGAGAACGTAGTTGCAGGTCCAGCAATGCTTCGACGCGCTGTATTCCAGTTCGGTCCGCTGTTGCCAGCCGGAGAGCGCGGCCATGTCGACTGCGGGCTCGGTAAGGCGATCCCGTTCTGGCAGTCAGACCTGATTGCCCCGACAGAGTCGATAACAGGAACCGGACAGGAGGTGGTCGTCGACGGTGTGAGGATCGTTTTCCAACTCACCCCGGACACCGAAGCGCCGGCGGAGATGAATTTCTATTTTCCGGATCGAAAATGGCTCTGCACCGCCGAGAATTGCACGGCCACCATGCACAACCTCGTTCCCATCCGAGGAGCACTGGTTCGCGACCCGCTCGCTTGGTCGAAGTACATCGACGAGACCATCGAGATGTTCGCTTCGCAGGCGGAGGTTCAGTTCGCTTCGCACAACTGGCCGAACTGGGGTAACGAGGCGATCGGGGTCTACTTGAGCCTGCAGCGGGACCTGTACCGCTGGATGCACGACCAGACGATGCGTCAGGCAAATCACGGGATGACAGCGACAGAGATCGCCGAGCTACTCGAACTGCCGGACGAGTTCGCCTCGGTGGCTCACACCATTGGCCATTACGGAGACCTAGTCCACAACGTCAAGGCCGTCTACCAGCGCTACCTGAGCTGGTACGACGCCAATCCGGCTCGCCTGTGGGAGCTTCCGCCCCAGGAGAGCGCCAAGCGATACGTGGACCTCGCCGGCGGACCGGAGAATCTCCTGTCGAAGGCTCGTCAGGCTTTCGACGGCGGCGACTACCGCTGGGTCGCCGAGCTAGTAGCCCACCTCGTGTTCGCTGATCCCGAGAGCGAAGACGGCCGCGAGTTGCTCGCTGACACTTTCGAGCAGCTGGGATACCAGTCGCAGTCCGCTACGTTTCGTAATGCCTACCTCCAAGGAGCGCAGGAGTTGCGCTTCGGAACGCCTGCCCGCCAGCCGGTCCCAGCAGGACGCTTCGTGGAATCCATGACGGTGGGCCAAATTGTCGACACGATGGCTGTACGACTCAAGGCGGAGGAGGTCGGTGGAGTGACGGTGTCGGTCGGTCTGGTGTTGACCGACAGGGGAGAGCGCTGGACTGTGCATTTGGCGAACCGTTGCCTGCGCGCAGTAGCGGGTATCAAGCCGGACTATCCGGACGCCACAGTAGAGTTGTCGACGCCCGCCCTGATGGCTCTTCTGGAGGGTACGTCAGGGTTGGACGCCCTCGGCGGCCAGGGACAGTTGGTTCTAACCGGCGACAAGCAGGCCGCCGAGGCCGTGTTCGGGCATCTCGACCGCTTCGAGACCTTCTTCCCTGTGGTCACGCCGTAAGCTCGCTACTCCTCGATCTGGCAGACCCCGGAGGATCAGGCGCCAGCCAAGACACCGGTAGACGGTGGTGGGCGCTACCGGTCGGATGTTTCGACGACGAACTCGTAGTGCGGGTTGATCATTCCGATTCCCCCGCGTATCTCGGCGACGGTTCCTTCCACGACTACACGGGCACCCGTGCTCATTCCTGCGATTTGCCGCCGACCGAGGAACGCTACCGTCAGGTTCGCTTGGTCGTCTGTCAGTTGGACCTCCAAAGACGCGGTCTCGCCCCAGGGTTGCACCGTCACCTTGCGGATACGACCAGCCACCTTTGCCCTCTGGCGAAGCTTGAGTGAGGCGATCGGAACTGTCCCGGTGACCGACGACAACAGCTTGTGGTCCAACGCTTCTTCGGCGCGTTCTGTGTCGTTCGGGGCCGCTGGTGCAGGAGCGGTCCGTCTTGGTTTGGCGAGCCTGGCACGCGCTTTCAGCTCGCCGCGTACGTCGAAGGGGACGATCGTGGCATTGACATGGTCGACTCTGCTGATCGCGGTTGCGATCCGCTCCCCGACCGAGTCGTGGAGTACGCGTCGTAGTCCGTAGCCGTAGGAGCGTCTCGGCATCAGGACGCTCACTTCGGTCCGCCCGTCGGTCGCCGCGGACACCAGTTCGACCGCAGCCCGGTCGACCCGCCGGTCCGGGCAGTCGATCAACTGCAGGGGCAGTCGCCCTAGGCCGAGTCTGATCCACCTGTCCTGGATATTCTGCGCACGCCGGGAGTCGAGAACGAAGTGCACCGCTGTCAGATCGTCCACCGACATGCTTCGCGCATATTGGATCGCCCGTGCCGTCGCAAGGTCGAGGCTGTCGACGAACACGAAGGCCACATGACGCGACAGCGGCTTGGCGGTTACCGCCTGCTCCGCTGCTCCGTCGCCTAGAACCTGGGCTTCCGCCACGTAAAGGCGATGGGTACGGATGAGGGTGTACATCAGGATCGGGAACAGGACTACTACAGCCCACGCACCCTGGGTGAACTTCGTCACGGCGAAGATGATCACTACGGCGAAGGACAACACCCCGGCCGAGAAGTTGATGGCCAGCTTGTGACGCCAACCCTGCTCTTTGTTCGTGACGTGATGCTTGGACATGCCGAAGCCGGCCATGGTGAATCCGACGAACACGCCGATCGCATACAGGCTTACGAGCGCGTCGACCTGCGCCCGGGTTATGACGATGAGGATGGCCGCTACCACCGCGAGGAAGACGATCCCGTTGGAGAACACGAGCCGGTGCCCCCGCTTCATGAACGGCCGGGGTAGGAAACGGTCCTCGGCGACGAAGTTCGCCAAGAAGGGGAAGCCGTTGAAGCTCGTGTTGGCACCGGTCCACAAGATGAGCAGCGTCGCAAGCTGTACGACGTAATAGCCGACGTTGCCGACGAAGCTGGTCCCGAACGCCGCTTTGGCGACCTGTGAAATCACTGTCGGGCTTCCCAGCGTGTAGGGGATCGCCCGCGTGTAGTGGGCGAGCAGGGAGACGCCGAGAACCAGGCTTCCCAAAGTGATGCTCATGAGAGCCAGTACCCTTCGGGCGTTACGCCCCTCGGGGGGGCGAAAAGCCGAGACGCTGTTGGAGATGGCCTCCAAGCCGGTGAGGGACGAACCCCCGTTGGCGAACGCTCGGAGGAGGATGAACACCGAGACGCCTTCTAGGACGCCGCTACCCTTATGGCCGATGTTCACGTGTCCGGCGTGGTACTTGACGACCGATAAGTCCCCGAGGCCGGCCTTGACGAGACCGACGACTACTACCAAGACCATCACTGCGATGAAGAAGTACGTCGGGAACGCGAAAGTCTTGCCGGCTTCGCGAATGCCCCTCAGGTTCCCGTAGAGGAGCAGCAGCACGATCCCGACCGTTATGGCCGTCTCTATCGGGGCTGTGGCCAGTGAAGGTATAGCCGAAGTCAGGGCGTCCGTGCCGGCGGCCGACTGGACGGCCACTGTTAGCGTGTAGTCGATCAGCAGGGCGACGGCGGCGAACTGAGCTACGTAGATGCCGAAGTTCTCCCTGGCGACGACGTACGATCCCCCCGCCTTGGTGTAGACCATCACCACCTCGCGGTATGACAGGGTTACTACGGTGAGCACGACGAGGATCGCTGCGGTGACCGGAAGGAGGAGCGAGAACGCAGCCGCTCCAGCGGCAGGCACCAAGACGGTAAGCATTTCCTCAGTCCCATACGCCGAGGAGGAGATCATGTCGCAGGTGAGCACTCCCATTGCCACCGGCTTGCTCAGACGTTCGCTGTCGAGCGCCTCGGTGACCAACGGTGGCCCGAGCAGCTTGCGTTTGAGCCTGTAGGACAGGCTTTCGGGGATAGCCTCGTAGGGCGCGGCGGGGGCAGCCATGGGCCAAGTTTCTACCAGCTATGAGCCGCCCATATCTCCATGCAGGTGAAGCCGGCCCCTAGGATGGACAATCGTGTCGCCTCGTCGTGTCGTAGTCACCGGGATTGGACTCGTCAGCCCGCTTGGCCTCGACGTGGAATCCTCGTGGAGCGGCCTCCTGGCGGGGCGCTCAGGGGTCGGTCGCATAACCCAGTTCGACGCCTCGGACTACCCGGTGAGGATAGCTGCCGAGGTAGGCGGCTTCGACGGCACTGCTATCTTCGGGCGCCGACGCGCCCGGCACCTCGATCGGGTTTCCCAGATTGCCCTCGTTGCTGCCGCCGAGGCGATCGAAGGTGCCAAGCTCGACGTGGCAGGAGCGTCCGACAGAGTCGGAACGGTGTGGGGTACTGGGATCGGCGGGATCAGGTCCCTCGAAGAAGGCCTCGACGTGCTCAACGAGCGGGGAGCCGAATGGGTCAACCCGTACACATTGGCGATGATGATCCCCAACATGGTTGCAGGCAACGTCGCCATGGAATGGGGGATACGCGGTTACAGCGGCTGTACCGTCACCGCGTGCGCTGCTTCGGCTCATGCTCTCGGGGAGGGCCTCGACTTGATCAGAGCCGGCCGGGTGGACGCCGTGGTTTGCGGAGGGGCCGAGTCGCCCGTAACCAGAGTAGGCATATCCGGTTTCGCAGCTATGAAGGCGCTTTCCACCCGCAACGATGATCCCGAAGGGGCGTCGAGGCCTTTCGACGCAGGCAGAGACGGTTTCGTCATGGGGGAGGCAGCGGCGGTGCTCGTGCTGGAAGAGCGCGAGCGAGCGTTGGAAAGGGGGGCTCCGGTGCTCGCCGAGCTCCTCGGATTCGGGGCCACGTCCGACGCGTACCACATGACTCAGCCTCACCCCGAAGCCGACGGTGCCGTGCGCGCAATGATCGAAGCGCTGAGAGATGCCGGTCTGACGCCCGGCCAGATCGGCTACGTGAATGCTCACGGCACGTCGACGCCTCCCAACGACAGGGTAGAAACTCTTGCGTTGCGCAAGGTGTTTGGTGACGTCCCACCTCCAGCGTCGTCCACCAAGTCGATGACCGGCCACACGCTGGGGGCAGCGGGAGCCGTAGAGGCCGTCGTGTGCGTCCTGGCGCTGCGTGATCAGATTCTTCCGCCGACGATCAACCAGGAAGTCCCAGATCCCGACTGCGACCTCGACTACGTACCCAACCAGGCGCGAGCGGCCACTATCCGCACCGCTTTGACCAACAGCTTCGGTTTCGGCGGCCAGAACGCCTGCCTGGTCTTTGGCTTAGACCAACCGCGGCCCTGACAATACCGCAGCCCTGGCGAAACTGCGCCACGCTCGGCGCCATGGACTGACTACGAGCGTACGATGACGAATAAGAGCGAAGCCTCGCAGGCGACCTTACCTCCCACCGTCGCCCTGCCGTGGCCCCGACCGGCGCTGGCACCAAGCTGATCCAGCGTCACTTCGAGCTCCAAGGTGTCACCAGGGAGCACCTGGCGTCGGAACCTGGCCTTGTCGATACCACCGAAAAGTGGCAGCCGACCCGAGTAACGCTCGTCGCTCAGCAGGGCGAAGGCGCCCAGTTGAGCGAGGCTTTCCACCATCAATACACCTGGGAGGGTCGGCCGTCCCGGGAAATGTCCAGCGAAGAACGCTTCGTCCCCGCTCAGGCGCCACACGCCCCTAGCCCGGGTGGAAGGAACTATCTCGGTGACCTCGTCGACGAAAAGGAATGGGGGTCTGTGGGGGAGAACTTCGGCGGGGAGGGGAAGTCTTGCGTGCATGCTTTTCAGTGTCCCATCCCAAGACCGCCGTCGACTGGGATAACGGCTCCGGTGACATAGCCGGCCTCCTCGGAGGCGAGGTACAGGATCGCGCCGGCGACTTCAGAGGGTTCCGCCATCCTGGCGAGGGGTATCGCCCCGAGGAGTTCAGATCTCCTCGATTCCGACAAGTCCACCGTCATGTCCGTTCTCACGAAACCCGGCGCTACCACGTTCACAGTAACCCCCCGTCCGCCGATCTCGCGGGCCAAGGAGCGACTGAAACCGATCAGACCAGCTTTGGACGCGGCGTAGTTGGTTTGTCCAGGCGAGCCGAGCATGGCTACTACCGACGACACGAAGATCATCCGACCCCACCTGGCGCGGATCATCTTCGAGGTCGCCCTTCGAGCGACGCGGTAAGCGGCGGTCAGGTTGGTGTCCACGACGGTGGTCCACGCTTCGTCGCGCATGGACAACAGCAACTGGTCGGCGGTAACCCCGGCGTTGGACACGAGGATCTCCACGTTTCCCAGCTCGGCTTCGACCTTGCTGAAAGCCTCGTCGACGTCGTCGCTAGACGTCACGTCGCAGCGCACGGCGAGGATCTCTGCGGGCTGGCTGATCGCACCGCAGAAGTCAGGGGCCTCGCTGCGGTAAGTAACCGCGACTCGGTACCCCCGCTCTGCGAAGGCTAAGGCGGTGGAGCGGCCGATCCCTCTATTGCCACCTGTAATCAGCACAGTGCGGGCCATGTCTTCAGACTCCCATAGCGTGGAAGCCGCCGTCCACGTGGATGATCTCGCCAGTAGTAGACGGAAACCAGTCGGAGAGCAACGCGACGCAGGCTTTCGCCACAGCGCTTGGATCTGAGACACTCCACCCTAGCGGGGCGCGACCGGACCAAGCCTCCTCGAAGGCCGAGAAACCGGGAATTGATTTCGCCGCAACCGACCGGATGGGTCCGGCAGCGACGAGGTTCACGCGAGTGCCGTCCGGTCCCAGGTCCCGAGCGAGATAGCGCGACGTCGACTCCAATGCGGCCTTGGCGACTCCCATCCAGTCGTATCCCGGCCAGGCAACCGTTGCGTCGAAGTCGAGGCCCACGACCGACCCACCTCCGGCGGCCCGCATGAGGTCCCGGAATCCAGCGGAGAGAAGCTTGAGAGAGTAAGCTGACACCTCGATTGCTATCTTCACGTCCTGCCAGCCGGCTTCAAGGAAGCCCCCCCCGAGGCACGCCGGTGGGGCGAACCCTATGGAGTGCAGAACTCCGTCCAGGCGGCCCCAGCGCTCGTGCAGTTCCTCAGCGACTGCCTCGACATGGCCTTCGACGGTCACATCCAGTTCGAGCACGTCAGGGGGGTCTGGCAGGTGGCGGGCAACGCGCCTGGTCAGCGACATTCCCCGTCCCGCCCCGGTGAGCACTACGCTCGCTCCTTCGCGCTGCGCTAGGTCTGCCACCGCATACGCAAGAGAGTCGTCCGTCAAGACGCCGGTGACCAGGATCCGCTTACCTTCGAGAACTCCGGGCATGGATGCACACCATAGGCGCCCGGAGAGAGCGCTAAGTTGATGGTATGGACCGCGTAGATGCTTTCAGCACGTTTCAGGGTTGCGTGGCGGAGGTCTTGGACATAGAACCCGACGAAGTACGAGTCGAGTCGCGTTGGAGGGAAGACCTCGATGCGGACAGTCTTGCCGTCGTCGAGATCACTCTTGCTCTTAACGACGCTTTCGCGATCAAGATCCCTGACGTGGATCCAGAGAACCTCCAGACGGTAGGCCAAGCCTTCGAGATCGTCGCGGATCTGGTTGGTGTAGCCGGTTAGAAGCCCTCTCGGGCCGCCGTCTGGATCTCCGGGTCCGGTTCGAGCTCGTCTCTGGCCTCAGGCGGCTAATCGTTGAAGGCCTAGCCAGCTTTGCTTTCTTCGAAGCGGCGCATCGCGATTGCGATCTCGTGCTCGGCGGCCACTCGGTCTCCCCAGCCGCCAGGCTCGGTGGCTTTGTCCGGCTCTAGGTCTTTGTAGATCTCGAAGAAGTGAGCTATTTCTAAGCGCTGATGTCTGGGGATGTCCTCTAAGTCCTGCACCTGGCTCCAGCGTTGGTCGCTGTCGGGGACGCACAGGACTTTAGTGTCGACACCTTTCTCGTCGCTCATCTTGAACATCCCCACGGGACGGGCATGAATGTGGCACCCAGGGAAGGTCGGCTCGTCGAGGATGACCATTACATCCATGGGGTCGCCGTCCTCGGCGACCGTCCTTGGGATGTAACCGTAGTCTTCCGGATACCTGGTGGAGGTGAACAGGAGCCTGTCAAGCCATATGGCGCCAGTAGCGTCCGCCTCGTATTTATTGCGGGTCCCCTTGGGAATCTCAATGACCACTTCGATCTGCATGGATCCTTTCATAACACGCCGGAACCCACCGGCGCATCCAAGAATCCTGACCGCCCGTTTGGACGGTCCCAGGTGGATGGGAGGCTTGGGTCGTGGCAGCTATGCCGTACGTCGAAGGCGCCAGATGGCCCCTTGGATATGCGCCGAGAAGGTTCTGTGTCGTGTGCGGTCAGATTCTTGTCCCGCCTGGCATCGCTCCCGGGCGGAAGGGGCTCTACAGCGCCTGTGAGGTCACCGGAGGTGCCGCTGTCAGCTTCTCCTGCCCCAACAGGTGGTGTCAGCGGGCCGATAGAGGCTTCTCGGTGGTGTTCTCTGTGGGGGCGTATAAGGACGGCCTTCGAAGGGCCATAACCCGCTACAAGTACCATCGGCAGATAGGTTTGGCTCGTGCGCTCGCTGGGAGCCTCGCGCGCCACGTCGAGTCCAATCCCACCTGGTACGAGGACTTCGACCTCGTAACGTCGGTCCCGACATACCATGGACCTGGGGCGCGACGTGACTGGGACCCGCTCGCTGGGATCCTGGAGTCACTGTCACGGCGTCTTGGCCCGAGGTGGGACGTGGTCGCCGATGTCGTGTCGAAGTCCTTCGAGACCCCGGGCATGACCGGCCTTTCGTGGGCGGACCGTCAAGTCGTAGCGAGCGGGCCGCTGCGAAGAGCGCTGATCGTGCCCGAGGCTGCGGTAGTGCAAGCAGCGAAGGTGCTTGTGATCGACGACGTCTTTACGGATGGCAGCACTCTGCGGGAGGTGGCCCTTGCGTTACTCGGGTCGGGGGCAGCCGAGGTAGCCGGACTCGTGATAGCTCGAAAGGAGTGGTCGGCTGTCCGTCCGTGTGCCGGGCTAACGTGCGGGCCGTGACGGACGCTGTTGTAAAGGTGACGGTGAGCGACGTGAGGACGGCAGTGCCGGCCACGCCGGGGGTGGAGGCCGGCCGAGTGACCCTCCAAGAGGAAGAAGCGCCCTACAGATCGGTGTCGGTCGTCATCGCCCAGCCGGAGGCCAAGGCCATCCACGTGGCGTGGACCCAGGCGGCTTCTCGAAGACCATCGACTTGGGACCTTTTCGTGGCCGCCCTTTTCGTGCTTGGAGCAGTGGTGGATCGCGTAGTCGTCACCGCTGTGGAAGACGGCCGGCACTTCTTTGCTCGCATCGAGATCGTAAAAGAGGGAGTGCGCCACCAACTCGACGCCCGGCCCTCCGACGCTATAGCGCTCGCGCTGCGGACACCTAACTCGGGCATCTACGTCGCCGAGCAGGTCTTCGTTGACATGGGGATAGCTGAGCCTCCCCCAGACAACTAAGCCGGCCTCCCGCTGGTCAGCGACTATGGTCTCTCAAAGGGGAGTTTCACCACCGTCATCGGTCAGACGGTTTGCCTTCTGGCGGTGAGAGGACGACTTCGACCGCGACCGCGTCCGGCGAGGCCGCGTCAGCTGGCTCGTCGGACGTAGCAAAGGTCATCTTTGCCACGGCGCCGGCCTGGCAGAGGTCGTCGAGGGCAGCTTCGAGCATCTCGGCTATCTCCTGTCCTGCTCGAACGGTGACCTCGTCGACGGGCGCCCTAAGAGACACACCGGCGTCGGTTTTGGCTTTGCGTATCTCTGCCAGCACGCGGATTGCTCCCGCTAGTAGACGTCGGGCCCCTTGCGTAACCTGCCCGCCCTCAGCGGTCACCTCTACCGACCCGGGCGTCACCTCTGCCGACCCGGGCGTCACCTCAGGCGTTCTTGTCGATGTGTAACCGGTGGGATCTTCAGATGGCCACTGGGACGCGTGTACCGAACCTTCTTGCCACCAAGACCAGACCTCCTCTGTTACAAATGGCATCACCGGGGCGAAGAGCCTCACGAAAGTAAAGATCCCGACGCGAAGCGCGTACCGAGCGGATGTTGCACGCCCTTCGCCCAGCGCGCCGTAGGCACGGTTCTTGACAAGCTCCACGTAGTCGTCGCAGAAGCCCCAGAAGAACGCCTCGGTCCGCTCAAGGGCCCGTGCGTAGTCGTAGCCTTCGAAAGCCGAGGTGACATCCCCGACAAGCTCGTCGAGGGACATCAGAAAAGCAGAGTCCACCGCCTCTAGACTTACCGGAAGCGGCGGGAGAGGCGCAGGGGAGCCCGCCTTGGCGGAGTCCGGCGTAGGCGGTAATGAGGCGCCTAGGACGAAGCGGGAGACGTTGAGCAGTTTGATCGCCAACCTTCGGCCGATCTTCATCTGCGCTTCGTCGAAGGTGGTGTCAGTGCCGGGACGAGCGCTTGCCGCCCAGTAGCGAACGGCGTCGGAACCATAACGGTCCAGGAGGTCAGCAGGGGTAACGACGTTGCCCTTCGACTTAGACATCTTCTTTCGGTCCGGGTCGAGTATCCATCCTGAGATGGCGGCGTTGCTCCAGGGCAGGGTGCCGTGCTCCAGGTAGGAGCGCACCACCGTGGAGAACAACCAGGTCCTGATGATGTCGTGCGCCTGGGGTCGAAGGTCCATGGGGAAGACCAGCCCGAACAGTTCGGGGTCGTCGACCCACCCGCCTGCTATCTGTGGGGTCAACGAGGAAGTGGCCCAGGTGTCCATCACGTCAGGGTCGGCGACGAACCCGCCCGGGCGTCCCCTGTCGGACTCGGAGAAGCCCTTAGGTGCCTGTGTGGTCGGGTCCACGGGAAGATCGGCTTCGTCTGCCAGCAGCGGCTTGTCGTAGTCGGGGGAGCCGTCAAGGCCGAGCCGGTACCACACTGGGAACGGGACGCCGAAGAACCGCTGGCGGCTGACCAGCCAGTCCCCTTGAAGACCGTCGACCCAGTGGGCGAAGCGGGCTGCCATGTACGGCGGGTGCCAGTCGAGTTGACGTCCGAGTGAGGCCAGCTCCTCGCGGTGCGAAACCGTGCGGAAGAACCATTGCCGGCTCGTGACGATCTCCAACGGGCGGTCGCCCTTCTCGTAGAATTTCACCGCGTGACGAGTGGGTTTGGGGTCACCGACGAGCTCACCAGCGGCGCGCAGCAGTTCGACGGCCGCCTTTTGGGCCTGGTTCACGCTGCGCCCGGCGAAGCTGGAAGCGTAGATATCCTCTGCCGGGCCGGACATTCCAGTGGGTGGCGTTGAAGCGAAACGGCCGTCACGTCCGATCACCGACCGCACTGGCAGGGACAGCTCCCGCCACCAAGTGACGTCTGTCACGTCGCCGAACGTGCAGACCATAGCGGCCCCGGTGCCCTTATCCGGCTGGGCGAGCGGGTGGGCGAGCACTGGAACGTCAACCCCGAACACGGGTGTCTTGACTGTCGTGCCGACCAGGCTGGCGTAACGCCCGTCGTCGGGATGAGCGACGACAGCCACGCAGGCCGCCAAAAGCTCAGGGCGCGTAGTGTCTATCAGAAGGTCTCGGCCGTCATGCCCGTGGAAGACGATCCTGTGATAGGCACCGTCGCGCTCGCGGTCCTCCAACTCGGCTTGGGCTACGGCCGTGCGGAAGTCGACGTCCCAGAGGGTCGGAGCCTCGGCGCTGTAGGCTTCTCCCCGGGCGACAAGCCTGAGAAAAGCGCGCTGCGACGCCCGGCGGGCTGTGTCGCCGATCGTCGTGTAATGCTGCTCCCAGTCCACCGACAGGCCGAGCTGGCGGAAAAGTGCCTCGAATGCCTTCTCGTCTTGGGTGACGAGACGTCCGCACAACTCCACGAAGTTCGGTCTCGAACACGGCAGCGGATCGACACCCTTGGCCAGGCCCCCCTCGGCGGGGGGCTTGAAGTCCGGGTCGTAGGGCAGGCTGACGTCGCAGCGCACGCCGAAATAGTTCTGGACTCGTCGCTCTGTGGGGAGGCCGTTGTCGTCCCATCCCATCGGATAGAAGACCTTGTAGCCTCTCATTCGTTTATAGCGAGCGACGGTATCGGTGTGGGTGTAAGAGAAGATGTGACCCACGTGCAGGGACCCCGAGACCGTCGGTGGTGGCGTGTCGATGGAGTACACGTTCTCCCGGCCGCTGGTCGAGCGGTCGAAGCGGTATGTGCCTTCTGACTCCCAACGGGCGGACCAACGGTCCTCAAGGCCTTCCAGGGTGGGTTTGTCCGCAGCGGATGTCGACATGATCCCGCTACGGTACTTGCGTGCTAAGCCTCTTCGACACCGCTTTGGGTTACGTGACCGAACTCGAGCCCTCCCGGCCGGGGAAGTTCTCGATATACGTGTGCGGTCCTACGGTCTCAGGGGACCCGCACCTGGGGCACGGCCGCTTCACAGTGGTGTGGGACGTGCTGCGCCGCTACCTCATTTGGCGAGGCTTGGACGTACGTTTTGTGTCCAACGTCACCGATATAGAGGACAAGATCATCGTCCGGGCCCAAGCCGAGGGGCTGCCACCCGGGGAGGTGGCGTCGCGCTACGAAGGGGTCTGGTGGCAGACCATGAGCCGTCTTGGTGTGATCCGCCCTGACGAGACCCCTCACGCGACGGGCTGGGTACCAGAGATGGTAGACCTCATCGGGCGTCTGGTCGACTCAGGCCACGCCTACCTGGCCGGGGACGGCGTGTACTTTTCCGCCGAGACGGTCGACGACTACGGGCTTCTCGCACGCCAGCCGCTGGACAGTCTGCGAGCAGGGGCGCGACTCGAAGTGTCCGAGGCTGCCTCCAAGCGCTCACCGGTCGACTTCGTGCTGTGGAAGCTGGCCAAGCCCGGTGAACCCTCGTGGCCGTCCCCGTGGGGACCGGGACGGCCGGGATGGCACACCGAGTGCGTGGTGATGTCGCTCGGGCTTCTAGGCGAGGATTTCGACCTGCACACCGGGGGTCTGGATCTGTCGTTCCCTCATCACGAGAACGAGCGGGCGCAGGCGAAAGCAGATGGCAAGCGGTTCGCGCGCCGTTGGGCGCACAACGGGATGATCGTCGACGAAGGCGGCGAGAAGATGAGCAAGTCCGTCGGGAACACGCTCTCCCTGCTCGACCTCTTAGACGCCTACGACCCGAGAGCCTTTCGCCTGCAGGTACTCCAAGCTCACTATCGGTCGCCGATGGCGGTCGGGGCGGGGACTCTAGAGTCGACAGCCGGCGCACTTGAGCGTCTCGACATCTTTGCCCGAGAGTTCGCTGCCGCCTACTCTGCCCTGCCCGACCAGGACGCCCTAGCGAAGTTCCGAAGCTTCATGGACGACGACCTCGACACGCCTAAGGCGGTCGCACTCGGCTTCGACCTCGTCAAACAGGCACGCTCGGCACGCAGTGACGAGGCGACGGCCCTGGCGGCAGCCGTGTTCGACATTTTCGAGAAAGCCCTAGGCTTACTTTTGAACCGCGAGTCGAGGGCCGTGCCCGACGCCGTGCTTCGACGAGCGGCTGAACGCGACGAGGCTCGCGCCCGGCGCGACTGGGGTGCCGCGGACGCCATCAGGGACGAGCTGAAAGCGCAAGGCTGGACCGTCGAGGACGGCCCTTCGGGTACGACGGTGCGCTGAGATCTGGATCGTTCTGGCGCCTGGACCCGATGCGCTCAAGCTCTGAACGCGTTGACATGGCCACCCGGGAACACTATATTACTGGTGGGTAACAAGGTCTGTACCGGCTGAGAAGAAAAGGCAAAAACCATCATGTCGGATTTTTCCCTGAGTCTCAACGAAGATCAGGAGCAGCTGCTCAAATGGGTTCATGACTTCTCTGAGCGAGTCGTGCGCCCAGCAGCCCACGAGTGGGATGAAAGGGAGGAAACTCCGTGGCCGATAATCGAAGAGGCCGCTAGGACAGGCCTCTACTCGTTAGACTTCGTCGGGAACATCTTCTCCGATCCGACTGGGATATCGGTACCACTCGTCATGGAGGAGATCGCCTGGGGTGACGCCGGGATCGGCTTGGCGATCTTCGGAACTACCCTCGCTGTGGCAGGCATCTTCGCCAACGGGACAGCTGAGCAGATAGGAGAGTGGCTGCCCCAGTGTTTTGGAACGCCCGACAAGGTAGCCCTCGGGGCGTTCTGCGTTTCCGAACCTGACGCAGGTTCGGACGTGTCGGCCATGCGGACCAGGGCCGTCTACGACGAGGCGACGGACGAATGGGTGCTCAACGGCACCAAGACCTGGATAACAAACGGTGGCATCGCAGACGTCCACGTCGTCGTCGCTTCCGTCGCTCCTGAGCTCAAGGGTCGTGGCCAGGCCAGCTTTGTGGTGGGACCTGGAACCCCGGGACTTTCCCAAGGGCAGAAGTTCAAGAAGATGGGCATCAGAGCGTCTCACACAGCCGAGGTCATTCTCGACGACGTTCGAGTTCCAGGGCGCAACCTGCTCGGAGGTAAAGATCGTCTCGACGAGCGATTGGCCAGAGCCCGTGACGGCAGGGTCGGGACCCGGACACAAGCAGCCATGGCCACCTTCGAGAGAACTCGGCCAGGAGTCGGGGCCCAGGCCGTCGGGATCGCCAGAGCGGCGTACGAGTACGCCCTTGAATACGCAAAGGAGCGCAAACAGTTCGGCAGGGCGATCATCGAGAACCAGGCGATAGCGTTCAAGCTCGCTCGGATGCGGATGCAAACCGACGCGGCACGGCTACTCGTGTGGAAGGCATCCTGGCTTGGATCGACCGGGGGTACATTCGCAGCAGCCGAAGGGTCCCAATCCAAGCTGTTCGCGGGTGAGACCGCCGTGGCGGTCACCGACGAAGCGATACAGATCTTGGGCGGCGCCGGCTATGTCAGGGAGCATCCGGTCGAGCGGTGGCACCGCGACGCGAAGATCTTCACCATCTTCGAGGGCACCAGCGAGATCCAACAGCTCGTGATCGCCAGAGC
>JAKBBA010000112.1:0-3343 GCA_021808665.1 Actinomycetes bacterium
TAAGCCAAGATGTTCCTTGGGCGTCACGTAGCAAAGCATCGCTGTTCCCTGCCACGCGATCATGGCAGCTCCGATAGCAGACGTTATGTGGTCGTAGCCTGGCGCGATGTCAGTTGTCAGCGGCCCGAGGGTGTAGAAGGGGGCGTCGTCGCACAAGTCGGCCTGTAGCGCCATGTTCTCTGCGATTTTGTCCATGGGAACGTGTCCGGGCCCTTCGATCATCACTTGCACGTCCCGGTCACGAGCGACGCGACCGAGCTCCCCCAAAGTCCGAAGCTCGGCGAATTGCGCTTTGTCGTTGGCGTCCGCCACGCACCCTGGGCGTAGACCGTCTCCGAGTGAAATAGTCACGTCGTAGCATCGCAAGATGTCGCAAAGCTTTGCGAAGTGGGTGTAGAGAAAGTTCTCGTCGCCGTGCGCCAAACACCATGCAGCCAGGATCGACCCTCCCCGGCTCACGATACCTGTCTTGCGTTGCGCCGTGAAGGGAATGTACCCCAGCAGCACGCCGGCGTGCACGGTCATGTAATCGACGCCCTGTTCGCACTGCTCTATGACGGTGTCGCGATACACCTCCCAGGTGAGATCCTCTGCTCGTCCTTTGACTTTCTCCAGCGCCTGGTAGATGGGAACCGTCCCGACCGGCACCGGACTGTTGCGTATCACCCATTCCCGCGTCTCGTGAATCTTTCCGCCGGTAGAAAGGTCCATCACGGTGTCCGCGCCCCAACGCGTCGCCCAGGACATCTTGTCCACCTCGTCCTCGACCGTGGAGGTAACAGACGAATTCCCGATGTTTGCATTTATCTTAACGACAAAGCGTTTGCCGATGATCATCGGCTCCGCTTCTGGATGATTGACATTGAGTGGCATTACAGCGCGGCCAGTAGCGAGTTCTTCACATACCGCCGCCGGCGTCATAGCCTCGCGTATCGCCGCGAACTCCATCTCTGGGGTGATCACGCCTCTCTTGGCGTACGACAGTTGGGTAACCGCACGCCCCCCGACGCTTCGACGGGTACGCGCGTGACAGTCGACGGTTCCCTGTCTCGACTCGCCGGGCAACCCGATTCGCGCCAGGCACTCACCGTGGCCTCCGACGCCGCTGTGATCTATACGGTTCCCGTCGTAGAGCTCCGTGTCGTTTCGCTCCTCGATCCAGCCTTCTCGCAGAGCCGGGAGGCCCGAGGCAAGCTGTCCGGCGAGCTCACCGAGGACGCCACGCCCACCGTAGAGTCCTGCGGCGTCGCCACCCGGCCCGCTCGTGTCGTAGAGGTCGAGAGTTTCGCCGCTGGAGAGCGTCACGCGTCGTATGGGCACATGGAGGTCCTGGCGTGATCCCTCCAGGTACGTCTTGGTCGTCCCGGCGGTCAACTGAACGGAAACATCTGGCGTCATGGTATTTTTCCCTCCGCCGGTATTACCCGGACAGGTTCATTCGGTCGGCGGCCCTAGCCACCCTCTCAGCCCGCTAGGCGCGAGCTCCCGATTCGGTTGTGTCTACATACCATAGCGTGTGAATAGTCACGGCTTGCGCGCTGCACTTCGGTAGTCATGGCTCACGGTTGCCAATCGATCCGGCGCCCCATGAAGGCAACAAAGCGCTCCAAGGTCGTGGCATCATCCCCGGCGGCCAGCTCAGCGCCGAACGGGCTGCCTTTGGCCATCATGTCCCGGTACTCCGGGCGTAGCATCCCACGAGCACCGGCGAGAGCGTCCGACGCCAAACCCTCGTCGCATGTGACGGCCTGTCCGGTCGCGACGGCGAGATCCCACGAGTGGGCGACGAGCTCGGCCAGGTACATGTCAACGAGCGTCGCCCCGGTGTAGGTCTCCCCCCACGGCATGGTGGTCGTCGCCGACAGACGCTCGTCGCTCCAAGCCGAAGCCGCGTCGACACCCGCTTGCCTCAACTGGCCGGGGGCGTCGGCCAGATCGACGTGAGGGAACTCCTCGCCGCCGGGAGTCTCGCCCCTCCCGAGGGACACTGCGCGCCAGCCAGCGCCGACGAGATGGTCCACGAGGACAGCGACGTCGTATTCCGGGCACGGGGTGGGTCCGGGCAGCTGGTCGCTACGCACTGCGGAGGCAACCCGCGCAGCGTGTTCGTAGGCGGCGACGAGAGACTGCCGGCGATCAGAGGGAGTGTGGTCGACTTCGGTAACGGTGGATTCGCTCATGACCCCAGTATCAAATTGGTAACTGGCCACCTTGTGTCCTATTTGTTTTTTGAGTTGTGTAACGTCGTCGTTGTGCGTGCTGACCGGCTCGTGGCCATAGTCCTTTTGCTCCAGGCTCACGGCCAGCGGACCGTGACGCAGCTGGCCGGCGCCTTGGAGGCTTCGGAGAGGACGATACGACGGGATCTGGACGCCTTGTGCGCCGCAGGTGTGCCGGTCTACGCGCAACGAGGTCGCGGTGGCGGTTGGGCGCTTCTTGGGGGCCACAGGATCGACCTTTCAGGACTGACCGCGGCCGAGGCAAGCTCGCTGGTGCTCGCGGCGTCCGGGGCTCCAGGACAAAAAGACGTCGGCGCCGCGCTTCGCAAGGTGATCGCAGCATTACCGACTGCGATCCGAGAGCAGGTCAACGCTGCCCAAGGCCACGTCCACGTTGACCCCACAGCCTGGGGTCAACTTCGGACCACGAAACCCTCCCCTGACGGCGTGGAGGTCATTCTGGCCGCCATACGCGAGGCTTTGGAGCGGAATGTCGTGGTGAATCTGTGCTACGCAAGGCCGGGATCTGACGCTTCGTGGCGGCTGGTGCACCCTCAAGGTCTGGTGGTGAAACACGGCACGTGGTATCTCCTCGGTGTCGGCCCCGCGGGTTCGAGAACCTATCGCGTGTCGAGGATAGAGGCACTGGAACTGACATCGGAGACGGCATCAACGCCGCCCGACTTCGACTTGGCTGCCACATGGCGAGCGTCGCAACAGTCCTTCGAAGCGCTCAGACCCTGCACGCAAGTGACAGTCGAGCTCTTAGTAGACGACGGCGTCTGGGCGCGCATGTCCGGTCGTATAGGCGCCTGGTGGGATCTCGTCGACCTGGGCGCCTGCGACGACGGCCGACGGAGTGTCCTTGTCAGCATGACGAGCGCACACCAAGCAGCGTTGGAGCTCGTTTGCTACGACGCCACCGTCGAAGTCCGCGGCCCTCAAGAAGTACGCGAGGAACTAGCAACTCTGGGCAGGCGACTGGTCGATCGCTATCAGTCGATGGGAACTCCGTCGGGAACTCCGCAGGCAACTCCGCAGGCAACTCCGCAGAAACCGAATCGGCGCGGTGACAACACCTTTGGACACCAATTGCCGATTGTTCGCTGAGCGGACGATTACCC
>JAKBBA010000112.1:3353-9981 GCA_021808665.1 Actinomycetes bacterium
ACCGTCGAAGTCCGCGGCCCTCAAGAAGTACGCGAGGAACTAGCAACTCTGGGCAGGCGACTGGTCGATCGCTATCAGTCGATGGGAACTCCGTCGGGAACTCCGTCGGGAACTCCGTCGGGAACTCCGCAGGCAACTCCGCAGGCAACTCCGCAGAAACCGAATCGGCGCGGTGACAACACCTTTGGACACCAATTGCCGATTGTTCGCTGAGCGGACGATTACCCGGATAGGCCGCTACTTTTTCCCCTATGAGAAGACTCTCATCGAATGTTTGTCGCCCTACGTGGAGGGCCTGCCGATATTTACATGAACCGCTACGTCGCCCAGGCCTGACAGGAGACGATGACATGATTGGTATGAAAAAGTGGATGGTCGGTCTTGCCGCAGCGGCCTCGACAGCAGGAGCGACGGCAGCTATGGCCGCCACTCCCTCCACTACCGCATCGTCAGCCATCACAGCCACCTCCCAGGCTGGCGCAACAACTGCCAACCCAGCAGCCCAGTCCGTCGCCTCGCTCGCTGCGGAGGCAGGGCAGATCCAAAAGTCGATAACCACCCTTGAAACGGCGGTCAAAGAGCACGACAGCGCTACGTCAAGCGTTGGCCAGTCAGCAACGCAGCTGGTAGCGGAGCAGCAGTCGCTCGGAAGCGAGGCGTCGTCGCTGGCCAACGAGAGAGCGCAGCTTGCCGCGGAGCAGCAGCTGCTGGCGACCGAGCAGGCCAATCTCCAGTCGTCGGCACAGCAGCTCGCCAACGCCGAGCACCAGTTCCAGGCGGAGGAGGCGGCCGCCAAGCAAGCCGCCACGGCAAGCTCCGGTCACTCCGACGGTGGAGGCGACGGAGGCGGGGACAACTGATGTTCCCTGGCCACGACCGCCCGAAGTTCGAGGCCACGGGCGACAACGAAACCCTGGGGGACAGATGTCCACCTCCTCCACCTCCTCCAACTCGGCGTCTGGCGGCGTCGCGCCGTCGAGCTCGCGGGGTCAAAACCCGGCGTCTAATCCCGGCCCTAGTCGTCGGAACTACGACTATCGCTAGTATGGGAGCCCTCGTAGTTTGGGTTTCGAACCAGCCCGGCATCAAACCGGCGACGACCCTGACAGTCAGTTCAGCGTCGGTTGTCGCCAAGCCGGGACCGGCAGCTGAAGCAAGCGCCGCAACTCGCGAAGCCGCAATGCTCGCGGCGGTGCAACAGCAGCTTCTAGCCGAGAACAAAGCTTTGCAATCCTTGCAATTCGCTGTCACAAAGGCAGACGCTGCACGGCGCGCCGCGAGCCTCGTCGCCGCCCCTGGAGCCGCGCGGACCAGCGCAGCCGGGACGGGAAGCTCGAATGTCGCCGCGGTCCCATCGGCGACCTTCAGCCCGCTGCCCACCATCCCGGTGGTAGCGGTCCCCGCCCCGATTGCAGCCCCGATCGTCAGTGCCACCACCGGCGCCTCGCATGCCATCCCTTGAGCATGTCGGGTTAGTCGTCCCCGGCAAGTCGGCCCCGTCGGGACTGGCGATACGGACCTCTAAAGCGATGGCCTCGATCGTAGCGATCCATCTCCGCGAACGCCCGACGCGGCCCTCCGCGACCAAAGCCCTTCGCCTCGACGAGCTGTTCGATAGCGCGTTCGCCGAGTTCCGCGAGGTCGAGAGGAACTGCTCCCGATTCCTTCCAGCCAGCGCTCTATCCAGAGCCAATCGACGCCCGAACAGCTGGCATTTGGTTCCGCAGTCGCTGATGGAAACGATGCAATGCGCCCTCGACGCTCACGAGCAAACCTCCGCCAGTTTCGACCCGAGAGTCCTCGACCGGCTGGTCGAGCTCGGATACGACCGTTCGTTTCACCTTCTCGCCGATGAGAACCACATCAGCCGGCGCACTGCGGACTCCCCCGCTACGCCAGCTGGCGTTCCGCCCATCGGGTCCCCCCAGCCCTGGTCGCCAACGCTCCTCCCACGATTGCGCCTCGCGCATCTCGGCGGCTGCCGAGTAGACCTGGGCGGTATCGGCAAGAGCGTCGCTGCGCGACGGGCGGCGGCCGTGTTGAGACGCTCGACGCGGGATTTTCTGATAGACGCCGGAGGCGACCTCGTCGTGTCGGGACGACCGGCACCGGGCGCCCTTTGGCGAGTAGGTGTCGAAGCCCCCTCCGGCGTGGCGGAACCGCTCGTTGTCCTCGAAGTTTCCGACACCGCCGTGGCTACCTCGTCGGTACGGGTGCGTCATTGGGTTCACGAGGGTCGTAGTGTTCACCACCTGATCGACCCCCGGACAGGAGAGCCGGGCGGAGCGGGGCTACAGGCGGTCAGCGTCGTCCATCCCGATCCGGTCCGAGCCGAAGTGTGGGCGAAGGCGCTGTTCTTGGAGGGAGCCGACAGGATCCGGGAGCGAGCCGCCGCCGAGAGGATCGCAGCGCTTTGGGTCGACGTGGAAGAAAGAGTGCAGATGACCGACTCGATGGACGACAAGGTCATATGGGCCCGGGATTGACACGCCGCGACGGTTCGATCCGCATCGGGGTATCGCCGACTGCGGTCGGTGCCGGCGCCGCGGGCACTGCCACCTTCTTTGGTATCGCCGGCTATGTGCTTGGCCACGCCCTGGCTCCTGTCGCAACCAACAAGATGCTTCCCTGGATTATCGCGCGCGCCGCCGGTCTCGGCGCCTACCTGGCTCTCACGGCTTTGGTGTGGATGGGACTCTCGTTCCGCCGACCTGTTCGCCGTTCGACGACGATACGACCGGAGACCCTCCTGCGACTGCACGCATACCTTGTTCCGGCCTTCTTTGGGCTCCTCGTTGCCCACGTGTGGGCGCTACTTTCGGACCGCTACGCAGGCGTGCCGGCGAAAGCTCTTCTGATACCGAACTCGGCCTCCTACCGCCCAGGTGCGGTCACCTACGGGATGGTCGCTGCGTACCTGATGGCCATTGTAGCCGTGACAGCCGCTCTCGCCGGTCGCCGGCCGGTCGGTCGGCGTTGGGCGGGACTTCACCGGCTGGCCTATCCGGCGTTCGTGCTGGTGTGGTTGCACGGTGTACTCGCCGGCTCAGACACGCCGTCACTGCGGTGGATGTACGTACTGACAGGGGCGCTGATAATGGCTGCAACCGTGCGGTCTGCGTGGCGCCGTCCTCTCAGCGTTCCGGCCGCGGCGACACGATGAGTACCTCCATCTCGGCATCGACCCCTCTAGATGCCGCCACCGTGCGGGATCCGTCGCTCAGGGGAGTCCAGCCTAAGGGGCTACCGGTCGCGCAGGGCCTGCCAGTAGCTGGACTGGGCGACGCTTCTGCCAGGCTCCTCGGGGGACCTCCGGGCGGCGAGCGTTGGATTGACCATCTCGCCCGACTTGGCCCGCTACCCAAGATGGGGCCAGACGACATCACTGAACTGATCAAAGCTGCAGGGATCACTGGGCGCGGCGGCGGCCACTTCGAACTGTGGCGAAAACTTGACCTCGCTAGGCGCAGCCCCGGCTCCCCTCTCGTGGTAGTCAACGCAACCGAGGGTGAGCCGGCGAGCGCAAAGGATCGCACCCTGCTCGAGCTGCGTCCCCACCTGGTCCTCGACGGGGCAGCGGCGATTGCTTCGGCTATCGGCTCAACGACCGTCCTCGTAGCTGTGCACGTCGGGTCGAGATCCGCCATGTCGACTCTGGCCGCAATCGCCGAACGCCAAAACCACCCAGCCGACGCTGCAAATGCCGTAGGTGCGCAGGTCGGGTTCCATGTGGTCGACGTACCGGACCGGTATATCGCTGGCGAATCGAGCTCCCTAGCCTCATTCTTGAGCGGAGGGGAAGCGCTCCCTGCGTCGAAGGGACGCCGCAGCGCCGAATCCGGTATCGACGAACGACCGACCGTCGTGAGCAACGCCGAAACGGTCGGCCACGTCGGCCTGATAGCCCGTAACGGCGCCGCATGGTTCCGCGAAGCTGGAAGTTCAGACGGGCCGGGCAGCATGCTCGTGACCTTGGCCGGCGATGTGAGCGCTCCGGGATCGGTGGTAGAGCTAATGCGGCCAGCGACCGTAGCCGACCTGGCAGGGTGGGCGGCTGGAGCGGACCGGAACTGGCAGGCGGTGCTCCTCGGCGGCTACTCGGGCAGTTGGCTGAGCCGTGGGAGAGCAACCACGACGATCGTGCGTCCCGGACGACCGAATGACGGCGGTGCATCGGCGGGGTGCGGCGTGTTCGGTGTCATAGACGAGGACCGATGCGGCCTGAGTGAAGCCGCTCGGCTCGTGCGTTGGCTGAGCGACCAGCGCGCCGGCCAGTGCGGCGCCTGCTCTTACGGACTTCCGCTTGTAGCAGATCGGATGGAGGCTCTTGCCGAAGGCAGGGTCGGAGGATGGTTCACCAATACGAGGCTTGCATCCCTGGCCGAGAGCCTAGCCGGACGAGGTTTATGCTCCTTGCCAGATGGGACAGTGAGCATGGCCGAGTCAGCCCTCGACGCGTTCCACGACGAGGTGCGCCTCCACCGCCGCCGCCGCTGCAGCGCTTCCTCGCCTGGCGGCGCATTCCCTCTTTCGCGGCCATCCGAACGGGAACACTGGAAATGACCACTACCTCGCCACTACGACTGTCATTTGATGCTGCTAAGTGCGACGGTTTGGGCATGTGCAGTTTGGTTTTCCCCGAAGGAATCTCCCTGGACCCGTGGGGCTTCGCCCACCTCGACTTGGACGCCATTCCTGGGGCACTCGAACCCAAGGCCCGACGGGCTGTCGCGTGCTGTCCACGCCAAGCTCTGAGCTTGTCGAAAGGCGCACCTTCGCAACACGCATCGTCGACGATCGCTACCCCGTCCCACTCGTCGTGGCGCGACCAGAAATGAGGTGGGGCAGAACTATGCCCCTCACACCGCTACACTAGTCAGCCAAAAGACCTTGCAGGTCGGCGAACACTCTATCGATTATGGCACCGAGTCCGGCGGCATCATCCTGAGCGACCCACTCGGCAAACGCCAGGCGAAACATGCGCACCCCAAGATCCGAGGCGAGGGCGGCAATCGATGGGTCGACCGAGCGGACCTCCAGCGCCGACGCGACCGCCGCCGAGAGGTGCTCCAGTTTGATCAACTCACGCTCTTGCAGCTCCGGGTTCGAAGCGACGACACGCGCCCGGATACGGACGATAGGGTGCAGTCCGTCGAAAATACTGCACGCCGCTGCGAGGCCCGCTCTCACTGCGGCGATCGGCGAAGCCTCCAAAGGCGCTCCCGTGACCGCTCCGACGAACACCGCCTCTAGGTTCCCGGCGCCCATGAAGAGCACCTCTCGCTTGTCCGGAAAGTAGCGGAAAAAAGTTCGACGTGTCAGCCCAGCGTGCGCTGCAATATCAGCCACCGTGGTTTCGTCGTATCCCCGCTCGTCGAAAAGGACCAGAGCAGCCTCCATAAGACGTCCGACGGAATCGGGCTTCCAGCGAGTCACCCTGACAGCATACAGTCACGACACTGAGTGACATTATGAGGTAGAGTAGTTACGTCACATGATGACATCACTTGATTCGGGAAGGAGACCCCTATGCGTGTTCTAATGACAGGTGCCTCAGGCCATATTGCCTCTGCGCTGATTCCTGAGCTGCTCGGCCACGGCCATAGCGTCGTCGGGCTGGCCCGCTCGGAGCAGGCAGCGGCAGCTGTGGCTGCGCTCGGCGCCGAGGTCCACAGAGGCCATCTCGACGATCCCGACGACCTTGGGGACGCCGCCTCGCAGGTCGACGGCGTGATCCACCTCGCCTTCAAGCACGAGGCTCTGCGCGATGGTGGGATCGAAAGCGCGGCGGGCGCTGACATGGCCGCGATCGCCGCCATGGGGGACGCGCTCGCCGGCACAGGCAAGCCGTTCGTCGGCACCGGAGGGACCCTCATGCTCGCGATGGCCGGCGTCAACGACCGTCCCGGCACTGAGCAGGACGTTCTGCCTGGGGGCTATCGCATCGACTCCGAGAACGCCGTGGTAGCGCTCGCGGCCCGGGGCGTACGCTCCTCGTACGTTCGTCTCGCCCCGATGGTGCACAGTGACCTGGACCTCCACGGCTTCACACGCTCATTGATAGAGATGGCCCGCGAGCACGGGTCCGCCGCGTATATAGGCGGAGGGGCCAACCGCTGGCCAGCAGCGCACACTCGAGACATCGCCGTGCTGTACCGCTTGGCTTTGGAAAAAGCGCCGGCCGGTTCTCGACTACACGGCGTCGGAGATACGGGCATCCCCTTCAAGACGATCGCCGAAGAGATCGCCGCCGGGCTCGGCGTAGCGGCCCGCAGCGTCACCCAGGACGAGTCCGCCAACCACCTGGGGTTTCTTGCGTTCTTCGCCGGCTGGGACAACCCCACCTCCAACGATCAGACCCGTGAGGTGCTCGGCTGGGAGCCGACTCAGCCGGGATGGGTGGAAGACGTTCGCTCCGGCCACTACTTCGCCTAGCCCTAAGCCGGCTCGACCACGCCAACCTCCGACGATCCGTACGCTGACCCAGACGACTTGGAACTGATCTCGTTACGCTTAATCGCGGACGCGCTTGTCGAAGCCGACGACGTCCATCTCGAAATCACCGTTGCCGGAACGAAGACCAGTTTTGAACTTCCTGCCACAGCTGTGGACGGCTTGGAGCGCCTTG
>JAKBBA010000031.1 GCA_021808665.1 Actinomycetes bacterium
GATGTTCATCGTCGCGAAGTACGGGCTCGGCGTCACCCGCGCCGCCCACTCCCCGAGCTCGTCGAAGGCGAAAAGCGGGCACTCGACGGTCCGTCCGCCGCCGGGTAGGCCCCCCGGGTGCTCAGGGTGGTAGTCGGGGAAACCTCTAACCGAGTAGAAGTCCGTCCCGGCTTTGGCGTCGAGGTATTCGACCATCCGGGGCCCGGCGTCCACGAATGCCTCCGCAAGGCGCTCCTCTATAGTCCCACGCGAAAGTGACATCAGGTAGGTGAGGGCAAGATCCCGGCTGTCGGCGGCACCGTCAGCGGCCATGTGCGGATTGTTCGGGATCCATACGTGGCCTCCCGACCAGGCGGACGTCCCTCCGACCTGCTCCCCTTTCTCGAACAACGCAACTTTGGCCCCGCCGTCGTGAGCAGCTATGGCAGCTGTGAGGCCTGCGGCGCCTGTTCCGGCGACGATCACGTCGTAGGAGTCGGTCATCTGGAACCCGCCGTCGCGGCCGCTCTTTCCACGTAGGGATCAAGAAGTTGGGCGACACGAAGCTCACCGGGTATCTGCTCGATCCCGATGGTACGGTCGATCTGCTCGTGTAGGTGCCAGATTCGCCGCTCCTGGTAGTTGATCGGAATCCCAGTCGATCCCGGGGACTCCAAAGACCTCTGCATGGGCTCCATGTTTCGGCGGTCCTCCTCCATGATCAGGTTGAAGTTCTCTATGCGCCGCCTCCAACGCTCCGGCAGCTCGTCGCCGTCCCAGTCTTTGGGGGCGTAGAAGATCCAGTCGAGGCGGGTCGTCTTGATGTCTAAGGGCCAGAAGACCAGGAACGGAAACCCTTCGGCGCCCACAGGTGTGATCAGGTTCGGGAAGAGGCTGTAAGCGCTGCTCGTGCAGCGGAACATGTCGTTGACCGGCGTGATGTCGGCGAAATCGGGCGTAACTATGTGACGCCAGTCCGACCAGTCGCTCATCCCGGTCGCTGCAGCAGCGGAAGCGGAATACGGCGTGATCATGCGGCTACAGCCGTTGGGCAGGAGGCCCATCGTGGCTCCCCTGCTGTCGAGAAGGGTTTCGGAGCCTCCGGCGCCGCGACCGTGTATGTGGCGGAAGTGGTAGACCTCAAGGAAAGCCTCGGCGGTCACCTTCCAGTTACATGCAATCGTCTGGCTGTGCGTCGACACGGCCCTGAGGCTTTCCCCGCAGAGCTCCTCCATCTCGTCCAGGGCGGGACCGAACCACTCCCTCAAAGTCGGAGCGAGCGGGTCTTGGTTCACGAACACCCAACCCTGCCACACCTCGCATCCGATCATTCCAAGAGAACGGTCCTGCCTGCACAATCCGACGAAGTCCCGTTCGTCGGGAACACTGACGAGACGGCCACCGTCGACGTCGTAGGTCCAGCCGTGGTACTGGCAGCGCAGATTGCGGGCCGACCCTTTCGCCGAGCGGACGACTGGTGCTCCCCTGTGGCGGCAGGTGTTATAGAAAGCTCGGATCTCGCTGTCGCGTCCCCTGACCACGACGATCGGCGGGCCGAGGTCGTCGAAAGTGAAGTAGTCCCCCGCCTCGGGGATGCCCTCGGCTCGGCCGGCGAGCACCCACACCTTGCTCCACAGACGCTTTCGTTCCAAGTCGAAAAAGTCCTTGTCGACGTACCGTCCGATGGGAATGTCGTGGAAGGCCGGGAAACCCTCCGGCGGGCCGCTCCGAGCGAACTCCCAGCGGATCTCCCCTTTGATACGGTCCATCAACGCCTGCTCCACTTCTGACCTCCCCGGGAGTGGTTCCGTCCCACGCGAGACATAACCGCTGTTATGTGACGATAGTCGCCGTGCTATGGTCTGTCAATGCCGCAGACCGTCGATCACGACCTGCGACGCCGACAGCTAACGGAGGCCACGGCACAAGAGATTGCCCGTGTGGGACTTGCGTCGGTTCGCCTTCGTGACGTGGCCCGTGCGGCGGGTTGGACGACTGGCGCGCTGTGCTACTACTTCCCCGGGAAACGCGATCTGCTGCTGGCCACGTTCCGGGCTCGCACGGAGATGGCGCATGCACGTTTCGAGGCCGCTGCTTCTGCGGGCGGTTCGATGGTCTGGGCGAAGATCGACGCGGTGCTGCCTGTGGACTCCGAGCGCCTTCTTAACTGGAAGGTGTGGTTGGCCTTCTGGGGGGCAGCTGTCGGTGACGCCGACTTGGCTGCTGAGCAGCGCCATCGCTACGAGGTCTTCCGCAAAGGACTCGCCGAGGCTGTTGCGCACGACCAGGATGCGAATATCCTCGTAGGCGGCCACTCGGCTGAGGAGCTAGCCCGGGTGCTGGCAACCCTCCTGGACGGTGTGGCAGTGCAGGCCGTGTTCGCCCCCGACGAATGGCCGGCATCCCAGCAGCGCCAGGTAGTAGAGGGTTACCTCGCATCGCTTGGGCCACCTAGCGAGACGGCGTTCTCCGGCTCCCGCCGGCGAAGCAAGAAGTAGCCCAATAGGAAGCAGACAAGGAGACCTGCGATGCATTTCGAGGATATGTTCCACGTGGGCATCAGAGTGCCCGATCTCGACGACGCCATGAAGAACATGACCGGTGCCGCGGCGCTTGAGTGGAGCTCCGTCCAACACCGCCAGCAGCAGATATGGCTTCCAGGCTCGGGTGTGGGCATCGTGGATCTCCGCTTTACCTACTCCAGCGCCGGACCGGTCCATCTCGAACTGCTCCAGGGGGAGCCAGGCTCGGTTTGGGATGCCGACGACGGACCCGGTCCCCACCACCTGGGCTTCTGGGTAGACGACGTGGCATCCACGACCGAGGAGCTTCTCAGGCAGGGCTGGACGTTGGAGCTCGCCGGTAGGGCTCCCGATGAGGGGTACGGGGCTTTCACATATGTGCGTTCGCCGGCAGGAACGATCGTGGAACCCGTCTCCACTATCGTCAGACCAGCGTTCGAGAGATGGTGGGCTGGCGGGGAGCTGTAGGCTTGTTGACGCCGATTGCGCCTGTGGCCGGGCAAGGCGGCGTCGTAGGGGTGTAGCGTCGGAAGCATGCTCGACGTTGTGATAAGGAACGGTTTGATCGTCGATGGTACGGGGGCGCCGGGCCGGCACGGCGACGTCGGGATCGCCGACGGTCGGGTGGTCGCTCTTGGCGAGGTGGACGAGACAGCTCGCCGCGTCGTCGACGCCGCTGACTTGGTGGTTGCCCCCGGTTTTATCGACCTGCACACCCACTACGACGCTCAGGCTTTTTGGGACCCGACGTTGAGTCCTTCCCCGTTGCATGGGGTGACGACGACTGTCAGCGGCAACTGTGGCTTCACCATCGCACCGTTGTCCGCGCGCCCCGACGACGGCGAGTATTTGATGCGCATGCTGGCCCGGGTGGAAGGAATGCCGCTCGAGTCCCTCCAAAAGGGTGTTCCTTGGGACTGGAAGACGACAGCCGAGTTCCTTGACCGCGTGGACGGCAAGACTTCGCCTAACACGGCGTTCCTAGTCGGCCATTCCGCACTGCGGAGGGTGGTGATGGGCGACGAGGCGGTGGGAGGACCGGCCAGCGCAGGCCAGCTGGAGTCTATGAAGCAACTTTTGCGGGACGGTCTGGCTGCCGGGGCGCTGGGTTTCTCGTCGACTTGGTCTCGTACTCATAACGACCATCACGGCACGCCGGTGCCGTCGCGCCACGCCAGCGCCGAGGAGCTCGTCGCTTTGTGCTCGGTGGTCGGTGAGTTCCCCGGGACGACCCTGGAGTTCATACCCGCGCCGCCGCCTTTCGAGGATGACATGTTCGAGCTGATGGCGGCGATGAGCAAGGCGGCGAACAGGCCCATCAACTGGAATGTGCTGCCGGTGTACTCCAAGAACCGCGAAGTGGTGGAGCGCCAGCTGCTCGGCAGCGACCACGCTGCGGACCGCGGCGGGCGGGTGGTGGCCCTGACCCTGCCTGACAGTCAACGTAACCGTCTCAACTTCAAGAGCGGTTTCATCTTGGACATACTCCCCGGCTGGGATTCGATAATGGCCCTGCCCGACGCCGACAAGCTGGCAATGCTGAGCGACCCGGCCGGGCGGGCGGAGATGGACAGGCTCGCTCAAAGCCAGGACGGGCCTCTGCGTTCGATCGCCAACTGGCGCCAGTACATTGTCCTGGAGACCTTCACCGCAGACACCAAAACCTACGAGGGCCTCAGCGTCGGCGAGATCGCCGAACGCACCGGCCGCACACCGTGGGACGCGCTGGTCGACATAGTCGTCGCCGACGGCCTGCGAACCGTGATAGTCAACCAGGACCGCGGGCAGGACACCGAGTCGTGGCAGCGGCGCGTGGACGTTTGGCGCGACCCGCGTACCGTGGTGGGAGCGTCCGACGCCGGGGCTCATCTCGACATGATCGACACCTTCAACTATCCGACGACCATGCTCGCCAAGCCGGCCAGAGAGCTGGGACTCATATCCATGGAGGAAGTCGTCCACCACCTGACCGGCGCGCCCGCCGCCCTCTACGGCATCCGCGACCGTGGGCTTCTGCGGGCCGGCTGCTGGGCCGACCTAGTGGTGTTCGACCCGTCGACGGTAGCCCCCGAGCCGGTGTACACACGCTTCGACCTGCCCGGAGGGGCGGCCCGGGTCTACGGCGGGGCGGTCGGTGTAGCGCACGTGATGGTAGCCGGAACCGACATCGTCACCGGCGGGGAGTTCACCGACGAACGTCCGGGCCGGGTGCTTCGCTCCGGACGCGACACCGAGACAGTTACCGCCTCAAGTTAGGGTCGCATCTCAGCGCAGGTCGATCCCCATCGCAGCGTAAGCCGCGAGAAGGTACGTCTCTGCACGGGGGGAGCCGATCACCCCCGGCGACATCTTGTTCATCATGTAAGCAAGCGTCACACGGCGCTCCAGGTCCATGAGGATCAACGAGCCACCCCAGCCACCCCAAAAGCACACCCGGCCGTCCGGTATGTAAGGAATCGTCTCCGGTTTCGCCAACCCGTAGCCGATCCCGAAACGCAAAGGCACCCCGAGCACCAAATCCACCCCGTCCGCCTGCACGTCGAAGACGGATTCGACCGCCTCGGCGGAGACGAACTTCGGGTTCGCCAGGCTCAGTGTAGAAAGGACCCGAGCGACCGAGCGGGCGTTTGCATGGCCGTTCGCCGCGCCGATGTCGGCGGCACGCCAAGCGGCGGTGTTGGCGTACGTGGCGTCGACCAGCGGGCCGGTGAAAGTACGAACAGATGGACTCGCCGGGTCCATGCTTGCGAAGTCGAAGGGCAGCGGGGGCGGCGGGATGACCGGAGCGATGCGGTCGGTGTCGCTCGCGTCGGCGCCGATCTGAAAGTCCGCGCCAAGTGGACCAGCTATCTCTTCGGCTACGAAGCTTTTCAGGGTCTTGCCGGTGACCCGACGGACGACCTCCCCGAGAAGATGCCCGAAGTTAAGAGCGTGATACCCCGATGCGGTCCCGGGCTCCCACCAAGGTGCCTGAGCGGCCATCCGCGAAGTGGACTTCTCCCAGTCGTAGAGATCTTCGATCGTCGCCGGCTGGTCAAGTCCTGAAACCCCCGACGTATGCGACATCAGGTGGCGCACCTCGACGTGCTCTTTTCCCTGGGCCGCGAACTCAGGCCAGTAGCGTGACACCGGCGCGTACAGGTCTATGTCACCCCTGGACGCGAGCATGAGGACAGCCAGCGCCGTCACGGTCTTCGTGGTCGACCACACATTTACAATGGTGTCCCGCTCCCACGGCTTGGTTCGCTCGGGGTCGCGCCACCCGCCCCAAATGTCGACGACCGTCTTGCCGTCGACATCCAAGGCGATAGACGCCCCCAACTCCTCCCCCGAGTCGACGTTGGCCTCCAACGCGTCACGAACCGCTTTAAAGCGACTGTCGCAGATGCCGTCTGTCATCTTTCCTCCTGGTCTGGCCGTCTTCGAGACTCCTCCCAGGACTCTAGCGAGCGGTCAGGCGTCCCACGCAAGGGGCAGGGTGCGCAGCGAGATCAGCCCGCCGTGAGCGAGAAGCTGTTCGTCAGTGTCGAGGTGGTAGTCGGGTATCAGTTCGTGCCACTCGCGTATCGCTGACTGCAACTCGCAGCGAGCGAGGTGCGACCCGAGGCAGCGGTGCTCGCTGGCGCCGAACGCGATGTGGCGGTTCGGGGACCTGTCGATGAGGACCTTGTCGGCATCCGGGAACTGGCGTGGATCCCTGGTAGCGGCTGGAATGCTGAGCAGGACCATCTGGTCCTGCTTGATGGGGCATCCGTGGAAGTCGATGTCCCGGGTTACCTTCCGGGCCATTCCGACGATCGGGTACGCACGCAGGAACTCCTCCACGGCGCTGGGCACCAGCTCAGGGTCGGCGGCGACGCGTCGGCGGTCGTCGGGGTAGGTGGCCAGATGGTAGAAGCACCACCCCAGCTGGTTCTTGATGGTGTCCAGGCTGCCTAGGGTGAGCGTGACGAGGATGTCGAGGATGTCTTGGTCGGGCAGCGGCTCGCCGTCCAACTCGCAGCGGCTCAGATGGGTCACGAAGTCGACGGATGGGTCACGTGGCGCCGAGCGACGGTCCTCCACCATCAAACGCCAATAATTTTGGATGTCGTCCCATGCTGTCATGTCGGAGGGATGCCCAGGGGTGTCACCGGACATGCGGTGGACGGCCGACACGAAGAAGTCGGCGTCGTCCAGGGGAAGTCCCATCACCAGCAGGAACACCTTGACCGGGAACCCGTCGCCGAACGCCCGGATGAAGTCGCATCGACCGCCGGGTACGAGCGGCTCGATGGTCTCGCGGGCGAGTTCGGCGACCCTCGGGGCGTAGCGCTTGATAGATGCTGGAGCAAACCAAGCGTTCATCAGATGGCGGTACTTCATGTGCTGGGGCGGTTCGCTGAACGACGGCAGGAACCGGTAGGCGGGGTTGGGATCCGTCGCCACGATCGAGCGGTTCGAGAAGATCTCGGGGGTGTTGAACGCCTCCCTGATGTCGTCGTACCTGGTGAGGACCCAGTACCCGGGCCCGTGAGAGTTCCAGAAGAAGCGGTGCTGCTCGCGGAGGCGGTCGATCTCCTTCCAGTGCTCGGTGGCCGGGGCGATCTTCGACGTCAGATCTGCGTCTACTGTGGCGTACTCAACCATGGATCCCACTCCCTCTATAAACGAATTTCGGGGTCTCAGGCCGTTGACCCCTGCGACATCGTAGCCTCCCCGTCGCTTGGAACGCCGCTGTTCATTATAAGAGATCCGTCTTGGTTCGGGGGTGACAACCCACCGGGATCAGCGTCGGGCTTGGAGCGCGAGGTTCGGAGCATCCGGCGTATCGCTTTTCCGTCGCGCCCACCCCCGATGCTTCCACGCGCACTCGCAACGGCGACAGCGATTATCAGAGCTACGCCCTGGAAGAGAGGACTAACCCAGAACGTACCGGCACCGAACTTCAGTGTGAGTCCTTGGATGCCAAAGGCCAGAGCGAAGAAGGCAATGAGGGTTCCCCAGACGTTCGGCCTTTGAGAGAGTTGGGAGGCACCGAGGAAGACTGCTGCAAGCGCGGGGAAGAGGTAGCCCTGCCCGATGTCTCCGGTGTAAGCACCGACCTGCAGCGTGTACATGATCCCTGCGAGGGAAGCGATGCCCGCAGATGCCATCAAAGATCCCCAGACAATACGATCCGCCGATACCCCGGCGAGGCGTGCCGCGTCCCTGTTGCCTCCGATGGCGAACATCCGCCGCCCGAGTGGGGTCTGCTCTAGTACGAACCAGAGAACGGCAGCTATAGCCACCATGTAGATATCCAGGTATGGAATTCCGAGGACTTTGTCATTCCCGATATTCACAAACAGGTTGGAGAAGGTGCCGGCCACTTGGTGGTTCTGCGAGACGTAGAGCTGAAATGCGCTGAGAACCTCGCTCATGCCGAGCGTGGCTATCAGCGAGTTGACGCGTAGGCGTACGACGACGAAACCGGAGACGGCGCCGATGAGCCCACAGAATACCGCCACTCCCAGGCAGATAACCGCGACGGGTATGTGCGAGTGCAGCGTGAACCAGTTGATCAGGACGATCGTGAGGGACATCACCTCGCCGATCGACAGGTCGTAGGTGTCCGTCGTGAGGGGAGCGAGGAAAGCGAGAGCGAGAGTCGCGGTGACGGCTCCCTGGGAGAACACGACCTGGAAAGTACTGACGGTCAGGAACAGGTGCTCCTCGACGCCTCCGAATATGGCGATGAAAGCTATCCACAGGTAGATAGCGCTGATCCGCCGCAGCCCTAGCGCCCTGCGCACCGACGCTGCAGCTCGCCGTTCTGGCATCATGTGGGGCGGGGGACTGGTGGGAGCTGCGGCTCTAGTCAAACTTTCTCCTCACGTAGCATGCGTAGGGTGATGTAAGTCATGAAGCCTTGACTGGCATGCCCGACTCGAGCTGTGCAATGTCTATCGTGGCGGCCGTTAGCCCGTCGCTGCGGTCCAACGACCGGATCGCGTGCCCACGGGCTAGTACCACCACGCGGTCGGACAGCTTTGCGAGCTCGTCGCTGTCAGTTGAGATCAGGAGGATGGCCATCCCTGATCTCGCACAGGCCTCGATCACTTGGTGTATCTGGGCTCGAGCCCCGATGTCGATACCCTGGGTGGGGTCGTCAAGCACGAGAACCTTGGGGTCCATTCGCAGTGCCCTCGCAACGAGGACCTTTTGCTGATTTCCCCCTGAGAGGCTAAGGATCGGAGATTCTGGTCCCTGGCAGACGATACCCAACTTGTCTATCCATTCCCGTACCTCAGCGTGCTCATTACGAGTGCTGATGCGACGGAACCTTCTGTGGCGCTCCAGCATTGACAGGGTCATGTTGGTTCGCGTCTCAAGGTTGGGGAAAATTCCATACCTGGATCTCTCGCCGGGAATTGCCACCATGCCCGCCTTGTGCGCTCGCTGCGGGCTGCCGGCGGAAAGAAGACGACCATTGACGAGAACCATCCCGGTCCGTCCTGTGTGACCGATGAGCAAAGAGCCGATTGATTCCCTGCCTGACCCGGTCAATCCTGCGACGCCAACCACTTCGCCTGGGTAGATGTCCAGGTCGAGGCTGGATAGCCGGCTGCCGCTCAGAGAGCGAACAGATAGAGCGGGGGTGCTGTGCAGGGTTGGGGATTTGCGCTCTCGGGCGTCCGAGTCGCTCGCGCCAACCGGATGGCCGACGATCAACTCGGTCAAGAGAGCTTGGTCAATCTCGTGACGGTGTAGTGACGCCGCGAGCCGACCGTCCCGCAGGACTGTGACCCTGTCCGCGACTTCGAGGACTTCGCTCAGGTGGTGTGACACCAGCAGCACACCATGACCTTCCGAGCGAAGGCGGGCTATCGCCTGCAGGAGTCGGCCCACCTCGTCTGCGGGGAGGGCCGCTGTCGGTTCGTCGAGGACGATCAGGGAACGCCTACCCTGTGAATCGGCCAAGGCTCGAGCGATTGCGACGGTGGACCTCTCAGCCATGCTCAGATCGCCGACTTTCGCCCGTACGTCTACCTGTAGGCCAAGCATTTCAAGCGCGGAGCGGGCTTCGGACTCGACCAAGCGTCGGTGGATTCTCCTAAGACGGCCGGTCGGATAGGACCGGCCGAGCATCATGTTGTCGGCGACGCTTAGCGACAGCACCAGAGCAAGATCCTGGTGAACGAATCTGAGGCCCGCGGCCTTTGCAGCCGCGGCGCTCCCAAGTTCGAAAGACGTCCCGTCGATCTCGGCCCCGGCACCGGGGTCGGGTTCGTGATAGCCGGACAGCGTCTTTATGAGCGTTGACTTTCCCGAACCATTCTGACCTACTAGGGCGTGAACCTCGCCGTAATGAAGATCGAGGTCCACCCCGTGCAGAGCCGCTTGACCTCCGAAGGTCTTTGTCAGGTTCCGAAGTTTAAGCGTCACGGCGTTGCTTCAGCTGTGGGCTAGACGCCGCCATCACACGTGCCAGAGAGCCTCGTAGTCCTTTTCGTAGTTGGCTGGTCCCGGCCAGTTCCCCCCGTCGGCAGCTAGCTGGGCTTTCGCTTGGGCCGGGGTCTGCACGAAGAAGACTTCCGCAGCGTTTCCGGCGTTGAGAGCTGCTTGGTTGAGGACCCCTTCGGACTGTCGGGCCATCCAGTCAACTATGACCCACATCTCGTACGGTTCCGGCAGAACTGACCACATGGTCTCAGTGCCGTTCTGCACTTCCTGGAGCTGAGCTGCCTCTCCTTCAGTTCCGATTACCTTGACCTTGCTGAGTAGGCCGGCGGTCCGCAGGGCCGCGACCAGCCCCGGGTCTAGATCTTGGAAGGATAGGTAGACGTAGTTGGTGCTCGGGTGTGCTTGGAGGTAGCTGACGATTGCCGAAGGGACCTGACCGGCTGTGAGCTGATTGACCGTTACCGGAAGGGTCGAGAAACTGCAGGACGGACAAAGCTTGGCGAGCTCCTGCTGGGCGCCTTGCCCCTCGCCGACGAGGGACGGATAGAGAGGCAGGTCGACATAGACGACGTTGGCATGACCTTGGGAGTTGGCTTCGATCCAGTCTCCCATAAGGGCGCCCCCGGCGATGCTCGACGCTTGGTCGGCAACGACGCCGTAAAGTCCGTTGGTGGCCCCTTCCGGCGTGTCGGGGACGTAACCCTCGAACAGTGCGATACCCTTGGCTTTGGCTTCTTGGACCTCCGGCGTGATCTCGCTCAAGGTGACGCTCGTGCTCGCAATGTACTTGTAGCCCTCGTTGATCGCCTGCTGCAGGGCTTGGCCGGGAGTGGCAGTGCTGTAGGTGATAACGGTCGGGTCCCATCCGAGAGCTTGAGCCGCCGAGGTGAAGCCGGAGTTCAAAAGCGAGCAGGAAGCCTCGGGGCAGGTGAGGAAGGCCACCTTGATTCCCTTAGCTGGCGCGTGCGGTAGCGGTACTGTTTCGGCGATATCGGTTGGTGCTGCGAGATACTTGTTGACGATCGACTGGGCGGTCGCTACAGCGGAGGAGCCTGAACCCCCGGAGGAGCTAGCCGATGTGGCCGACGAGGACGTTCCGGCAGTCGTAGCCGACGAAACCGTCGACGACTTCGAAGACCCGCACGCCGCTAACCCACCCGCGAGCGTCAAGGCTAAAGCAGCGGCGCCGAGCTTCTTCTTGTACATCTGCGACCTCCAGTTGGTTCGATCTCGCTGTTGGCGAGAAGCAAGGCCATGAGAACACCTGTAGGTATTGCCGAAAGGCAGACCTTCAGAACGTTGTGACGGCGGTCATAATATAAATGAGCGCTGCACCGCCGTCAAGATATTCCTCATAATCAATGATGGGATGGCGAGTTAGGACTGAGTCGAAAAGTTTCCCATTGGTAACAACGCTTCACATCATTTCGATCTCTTAGTGATTGCAGTCACGAAAGCCTCAGCCTTTACAGACACTAATCCGAGGATTACTATGATGACCAAATACTTTTGCGTCTTCCGTGGAGATGCCGGATAGGCGTGCCCAGACCAAGGAGTCAGGATGCTCGAAGCTCAAGTCGACTCGTGGAAGGTGATCGACACCGATACGCACGTGATAGAGCCGTATGACCTGTGGACCTCGCGAATGGACGTGCGACGGTGGGGGGACCGAGTTCCCCACGTACGCTTCGACGACAAGATGGGCGAGGACGCGTGGTTCTTCGGCGAGACACGGGTAGGGGCGGCGGCGGGCGCAGCTCAGGCCGGTTGGCACGAATATCCCCCCGATCACCCGCCGAATCTCGAAGTGGTCGATCGCGCCACCTGGGATCCGGCGATGCGGCTCGCCTGGATGGACACCCATGGAATATGGGCACAGGTGCTATATCCCAACGTGGCGGGCTTCGGGGCCGGCAAACTTCTCACGATCGGCGACCCTGATCTGATGTACGGGTGCGTGCGAGCGTACAACGACTTTCTAGCCGAGTACTCCTCGGCCGACCCGCGTCGCTACGTTCCGATCATGGCCCTACCGATGTGGGACGTGCAGCTTTGCGAGGCGGAGATTGCCAGAGCCGTCGAACTCGGCCACAAGGGTGTGATCATGACCGGCGAGCCGGCCTTCTGGGGACTTCCCAAGCTAGCCGACCCTCACTGGGACCGGCTGTGGGCCTGCCTGCAAGAGGCGCGTCTGTCGGTCAACTTCCACATCGGGTCGGGAGACATGTCCATCTTCGACGCGGCCTACGCCCCAGCGGGACGCCACGCTAACTACGCCGGTTTCGGGGTCCAATTCGGGATGTCCAACGTGCGGGTAATTGCAAATCTCATCACCGGCGGGGTCTGTCACCGCTTTCCGGAGTTGAAATTCGTTTCCGTGGAAAGCGGGATCGGCTGGATACCGTTCGCCCTGGCCCACTTGGACTGGCAGTGGAACAACTGCGGGGTTCCCGAAGAACATCCCGAGTACGACCTCTTGCCAAGCGAGTACTTCCTGCGCCAGATGTACGGCTGCTTCTGGTTCGAGACCGATACCGTCGCCTCTGCGGTAGAGCAGCTCGGCTCCAACTGGATCCTCTTCGAAAGTGACTTCCCGCACCCGACGAGCATGTCTCCGGGCCCAGCGACCTCTGCGGTGTCGCCGAGAACCTACATAGCGCAGAGCCTGTCGGGAATACCCGAAGCCGATCTTCGGCGGATACTCCACGACAATGCCGCCGACCTGTACCACCTGGCTTGACGGCGCCTAAGGCCGTAGCCGGCCCTGGCGGGGTTCGTTTCGGCATATCGGCCTACGACGTAAGCGTGTCGCGGCTAGTAGAAGTTGCCCAAGCCGCCGAGGCGGCCGGGTTCGAGCACCTTTGGCTCGGCGAGCACCTCATCGATCCGGGGGACTACGCCTCCGAACACCCGGCTGGCACAAAAGGTGACGCCGCCGCCGCTGGTCTGTCCCCCGGCGACTTTCGCACTCGTCGCATCGTCGAGAATTCAACGCAGCTGTTAGACCCGTTGGTGGCTCTCGCCGCAGTGGGCGCGCAGACTTCCCGGATTCTTCTCGCTACGGGGATCTATCTTCTCGCGTTGCGCCATCCCCTGGTGACCGCCAGAGCGGCGGCCACTTTGCAGGAGGTCAGCGGCGGGCGGTTCATGCTTGGGGTGGGAGCCGGATGGCTGCGAGAGGAGTTCAGCGCGCTCGGGGTTCCATACGCGGAGCGTTCCAGTCGCGTCGAGGAGAGCGTAGCGATCTTGCGCAAAGCGTGGCGGGGAGGACGTTTCGACTATCGGGGGCGCCACTTCTGCTTCGAGGACGTCCAGGTGTGCCCGGAACCCGTGAACGTCCCGCTGGTCACCGGCGGTAACAGCCCCGGGGCGTTACGCCGGGCCGCCCGGATCGCCGACGGATGGTTCAGCTCGGCTACACCGACGTTCGAGGAGGCCGTCGAACTGCGAGACGCTCTGGCAGCGCACTGCCGTGCCGAGGGCACGGACGTTGAATGCCACGTCAGGGTCCGCCATCCGACTCCCGAGGTCGTCGCTCGATACGCGGAGGCGGGTTTCAAGAGCCTGGTGTTCTGGGCTCAGGACGTCAGCCCTCCCGGAGCGGACACCTACGAGCAGTTCCGAAAGGTTGCGAGGTCACTCGGGATCCCGCCGCCGGACCTGACGACACAGTAGAAAGGGTTCTCTAATAGTGCAGCTCGGATTGCAAGGTCGCAAGGTTCTGGTGGCTGGAGCCACGCGTGGCATCGGACTGGCCATCGCAGAGGTCTTCTTGGAGGAAGGTTCCTCCGTCTCGATATGCGGCAGAACGCCAGATTCACTTGAAGCTGCCCGACAACATCTACAAGCCGTCGGCGGAGACGGACGTGTCTTCGCCCGCCGGACGGACCTGACGGACGCCATAGACACCAAAGCCCTGGTAGAGGAGACGGTCGAGGCTCTCGGCGGTCTTGACGTCTACGTCCACTGCGCAAGCGGCTTTTCCGGTCCCGGCGAGGAGGGTTGGATGAAGACCCTCACCACCGACGTTCTCGCCCCGGTTCGCGTGGTGGACGCCGCGTTGGACGCTCTGGAGGCGAGCGACGCTGGCAGCATTGTGTTCATCGGTTCCACCGCCAGCGTCCAGTGGTTTGCCCGCCCGGGGGCACGGCCATCTGGTTACGGGCCGGCCAAAGCCGCCCAAAGGGTCCTCGCCAACGAAATGGCTCAGACCCTGGGCCGTCAGGGGATCAGAGCCAACGTGATCTCACCGGGGGCGACGTTCTTCGAAGGTGGCAGCTGGGACCGGGTGAGAGTCTCCGAACCGGAACTTTGGAACGGCCTTGTGCGCCAGTTCCCGTTTCGGCGCTTGGTGACCGCCCGTGAGGTGGCACAGGTCGTCGCTTTCGTTTCCAGCCCGGCCGGGGCGGGTATAAATGCCACTCACATAGTGGTCGATGGCGGACAGACCAAGTCCGTCCAATGACCGCCGCCTGCTTGGTCGACGCATGCTCGACCGCTTCCTGGTTTCCATTGTGTGTGGACTGTCGCCCCCGGGCCGCTCGGAATTATGATCAGGAAAATCGGATGACACGAGGAGGTGGGGTGTGAGCGGAGACGACCTTGCATTCAGGGACCGGTGCGCTATCGCCGGCATTGGCACTACAGACTTCACCCGCAACTCGGGTCGTAGCGACTTGACACTAGCTCTGCAGGCGTCGCTGGCAGCGATCGAGGACGCCGGCCTTTCTCCGGGTGACATAGACGGGATAGTCCGCTGCGACTTGGACCTTGTCCGCCACAACGACCTTGCCCACGTCCTCGGGATGAGGGACCTTTCCTACATGGGCGACGTGAGCGTAGGAGGAGTGGCGCCGTGCGCGATGGTCGGCCAGGCCGCAGCCGCTGTGATAGCCGGCCTCGCCGAGAACGTGCTGGTGTTCCGCTCCTTGAACGGCCGCTCCGGAAGGCGATACGGTCGTTCAAGTGCCACGCAGAGTAACGTGGGGGGTAACAACACCTACGACGAGTTCTTCGCGCCGTACGGACTTTTGACCTCAGGCCAGATCTTTGCGCTTATAGCTCAGCGTCACATGGCTGAGTTCGGGACCAAAGAAACCGACCTGGCTCAGATAGCCCTCACCTGCCGTGCGAGGGCGAACGCCAACCCTGGCGCTCAGATGCACGACCGGAAGCTGACGCTCGACGACTACCTGAACGCGAGGGTGATAGCCAGTCCTCTCCGCCTCTTCGATTTCTGCCTGGAAACCGACGGGGCGTGCGCTGTGGTGGTGACGAGCGCCGAACGGGCCAAGGATTCCCCCAATCCTCCCGCGTTGATCCGAGCTGTCTCTCAAGGGGCGATGCTTGATCCTCAACCGGGGGTGCAGTTTCCGGTTCTCATGCGCGACACCATCACTACGCTGCCTGCCAAGGCGACAGCCGACAAGCTGTACTCGCGCGCGGGGATGGGGCCATCGGACATAGACGTAGCGCAGTTCTACGACTGCTTTTCAATAACAGTCCTGTTGCAACTCGAGGATTTCGGGTTCTGCGCCAAAGGGGAAGGAGGTCCTTTCGTGTCCAGCGGGGAGATCGACATGGGCGGAACGATACCAATCAACACCAGCGGAGGACACCTGTCCGACGGCTACGTACACGGCATGAGTCACGTGGTAGAAGCGGTCCGCCAGATTCGCGGCACGTCCACGTCGCAGGTGCCCGGGGCTCAGACCTGCCTTGTCACATCCACGCCCCTGCCGCCGGGTAGCGCTCTCATCTTGAGGGCGTCATGACGCAGCCACAGCGAAGGGTCCTACCGGAGACCCAGGACCCAGACACCGGCGGCTTCTGGGAAGGTGCGAGGCTCGGGGAGATCCGAGTCCTCGAATGCAGCTCCTGTGGAACCCTTCTTCACATGCCTCGCGCCTACTGCTACCGCTGCGGTAGTTGGGACAATCACTGGAAGACGGTCGCCGGCACCGGACGGCTGCACTCGTGGACCGTCGTCGTGCACCAAGTTCACCCCGACTTCCCCACGCCCTACACGGTCGTCCTCGTCGACCTCGATGCAGCGCCGGGCGCACGGCTGGTCGGCTACCTCGACGGCGCCCCCGAGCTTGCGGTGGGCCAGCCGATGCGAGCTCGTTTCGAGGTTCTCACAGACGAGGTCACCCTACCCCAGTGGGACCCTGCATAGGAGCCACGCACTGTGGGTTCGTAACGCTATCACAGGAGAGGAAAACTCGAACTATGGCCACCTTTCTCGCTCGGATACGTGTCCGTAATGGTGAGGCCGCCCGCTTCGAACAGATTGCGAGAGAACTCTACGCCGATTCACACCGAACCGAGACGGCGCTGAGGCGCTACGAGTACTGGCGGGGAGAGGAGCCGAACGTCTACTACACGCTCGCATCATTCGACTCCTACCCGGGGTTCCTAGCGCATCAGACGAGCTCCCACCACGAAAATGCGAGCCCAGCTCTGCGAGAAGTGATCGAAGAGATTCACCTGGAGTGGGTCGACCCGATCGGAGGGGCGTCGCCGCTAGTCACAACGGTCATGGCCGTTCCGGGCGAAGAAGCCTCCGAGGCGGAGAGGGCCTACGCGAAACGTTTCGACGCGTCGCCACAGGCCTGGTGGCTCGACCTTCGAAGCGAGAGACCATGAGGGGCTTTAGAGGATCCTGATCGCTCCCTCGGGGCAGTTCGCGACGACCCGCTGCGCAGCGTCCTCGAGTTGGGGGGCCACGTCAAGGTCCTCCCCAAGACTTGTGGGGTAGCCCTCGTCGTTGGAGTCGAGAAGTTCAGGGGCGAGCGTATAACACCTGCCGTGGCCGGCGCAGAGGTTCTCGTCGATGTGGATTTTCATGGATTTGTTCAGCTCTCCTGGCGGAATAGGGCGGGCGGTGAAACGATATTGGGCGGGCGACGAAACACTACATCCGGGCGATGGAGCTACCGCCGTCCACGGTGATAACCGCTCCGGTCGTGTAAGACGAAGCAGACGACGCTAGGTACATGGCGGCGCCGACTATCTCCGATGGTTGGCCTGCCCGGCGGAGCGGGAAGTTCGCGGCGTGCCGGTTGAACGAGTCCATGTCCCAGGCGCGGGCGATGTCGGTGAGGAAAGGGCCAGCCATGATCGTGTTCACGCGAACTTTCGGACCGTAGGCCATGGCGAAACCGGTCGTTAGGACATCGAGGCCGGCTTTGGCCGCTGCGTAGGGGAGCTCTCTCGGGGTGGGGCGCACAGCAGCGATACTGCTCACATTGATGATGGAGCCGCCGTCTCCTTCGGCCATGCGGGACCCGGCGAGGGCGCACACACGGAAAGGACCTTTGAGGTTCACCCCGATCGTCTTGTCGAACAACTCCTCGCTGAGCGCGTCGAGGCTCGGGTAGAGCGGAGAGATACCGGCGTTGTTCACGACGATGTCGAGGCGCCCAAAGTTCTCGTATGCGGCTTCGATCAGGCCCGGGATCTCGTCCCAATGCCCGACATGGCAGGCATAAGGTACGCAGCGCCTGCCTGTGCGCTCGTGCACCGCGTCGGCGGCTTCGACGCAGGCGTCCATCTTGCGGCTTGAGATGACCACGTCGGCTCCGGCGTCAGCGAACGCCTCAACCATCTCGCGACCCAAGCCCCGGGTGCCGCCCGTGACGAGCGCTACCTTACCGGCCAAGACCTGGGTAGGTGCGTGTTCGCCCATGACTAGAAGTTCCTTTCGAGTATGCGGGCGGCCCTCCTGGCCATCGGCTGTACGAAAGCTCCCCGCTCCCCCATCCTAGGGTCCTTGCTCTCGCCGCGCTGCCACCTGGCGTAGAGCTGCTGGAGCACGACGGCCGTTTTGAAGCAAGCGAACGCCTCGTACCACGAGGCGCCAGACGCGTCGAGGGCGGTCTGTCGTTGGTACTGCTCGACGACCTCGGCGCGTGTTGGTAGGCCCATGTGCTCAAGGCCCGGTGGTGTGATCGGCCTGTCGTCGGGAGTGTCGGAGGGGTCCGGCCAGTAGTTGAGGACCGTGCCCAGGTCGATCAGCGGGTCGCCGAGGGTGGCCATGTCCCAGTCGAACACGGCGCTCACCCTGTCCGGATCACCGGGGCGGAACTGGCAGTTGTCCAACTTGAAGTCGTTGTGCAGGATCGACACCCGCTGGGGTGCCGGCACGGTCGAGGCGAGACGCACAGCGACCTCCCCCATCAACTCCCCTCCGCTTGGCGGCGCGACCAGCTCCCAACGCTTCGCCCAGCCCTCGACCTGGCGGGTGACGAAACCGTCCGGGCGGCCGAGATCCTCCAGGCCGCAGGAGCTCGGGTCGACTAGGTGCAGATCGGCGAGGGCCGCGATCGTCGCTTCCCCGACGCGGCGTGCCGCGTCGGGGAGAGGTGCCATCGAAGGCGTCAACCTTCCCCACATGACCTCACCGCGCCGGTACTCCATGATCGTGAAGTCGGATCCGACGATGTCTCGGTCGGTGCACAGGTGCAGCGCTCTCGGAGCCGCCGGGTAGGAGCGCCACAACCGCGACAGGACACGGTACTCGCGTTTCATGTCGTGAGCGCCGGGGGCGATCTTGCCGAACGGCGGCCGGCGCAGGACGACCGAGTCGCCGCCGAAGCGCAGCAGGTAGGTCAGGTTCGCGGATCCGTTCGGGAACTGCTCGACACTGAAAGGTCCGTCGATCCCCTCTATCGACTCTCGGAGGTCGTTGTCGCTGCGTAAGTACGACGCCAAGCGGTCCCAGTCGAGGTCCTCGCCGGGCCTGACCGGCGCAAGCTCAGGGGGTTGGGACGGTGTGGGCTCAGCTACGTCTCGTTCGCTCACAGGCTTTCGCTTCGCGCCGCGGGTGAGCTGAGCGAAGGTGCCGGGCTTTGGGGGACCGCCGGGTAGGCCGAGAAGCGGATGGGAGCCCCGGGGAACACGGCTGTCTCACCGCCGGGTAGTTCTACCGTGTCGAAGAAGCCGCGGGCGACGAGATGCTCGTCGACGAGGACGTCGTCGGGAGAGTTGACGACGGCTATCGGAAGACCCCTGGCTTGGCCTTCGTGGTAGATCGTCTGGGCGTCCTGGATCAAGAAGAAGGCTTCGATCATCTGTTGGATGTGCGGGAAGTTCGCCTGACGGTAGGCGACCTGGCTGTACTGCGGATCGGTGAGGTCGGCCGCCAAGCCGTGAGAGCCCATCCATTCCACCAGGTTCTGCCAGGGCTTGGGATCGGAGAGGATCAACGCGAAGTAGACGTAGCGGCCGTCCCCCGTGGAGAACAAAGCCGGCTGTGTCGGCGTCGGCTGGGCGTGCCTGCAGGTCTGGCGTTTGACCAGTGCCTTCGGGTAGAACCAGTAAGGGTTCGCCAGCTCGGGGCTGACCGCCACGCAGTCGTGGATCGACACGTCGATCACCTGCCCCCGGCCAGTCTGGTCCCTCTCCATCAACGCCAGGAACACCGAGATGTGAGCGAAGCTCGCAGCTACGTGGTACGCCTGGTTCTCGGCGGGCCGTATCGGCGGGATGGTGTGGTCGTCGTAACCGCAACTGTTGAGAAGTCCCCCGGTGGCAAGGGACACGAGGTCCGAGGTCACGTAGCGCGACCACGGCCCGTCCTGGCCGAACGGCGTGATAGCGCACACGACGAGGCTGGGGTGGCGTGCTGCGATAGCGTCGAGGTCGATTCCCAGTTCGTCCTGACGTGCCCGCGAAACTGACAGTATCAGAACGTCGGCCTCTTCGAGGAGGCTTTCGAGGACGTCGGATTCGCCCGGCAGCTCCGCCTTCAGGGACTTCTTGGAGGTGTTGTAGTACCAGAACGCCAGGCTGGAATCCGGGCCTGCGACCCCGTCGGCGAAAGGCCCGACCCTGCGGTTGGGCGAACCTTCCCGTGGTTCCACTTTGGTGACCTGCGCCCCGTACTGGGCGAGCAGCTTTCCGGTCAGCTCGCCTGCGGGATCCTCCGCTATCTCCACGACCGAAAGCCCTTGACAGATGGGCGCGCCGACCTGGGCTTCGCCAGCAGCCACGTCAGATCACCCCCTGCTCGGCCAGTTCGACCCGCTCGGCCTCGTCGACGCCGAGCAGCTCGCCGAAGACGTAGTCGTTGTCCTCCCCGACCAAAGGAGCGGACCTCCAGTGGTCCGGTCCCTCCCCCGACATCGACGCCGGAAAGCCTTCGAAGCGGGCAGGTCCGATGACAGGGTGGTCCATCTCGAAGAACGTACCTCTCCAAGCCAGTTGCGGGTCGAACTCGTTGAGATCCTGGGGGTTCTGCACGGCGCCCGCACGGACCCCGTGGGATTGAAGCAGGTGCATCACCTCGTGGGAGTCCTTGTCAGCGGTCCAAGCGGAGATGTGGCCGTCCAGCAGGTCCTGGTGCTTGAACCTGGACTCCTGGGTTGCAAAGCGCTCATCGCCGGCCCATTCGGGCGAGCCGACAGCTTCCACCAGGCGGGACCATTCGCCGTCGTCGAGCACGGCGACGGCCACCCAACGATCCTCCCCGGCGCAAGGGTACACGCCGTGCGGAGCCGCGTGGGGGTGCTCCAGGCGGTTCCCGGTCGGGTAGTCAGGGCGCTGGGACGTGTGGGAGTTGACCGTCACGTCGAGCAGTATCGGGCCTAGCAGCGTCACCCCCACCTCCACCGCGGCGACGTCGATCTCCGTTCCGACCCCGGTGCGGCGCCTGTTCCAGATCGCCATCAAAAGGGCAGCCGAGTTGTAGTAGGCGGCCATGTTGTCCATGTAGGACAGGCCCCAACCAGACGGTTCCCGGCCCGGTAGGCCGGCCACGTAGGACAGGCCGCTCGCCGCCTGCACTATCGGCCCGTAACTGCGGTAGTGCTGGTGAGGCCCGCTGTGGCCGTAGCCGCTCATCCGAGCATAAATGACGTCGGGTACAAGCTCTCGGAAGCGGTCGTAGGTGAACCCCCACTTCTCCATGACGCCCGGCGCGAAATTCTCCGTCACCACCGAGCTCACTGCCACCAGGCGTTCGGCGAGCTCCCGGCCGCGCTCGGTCCGCAAGTTGATAGTAACGCCGAGCTTGTTTCGGCTGTAATTGTTGAAAAGCCCGCCGCGGTTGGGGTCGGCATTGGCGTCCTGCTGGCCGTAGTTACGTACCTCACCCTTGTAGAGCGGAAGCCGTCTCGGCATGTCGACCCGGGTACGATCCTCGATCTTTATGACCTCCGCCCCGAAATCCGCGAGGAGGCGGGTAGCTACGGACCCGACCCCCATCCAGCAGAAGTCGGCCACGCGCAGTCCGGCCAGGGGTCCCCGGCGCTGGCGTGGAGCTCGTTCACCGGTGCCGTAGAAAGGGAAAGACCCGGGCTCGCCTCTGATTGCTGTCATGGCGTGGCTCTCGTCGCCCTGGATGGCATGCGATAATCCCCTCTGCGTCGTCTCGATCGTCAGCGCTGGTACCGGTCGACCGCCCGCCACCAGCGCTAACGAATCATTATAAGAGTATCTTGGCCTTCGAGCCAGCCGGCGTCTGCGGGGATGGTTGGGTCGGAGTATCAGTAGACGGTGTAGCCGCCGTCTACGACCATCGCGTCCCCCGTGTGGAACGGGATCGAAGGGTCGCACAGGAACGCGCCGATAGCCTCGAAGTCTGCTGGGGTCGCCCACCTGCGCAGGGGGGTGCGGTTAGTGGTGTTTAACAGGAACTTTTCGTGCTGGCGGGCCTTTTCGGTCATCTCCGTCTCGGTCCACCCGGGTATCAGCGAGTTGCAGCGGATCCCGAAGCGGGCCAACTCGACGGCCAGGCTTCTCATCATCGCCAGCACGGCGGTCTTGCTCGCGGCGTAGTGCTGTTGGCCGGGGGCTCCGTGAATCGACGAGGTCGAAGAAACCGCCACCAGGGCCCCGCCTTCGCCCCTGTCAACCAGGACCCGCGTGGCTTCCCGTAAGGTAAGGAAAGCCCCCTGCAGGTTGGTCCTCATGACCCGGTTCCAGTCGTCCAGGGTCATGTCGACGAAGGGTGTCCTAGCAGCGGTTCCCGCGTTGGCGACAAGGCCGTCGAGCCGGCCGAAGCGCGAGAGGGTGGAGCCCATGGCCGCTGCGACGGACTCCTCATCGCCGACGTCACAGGCGAACGGCTCCGCCTGAGCCCCGAGGGCTCGCAGGGCTTCTACGGCAACAGCGTTGCGGTCCTCGCGTCTCGACCAAACAGCTACCGCTCCGCCGGCACGGGCTACACCTCGGGCTATGCCGAGGCCGATGCCACTGTTCGCGCCGGTGACGACGAACACCTTCCCGGAGAGGTCTATCACGGGCGCCAGGGCGGTCATGGTAACTCAGAAGCTCCCTTCCGCCGAGCGGTCTATGCCGAGGATCAATATGAGATCTTCGTGGAGCTCCATCCAAACGTCGTGGTAGGAGCGCTTCATGACGCCCGTGAAGGCCTCGGTTGCGCCCGAGGTCAGCCGGGCTAGAGCGTCGTCGAGGCGGCCCAGATAAAGGGCGAGGCGTGCAACGGCTGCTCCCATGTCGGAGATGACCTCCGCCGCAGCGCTGTGGTGAGAGGCAAGCTCAACTATCCGGGCTTGGTCGTAGCCGGGGTCGCTGTGATCATTGGGCACGCCGTCGCGTAGCTGCCAGGACACGCAAAGCTCTTTGAGCCCGACGTTCAAGACCAAGAACTTCTCGTAAGCAGTCCTGACCCCTTCGAGCGCGTCGAGCCCTGGCCTGCCCGGTCCGGCAAGCCACGTGGCGTGAGCTTCGCGTCCGGCAGGGGTCACCTGCCAGAAGTCCCTCGCCTGGTGGTAGCGGGTCAGCCCGTCACTCTCGAAGCGCCTGAGCTCGTCGAGCGACCAGTCGAGGTCGGCGCCGGTCATCTCGGCTATGAGCGCAGCCGGGGCGAAGCCTTTGATCCGAAGGGCGTGCAGCAGGGTGAGCGGATCGCAGCTCTCCCCGAGCCTTCCCTCCCTCACCCCGATCGTTCCCTCCCCGGAATCAGGTTCAAGGGCTTCAACCCGCGACGGCGGCTCGCCGGATGTTAGTGGCTGCTCGGGGAACACCTCGGAGGGATCCACCCGACCAAGCTGTATCAGAGCCTGAGCTACCGACAGGCGGGCGACGGGAAGACGGAACGGGGAGCAGCTCACGTAATCGAGTCCGCAGGCGACTAGGAAGCGTGCCGACGCCGGATCGCCCGCCTGCTCCCCGCATGCGCCGATAGGCAGCGTCGGGCAGGTAGCGCGAGCCGTTGTGACCGCGTGGCTAATAAGGAACCCGACCCCGGCCCGGTCCAGGACCTCGAACGGGTTGTCGGTGAGGAGGCTTTGGCGTATGTAGCTGGGGATTAGCTCAGCTTCGACGTCGTCGCGGCTGAACGCGAAAGTCAGCTGGGTCAGGTCGTTGGTCCCGAAGGAGAAGAAGTCGGCTACGCCGGCCATCTCCGATGCGAGTATGGCGGCCCTCGGTGTCTCGATCATGGTCCCGACGCTCACAGACTCCAAGTCCGGTCCTGTCGCCCCCGACTCGAGCTCGGCTTCCTCGACCCACTTTCTCGCCAGGAGCAACTCGGCAGCGTCGACTACCAGTGGGATCATCACCTCGACGTGCGGCGATCTGCCGCGGGCTCTCAACGCGGACACGGCTTTGCTGATAGCCCGGACCTGCATCGGGTACAGGCCTGGCTTGACGGTACCAAGGCGTACGCCTCTAGTCCCGATCATCGGGTTGGTCTCTGTCAGGCGGCGGACCGCTGCGAGCTCGCGTGCCGCTTCCTCGTCCAGCCTATGGGTAGCTTCGGCGACGATGAGAGGTTCGAGTGGCGGGAGAAACTCGTGAAGGGGCGGGTCGAGGAGCCGCACGGTCACCGGAAGCCCGTCCATCGCTTCGAACAGCGCCTCGAAGTCCTTCTGCTGGACCTCCTCCAAAGCGTCCAGAGCCAGCGCGTCGACCTGCTCGTCGTCGCTCAATATCAGCCTGCGGACGAGCGGGAGACGGTCCTCGGCGAGGAACATGTGCTCCGTGCGACAGAGTCCTATGCCGTCTGCTCCGAGGGTTCGGGCGTGGCGGGCGGACTCGGCGTCGTCGGCGTTGGCTCGCACCCCGAAGCGTCCGGCTCTCAGCTGGTCGGCCCAGCCGAGGATCGTGTCGAGCTCCGGTGGGGCAGTCTCTGTAGTAACGTCCGCCCGCCCCCGGTACACCTCGCCGGTGTGTCCGTCGATAGAGATGGTCTCTCCAGCGCTGATGAAATGGCCTGAGATCGTAAAACCGTTACCGCTGACCTGCAGGTCCTTGGCCCCCACGACGGCTGGTATGCCCCAGCCCCGGGCCACGACGGCGGCGTGACTCGCCAAGCCGCCGCGTGCCGTGAGGATACCGGCCGCCGCCTGCATGCCCAAGACGTCCTCGGGGCCGGTCTCAATTCTGACGAGAATGACCTTCTCCGAGCGCTCAGCGGCATGTATGGCCTCGTCGGCGGACAGGACCACGCGTCCGGAGGCGGCGCCGGGAGAAGCGGGAACTCCTATGCCGATAGGCTCCAGGCCGCTCGAGACGTCGAAATGGGGGTGAAGGAAGTGGGCTACGTCAGCCGGCTCGGCTTGCGCTACGGCGTCGGCTGGTCCGAAGCCCGGCTCGGAGCTGACGGCTCTGCGCACAAGCTCCGCCAAGCGTTGCTCCGGTGACCGAGAGTCGACGTTTGGTGGCATGGTACGAACCTTTCCTCCCCTGCGCGCAGACAAAAAGGGTGGCTGCCTGCGCTTTGGTAAATCCTGCAGAGCGATACTAACGTATCGATCAATTAGCGGGCGAGCGACGGGGGTCGTATGAGCAACACAGATGTCCACACGCCGAGTGTCGAGGAGTTCGCCGAGAGCGCACGGTCTTGGCTCTCCGAACGCTTGGAACCTGCCGAGGAGTCCGCTGCCCTCTGGGGGGAGGGCAGCGACGACGTCTCGGTCTTTCACCGCTTGTCCTTCGAGGAGGAAAAGGCCCTTCTCGGTCGCCTCATGTCCTGGCAACAGGAGAAGTTCGACGCCGGTTTCGGCGCCGTGACCTGGCCGGTGGAGTATGGAGGAGCCGGGCTAAGTGCCGAGCACGAACGCGCGTACAGGGCGGTAGAAGCAGATTTCAAGGTGCCCGGAGGCCACGAGACCTTCGCAGTTACCACCGCGTTGATAGCCCCGACCGTCAGACTGTTCGGTACTGACAGCCAGCGCGAGCGCTTCGTGAGGCGCTTCCTTCGGGCCGAGGAGTTATGCTGCCAGCTGTTCTCCGAGCCAGGAGCGGGCTCGGACCTCGCCGGCCTGGCTACGAGCGCGGTGCGCGACGGTGACGCGTGGGTCATCAACGGACAGAAGGTGTGGAGCTCGGGAGCGCAGTTCTCGGGGTGGGGGGAGCTGATCGCTCGCTCCGATCCCGAAGTGGCCAAGCACGCCGGGATGACCGCATTCTTGGTGCCGATGGATGCGCCGGGGGTGGAGGTGCGACCGATCCGGCAGATGTCAGGCGGATCGTCTTTCAACGAGGTGTTCTTTACCGACGTCCGGCTGTCGGACGACCTTCGCCTCGGAGGTGTAGGAGACGGATGGAAGGTGGCTCTGGCTACCTTGGGTTTCGAGCGCGGCGGTTCGGGAGGCCGCGGGGTCGGGGGTTCCTGGGAGCGCCTCGTCGGTTTGGCGAGATGGCTCGGACGCACCAAAGACCCCATCATCCGCCAGAAGCTCGCGTCGGTGTACATACACCAGCGCCTTCAGTCTTTCAGCCGCGCAAGGGTCCAAGCTTCAGCCGAGTCGGGGCGGCCTCCCGGCCCTGAAGGCTCCACCGGTAAGTTGGCCTGGGTGCAGGGGTTGACTGAGCTAGGGTCGGTGGCCGCCGACCTGCTCGGTCCCCGCATAACGGCTGACACAGGGGAGTGGGGAACATACGCTTGGAGCGACCACCTTCTCGGGGCCCCAGGCTACAGGATCGCCGGAGGATCCGACGAGATACAGCGCAACATCATCGGCGAGCGGGTGCTCGGCCTTCCCGGCGAGCCGCGCGCCGACCGAGGCCCGTGGCGCAACATCGCGCGTTGAAATTCCCATTGAATTAGCTTGGGATGCTAACTAATCTGATAGTCAGTTATGTGAACGCCGCTTCTGCGCCCACGTGCAAAGCGGCTACAAGTTCGAGAGGTAGGGGGATTCGTGCGTAAGCTTCGACATCCACTCAGCGGCGCAATATACGAGGAAGGCGACGCCGGCACGGTCAAGGTCACCAAAGACGACTTCGACGGCGTGTTTACACGCAACGGGCAGTGGCTAAGCGGTGATCTGCGGAGCGCAGACCCGGAGATGTGCAGGTGGGTGACGAGCGGAGCGAACCCATCGCCTCGGCTCCGCTCCAGCAGGCGTTTCACCGCCCTCACGTCGAAGCTGGCGGAGCGGTCGTGACCGCCATCTCCGAACGCCAGACGACAGGCCGGTCACGGGGCATCTCCTACCAGCAGCTCTTAGACACCGACACCCACCCGGTACCGCAGTGTCTGAGAGAAGAGTCCGCCCCGTACCTCGGCGAGCACGACGTTCCCGTGGCCTACTACACCGAGCGCCGCTACCACGAACTGGAGAAGCAGAAGCTTTGGGCCAAGGTGTGGCAGTTCGCTTGTCGCGAAGAGCACATACCCGAGCCCGGGGACACCTACGTCTACGACATAGCGGACAGGTCGTACCTGATCGTGCGGGACCAAGATGGTCTCATCCACGCCTACCCGAATGCATGCCTGCATCGCGGTCGCCAGTTGCGCGACGACGCGGGGAGGGTGCGGGAGCTGCGGTGCTCGTTCCACGGCTTTTGCTGGAACCTGGACGGATCTTTGCAGCAGGTGCCGTGCCAGTGGGACTTCCCCCAGATCGAACAGGACAAGTTCCACCTGCCCGAGGTGCGTGTCGGTACCTGGGCGGGGTTCGTGTTCATCAACCCCGACTCCGCCGCGGAACCCTTCGAGGACTACATAGGCGTTCTTCCTGCCCAGTTCGAGCGCTGGGACCTGGCGAACCGTTTCGTGGAAGTGCACGTAGCCAAGCGAATCGCCGCTAACTGGAAGATCGCCCAGGAGGCATTCAGCGAGGCGTTCCACGTGGTGGCCACGCACCCGCAGCTTTTGCCTGGCATAGGCGACGCGAACTCCCAGTACGACGTGTGGGACAACGTGAGCAGGGCGATAACGCCCAACGGGACCCCCAGCCCGCACATCTCGTGGGTTCCCACCGAGCAGGAAATGTTCGACTCTATGGTCGACCGGCGCTTGGACGAGGACCCAGTCCTGCAAGTCCCCGACGGTATGACGGCCCGGGAACTGTCGGCCAAGGCTTCGCGGGAAGCTCTTCGACCGATAGTCGGGGAAGCGATCGACGAGTTCTGCGACGCCGAGCTGGTGGACAGCCTGGACTACTCACTGTTCCCGAACTTCCACCCGTGGGGTGCCTTCAACCGTATCGTCTACCGGTTCCGTCCCAACGGGGACGACCACCGAAGCTGCATCATGGAATGCCTCTATCTGTCTCCTTTCAGCGGGGAGAGGCCTCCGCCGGCCCCGGTGCACTGGCTCGACTTCGACCAGGACTGGATGGAAGCCGACGAACTTGGATCCCTGGCTCGGGTCTTCGACCAGGACTCTTTCAACATGCCGAAGGTAATGAGCGGGCTACTGAGCGCCACCAAGCCCGGTTTGACGCTCGGTTTGTACCAGGAGAGCAAGCTGCGCCAGTTCTACAACCAGCTAGAAGAGTACTTCGCCAGACGAGAGGAAAACCCCAGATGACCAATGCCAGCGAGACGAACTACGAGGACCTGACCGACTGTGGTCTGTCCCCCGAACTCGAGGAGCAACTCGTCCATTCGCAACGCAACTGCGTGTTCATGTGGGTGAACTCCAAAGGGGAGCCCTTCGGAGTGGTGATGTCCTACCTGCCCAAGGACGGCAAGCTGTGGCTCACAGCCGCCGAGAGACGCAAGCGGATCCCGGCGTTGCGGCGCAACCCGAGAGCGTCGATATGCGTCTGGGGTGCGGGGACTCCAATCGGCGGTCACCGCACGATGACCTACAAGGGGAACTGCGTGATCCACGAAGACAGGGAGACCAAGGACTGGTTCTACCCGGAGTTCGCCAGCTATCTGCGTCCGGACCCCGCCCAGGCTGAGCTGTTCGCCAAGTTCCTCGACTCGCCCGAGCGGGTCATCATAGAGTTCACGCCGGACTACAAGCTCGGCTTCGACGGGGAGCTGATGTGGGCCCGGACGCCCGGAGTGACCAGCTGAGCTGCAGGAAGGCGCCGGGCCCAGACGCCCCAGGGGTACAATACGTGTCGTGTCATGTCGATTCCTTCCCCCCGGCAGCATTTCCGCGCGGCGGATCGAGGAGAGACGGCGGTGGTAGCTCGGACAGGCGGTGCGGGCAGCGCTTCACGCGGTGGGGCCAAGGCGGTACCTCGCAGGCTAGGCAGGCCCATAGCCAGCGACGGAGACGAGCGCCGGCGCCTCATCTTGGAATCCGCGCGCCGTCAGTTCGCCCGTTCGGGATACGCCGGGACTACCAACCGGGAGATCGCCGAGCATGCGGGTATCACCACCGGGGCGATCTACCACTACTTCCGCTCGAAGCTCGAGGTCTACCTGGCGGTCTTCGAGGAGACCGACAGGGTGATCCTGGAACGATACAGGCAGGTAACCACCGATCCCGCCTTGTCGTTCGACCAGATGGTCGCAGCTATCCTGGAAGTGTCGTCGCAGATGAACAAGGAAGACCAGACCCTCGCCGGGTTCATAGCCTCGGCGGCAGTCGACGCTACCCGCTCGGCGGAACTGATGCCGAGCTACCGCAGTCACGACCTGCAGATGACGTCCTTCTTCGCTCAGCTGGTGGAGAGAGGTGTCGAGGACGGAACCCTCGACGCCGAGTCGCGCAAGGAAGCCCTCGAAGTTATAAGAGTGCTCACTCTCGGCTTGACCGCCTATTCGGTTCGGGTTCACGACCCCGAAGTCCATCGCCGGGCGACTGTCGCTACGGTCGCTGCGCTGCGCGGCCAGCTGTTCGCCTCGCCGCGTCCCCGAAGGAGACGTCGAGCCGGCTGAACCCCGACCGGAACGGAGTGGCGTGGCTGTTCGGGTAGCAGTGGAACCTTCCGGCGTCGAGTTCGACGTCGCGGACGGAGAGACCGTGTTCGAAGCCGCTCGCCGCTGCGGGGTGCGGTGGCCTACCGTGTGCGGCGGAGTGGGGTCGTGTAGGACTTGCTTTATGGTCGTGGTCTGCGGGTCGCAGTTCTGCTCTGCGATCGACGACTGGGAAGCCGAAGGCTTGGCAGACCTAGCCACGGTCGCCGTGGCTAGGAACGGAACCGCCGCCCCCGCCGTGGCCGGGCCGGTGCGGCTGGCCTGCCAGACAAGGATTAGCGGTCCGGTCACGGTGCGCAAGCCGGGAGTCAGATGACGAGGATCTCCGGTCGAATCAATTATGATGAATAGGCTGGACGGACTTTGGGTGATCTGATAAAACAAAAGGTGCTTGTAGAGCCGAGCGGCGCCTACGGCCAGACGCTGGGAGGAACTAAGAAAGATGAGTGACGTAGACGTAGCTCAAGCGCCCGCGCTGGCAGGAGCCCGGCCGGTCGCCGAAGGGCTTTTCAGCTGGCCAGACAATCCGAGGTTGATAGCCTCGTCGTGCAACGCGTGCGGGACGACGACCTTCCCGACCCAGTCGAGCTGTCCACGCTGCACCGGCTCTGACATGCGAGAGGTGACGCTGGCTACACGGGGGCGGCTGTGGACTTGGACTATCCAGGGTTTCGAGCCCAAACCGCCTTACGTGGGCCCGACACCTTTCGAACCTTACGGCGTCGGCTACGTGGAGCTCGCCGCCGAGGCAGAAGGAGCCTCGCCGGTCCTGGTCGAGTCGCGTTTGGCCGAGTCGACCCCCGAGCGCTTGGTGATCGGAGCGGAGATGGAACTTGAGATAGTCCCGTTCCGCACAGACGACGACGGGACGGAGATCGTCACCTTCTCTTTCCGCCCGGTCGCCGGAGCTTGAAGGCGGCCTGAGAGAATGTGTGGACTTCAAAGAAATCTGATTGATCGGAGCGTCGAATGGACGTAGCAATAGTCGGCATTGGAATGCACCCCTTCGGCCGGCATCCCGGAGTGTCGGGACTCGAGCAGGGAGCTTTCGCCGTACGCCAGGCGCTGGCTGACGCCGGGATCGGGTGGAGCGACGTCGAATGTGCCTTCGGGGGAAGCGCGTCGGCGGGAAATGCTGACAGCCTCGTATCCAACCTCGGCCTGACCGGAGTGCCTTTCGTCAACGTCTACAACGGCTGCGCCACCGGCGGCAGCGCGCTGGCTATGGCCGACCGTGCCATCCGCTCCGGCGACTACGACCTGACCCTGGCCCTGGGCTTCGACAAGCACCCTCGGGGAGCATTCAACGCGAATCCGGAGTCGGCGGGGATCGGGCGTTGGTATGGGGAGACAGGGATGATGCTGACGACACAGTTCTTCGGCATGAAGATCCAGCGTTACCTCCACGATCACGGGCTGCCGGCGGACATTCTCGCTAAGGTTGCTGCCAAAGCTTTCCGTAACGGCTCGCTGAACGAGAACGCCTGGCGGCGCAAGCCTCTAAGCGAGGAGGAGATCCTCGCGGCCCCGATGCTCTCCAACCCGCTGACCCAGTACATGTTCTGCAACCCCGGCGAAGGGGCGGTGGCGCTGATACTGGCCAGCGCCGACAAGGCGACCCGCTACACCAACCGTCCCGTCTACCTGAAGTCGGTGAGCTTCAAGACCAGGCGGTTCGGCTCGTTCGAGGTGTTCAGCCCTTGGCTGTCGCCCGAGCGGGTCCCAGGGCCAACCGTCGAGGCGGCAGCAGCCGCCTTCGAGGCGGCCGGCATCGGCCCGGACGACATAGACGTAGCACAGATCCAAGACACCGAGTCCGGAGCGGAGATCATGCACATGGCCGAGACCGGCCTGTGCAAGGACGGGGACCAAGAGGCTCTTCTGCGGTCAGGCGCGACCGAGATCGGCGGGAAGCTACCGATCAACACCGACGGCGGCTGCCTCGCCAACGGCGAGCCGATCGGAGCGAGCGGACTCCGCCAGGTATACGAGAACGTGCTGCAACTGCGCGGGACGGCAGGAGCCCGTCAAGTTCCGGGCGAGCCGAAGACGGCGTTCACCCACGTCTACGGTGCACCCGGTATAAGCGCGTGCACCGTCATGTCGGTCTGAGCGCGCCAACATCCGGTCAGACAGCGAAACATACACAGCACAGGGCCGAGCCTTGGAGGAGACAGAGATGACCGACAAAGACGTGGCGCTCTTGAAGGACCGCATGGACGTCGCCGACAGCATCTACCGGTACGCGTCGTGCATCGACAGGCGGGACATGGTGGGACTGCGGCGGATCCTTGCGGACGACCTGTGGGCCAAGTACGGCAACTCCGATCCGATTACAGGCGGGGACACGGTGCGCGATTGGATCGACTCTGCCACCAAGGACACGCTGTGGCAGCATCACCTTCTCAGCGTCTACCACACCGACATCGAAGGTGACCACGCGAAGGCTCTCGTCTACCACACCTCGTACCAGACGTTTCGCGACGATCCCGACACGGTGAGAGTTCTAGTCGCCCGCTACCACAACGAGCTCACACGTAACTTGGGTGTCTGGCAGATCAGCAGGCTCGTCTTCGAGATCCTCTGGGGCGAGAAGCGCACCGACAGCGCAGGCCTTCTCGCCTCGGTCGGCGGCAGAGGCCCTTTGGAGATACCGGGTTGAAGCCGGCGGCGTTCACCTACCACGCCCCAGCCAGCGTTGACGAGGCACTCGACGTCCTAGCCGAACTGGGCGACGACGCCAAGGTCCTCGCGGGAGGACAGAGCCTCGTTCCGATGCTGTCGATGAGACTGGCGGTCTTCGCCCACCTCGTCGACATTGGGAGGGTCGCCGGTTTGTCGACCCTAGACGTGGGGGGGCGACACGTCACCGTAGGGGCCACCACAGTCGACTCACGAATAGAACGCGACGCCGAGGTGTCTGGCGCTGTGCCCTTGTTGGCGCGCGTCACCCCCTACATCGGTCACCTGGCGATCCGGAACCGGGGCACGCTCGGTGGCTCGATAGCCCACGCCGACCCCGCCGGTGAGTACCCGGCGGTGGCGGTCGCCTTGGACGCCGAGATGAGGTTGCGCTCAGCGCGTGCCGAGAGGAGGGTAGGTGCATCAGACTTCTTCACTGGCCTGTGGTCGACGGTCATGGAACCCGACGAGATCCTCGTCGACGTGACCTTCCCCCGCTGGGACGGCCGATGCGGTTTTGCTGTCCGAGAGCACGCCCGCCGTCACGGCGATTTCGCGATCGCGGGCGCGGTGGCCGGCGTCTCATTGGGCGAAGGGGACCGAGTCGAGCGGGCAGCGGTCGCAATGTTCGGTGTGTCTTCGACGCCTGTCCGGGTGCGCCAGCTCGATGCGGAGGTCATCGGCCGGCCGGCGCGCGAGTGCGACCCGGAGCAAATCGGCGCCCTTGCGGCATCGGGGATACACGACGTCGTATCGGACATGTCCGGTTCCGCTTCCCACCGGCGCCGTGTCGGGGCGGCGATGGTGTCACGAGCTTGGGCGGCGGCGCTGGAGGAGGCCACGAGTGCTTGACGGCGAGAACCCGTCCCGGGTCGCAGTCGAATGTCAGGTGAACGGCGTCGCCCGTTCCGCCACGGTGCAAGCGCGTCTGACGCTCGCCGACTTCCTGCGGGAGGTATGCGGTCTGACGGGAACCCACCTGGGCTGCGAGCACGGCGCGTGCGGGGCTTGCAGCGTGCTGGTCGACGGGGACGTGGTCCGTTCCTGTCTGATGTTCGCCGTTCAGGCCAACGGCAGACAGGTAACCACGGTCGAAGGCATGGGCGGACCGGACGGGGCTTTGAGCCCGGTGCAGGAGGCGTTTCGCTCTGAACACGGACTTCAATGCGGCTTTTGCACCCCAGGGTTCGTGGTCACCGTGACCGCCTTTCTCAGGGACAACCCCGACCCGACCGAGACGGAGATACGCGAGGCGCTGTCGGGGAACCTTTGCCGCTGCACCGGCTACCAGGGGATCTTGAAAGCGGTAGCCGTAGCGGCAAGAGCCGGCAGAGGAGGTGGGCAATGAGCCCGGTTCGGTCGGTGGACGCAGCGGCACGCGGCGCCAGGTACGTCGGCCAACGAGTCGCGCGAAGCGAAGACGCCAGGATGGTGACCGGGCACGGCACCTACGTCGACGACGTCGTCGTCCCGGGGGTCTTGCACGCAGCGTTCGTGCGTTCCGGCGTGGCGAGCGGGATCATAACCAACCTCGACGTCCAAGCTGCCCTGGACACTCCCGGTGTAGTCGCCGTGCTCGGCGGCGCAGACCTCAACAAGGCGGTCGTCGAAGCCTGGCTGGACTACGAAGGCCCGGCAGCCGCCGCGACCCCCAGGCCTTTCAGGGTGCTAGCCGAAGGCGACGTGCGCTTCGCCGGTGAAGCCATAGCCATGGTCGTCGCCGACTCCCGCTACGCGGCAGAGGACGGCGCCGAGGCGGTGGTCGTCGACATCGAGACCCGCCCCGCCGTGGTGAGCATCGCCGACGCGCTCGAACCGGGGTCGCTGGTGGTGCACCCCGAACGCGCCGACAACATCGCCGGGCGGATCGACCCGCCCGAAGACCCCGCGCTCGACGCCATCTTCGCCGGCGCAGCGCACGTGATCACCGAGACGTTCGTCCAACACAGGTACGCCTGCGTGCCGATGGAGACCCGGGGGATCGTCGCAGGCTGGGACCCTTACCGCAACCAGCTTTCGGTTCACGTGTCCACGCAGGGCCCTCACGGCGTGCGGACGCAGCTAGCCAGGATAATGGGCCTCGGGGACCACCAGGTCAGAGTCGTGATGCCCGACGTGGGCGGCGGTTTCGGCCAGAAGATGTTCCTCCTGCCCGAGGAGATAGCGGTACCTCTCGCCGCGAGGATCGTGGGACGGCCGCTCAAGTGGATCGAGGACCGCCGCGAGAACCTGATGGCAGGCCAGCACGCACGCGAGGACACCGTCACCGTCAGCTTCGCCGTCGACGCCGACGGTGTCATCCTGGGAGCCCGGGCAGATTTCTCCGAGAACGTCGGGTCGTTCCCGGCCGGGGGTTCCAGCTCGATACGCTTCTCGTCCCTAGTGTTCCCCGGCCCTTATCGGATCCCCCGCTACAGGGCGACGGCCCGGGCCGTGTACACCAACACGAACGGGCGCTGCTCGTATCGCGGACCGTGGATGGTCGAAACCGTCGCCCGTGAGCAGATGATGGACCGGGTCGCAGCCGAGCTAGGCATCGACGCGCTGGAGATCCGGCGCCGCAACGTGATCCGCGGGACGGACCTTCCTTACACCACGGCAGCGGGACTCGTCTACGACCAAGTTACCGTGGACGCCACGTTGGACCAGGCGGCCGACATCGCCGGCTACGACGCATTCAGAGCGATTCAGGCTGCGAGGCGAGCCGAGGGTCGCCTCGTCGGTATCGGCGTCAGCCTGTTCACCGAGCCCTCCGGCATAGCCCAAGGTACCCTGTCCACCGAAGCAGCGACCGTCCGGATCGGCTTCAACGGCCTGGTAGAGGTGGTCACCTCGTCGGCCAGTCACGGCCAGAGCCTGGAGACGACGATCGCCCAGGTCGTAGCCGACGAACTGGGAGTCGACATCGCCGACATATCGGTAACCCAGGGAGACACGGCTTCCACGCCTTACGGGCCCGGCACCGGCGGCAGCCGCAGCGCCGTGCTTTCGAGTGGGGCGGCGCGTGAAGCTGCGAGGTCCATGCGAGCGAAGCTCGTGCGCATAGCAGCCCACCGCCTCGAAGCCGCCGAGGAGGACCTCGAAGTGCTCGACGGTCGGGTGTCGGTAGCGGGAACTCCGAGCGCGGGCATCGGCTTCGCCGAACTGGCACGCCTCGCCTACACCGCCCCGGACGCATTGCCCGCCGGGGAGGAGCCTGGACTGCAAACGCACGCCCGCTACAGGCCGTCGTCGCCCTTTACCTGGTCGAACGCCTGTCACATCTGCACCTGCGAGGTAGACCCGGTGACAGGGAAGGTCACCTTGGACCGCTACGTGGTGAGCGAGGACTGCGGAGTGATGATCAACCCGAACGTGGTGGAAGGCCAGATCGCCGGCGGCGTCGTCCAGGGCATCGGAGGAGTCCTCTACGAGCACATGGCCTACGACCGCGACGGCAACCCTCTGGCAACGACGTTCGTCGACTACCTCCTGCCGACCACGACGGAGGTACCGACGATCGAGTACGGTCACGTCGAGACGCCAGCCCCCACAAACGCAGGAGGCCACAAAGGCCTGGGGGAGGGCGGGGCTATAGGGTCACCGCCAGCGATAATAAACGCCGTCAACGACGCCCTCTCAGGTTTGGGAGTCCGCATAACAGTCCAACCTCTCACCCCTGAAGCCGTAGCCGACGCGATCGCAGCTGCGACCGGCGCCGGCCAATCCCAAGCACAGCAATCCGACGAGGAGGGTTGACCGTGAGTGAATGCCCCGTGGAGCGCGTAGACCTGTCCAACCTTGCAGGGCCGCCCGGAACGATCTTCGAGGCCCTCGACGGTCTGCGCGCCCGGCACAGGTGGTTCCGTAACGACGTCGCCCAGGGATACTGGGTTCTAACCCGCTTCGACGACATCCGCGAGGCCTTCCAGACACCCGAAGTGTTTTCCAACCGGTCGATCGTGCCCGTGGATCCCAACCCCGATTACCGTTTCATGCCGTCGCTCACAGACCCGCCGATGCACATGAAGTACCGGGCGCCGCTGGCTCGCTGGTTCTCGCCGCACTCGATAGCCAAGTACACCCAGGCCATGACCGACTCCTGCACCGGAATCATCGACGGGATCGTCGACGATGGCGGAGTCGAGTTCTGCTCAGGCTTCGCGGATTGGCTTCCCGCTTTGACGCTCACCCACATTTTGCACCTACCCCGGACGGACGCGCCTTTCTTCATTTCGTGCGCCAACCGCATCCGAGGCCATGTGAACGCAGACGACGCCGTTATGGCCATGCGCGACATCAAGGCTTACTTCGTCGACGTTCTCGCCGAGCGGCGCCGGGCGGGTATGGACCCCGACGTCGACTTCCTCACCTACATGCTCGAAGCCGAGGTGGACGGCAGGCCTTTCGACGACGAGGAACTGCTAGACACGCTGATGACCCTCGCCTTCGGCTCTCTCGACACGACCAAGACGGCGATGACCTGGTCGACCTGGCACCTGGCCACCAACCCGGCCGACAGGGAGTGGGTCGTGGCGGACCCGTCGATCATCCCGAGCGCCATCGAGGAGTTCCTGCGCGCCTACCCGGTCGTGAGCATGGCCAGGAAACTCAACCACGACGTCGACTTCCACGGCTGCCCCATGAAGAAAGATGACATGGTTCTGCTCACTATCCAAGCGGCCACCAGGGACCCCGAGGTGTTCGACGAGCCCGCGAAAGTTCGCCTCGACCGAAGCCCGAACCGACACATCGCTTTCGGTGCCAGCGAGCACCGCTGCCTCGGATCCCACCTGGCGCGGGCGGAACTGAAGATAGCGATGGAAAAGTGGCACGAGCGCATACCCGTCTACAGGGTCGCCGACGGGGCCGAGATCACCGCCAGGGGGAGTCACATCGACGCGTTACCGCTCACCTGGGCGGACAGTTGAACCAGCCGAAACGAAATTTGGGAGACCCGATGACAGAAAACCTCAACCGTTCTTTAGTGCTCGTGAGCCGTCCTGAGGGCCTTGTAGGAGACGACAACTTCGAGGTGCGGTCAGGCCCGGTGCCCACACCCGGCCCCGGCGAGGTGCTCATCCGAGTCACATGGCTGTCATTCGACCCTACCCAGCGGGGATGGCTGCTCCCGGGCGGCACGTACAAGGCGCCGCTGGAGTTAGGTGAAGTCATGCAGGCCTACGCCGTAGGCCAGGTGGTCGAATCCAACAACTCCAAGTTCAAACCTGGCGTGCACGTGCAGGGAATGCTCAGCTGGCAGGACTGGCATGTGAGCGACGGAACTGACCTCACGATCGTGCCCGAAGGTGTCGAGCCCAAGGCGATGCTCGGCGTGTACGGCACCACGGGCCTCACTGCGTACTTCGGCCTCACCGACGTCGGACAGCCCGTCGCTGGGGAGACGGTCGTGGTGTCGGGCGCTGCGGGGGCGACAGGATCGGTGGCCGGCCAGATAGCCAAGCTCCTCGGATGCCAGACGATAGGCGTCGCCGGGGGTTCAGAGAAATGCTCGTGGCTGGTCGAGCGGGCCGGTTTCGACGCCGCTATCGACTACAAGTCGCAGCGCGTCGGCTCCCGCCTCGACGAGCTGGCACCCGGAGGTGTGGACGTCTTCTTCGACAACGTCGGCGGGGAGACCCTCAACTCGGTGCTCAAACGGATACGCCGTCACGCCAGGATCGTGCTTTGCGGCAGCATCTCCACCGGTTACGTGCCGGGCCACCTCCCAGCCGGACCGTCCAACTACTTCAACTTGTGCTTGAAGAGCTCGCGTATGCAGGGCTTCCTGCTGGGCGACTACCGGGAGCGCTTCGAGGAGGGACGCCGGACCATGCGAGACTGGGTCGAAGCCGGCAGGATCGTCTACGAGGAGGACATCCAGGAGGGCTTGGAGAACGCGCCGAAGACCCTGCGCAGGCTCTTCGAAGGGGCCAACCTCGGCAAGCAACTCCTCAAGGTCGCCGACCCGCCCCTGGCCGGATAGGAGACTCCCGGGGCGCGGGTTCGTGGCGGTCGTCTCCGAAGCGTTCAGCGCCATAGAGGAAGTCGGTGTCACCGCTGCCGAGGATCGTCCGGCGGGAGGCCGCCCAGCAGGCCCAGGATCTCATGCCGCTGGGACAGGTGGCCGACGCCAGCATCCTGCAGCTCAGAGATCACAGAAGTGTTAGTCACTGATCAGGAATACGCAAGGAATTTCCACCCCCATAGTGGTCCTATCAAACTGCTTGATCAAGCCAGGCGACGGGTCGGACCCCGTTCCGGGACGCTTGGATAGGCGTCATTCGGGGCCGTTCAGCGTCGCCCGGGGACGCCCGAAACCTCGCACAACCGAATCATCTACTGGTCCGAGTCCCTCGAAGGGACTAGATCCGAGGTGGTGCGCAACTTGCGCGAGGCGTGAAACGAGATATCACTTCCGTCCCCTCAAGTTCTGATAGATCACAGTCCCCGAGCATCGCCAGCAGAGTCCGGGTGTACCCGATCGCCTCGACATAGACGTCGTGACTAACGACCGACAAGGCTGGCTGGAAAGCCATTGCCCATTCAGAGTCCCCGTATGCGACGAGAGAAACATCGGCAGGTATCTGTAGATGGCAATCCCGTATGGCCATCAGGACGGCTGGTAATAGGCGATGGCCGCTAACGATCACGGCTGTAGGAGGGCTCGTACCACCAAAGAGTGCGGCTAGGTGACTTAGACATGACCGGTACAAGTCACGAATCTCAACTTGCACCTGGATTAAGGTGCCAGATACCTTGGCCAGTTCCGTGCGCGGGATGTCTAGCCTCGAGCGGCGAATAAGGGTCCGCGATTTAACCCGGTCCGGCGCAGCAACGACAATAGCGACGCGACGATGGCCAAGGTTCAGCAAGTGCTCAACCATCTCCCTGGAAGCAATTGCTTCTGCCTTCTCCCACTCCAGCTCCCTGACTTGCCCGTCACGTCCAACAAACGGCATGATCGGGATGTTCCGCTTTGAAAAAGCATCCACGATGTCAGCCGTGGGCCGCGAGCCGGCCATCAAGATTCCATCGATGCCTTCGGCAAGGAGTCGACTGAGGATTTGCGATTCGAGCTCTGAGTTGCGTTGACTGTCTGCGACGAGCACCGTGTAGTCGGCTTGGTTAGCGATGTGCTCTACCCCCCGCAAAAACTCGTGATGAACGGGATTGCTCAGATCGTTGACTAGGACGGCGATGCTCTTGGTTTTCGCTCTCCGGAGGGCTCTTGCTTGACGCGACGGCCTATAGTTCAGTGCTTGAGCGGCGTCAAAGACTAACTTGCGGACAGACTCTGTGGCGTAACCCTTGCCGCTAAGGACTCGCGAGACAGTTGCCGTCGATACACCGGCTTGGGCAGCGACCTCGCGGATCGTCGTCGCCGTCGACGGATCTGCCGACATTATTCCGCTGGCTCCCGGCCACAACTCTGAACCCTTCCTACCTCACGCAATTCTACTAGTTTCGGCCTGCCAGAACTCTCATTCCTACATCCGCTCCAGCAGGTTTCAGAGTTGCGATTTGCGGCAAAATGAGAGTAAAACCCTCGGCGTTCTAGCATTCGCCTCGTCGTCGTCCTCATTGCAACCGTAGTTGCGCCTGAGGACTCTGCGCTCGCACGATATCACCAACTAGGGCTAACCCACCGGCTGCTAGATGCAGTCGACATCCCAACGCCCGTATACCTTGATGCATGTCTCGGCTACTCGCTGAGAGCAAGCGACCCTCATTTCCAGGGAGCTAGTCGGATACTGATGAACGGTCCACGACAGAATCGCCGCGCCAAGCGAGTTTACCCTATAGCACCGTGCATGAAGGAGGCCCCGCCTTGGGCGAGCCGCTATAGGTCAACCCCTAGTGCGAAAACACCTGATGGGTCCCCAACTAGCACGGAAGGGAGGACTTAGCTTCAGCAATGAGCCACTGCTCCCCACCTAAAGGGTGGTCTCCCCGCTCCCACCGTTGTGCTCGACATTCATGCCTGGATCGGTAGCTCATTTCAACACCTGTTGCGAAGTGACTAGGTAATCGTTATCATAACGTGACACGTTCGTCGGACACCCCCGGGAACACTTGAAGCAATGAGAGGTCCATGACGCCTGTGGTACGCGACAACATAGTTCTACTGATGGCAGACCAGCACCAGGCATCGCGGTCGCGTTGCTACGGCGACAGTGCTGTGATGACTCCAGCGATCGACCGTCTCGCATCCGAGGGCGTCAGATTCGACCGAGCTTACTGTAACGCACCCTTGTGCATGCCTGCACGTGCATCCTTGCTCACCGAAAAACTCGTAAGCTCACACAGGATAGACAGCAACCGAGGTCAAGTGCCAGCTGGTATTACCAACTTTGTTCGAGCCCTTTCTGAGGCAGGATATTTCACAGCTGAGATAGGAAAGATGCACTTCTGGGAACACGGTGGGCCCTACAGTCACGTGAACCAGAGGCGTGATTATATGGAATCACTCGGGTTCCGCTACAGCGACGAACTTGTCGGTAAAGTTGCGTCATTGGTAGTCAGGGATAGCTACAGCGACTATCTACAATCGCTCGAACTTCTCGACGACTATCACAGGTCAGTGCGGGCATCAATACCTAGGGATCGCAGCAACCCAGATATGTTATTTGGCACCCACTACCTCTCTGCAACACCAGTTCCCTTCGCCGGACGCCACCATGTCGACCGTTGGCTAGGCCGCAAGGTTGCCGAGTGGATCGATAACTATTCAGACCGGCAGCCATTCCTTCTCTGGGTGGGTTGGCCTGGGCCTCATAGCCCTTATGACGCGCCGAAAGCGGATGTCGAGGAGTATGCGGATGCGGACGTCCGACTTGGATCGATCATGCGTCCGAGTGTTCCCGATAGCCAATCTGGATCCTCCGAGAAAAGGAGGCCAATCTTCATCACAAGCGACCCCGCTTTCGTGAGCTCTACCGCCATCAGGAGAGCCATACGTGCTTACCTAGCAGACATCTCCATTATAGACGAGGCTATATCGCTAGTCATCGAGACTCTATCAAGAAATCAAATGATGGACCGAACGTGGATCATATACACCTCCGACCACGGCGAAATGCTTGGATCCCACGGACTATTTGGCAAACAAGTCTTCTACGAAGAGTCTGTACGAGTGCCTCTTATCATACGTCCCCCTGGCCGACTTGGTTCAGCTTTGCGGAATATCACCTCCCCTCATCTAGCTGAGCACGTCGACCTTGCGGCAACGATCCGTCAGATAGCTCATGTGGAATCCGACCCCACTGGTCACGGTCACGCCCTTTTTAACGACGAGCACCTACCTATCGCAGTACGGGAGGCTGTGAGGAGTGAGAACCTTGGCCTGGTTATGGTGTCCAACGGTCGTCATAAGGTGGTAGCCGACGCTGACACTGGAGAACTTCTTCAAGTATTCGACTTGAAGGTAGATCCCTGCGAGAACTACAACATTGCTAGCTCTGCCAGCGTGTTAGACGATGTCTCTGGCCTCATAACGGAGCATCTTAAACCCTATATCGCCTCCCGGCATAACGATGACTAACACATCGGCAGCCGACACACTAGCAAATAGGGTAATTCTGGTAACAGGTGCTGCGAATGGAATAGGTGCGGCTATTAGCACGAACTTCGCTCGAGAGGGAGCACACGTGGTCGGTTGTGACGTTAATTGGCCCGAGAGCAAATCCTTAGAGTATCCGACATTTGCGATCCTCACCTGCGATCTTAGTGATCCGGTTGCCGTGGAGGAGATGGTCTCAGAAGTGCTGACTCGCTATGAGAAGATCGATGTCCTAGTAAACAATGCTGGAATCGTAGTCAAGGGCAATCTTGCTGAGATAAACCTAGCTCAGTCCACTCGCGTTATCTCAGTTAACCTCATAGCTCCACTGCATCTGATGTCAGCAGTAATTCCGCACATGAAGGCTCGTCACTACGGCAGAATTATCAATGTCATCTCTCGAGCGGCAGAGAGATGTCCTCCTGGCATGTCCTCCTATGCGGCAACTAAAGCTGGCTTATACGCCCTCTCAGTTAGCGTAGCGAAGGAGGTTCATGACTCGGGAATACTGGTGAACTGTCTCATACCGGGCCCGGTGTCCTCGTCCATGAATCCTCTGGGCACTAACTCGCCGGAAAGTGTTTATCCCACAGCACGTTGGCTGGCCAGCTTGCCCGACAACGGTCCAACAGGTGGCGTGTACTGGGACATGAAACAGTACCCTCTCTATAAGTCGAATCGTCCTGATGGCCAAGTTACAGTCGATCCCTCTGGTGCTAGAGTTGAAGTGTCGTGACGGACCCAGCCGTTAGCGTAGACCTTCGGGATGGTATCGCCGAGATAATCTTGGACCGGCCCGAGCATGACAACCGGATGAGCCCGCAGATGCTCGAAGAGCTGTGCGCTGCTGTTAAAGCCTTGATTAATTCGTCGGACTGTAGCGTGATGACGCTACGAGGGAGAGGAGCGAACTTTTCGGGTGGCCTCGACCTGCCGGCAATCCGAAAGGCTCGAGACGGATTCGACTTGGCAGCACTGCGTCTCGACCTCCACGCAAGTCTGCTCGATTCGCCGAAGCCTGTCGTAGCTGTCTTGACAGGATATGCATATGCTGCTGGGGCAGCTCTCGCACTCTGCGCCGATTTTTTGATCGCGGAGTATAACGCTGTCCTGCACGTTCCCGAAGTCAACTTCGACTCCGTTGCTTTCGCGCCATGGCTGAACGTCGCGTTGCTAGCGCTAAAGCACACCGAGTCGCTGGCAACTCGTGTGGCACTGACCGGTCAACCTGTCGACGGGGTGGAACTTGCCCGTCTTGGCATAGCGACAGAGTCGGTTCCACCAGGATCGGGCGCCGCTGCCGGGCACGCCCTTGCTGCGCTGCTGGCACGCAACAACCGT
>JAKBBA010000113.1 GCA_021808665.1 Actinomycetes bacterium
ACGGAGACTCTGCGCATCGGCGCAAGGGTGCTGGGTGTCGATTATCACCATCCGGCGGTCCTCGCTAAGGAAGCGGCCACCCTCGACCTGCTTTCCGAGGGGCGACTCGAGCTCGGCCTCGGGGCTGGCTGGATCCGGGCGGAATACGAGGCGATGGGAATCAGCTGGGATCCCGCTTCCGTACGCATCGAGCGCCTCGGGGAAGTGACGGCACTGGTAAAAGCGCACTTTAGTGGCGAGCCGATCGCTTTGGCAGGGCGACACGTCCAGGTGAGCGGTTACTCGGGAGTGCCTTTGCCCGTGCAGCGACCTCGTCCACCGATCATGATCGGCGGAGGAGCGAAAAAGGTTCTGAGCCTCGCTGCACGCGAGGCGGACATCGTCAGCCTCAACTTCGACAACTCGTCGGGCAAACTCGGCGCCCCTTCGGTACGGGGTTCCGTGGCCGGGCAGACAGATCTTAAGATCGACTGGATCAGGGAAGCCGCGGGGGAGCGCTTCGAGTCGGTCGAGTTGGAGATCGGAGCTTATTTTACCGTTGTGACTTCGGGTGGCTCGCAGACCGGAGCGAAGGCGGCGGAGATGGCGTCTGCGTTCGGGATGGATCCCGGCGACTTGGCTGAGCACCCCCACGTGCTCGTCGGGTCGCCTGACGAGATCGTCGAGAGGTTATTGGAGCGTCGCGAGCGATATCACATCAGCTACGTGACGGTGTCCGATCGAACGATGCGGGACTTCGCTCCAATCGTCGCGAAGCTTTCAGGAAGCTAGAGAGGATATTCCTACTGTGACATCAGCTAACGGAGCAAAGCCAGCCCCGGGGATTGCGTCGAGATTGTTTGATCTGACGGGCAAGACGGTCGTCTTGACCGGCGCAAGCTACGGGCTGGGCGAGACCATGGCTAAAGGGTTGGCTTCGGCGGGCGCCGATCTCATCCTCGCTGCGAGAAGCAAGGACAGCCTGGATGCGGTCACCTCGGAGTGCGCCGCGCTCGGCGTCGTTGGGACCTCGGTGGTTGCCGACGTATCCGATGAACAAGGCGTGAAGCGGATCATCGATGCCGCCATCGAACGCGACGGCAAGATCGACGTGCTCGTCAACAACGCGGGAATCTCCGATATGCGAGGACTGCCGGCGGAGAACTTCGACATGGAGACTTTTCGACGGATTGTCGACGTCGACCTTTTCGGCGCCTTCATGCTCGCGAGGGACGCCGGCCGCCACATGCTTGCAGCCGGACGCGGATCGATCATCAATATCTGCTCGATAATGGCTAGCGGCGCAAACGAGCTCAACGTGATCGCCTATACTGGCGCCAAAGGTGGTCTGCTCAACCTCACCTACCAACTCGGCTGCGAGTGGGCAGACCGTGGCGTACGCGTCAACGCCATATCTCCTGGCTTCATCGTTACACCGATGACCGCGCCGGCGCTCGACGCTCTCGGGGTGAGCGAGTACATAGCGAGCCGGACGCCCATGCGTAGGGTCGGAAATGCCGAGGAGCTTCTCGGACCGTTGCTCTTCTTGGCGTCTGATGCTTCGAGCTATGTGACAGGGCTCAACCTGCTGGTCGATGGCGGTACGAACGCGTCGAACGGCTATTACCAGATCCGACCGGGCCATCACGGCTGGGGCGAAATGCTCGGGGCGCCCACCGTCGGGGACACCTACGAGGGGCTCGCCGCTTTACCGGAACGCCTGGCGCCGTGGGCCGGCGGGGTTCCCGGGATCCACTACGCCATGCCGTCCGAAGCAGCGGAGTAGCCGGCAGTGGCGCTATTGCACACCGAGAACCTGTCGGTGACCTTCGGCGGGCTCAAAGCTGTCGACGACGTGTCGATGGACATCCACGCCGGCCAGCTGGTCGGATTGATAGGCCCGAACGGTGCCGGCAAGACGACCTTCGTCGATGGCCTGACCGGGTTCGTGCCGATGAAAGGCCGGATCGTATTCGACGGGAAGGACTTGACGTCGAGCGGGCCCCATTATCGTGCGCGTGCCGGAATGGTCCGGACGTGGCAATCACTCGAGTTGTTCGACGACCTCACGGTCACCGAGAACCTCCGCGTCGCCGCTGAGAAGTCGTCCGTGCTTGGCTTCCTTGCCGACCTGGTCCGGCCGAATCGCACGAAGGTCGTGCAGTCGGTCGACGACGCCCTTCGCCGTCTCGAACTTCTCGACGTAGCAGGGCGGGTGCCCGGCGAACTATCCCAAGGGCAGCGGAAGCTTGTAGGTGTCGCACGTGCCCTGGCCGCAAACCCCAAGCTCGTGTTGATGGACGAACCCGCCGCCGGACTCGACACTACGGAAAGCCGCGAGCTCGGCCATCGGCTGCGCCGGATCGTGGACGACGGGACGACGGTGTTTCTGATCGACCATGACATGGGCCTGGTACTGGGAGTCTGCGATTACATCTACGTGATCGAATTCGGGCGGCTCATAGCTCAAGGCACACCCGCGCAGATCCGCAGCGACGATAAGGTGATCGCCGCATACCTGGGCGAGAGCGCACGCAAGGATGTCGAAGTCGCCAAGGCGGCGCTGGCACAAAGCGAGAACGCGGGGCCTATACAGCCGTGAGGAGTCTCGTCCTGGGCGGCTCGGTATTCGTCGGGCGCCGTCTCGTCGACAAACTCTGTAGCGATGGTGGCGACGTCACGGTTCTCAACCGCGGGCGTACAGCGTCAGATTTGCCTCCCGGGGTGACACGGCTTGTGGCGGACCGGACGGACCTTGTCTCTATGATCGACGCGGTCGGTTCCAGGGAATGGGATGTCGTGTTCGACGTCTCAGGATTCGTCATGGCGGCAGGTGGGGTGGACATCGAAGGTTTACTGGACCTCTTCGCAGACCGGTGTGGCCGGTATTTATACGTCAGCTCGATCATGGCCTACGACCAGAGCCTGCTCGGGGTCATGCCGTGGAGCGAGGAGATGGCGAGCAATCCGAGTGGTCCCGACTCCTACGGCGGGTTCAAGGCGATGGTCGAAGGAGCGCTCTGCGATCGCTGGCGAACCTCGGGGTTCCCCTCGACGATAGTGAGGCCGGCAGCGATCTACGGCCCCCACAACAACATCTTCGACATGGAAACGCCGATGTGGCTGAGGCTGCTGCAACGCCGCCCCATATTCGTCCCTCACGGTGGCCTGGTCGCTTGCTCGTACGGCCACGTCGACGACCTCTGCGACGCGATGGTGTCGCTCGCTCAGTGCGAGCGTGCGCTCGGTGAAGTGTTCAACGTGACTGCGGAGGCTGTCACGTCGCGGCGTTACGTGGACGTACTCGCTTCGATCGTCGGCAAGGAGCCGGTGGTCGTCGAGTTGAGCGATGCGGAACTGGAGGAGCTTGACAGACCACCGTTCGGCCACTTGTTCGGACGTGCCCACCACGCGGTGCTGAGCACTGCGAAAGCGCAATCGGTGGGAGGATTGCCTGCTGGGCGGGACCTGCGCAGCGGTCACGAGCAGACCTACGAGTGGTTTCTGTCGATGGGATGGGACCGCCTGAGCGCTCCCATGGTCGATTCACTGTGGCATGCCACGTGGGATTTCGAGTGGGAGGAGGAGGTGGCGGCGCGACGTTTGAACGTGCGCTGACGATAGGGGTTCGCAGCACTTGAAATTAGTTATGTTGAAAGTTAAACTAACTGCTCGTATAGATTATGCGTGCCCGGAGCGGGCATCCAAATACCAAAAAGAGACGGGGGTTTCGTGTGAGAACTACGACAAGGCGCAAGTCGGCTTGGATGGCAGGATGCGCGATCATGGCAATGGCAGCTGCGGCGTGCAGCAGCTCCACCAAGGCCGCTTCGACGGCGACGACTGCCGGCTCGACCGGCAGTTCGGGTTCGACCTCGGGCACAGCGGCGGCTGCGTCGTGTGCGGCGCCGAACACCTCTCTCGACGCGACCGACGGCAAGTACGCGGGCTGGATGCAGGCCGTCCTCAACTGCACTGCGAGCAAGCCGGTCAAAGCGACGGGCACCCCGATCCTGGTCGGTTTCTTGAACCCGCAAGGTGACCCGAACGGGAGCTTCCCGGACGCCACAGCCGGAGCCCAGGCCGCAGTGGACTACATCAACAATGAGCTAGGCGGTATCGGCGGCAATCCACTCAAGGGAGTCGCAGGACATCCGATCAAGTTGACCACCTGTTTCGAGACGATCGCGCCGAGCTCGTCCACGTCGTGTGCGAACCAGATCGTCTCGCAAAAGCCGGCGTTCATCATCTCCGGCTATCAGTTCTTCGGTTCGAGCGTCGACCCGATCTTCGCAGCGGCTGGGATCCCGGTCATTAACTTCAACCCGATCACCCAGGCGGATTTCCAGGGCAAGAACATCTACGACATCGCGGCCGGTGGTGGTTGTGTGGGGGTGCACCCGGGGCTGATCAGCTTCGCCGCGTACACGCTTCACGCTACGAACCTTGCGATTCCCTGGTCGAACACCGCCCCGGGCGTACCGTGCTACTACGACCTGGAGCAAAAGCCGGTCGAGGTCATCAACGGATCCCTGAAGCCGACGCCCGCGGGCGTAAAGCTCATCCCCGGTCTGACTGAGAAGGGATACCCGATTCCGCCCGCGTCTCCCGACGACTCGGCTGTAGTAGCCCAGATACTCGCGCAGAAGCCGGATGCGATCATATTCTCTGCTCAGGCATCCGATTGCTTCAACCTACTCAACGCCCTGTCGACGGCCGGATGGACCGCAAAGAAGATCCCCCTGATCTTCTCCGGCGCCTGCACCGACACCCAGCAGATAGCGCAGGCGGGATCGAAGGTCGATGGGGTGTACTTCGTCGGCGCATCCTACAACCTGCTCGATCCGAGCTCGGCTACAGGCCTGGCGAGCCAGGAGATTAGCGTCATCAACGCCAAAGACAAGCAGTACTCGCCGAGCCAAACGCCGACAGGCATCGAGACCGCAATGTTCCAGACGGTCCTCACCACCTGGCTGACCCTGGACAACTCGCCGACAGCGAACTCGCTCACCGCCTCGAGCATCGACACGACCATTGCGAACACGTCGAACGTCCACATGTTCGCCGGGGTGCCGTGGGGTTGCAAGTCCGCTCCGGCGAACTACTCGAGCGTGTGTTCCACCGCGGTATCGGTGCTCCAATGGAACGGCACGAAGTTCGTGACCATCACCAAGCCGTTCTCGGCGAGCTACATCGTCGCCGGTACGCCGCTGCACGAGACCGCTCAGGGCTGAGCGACAACAATGAAGCTGATGCCGGCCGGCCGCTGCGGGGAAGTCTCCCGCACCAGCCGGCCGGCCGGCACTCGGCTACAGCAGCAGTGCCGGTCGCAAGTTTGGATCTCGTCACCTAATCATCCAGGGAGCATGACGTGGGAAACCTGGTCTTCTACGCACTGATAGGGCTAGGGCTCGGAGCGCTCTACGCGATGCTCGGCATGAGCGTCGTCGTCGCATACCGAGGCTCGGGAGTCGTCAACTTCGCGCAGGGCGCGATAGCGATGTACGTCGTGTTCAACTACACCCAGCTACGCCTTGACGGGAAAATCTTTCTCCCTTGGGTCAACTTCCTACCGGGCCGTCACACGCCCGTCGAGATTTCAATATCGAGTGGTCCGATCGGCTTCGTCGCATCGATCGTTGTCTCACTGCTCGTAGCCGTGCTCATGGGGGCGATGGTTCACTACTTGGTGTTCCGTCCCCTTCGCTATGCGTCGGCTCTCGGCAAGGTCGTGGCCTCTGTAGGCTTGCTCCTCTACCTCCAAGCGGTGGCGCTCCTGAACTTCGGTCAGTTGGCTCGCCAACTTCCTCCCGTCTTTCCTGGGGGGGCGTGGCAGAACTTCTTAGGGCTCGGCCATCCTTTCCCCAAAGAGAATTTCTACGCGGCGGGTGCGGCGGTCGTAATGGCCGCCGTCGTGTGGGCGGCGTTCCGCTACACCCGACTCGGGCTAGCGACGCGTGCCGCGGCCGAGAACGAGAAGGGTGCCGTCCTGCTCGGTTTCTCGCCCGACGCCCTTGCCGGGTCGAGCTGGATCATCGCTTCGGTCGTCGGTGCGGCCGGCGGGTTCCTCGTCGGGCCGATAGCCGGTCAGCTCACCCCGGTCGCCTACGACGGCTTCATCGTCCCCGCGCTCGGGGCGGCGCTCATCGGGCTGTTGTCGTCTTTCCCGCTGACCCTCGTCGGAGGTCTCGGCCTCGGCCTGCTCGAATCACTGGTCACGTACCTGTCGAGCGAGTCGTGGTTCCCGGCTTGGCTGAGCGGGGGAAGCGCCCTGGCGTCTGCCATCCCGCTTCTCGCGATCGCCGCAATCCTGTTCCTGCGAGGCAAATCTCTGCCTACACGCGGCACCGTCGGGGAGCAGCGTCTCCCGCCTGCGTCGCGGCCGGTGCGCGTCGGGCTTTGGGTGGTTGTCGGCTCCGCGGTCGTGATCGTGTACGGTGCCGTCCTGCACGGACCGTGGGATCTCGCGCTTACCACGACGATGATCACGTCAGTGTTGATGCTCTCCTATGTAGTCGTAACCGGCTACGTCGGGCAGATTTCCCTGGCGCAGCTGGGCCTTGCGGGAGTGTCGGCATTCCTCATGGTGAAGCTGCTGAGTAACGGAGTATCGAAAGGGAATCCGTTCCCGATACACGGTCCCGGCCTTCCGATGATCGTCGCTGTGCCGGTGGCGCTCGTGGTGGCCGTGCTCGTCGGGGTGCTCGTCGGACTCCCTGCCGTGCGTATCAGAGGTGTGCAGCTTGCGATCATCACCCTTGCAGCGGGCGTGACCCTCGTCGACTTGTACTTCAACAACCCGAAGCTGACCGGGGTGCAGCAGGGTTCGGGCGCCGCGGTACCGAAGCCGACTCTGTTCGGGCTCAATCTATCTGTCGCCGGTAAGGGGGGTCTCTCCGACCGTTTCGAATTCACGGTGTTCGTGCTCGTGGTGCTGGTAGCAGCGGCCCTCGTGGTGTCGAACCTGCGAAAGTCGGCTACAGGCAGGCGATTCCTGGCTATACGCTCCAACGAGCGCGCTGCCGCGGCGTCGGGTGTCGACGTGACGAGGAACAAGCTGCTCGCCTTCGGTTTTGCTGCAGCTATCGCCGGATTGTCGGGATGCTTGCTTGCCTTCCAACAGCAGAACATCTCGAACGCCAACTTCGATCCCCTACTGGGGCTGTCCTTCCTGGCCTTCGCTTACCTCGGCGGGATCTCGTCGGTCGCAGGGGCGATGGTCGGAGGGTTCATCGCTGCAAGCGGCGTGTGGGCGTATTTCCTGCAGTCGCATTTCAGCAACCTGGAGAACTACTGGGTCCTCTTCGGCGGTCTCGGGTTGATCATCACGGCGATCGCCAACCCGCTCGGAATCGCACCCGGGGTCCAAGTGCTACTAGAGATGGCCGTTAAGGCCATCCGGACCTGGAGGGGACCGGAGTGGATGCGAGCCCTTCGCCGCCTCGGCCCGCCGGTGGTTATCGGAGCTGTCCTCGGGTATCTCTTCTGGGACCGTCGCAGCCACCCGAACGCTTGGCCGGTCCTCGACGGTGTCGTCTTGGCGCTCCTCCTGCGTTCCACCGCCCTTCAGATCTGGGTGGCTGTTAGCCGGAGGCGTTCCTACCGGAACCCGACGGCCGTCCCACAGGCGGCTGGGACGCCGGTCCAAGCTCTCGCCACCGCCGCATCCGGCCCGTCCAGCAGCGACGGGCGTCTCGCGTGAGAGGAGCGCGCAGCATATGACTACGACGACGACGGCCGATCCCGGGCAGCGGCCCGCAAGGACGACAGGAAGCGCTGTCCTCGACGTGCGAGGACTCACGACCGGCTACTTCGGCGTGCCCGTCGTGTGGGACCTGTCGCTCTCCGTGGGGGCCGGTGAGGTCGTCGCGCTCCTCGGCCCGAACGGAGCCGGTAAGACGACGAGCCTGCTCACGATCTCCGGACTGGTGAAGCCAATCTCGGGTTCGATCCAGATTCTCGGCGAGACGGTAACCGGCTCCCGGGCCCACAAGATAGCCAGACTGGGCGTAGCGCACGTTGCCGAGGACAGGTCGCTTTTCTTTGCGCTGTCCGTCCTCGAGAACCTCCGCCTCGGGAGGGTCAAGGGACGCCAACGGCGCGAGCAGGCCGTCGAGCGTGCCCTGGACCTGTTCCCTGCGCTACGACCGTTGCTATCGCGCAGAGCCGGACTGCTTTCGGGCGGCGAGCAGCAGATGCTGGCTATGGCGCGAGGGTTGGTGTGCGAGCCGAAGCTCCTGATGGTCGACGAGATGAGCCTCGGGCTCGCGCCTGTGATCGTCGAGCGTATGCTGCCCGTGGTGCGTCGGATCGCGGACGAGACCGGCGCCGGAGTTCTGATCGTGGAGCAGCATGTGCAAATGGCGTTGGAGATCGCAGATCGTGCGTACGTGCTCAACCACGGCCGGTTGAGTCTTTCCGGTTCGGCTGAGGAGCTCGCAAGTCGGCGTGAGCTTCTCGAAGTGAGCTACCTCGGCGAGCAGGCTTCGCAAAATGGCTGAGGACCCACGAATCGCAACAGCTCGGGACCTCTTCGCTGCATGGAGCAGCGGGGACCCGGACGCCCCAGCACGATTTCTACACGACGACGCGGTCCTTTATGACATCGTCGGGGGCCTCCACGACGGGTGGCCGGCCATAAGGAATTTCTTCGCTGCAGGACTCGACAAGTGGTCGGAGCTGGTCCTCGCTCCGGAGGACTTCTGGACCAACGACGATGGGGTGGCGCTCACATGGGTGATGACGGCGGTCGTCCCAGACGAACGTCTGGGGGCCGCCAACAAAGGTAGGCGCTGGCGCTCGGAAGGCATGTCTTTCCTTGTATTCGACGGCGACAAGGTCTCGCGAGAGGTCGACTACCACGACAGCGGTGCGGTCGCCCGCTCCCTCGCGACCGGCGCGTAACGCGATGCAGCACCACCTGGTCGAGTTGATGTCCCTGGACGGCTCCCGAGCGCTTGTGACCGGCGCGGCGACTGGCATCGGAGAGGGGATCGCCCGTCTGCTCGCCGAAGCAGGAGCGACCGTCGTCATAGCCGACGTCGATTCCGACACGGGCCATGCCACCACATCGCGTCTGGCCGCGGCCGGTCTCGACGTGACCTTCGTGGACGTCGACGTCACCGATCCGGCCGCGTGCCGCCGGGCGGTCCGCCAGACGGTCGACGGGATTGGCGGCCTCGACATTCTCGTCAACAACGCCGGTAGTTTCCACGAGTCGGGTTCGATACTCGACCAGGACGAACAGTCCTGGCACAGGAGCGTCGCAGTGAACTTCCACGGGGTCTTTCACATGTCGAAACCTGCTGCGGAGCAGATGGTGCTTCAGGGTGGGGGAGGGTCGATAGTCAACATCGCGTCCGTCGACGGACTTCTGCCCTGCCTCGGCACTTCCTACGACGCGTCAAAGGCCGCAGTCATCCACTTCACCCGAAGCCTCGCGCTCGACCTGGCGCCGCACAACATCAGGGTCAACGGCGTTAACCCGGGATCGGTCCCGGTCGAAACGCTACGCAAGATGCGCGAAGGGGAGCTGCCGCCACTTTGGGTGGAGCGGAGCCGTACCGGGCTGATGGGGCCGCTTATGAAGCAGCGAGGCGCAAATATCCCGATCGGCCGGACGGGCACCGTGGCGGAGATCGCACAAGTCGTCTGGTTCCTCGCGAGTCGGGCGGCCAGCTATGTGACGGGACATACTGTCACCGTCGATGGCGGCTGGACTTTGATCTGATGACGCGAGAATGCGAAAGGCGACGATGACAACTCCCGACATGAACCGGATCGCCGACGAACGAGAGATATCCGACGTC
>JAKBBA010000114.1 GCA_021808665.1 Actinomycetes bacterium
GTTCTCGGCCTCTAACTCGGCGACACGAGCGGCCGCGTCCACACCGACGTTCTGCTACCCCACGCGGGAACAGTCGTGGATCATCGCGCGTTCCGCGCGACCGAGACCTGACTGGTTACACTGAGATCGCCTCCGAACAGACACTGCAGCAGCGAGGATGCGATGGCTAGGTTACTCAAGCAGATGCTCGGTATTGACCGGCCATTCGTTCCGAGTCAGCATCTGCGGCCCGATGGTTGGTGCGATATATCTGGGATCGGCCGGATGAGTCTGGTTTGGCCCTGGTACGCCGAAGCCGACCCCCAGCCGTTGGTGGACAGCTACGGCAGGGACGCCGGAACCACGCCGAAACTGGCCTTGCGGGCGCCGCGCTCCGATCGTGACCTAGGGCTGATCGTGTGGTCCGAGTCCACGTCCGGCGTCGTCGTCGGACCTGAGTGGGGCCGATCGGTACTCGCCCTGTATCCGGGATCACGCATGGAGCAAAACTCGGTCCTGAATCTCGCGAGCGCCCTGGGTCGGATGGCCCGGGTTGCCGACCAACGCGACACAACCTGGCGGGTGGTTGTCCCACGCGAGATGTACGTCGTACATATGGAGGTCAGCGTCCCGACCGTGCATGCCGACGCTTACTGGATCCAGGTCGAGACCATGCTGTCGACGTGGGCGTGGAGTGACTGAGTCCGGGCCTCGTTCCTAGCTGTTACCCCGTGTACCGGCATCACGTTTGTCTGCTATCGTCGGCATGGGCTGGGTGTGACGACTGACATCTGTTGTGGGAGTATAAGGGGTACGAACAACATGTCAACTTGGTGCCGTGCGTGCGGACAACTTCAACCGCTGCAGTCGGGGTCGTGCACAGCCTGTAGCGCAGACCTAGAGGTCGGTCGCCCCGATTCGACTCCTATCGGTCTCGTCTACGAAGTGCGCGGCAAGCTTGGCCTAACGAGTAAGCAGGGAGTCTGCACCTCGGTTGAAGGCCAGATTCTGGTGCTGCACTTCTCGACGAAGGACAAGGAGGCGGGCCGGATTCCGGACACGACGCACCCGACCGACCTCGTCTCCGCCGATCTTGGTCCGGCCACCAGGCTGCTCTTCGCGGCCCAACTCCAGGGGGGCAAGCATTCGTGGGACGGAGACGTGCTGCGACAGCGGTCCGCCGAACTCTGTTCCGACATCCGAGTGCTGCGACGCTTGGTCGACGACGCCCTCCAACTCGGTTGGGAGCACATCGTTGATTGGGCGCCGATCAGCCACTCGGAAAAGGCGTGGCGCACCGCCCATCACGCGGCGACGATCGGCAATCTGGAATCCCTGCGCGGTGCACTCTCGAGGCTTCCGAAGTCGGGCTACGCGGCCCGAAGCACGTTGTTGCTGCCACATCTGGGAGCGATCCACCGTGACGCAGGACCCTGGTTGCCTCTCCTCGACTCCATCGTCGAGAGCGGAGCCGATGATGCCGAAGCAGTGCGGGCGGCTGCGGTGGGCACCTGGGACGCCGCCCTCGGGGCGGCCAAGGCGCTCCTGCCGGAGGGCCGTCGCGGTGCGTGGTTGAACGTCGTTCCACCATTGGAGGACGGCCAGGCCATTCCCCCATCGCTGGCCCACGATACGCCGGCTTGGACGGCGGCCAACCTGTTCTCGGCGTCAGGCCGATCCCTACCCCTCGACAGTGCCGTCGAACAGCTCGCGGTTCTGGAGCCGGCTCTCTGGGACGACCTGATCGACACCGGCCGCATCACGAAAGCGGCCTCGCTGACGTCGTTCACGGGGGGTCTCCGCACCTACCTCTTGGCCCGGCTCAACCCGGCGAAACTCTCCGACCCCGAAGTGCGGGATGTCGGTCACATTGGCGAGCTCGCCCGTCGCATCTTCCTCAGTCGAGACAGGGCGACCCTGTCCGGTCTCGAGCCGACCTCCCGGGTCAAGCACTATCAAGCCCTCCTGGAGGTGATCGAAGGCAGCCGACCAGACCCCGATCGGCTGGACGCGGCCACCGTCCAGATTCTGGAGTTGCCGGCGCAGACGCTGGTCGAACTCAAAGACGGGGCGACCAAGAGTCTCCCGGCGCCGGTCGTCGCCGATCCGTCCCTCTGGCCGGTTTTCGCGGATGTCGCAATCACCGGGAAACTGCTTCCGGATCCCACCTTGGCTCCAAACCATCCGCTCAACGTCTGGGTGGGTCTGCATCGTCTGATAGGCCTCATCTGGGAGGGCGATCTTCCCGCCGCGGTGGAACACGGCATGATCCTGTCCAGGTCCACGACAGACCTCGAGCAACAATCGGATGAAGTCCTCAACCTGACGGCCTTCGCCCTCTATCAGCAGCGCCGAGTGGACGAAGCGCTAAAGCTCTTGGAGCGGGCGCTCGAAGGCATCTACAGCGAAAATCTTCTGGTGAACGCCAGCATCGTGGCGGGAGAAGCTCATCCGGAGGTGGGCATCCGCTACCTGGCCCGTCTGGTGGACGAAGCGCCGACTCCCGACCTCCAGCGGGCGGGTCTCGATCGGGCCATCACGCTTTGGGAGGGGGCGGATCTGGACTTCCCGCAGGTCCTGGTCCCCGCAATGCAGACGGTCCTCAATTCGCCCCAGGAAGTGGAGGACTACCTGCGGGTCGGCAAGATCGCGGTTGGCGTCGCGCCCCAGATCGTCGCGTCGCTTCGGAACCCGGGGGGAGAGTTCGACGGCCCGTATCGACTCATACAGATTCGTGGCCGGTGGAAGACCGATCAGAACATGCTCCTCAATCATTTGGCCGAGGAGTACATCAGGCTCTACAAAACTGTCGGACGAGTCGAGTGGTTCATGAACGACTGGAAGACGTGGATCGAGACCATCCACTCGAGCGTCTTCGTGGACTTCGGCGAGGCCTTGGGAAGTGCGCAGTGGATCGACACCGTTCTGATGACGGCGCCCGAGCTACTCCCCGACGACGAGCGGTTTCTGTTGGCGCCCCAGGCCGGCGCCCACATAGCCGCCCTCTTAGCCCAGAAGGGCGACTCCCTCAGCGACGCGGCGATGCAGAAGTTCTTCTACGGTCCGATCCAGGAGTTCCTCAAGATCAAGGGGACCTATAACCCGAACTACGCCGAGTATCTCGCCAGTAGCTGCACGTTGTGCATCGGCAGCGTCGGGATCAATCGGCTTCGCATCGGCCGGGAGGCCATCGCGGCTGCGTACAACCCCCTGGTCGACCGACTCCGGTGGGACATCCAGAACCGATATGCCATCACCAACCAGATGAGGAACCTCGTCAACGCAGCTGAAGGGGAAATGATGGCTACCCTCCGAACGATCATAACCAACATGCGTCAACTCGGTTCCGAGGAGCGAGGTGACCTGACGCAGGCCCTGTCCAGCGACGTTGACGAATGGCAAAACGAGATAAACGGTCTGAGGAGGAACCTGTGAGGGGAGCCCGGTATGCCTGATCGCAATCCCTACGTCACGCTGGGCATACCCTTCGGCTCGCCGGGGGACGTCGCCACTCGGGCCTTCGCCCGCAAAGCCAAGGGGCAGCGTCGCAAGCGGGCGAGTGAATCCGACACGGGGCTTACCGACCTGACCTGGGCGCTCAATCAGGCATCCGAGGCGATCCGGGATCCACGCACCGCGCTCAACGTCTACCGTATTCCGGCTAACCCCGAAGCCCTGAAGTCCTCTGGCGAAGGAGTGCTTCGACCGGGTCCGGAACTGATGTCTCGGACCACCGTGTCGTCTTCTGCCGAATGGGCGCGCCTGCTGGACGCGACCCGGACGGAGGCGGTTGCGGCGCTGCATGAAGAAATCGCATCCACGGCGACCCTGCCGGAGCGTTGAAACCAACGGAGGCAACCACCTTGTCCAGGACCGACGAACTATTGGAAGATCTGCAAGAACGGATCAAAGGCTTGGAGCATCAGGCTGAGCTGATCAAGACCGTTCTCATCGTCAAGGAACCGAACACCGTCCAGTCTGCTCAGTCGTACGACGGCCTTCGCAAGCAGGTGGTGGCCGGCGCGGCCGAGCGGCGCAGTCATCTGTTGCAGTTGGTCTCCATGGCGGTGGCGGTCTCACGCGCCAAGTCGGTTGACGATCTCGTACCGCAGCTGCAGGAGTGGATGGATCAGGCCGGAGTGATCGGGCTGGCGTCTGTTCCATCTAGCGCTGATCCCAGCCACATCTTCGAGGACATTGGCGACGCCGGCCTGGACGGACCAATCGAAGTGATCGAACCAGCCTACCTGGACCAGCAAACTGGAGCGGTTCTCCGACTTGGCCGAGCCAGAAAAGCCCAGCGGAGTGCGGTGCTCGCTCCCGCAGCACCCCGCCGCCTGTCCCGTTCGGAGGGTGACGAGGAGACTTTGAAGTGACGGCGTTCGGCATCGACTTCGGAACCACCAACAGCGTGTTGGCCTTCACCCAAGGTGGATCGATGGAGACCGTGTCCCTCGATCAGCCACCTGGCGAGTTTGTCGAGTTGGGGTTCGATCGCGTGCTGCCGACCGTCCTGGCCGATCGCAACGGGACGCTCGAGTTCGGATGGCGAGCGAAACGCAACCCCAATCGGCTGGCGGCGGTCAAGCGACTGTTCCAGACCGACGACGACGTCACGGTCGGGTCGCACAAGCTCAAAGTGGAAGAGGCGGCGGCGATCTTCTTCCGTCAGATCAAGGAGCGAGCCGCCGACGCCGGATTGCATCTCGACAGTGCAGTGGTGACGATCCCAGCCAACAGCCGGGGCGTCGCGCGCTTTCGCACGAAGATCTCCGCCGGTCTGTCCGGTATCGAGGTGATCGCGCTCGTCAACGAACCCACGGCGGCGGCGATGGCCTACGCGAAGAAGATCCGGGACGGCGATCGTGTGCTCGTCTTCGACTGGGGCGGTGGGACGCTGGACGTCACCGTGCTCCAGAACGTTGAGGGTGCTTTTGTGGAGGAGGCCTCGAAGGGCATCCAGCGTCTAGGGGGCATTGACGTTGACGATGCATTCGCCGCCGCCGTCCGATCGAAGCTGCCGGCGGGCTCGCATCTCGATCCGTTCGACCTCGAATTGGCCAAGGTCAAGCTCTCGAGCCAGGAAGCCACCACCCTCGCTTTGATGGGCGGGGGGACCGTCGAAGTCACACGGGGGGACCTGGAGGACGCCATCCGGCCGCTCATCAATCGCACCCGGGAACCGGTCGACAAGTGCCTGGCTGATCTCGGCAATGCCCGCATTGATCACCTGGTCATGGTCGGGGGCTCGTCCAAGATCCCGATGGCCCAGCGCTACATCCGCGAGCTGCTGCGGCTCGAGCCGATGGCTGACGTCGACCCCATGACGGCGATTGCAGAGGGGGCCGCACTGGCGTCGGGGATTCTGGCTGGCGAGATCGAAGACAACGACTTCTTCGTCGGCACCGAGCACGCTCTCGGTACCGTCGTGCACAACTTCGGTCCCGACCGACCGGAGTTCTCGGTGTTGATTCCTCGCAACACGAAACTGCCGGCGATGGCGACCGACTTGTTCAAACCTGCACGTGACAACCAGGAACAGGTACATATACAGATCATCGAGGGCGACCCGGATGCGGCCCTCACCCATGAGGACAACGTGATCCTGAAGGCTTGGGACGTCGAGCTCGAGCCACTCCCGCAAGAGGAAGCCTCCTTCCAAGTGACGTTCGAGTATGACGTGGACGGCATCCTCCACGTCAAGGCTGAATACCAAAAGACCGGCAAGGTGATTCTCGATGAAGAGCTCTCCTTCGGTGCGGCCGGCAACAAGTCCGACCTCGTGAAAATGCGCAAGCGCATCGACGGCCTCAACACGGACAAGGGTGCGGGGGGCGGGTCGTCGAACGCCCCGTCCAACAGCAAACTGTCTCCGGAGAGCCAGACGGCAATCCGCCGAGCCAAGGACAAGATTATCCCGTTCCTCGACAACGAAACTCAGTCCCAAATCGAAGACCTGGTGAGAGCGCTCGAGGGCGCATCAACCGACGACGAGGCCACGGCCCGCAGCGCCCTCGATAGCGCGATCCGAGAGCACAGCTACCTCCTATGAGTTCAGTCTTCTGCCAATCCGAAAGGACTACGTCATGACCGAAATGCTGGTCCTACCGTTTTATGTGGTGATGGATGTCTCCTATTCCATGACCCAGGCCTCGCAGAACTCGGACGGCTCCGTCCGGGCGCCGATCGAGAGCGGGAACGATGTCGTCAAGGAAGTGAAGATCGCGCTCGAAGAGTCTCCACTGCTCTCCGACAAGGTTCGGTTCTCGCTCATCGATTTCGCTGATGACGCTCAGGTGGTCATCCCGATGTGCGACCTCACCACGGTTTCCCCGCAAGACATCCCGACCCTCACGGCGCGCGGTGGGACGTCGTATGCGGCGGCTTTTACCCTGCTCAAGAGGCAAATCAGCCAAGACGTGGCGCAGCTCAAGGCGGACGGACACAAGGTCCACCGGCCGGCCGTCTTCTTCTTGACGGACGGGGAGACCACCGATGACGATCCGGTTTGGAAGAACGCGTTCCAGGCTCTGACCGACTCGGCCTTCAAGGAAAGACCGAACTTCATTCCGTTCGGTGTCGCGCAGGCCAAGAAGGCGACGCTCGACCAGTTGGTTTTCCCTCAAGGGAAGATGCGATCGTTCATTCAGCAGAACCCAAACGACGCGGCCAACGGCATCAAGGCCATGGCCGAAATCCTCATCGGTAGCATCGTGGGTTCTGTGACGTCATTCTCCGAAGGGTCCGAGAGCGGCGCCTTCATGCTGCCCGAACCCGAAGAAGATGAGGACGTTTGGCTCTGAGAGTCGAAGAGCGCGAACTCGGCCAGCTGCGCCCGCTCAACAAAGGGGGTATGGCTGAGATTTTTGATGTTCCTGACTTTCGCGTGGGCGAGCACGCCGACTGGCCCCTAGTCTACAAGAGATTCAAAAAGTTCACCCGACCGATTCCGATCTTCGGGCTCGAAGCGCTCATCAAGCTCAGGGAGGCTTTGCACCCGGACCAGCGGCTGGCTTTCGACCAGCAATTCAACTGGACTATTCGGGTCGTTACTGATGACGAAAGCGGCGCCGCCGGGATCCTGCTGCCCCGATTGGATTCGACCTACTTCGTCAAAAAGTACAACAGCTACGGAGAGGTGAGAGAAGCCGCCTGCGAGGCGCAAAACCTCCTGGGTACAGACGACGACTTCCACCGCTGGCGTATGCAACATCCCAGCATGGATCAACGCTTCCTGCTGTGCCGAAACTTGGCGTTGGGCTTGGGCAAGCTCCATCGGGCCGAGGTCATCTACGGCGACCTCTCTCTTCGGAACGTTCTCTATCGGCTCGAACCGAAGGTATCGGTGATGTTCGTCGACACCGATGCGGTTCGCCCAAAAAGCGGAAGTTCTCCCCTGGGAAAGCAGCCCCACTCGGGGGACTGGGAGCCGCCCGAGGCGCTGGCGGCGCAACGCAGTGGCAACAAGATCGGGTTCGCCATTCAGAACTTCGAAACCGATCGATACAAGCTGGCGCTTGCCATCCTGCGGATACTGGCCCGGGTGCCACGGGCGAGCGAGCTGCGGGATCCTTCAGTGGTACGTCCGGTGGTGCCGTCCGGGGTCTACAAGAAGCTTGAAATCAGTATCCATGGGAAGCCTGCGGATCGCCCAACCGCCAAAGAGTGGTATGAGGAGTTTCGATGACCTTGACAGAAGACGGTTGGAGTCCCTTCGAGCGAAGCAACGCGATCGGGGATGCCGGGCGACAGCCCGAGATACTGTCGGTTTCCAGCGACTTGAACGTCGGGGTGGCTGACACTGCGCTCGACTTCCTTACGATCGGGCCCTTGGAGATCCGAGCCTGTTCGTCTCGGGGGTGGAGCCACCGTCACAAGGGCACCCCGAGGCAGGACGCCTACTCGCTGCTGGTCGGTGAAGACATCGTCGTCATCGCAGTGGCGGACGGGGTTTCCGAAGGGGAGCACTCGCAGGTGGCGGCTGATACGGCCGCTCGGGCCACGGTCAAGCTGGCGGCCGATCAGATCGCCAAGAAGGGCTCGGTCGACTGGCTCCAACTGTCCCGACGTGTCGCACTGCGAATTGTCGAGGAGGCCGAGTACCGCCAGATCGTCCCCACCCCCGAGCCGGATGCCGACATCAACGACCGGGTGAAAGCGTGCCGGGCGAAGATGTCGACGACGTTGATCGCTGCGGTCATCCAACAGACACCCGATTCGGACGGCTTCGCGGTCGAAGTCGGGGTGGTGGCCGGCGACTCGGCGGCTTACCAACGCTCGGTCGGCGGAGAGACGCTGGACCCAGTCGGCGGAGGTAAGGCCGATGGAACCATCAGCAGCACGACGGTCAAGCCTTTGCCCGGCCCCGCCAACCCCGAGTCGATCCAACTGCATCTGAAGCCGGGGGAACTGCTGCTGCTCGGCACCGATGGCATCGGTGACCCGGTCGGCGACGGCACCAACGAGGTCGGCCGGGAACTTGCTCATAGGTGGGCCGAGCCGCCGACGATCGACAAGTTTCTCCTCGACGTGAACGTGTACCGGCGCACCTTCGACGACGACCGCACCGCGGTCGGCCTCTGGGTCCGACCCGACGTCGAGCTTCCGGCGCCGGCCGATCCGACCGAGGAGGCTTCGTCGGCCGGGGCGGAGTCGACCGACGTCTTCGATTTCGACCTGGAGTCGGACGAAAAGGAAACGGGTGAGGAGTCGGCCAAACCCGAAGCTGATACCGAGGTTGAGCCATAAGGGCGCTTGACGAGCGTTCGATACCTCGCCGTTACGATCGGTTCTTGAGACGTTGCGTCATCACCGAAGCGGCGAGCCTCGGCCAGGTCAAAGCACGTAAGAGAGACGCCACTCTTCTCTAAAACGGGGAGAGCGGGTGAGGTTGTCCCGAGGTTTGTGGAAGTTGAGGTGGCGGTCCCCCGCCTGAGACCTGCCGTCTGGTAGGTGTTCGGGCGTCCAACCAAGACATCCGAGAAAGGAAAGGGACCACCACCTGTGACCAAGAAGCTACCTGTTGTGCGCGCGGCGAGGCGGGAGTTGGGAGCGGCCCGGCTGGCGCAGCTGAAGCTACATCCGAACCTGTCGCTGGCTGAGATGCAGGCCGCGATCAGCGATGGGCTGATGGCGTTCAGTTGCGCTACCGGGCTGTTGGTGCTCGCTGAGATGATGGAGGCCGAGCGCAGTGCGATCGCTGCCCCGAAGGGCAAGCACGACCCGAACCGGGTCGCTGAGCGTAACTGGCTCTTGGGAAATTAGCGGGGTGTGACGGTTGCGAGTAGGTCCCAGTTGGGTTTGCCGGCGTGGAGCAGGACTCGTATTCGGTAGTGGTTGAAGGTGCGGAACCCGAAGCCGACTCGTTTGATTCGTTTTATGAGGTTGTTGATGGCTTCGGTGGGTCCGTTCGATACGGACGCTTTGTGCCAGTTGGTGATTTCTTCGAACCAGCGTGCGAGGGTGCGTCCCAGCGATCGTACTTCGATGGGGTGATCTTGGTCTTGGAGGTCGATTGCTAGTTCGCACACGAAGGTCTCGGCGAGAGCCGGGTCGGCGATGTCGTAGATGGACCGGACGACTTCTTTAGCGTGCCACGCTGCGCGGACATCGCCTTTGGGGTCACCCGCAGCGAGCAGGCCGGTCAGCTTGGAGTCGCCTTTCTCGTCGAGGCGTTCGTGTGCCTTGGTCA
>JAKBBA010000115.1 GCA_021808665.1 Actinomycetes bacterium
GTCGGCTAGAGTGCTCGTGCCCTTCGGGGGTGGTGTAATCGGCAACACAACAGGTTCTGGCCCTGTCATTGGGGGTTCGAGTCCTCCCCCCCGAGCATCGCTCCGGCAGCGTCCTCGCAGGTCACAGACCTGGAGGCGCTGCGGGAGATGACACGAAGTGCAGTTGGCGGTCACAGGTTGGTCACAGCAGGGCCTCAAGAGGCCGCAAGCTGATTGGGGAGATGGTGTGGCTGGTACGCGAAGGGCTCAAACTGGTCGAGCGGCCGGATCGCGCCCGAACCGGGCACAGCTCGACCTCGCATGGAAGCTGCACGCAGTCGACCGCTTCGCTCCATTTTTCGGCTGGGCGATCCTGTTGGCAGTATCAGTGTTGCCACTCGACGTCGTCAACAGCATGGTTCACAGTCTGGCGGGCAAGCAGACGGAGGTGAACGTTGCCGTGACCGCAAGCGTTGTGTGGGGTCTGGCAAGCTCAGGTATCGCCATGAACCGACACAGGAAGACGAAGAACCAAGGGGCCGAATTGGAACGTATGCGTGGAGAACTCAGCAGGTACCAGGGCCAAGCGGGTACCGTTCACCCACAATGAACGTTTCGACAGCAGTACTCGTGCCGATGACGGTCATCGCTGCCACTGCATCCGTAGCTCTTCTCGCGCGCGCCGTAATCGACACCAACAAGAGCCGGTTGCGGTATCAGCTGTGGGCTATCCACGACCAAATCCGTTGGGATGTCCACGCTGGCGTGCTACCAGGTAAGAGCCAAGCCGTTGGCGACCTTCTTGCCAGCGTCGGAACGACGATCCGTTACCCGCAGCTCTTCACGCCGTTTCGGAGTCTGAGTTTCATGATGGCCACGCGCCATCTCGAGGGTCCTCAGAAGCGCCCCGAAGGCACATCGGGTCTCACCGAACTGCAAGCTCAACGCGTTGAGTCCTACCGGGCCCGCTTCCAGACGACGCGGCTCCGCTGGGTTCTGACCGGCTCTCCGTCAAGTTGGCTACTCCTTCCTTTTTTGCTCCCAGTCGCGTCCGCTGTTGCTCTCCGCCGGCGGACACGGTTGCGGACTCAGATGAAGCAAGCTGGTGAGAGTTTTCGCATGCCACCGGCCGATGTGGTGCGGATGGCCAAGCCTCGTCAGAACCGAGAGGATCACCGGCTGGTCGGTGTCTGACTAGCCGAAGATGAGGGCAGCCACCTTCTCGGCAGCGTCGGTCTGCATGCCCTTCACGACGTGCTGGTAGGTAGACCAGGTGACCATCGGGGAGGAGTGTCCGAGTCGCTTCGACACGATCGCCACGTCCACCCCGGCTGAGAGGGCCAGGGTGGCCCAGGTGTGCCGAAGGTCATGGAGGCGGATTCGGGGCAGGTCGGAGTAGGCGGCCTGGGTGAGGCGCCGATCGAAGCTCTTGGAGAACGCCTCCGGGTGGTAGGGGAGTCCGTCAGGCCGGCAGAAGATGAGATCGTTGTCCTGGTAACCGGCTCCCATCAGGAGGCGTTCCTGAGCCTGCTTCGCACGCCAAGTCTTGAGGGCAGCGATCGTGCCGGCGTCCAGTTCGATCATGCGTGCACGGTCCGTCTTGGTGCGGGACACGATGCGCCCTTCACGACCCCTGCCGGCTGGCTTGGTCAGCGGGATGACGGTCTGGCGGATGGCGGCGTGGCCGCTGTCGAGGTCGACGTCGCCCCACCGCAACCCGAGTACCTCGCCGCGCCGAGCACCGGTAGTGGCCAGGACGTACCACGGCCAGTAGTACCGATCACCCTGTCCGTCTACCTGCTCAAGGAACCGGCGCAGCTCTGCGCCCGTCCACGCTCTCATCTCAGGGGCCTTGGCAGCTGACGCCGAGGGCGGCTTCGCCTGGCTCGCCGGGTTCAGAGGGATCCGACGGCTCTTGACGGCGTCGTCGAGGGCTGCGCTGAGGATCGTGTGGATGTACCGGACGGTCCGCGGCTTGAGGCCGGGGGACTGGGTGCCGAGCTTCCGGCCGGAAGTGAGTAGTTGGTTGTAGAGGCGGCCGAGCATGAGCCCGTCAATCGCCTGTAGCTTCACGCCGCCGAGAGCGGGCAAGATGTGGAGTCGGACATTGCGGGCGTAGGACTCGAAGGTGGACTCGGCAAGCTCACGCTTGACGGCGGGCAGCCATTCGTGGGTCAAGTAGGCGCCGAGCGTCGTCTTGGCCGGCGCCACGAACGTACCCTGGCGGCTGTCGGTCCTGATGGCGTCGAGCGCTTCCTGCGCCGCCTTCTTCGTCGGGAAACCGCACCGCTTGGCCTGGCGGCGCTTCCCGTCAGGTCCGGGTCCGAGATCGACGACGAAGTTCCATTTGCCAGTGACCGGATCTCTCAGTGGGGCGGCTGTCTTACTTCGTGCGGCGGTCATCGGCTCTCTTTCGCTGGTGCGCCCTGAGACGGGCTCGGGGTGGTGGCCGTCTGGTCGACGGGGGGGAGGTAGCCGCGTCGGCGGGCTTCGAGGACCCACCTGGCGGCTGTTGGGCGGGGCACACCCGGCCCGAACGCTCGCTCGACTGCACGTACCGGTGAATCGTCGGCTCCGGTGTACACGGCTGCGACTTCCGCGAGGAACCCGTCTGTGATCTGTCGGCGCTTCCGGACGGGGGCGACAGCCGAGGCCGCGCGGTCAGCCTGATTGGCGCTGCCCCACGTCCCGTGACTGACCTGCTGGCCGTCGGGTTCGCTCGTGATTCGCTGGGCGTGCATGCCGGCGCAGGCCCGGACGTAGCCGGCGAGGGGCACCCGACGGAGGCCTTCGCTGGTGACCGGCGGCCCGCCTGGCTTCTGACGGACCTGCAGGTTCTCGCAGGTGGGGCGACCGTCGACGAACACGACGTGAATCTCTAGGAGGTAGGGCTCGGAGTCTTCGTCGACCAGGAAGGCGAACCGGCGGGGCGTGTGCCGGCCGTCGCCGAGAGGCACCCAGGTCTCGTCGCTGACGGATATCCCGCTGAGGCTACGAATCGGCACACGCCCAACGTACGCTCTGCGTCAACCGGCTGTCAAGTGATATGAGCCGATGTCGGGTCAAACGATATGGGGTAAGCCTTCCTCTGCCTGTCCGGCCAGCGTATGGTGCCCGTCATGAACGTTGCGGATCTGCTGGTTCTCGCCGATGCGAGGGAGATGGCGTCGACTGGCCTAGCCCGTCAGCGTCGAGAGGTGAACGGGTTGACTCAGGAGGAGGTTGGGGCGGCGTGCGGGGTGACCGGCTCGTGCGTCGCTCATTGGGAGCGGGCGACGCGGGTGCCTCGTGGGGCGCCGGGCTTGAAGTACGCCCGCCTGCTGGGTCGACTCGCCGCCCGCACGGCTCCGGCGGTGAAGCCGTGATCCGCCTTCCCGATCCGATGGAGCATCCGACCTGCTCGGTTGAGGAAGCCGGCGTATGGCTTGGACTGGGCCGGAGTGCGGCCTACGAGGCGGCCGGCAGGGGCGAAATTCCGACGATCCGCTTCGGTCGCAGCTTGCGAGTCCCGACCGCGGCACTGCGGCGGCTCCTCGCCTTGGACGAGACGGCCTCGGGCGAAGCGGAAGCGCCGGTGGTTCCGATCCGGCGGCGGTCCGGTGGCTGACGGCCCGAAACTGCGCACGGTCCGTGTGGACGCCTTCGGTTTGCCCGGCGTGGCCGCCCGCTACCGGCTTCGACCCGGCGAGCAGCTTGTGCTCCTAACGCTGGTGTGCCAGGCGTCGTGGCGGACCCAGGAGTGGCGCGGATCGAAAGCTGACCTGGCGGGCAGCACCCGGATGGCGCCTGCGACGGTCGACGCTGCGGTCAGGAAGCTGTCGGACCTCGGCTTGGTCGAGGAGGTCGAGCCGTTCCGGCAGGGCGCCGCCGGGTGCCTGTTCCTCAGGTGCTACTGCATGATCGTCGACCCCGAGCACTGCACCTCCCTCGTCGGCCCGTCCGGCGAGATCTACACGAATCCACAGATCGATCAGGGAGAACGTGTGACCGTCGGAGCGGGTGGCGTCGAGGGAAACCGCAGGAAGATCCACACGGGATCTACACCGGATCTGCACGTGAAAGTGACGGATTTACATTTTGACCAGGGGAAACGGGGGGGTCCTAAAGAACAAAGGGACAATGAAGGAACGGACTCACCGCGCGCGGTAGTGGGGGCCGGTGACGACGAGCTGGAGCAGCGCTTCGATGAGTGGGCTGGCGCCGCCGACGATGAGCCGGGCTGGGATGAGTCGCCCGAGGAAGCCGACCCCGAGGCCCGAGCGGTCGGACTAATCATCGGGAAGTTCGGGGCGGGCTGCGTGTTCGTCGACCCGGACAGCCTGGAGCCGCTGCCGGTAGCGGACTCGAAGGCCACCCATCCGGGCCACCGCCAGCCGTTGCCTGGCGAGAAGCCGACAATCGGCGCCATCCGGAGGGCCGCCCGTGCCTGACCGCACTGCCCTCGATCTGGTCGTGGCGCTTGGCGAGGCAGCCGACTGCACCCGCTGCCACATCCATCAACTGCAGCGCTTCGCCGGCATGACCGTAAGCGTCGGCACCACCAGGGTCGTGCTCGGCCCCGTCCCAGCGATCTCGGACCTTTGCGCCGCCGCCACTCACCTCGACGAGGCCTTACACGCCATCGAGATAGCGCTCACACTCCCCACCACCGAGAAGCCCAACCCGTGACTGAGACGACCCTGCATGCAGCATCAGCCCCTGCCCGACGGCCTTGGTCGCTGGTTGCTCGAACCCCCCGCCCGCGACGCCCGTGCCGCCGGCGGTGGTCTGCCGCTGGTTGCCGTGCAGCGCGGGACGCGGTGGGTGTTAGGCGCCATCGGCTGGTCGGCCTCGTCTGTGACCGCCTTGTGGCCACGCCCGGATTCGCCCAGCAACCGCAGGGCTTTTTCCGGCGGGATGTGACTCGTAGTCCCACGCTGAAAGTCTCTCCCGGCTCGCCGAAGACTGCCGGCTCAGGCTCCTCTGACCGCCCACGAAAGGGAGTGCGCCAATATGAGGCCTTCTGAGTCAGCTGCCGCCCGGCATAGAGCCGACGTTCGACTTCTCGGAGCCCTCGCCGGAGGTCACAGCATCACTCACGCTGCTGAGATTGCCGGCGTGAGCCGGGCCACTGCGACCCGACGGTTGAACGATCAGACGTTCCGTGCACGGCTTCTAGCCGTTGGCGACGAGGCTCTCATGGCGACCGCCGCAGCCCTGTCGACGGCAACTGGCTCAGCGGTCCGGGCACTTGCGGCCACGCTCGAAGATATCGAGGCGCCGGCAGCGACCAGAGTGGCGGCAGCACGAGTCCTCCTTGACGCGGCATGTCGCTTCGCTGAGATTGCAGCCGCCCGACATCAAGAGGAGGCACTTCGGACTGCTGACCCAGAACAGCAACGGAAGCAGGTCAAGGAACTTATCCAGCGCATCGAAAGCCTTAGGGTGGCGTCCGAGGTAGATGGAGCTGCGTACCAGCCGCCCACCTCCGGATGCGCTGTGCCGACAGCGAGTTCACCCATGTCCGAACGAGAAAGACCTTCGTGATCTGCGCGCGACGGTCCTCCCTGCCAATGACCCGTTTTCGTCGCCAGTGGTGTCCAAGTTAGAAGTTCCTGCGTCCTCATTCGGCCATAGGCAGTCGGCGACTGCGGGTACTCCCGCCGCACCTGATTCACTCCCCTGATGGAGGCTCGGGGCGGTTCTTCTAGCGGCGGTCTAAGGGTTCGCTGGCGCGCCACTCCGGGTGGGCGTGTATCGTCTGCGACCGCAGCCACAAGGAGTGGGGCGGAAGGAGTGTGGGCTGAATGAATCGGATGACGGTAGCCACGGTCGCCGTCGCTGTCACGGCCGTCGTGGCGCTCGGCGCGTCGGGGAGCACTACCAAGAGCGGCAGCGGAAGCACCGGGACGGTAGCTCCGCAGGCGACCGCTGCTGCGGGGACGGCTGCAAAATCGAATGCGACGACGCAACCCCCGACCACGCCCACGCCGACCACCATCCCGGCGCGGCGGGTGACGGGGAAGGCCGTGACGCTTGGCGCTGGCACATTTGCCGGGGGCACTGACGTGGCCGCCGGGCTCTACGACGTGACACCGGGTGCGGGCCAGAGCGGGAACTTCATAGTGTCGGGCACCGACTCCTACGACGAGATCCTTGGCGTGGGCGGTGCTGGCGGCGTCCCGAAGGTCCGGATGACCATCGCTAAGGGTGACTCAATCCAGATCTCCAGCCTCTCGCAGGTCAGCTTCACCCCCGTCACCGCACCGCTTGTGACGACGCACACGCCGGTGACGCTCTACGCCGGGACCTGGACTGTTGGCCAAGACCTGGGCGCCGGCCGGTATGTCGCGACGCCCGGAGCAGGGCAGAGCGGCAACTTCATTGTCGAGGCCGAGAATGTGGATGAGATCCTGGGCGGCAGCACCGCCGACGGCGGCGTACCGAGCGTGAGTGTGAACCTGCAGACAGGCGATGTGGTCAATATCTCGAGTCTGAGCGCTGTCACGATGACCCCAAGCTGAGCCTTTCGATGCGGCACAGGCGCCAGCCGGGCGCGTTGCTCGTCCGCCCGGCTCCACTGGTTGCGCTGACGCTGGTTGTCGTCAACGACCATCTGCTCAAGGCCGTATGGCCTGGCCTTGTGACCGGGAAGCTGTCCGACCTGGCTGGCGCCTTCCTCCTGCCGGTGCTCATTCTGGCGGTTGGCGAGATGCTGGCCTCACGTCGCCGGCAGCGTCTGGCATCAACGCGCACAACGACAGCGGTCTGCCTGGCGGAATGTGCGGGGCTCGGGCTGGTGAAGATCTGGCCTGCCGCCTCGCGGGGATACGGGACGATCGTCGGGTTGGCCCGATACCCGTTACTCCACAGAGTCAGCCGGGTGCAGGTTGCCACCGACCCGACTGATTTGGTGGCGCTCGTCTCAGTAGCCTTGGCGTGGTGCTACGTCTGCGGCAGTGGACGTCGACCCGGTTCCCGAGCGGCCGGAACCCGCAGCATAACGGCACCGTTTGCACGCTCTAACGGCCGCCATCGGTGAGTCGGCCTCAACTCTGCGAGGCCTGGGTAGGACACCTTTGGAGCCGTAGCGATGTCCCGACTGCACAGCTGTGTAGGGCTGGCCACGCGAGGGCCCTGCTACCGTTCTGCGACGCTAGACGGTACGAGAGGGGTGCGAGCGACATGGGGGTGCGAAAGCGCAGCGCACGCTCGGGCCGGGTCCCCGGCCAGGTGGAAGCTAGCTGATGTGGCCCGAGCCCGCTGACGTCGACGTTCTCGGCCCGTACGTGACCCGGGGACCGGTGCCGCAGGCGCTCACCGCCGCGGTCGAACGAATCCGGGGAGCGGAGGAGGCGTGGCTCGTCACCGACTACGCCCATCTGGCCGGCCAGCGCCGTCCGCAGGTCTTGTTGTGCACCAGCAGCCGTCTCGTTGTCATCAACAGCGAATACCGACCTGTTGTTGAGGTTCCTGCCGGTGAGCTGGTCATCGCGTTCATCAACCTCTCCGAAGCCCGCTTCAGCCGCAACCGGGAGGGATTGGGGCGCTCCGAACGGAACCTCACCGTCCGCTTCGAGGACGCGACGCCTGCAACCGTCGCCGACCGTCTCCGCGGCTTTGTCGAGGGGCGCCGACCGGTGTCGACGGCAGCACTGGACGGTTTGCCATTGCGCTCGTGCATTTATATTGGCGGTCACGGGCTGCCGCTGGAGGCGGGTACGCCGGTCACGGTGGTTCTCAGTCGGGAGCGCACCATACTGCTCGATCGGTCGGGCACCCGGTTGTTTGAGTTCCCGACCGAGCAGCTGACGGCTGTGGAGATCGGCGGTCCCGGCGCGTGGCAGAAGGGCGGCCGGATAGTCGGAGGTGGCTTCGGGGCGCTCGGCGCCGCCGAAGGCATGCTCATCGCAGCGGCGTTGAACAAGCTGACGGCCCGGTCGGGGGTGACCACGGTTGTCGAGCTGCGGGCCGGCGCCGAGATGACCGCTTACTTTCAGCATGACATCGCCACGCCGGCACAGCTGTCGGTCGAGCTGTCGTGGCTGTTGGCGGCGGTTCGGGCCCGCCCCCAGACCGCGGCGGCCCCGCCGGCCGCTGGGGTGGACCTGGCTGCCCAGCTACGCGAACTCGCGCAGCTCCACGCTGAGGGGGTCCTCGACGCCGACGAGTTCGCCGCCGCAAAGCGGCGGATCCTCCAAGGCTGAGCAGGCCACCGGCCCATGTCGGCGAAGTCACCCGGCGCCCGACACGATGCAGGAGATCCACCAGGCCCGTACCCGCCGCTCAGCTCGTGACCCTCACCGGCCAGGCCGCCCAGGAGAACGCCGGAACGTTGACGCCCTAGGCCGGAGTCCGAACCGGTGGACCAGCCTGCACGACGAGGTCGGCCTGCCCTACCTACAGCACAAGACCCTGGCGGGCTGACGGGTTGAAGCGTTTGAGAAGGGGCCGGGCTCACCGGCCCCTCTCTGGCGCTCGGTCAGCTAAGCCAGAGGGACTTTGGCGTACAGGAATGAGCCGAGCGGGGGACTACTTTTCGTGCGTGCCTAGAATACGGGCGATTGGGCGGGTCGAGAGGTCGTGATGGGCCGTCGACGCCCGACCGCCGCGCCTCGCCACACTTCGAGAGGGCCGGGTGGCCGCTCGTCGTACCAGGCGATCGGGTATCTCGGCTTCATATCCGCCTTCCTCCAGACGGTGGTTCCTCGATGCAACACAGGAAGCGCGCGCCTTTGAGAGGGCGCGTCCAGACCTCTGGCCGATGCTGCGCGCCGGGGCCGGAGGGCAGACTTACACGTCCGGGATGACATAGCGCAGCGAGTCCAGGTCGATGCGGCGTTCTAGCCGCGCCTTCAGGAGTTGGCGCGGGGCACTTCGTCCGCGCGCCGTAGATGCGGGCGGACTAGCCGGCATGTCAGGCGGCCCTGGCGCCGGCCGAGCCGACGCGACAGCGGCAGCGTAACGGGCGGAAGCGCTGATCATCCGAAGGGACCGCCGCCGGCCCCGGCATATCCGTAGATTGAGAAGCACCGTCCGCCGTGGACGAAAGCCTTAACGACGCCAAGGCCACTGCCATCCGTGATCGTTTGCCAACCGATCTCGGACAGGTCAACGACTCGGCCGCACACCGCGCAGTCTGTAAGCCCACGACACCGGCCGTGGCGAAGCGCTACGGGCTCATCGTTGGGTGGGTCCAGATCGATGGAAGTGTCGCTCTTGTCTGTATCGAAGTCGACTTCGTTGCCGCACCGATCACACGACCGGTTGACAGGGTTCGGCACCATGCAAGCCGGGCAAATCGGTATCCCTAGGTCGGTCTCGACGAGCTGGTCGTCGGGCTGGCCGCACTCGAAGCAAAGGTCGGGCACTGGCATTCCTCCTAGTGACTACAGGTGAGTGGGATGCTGACAGTCTGCCTTGTGGTCACAATCCGGTCACTGACACTTGCGGATTAGCCCGGATCGGACCGGACTGGTCGGCATGGCGGATCGGCGAATAGTGCCCTGAGCAGGACTTTTGCGGACGGGGCGGATCGGGCCGGACGGGCCGCAGGGGAGTTCGAGTCCTCCCCCCCGAGCATCGCAATAGCAGGGGGTCCCAAGTCCAGGCCTGGGGCCTCCTGCTCCTGCCGGCGGTTCGAAGAGCTCGATCAGGTCTTGGCCCAGCGGGCTTGGCAGAGCCCG
>JAKBBA010000116.1 GCA_021808665.1 Actinomycetes bacterium
GCCTCTAGCCTCTAGCCTCTAGCCTCTAGCCTCTAGCTTAGCTGGAAAGCGTCAAAATTGGTCAGGATCTTAAAGTTCGAAATCGTTTGTACCAAAAAGTGCGTTTCATGAGCGAGGGCTGGTACATGATCTTTTGAAAGCGAAGATCGTGTACCAAAAAGTGCGAAAAAACGCTTCAAATGGTCAGGCTGTGTCAGACCCGCGAAGATCCTGACCAATTTTGACGGCCGTCGAAGCGAGCAAGGAAGCCCAGTGACGCAGGCTGTGACGAACGTCACGGTTATATCGTCCGCACCATCCCCAGTCAGCCTCGGGCCATCCACACGTTCGTGGCTTAGGGCCGGTAGCCTTCGCTTTTGTGGTGGCGCTCCGAATCGACGAGCTGGTTGGGCGGGTCCTCGGCGACCGCTACCGCTTGACGCGACCGCTCGGGGTCGGAGCCTCGGCCAACGTGTACGTGGGCGAGGACACCAAGCTCCGTCGGAGGGTGGCTGTGAAACTGCTCCACCCTGCGCTCGCTGGGGAGACAGCGTTCCTCATGCGCTTCGAGGCCGAAGCCCGCAACGTCGCCCGACTACGCCATCCAAACATCCTGCGCCTCTACGACTCCGGGCGCGACGAGGCTGGACCGTATCTCGTGATGGAACTTCTCGAAGGTGGCAGCCTCCGATCGATCCTCGACCAGGGTTCGTTGCTGTCGCCTGGCCAAGCCGCAGCCGTGGGCGCCGATACGGCTAAGGCGCTTGCGTATGCACACCGCCAGGGCGTCGTCCATCGTGATATCAAGCCGGCGAACCTAATTTTCGACGACGAAGGTCGCGTCTACATCGCCGACTTCGGGCTCGCTCGTGCGCTTGCGGAGGCCGCGCTCACCGAGCCTACCGGGGCAGTAGTCGGCACAGGACGCTACGCCGCTCCCGAGACCTTGGGCGGCGGACCCCTCGACGCCAAGGCGGACGTGTACTCGCTGGCCCTGGTTTTGGCGGAAGCGGTCAGCGGCACTGTGCCCCTGGTCGCTGACACACCCCTTGGAACTCTAGCGCTGCGCGCGGGAAGGGACCTCACGGCGCCCGAATCCGCCGGGCCGCTCAGTTCCGCACTCGAGTCCGCCGGAAGGTGCCAGCCAGCGGAACGGGTTGCTGCAGCAGAGTTTGCGGAGGCGCTCGACGACGTCGGATCCAGGCTTCCCCGCCCGGCCCCTCTCGCATTGCGCACCCTCGGCGACAGCGAGGCGCTCGCAGGCGAGCCCGTCGACCCCACCGAGCTTCCTGGCCGTCCGGTCCTCTTCGACATGGGCGAACACGGCGGCGCTGATGTAGCCTCCGCTGCACGCGCTGGGGCCACGCTCACGGCCGAGGCCTCCTCACACTCAGCGGCGGGATTCGACGATTCCGTGAATCCGCCGGGCATCGTCGAAGCGCACGGCGATGCTGCTGATCCTTTCGAGTCGAAGGGCCAGGACGCAAAGCGAGGTGGGCGCACCTGGAAGCTCGCTGCCCTCGTCGCGGCGATCCTCCTGCTGCTCGGCGGGGGAGGGCTCGCTTGGGCGGCAGCCACCGGCAAGTTTCTGCCCGCCAGCCACCCTGTCCCGGTCCTGGTCGGCGACAACCGGGCGCAGGCTCTCGGCGCTGTCTCGCGCCTGCACCTGAAACTCGACGTCGCCTCGAGCGCCTACAACTCGAAGTACCCGTCGGGTCAGGTGGTCAGCCAGGCCCCTGCATCCGGAAAAATTAGGGAAGGTCAGACCGTGAGCGTTGTTCTCTCGCTCGGCCCGGAACCGGTGAAAGTTCCGGCGGTAAAAGGCGACACGGAGCAGGCGGCCGAGCAGGCATTGCAGGCGCTTGGACTGGGCTTCAAGCTCGCCCCCGGTGCGACGTCTATGACGGTTCCTGCCGGCGAGGTCATCTCTGCCGCTCCCTCCTCGGGGACGCTGTTACCCGGCCAGTCGGTCACGATCGTCGCATCCCTTGGGAAACCTAAGGTTGCTGTTCCTTCGCTTAGCTCCAACGCGAGCTTCGCGACCGTGTCCGCAGCCATCGACGCTGCGGGTCTCTCCGTGTCAGAGATCAGCGACTACAGCACGACCGTACCCAAGGGTGACGTGATTTCCCTCAACCCGTCGTCGGCAACGACGCTCACCGTCGGTGACAGGGTCACCGTGGACGTTTCGCTAGGACCTCACGATGTGGCTGTCCCACAGGTCGCGGGCGACTCGGTCGGTGCGGCGGTGCAGGCCCTCTCAGCGCTCGGGCTCGGCGTCGCCGGGACCAACGGGAGCCCGATCAACTCGGTCACTTCGACTTTGCCCGCCTCTGGCACCGAAGTCCTCTATGGAAGCTCGGTGACCCTGGTCACGGGATGAGCATCCGCGCCTCGACTATCGCCGTCTGAGTGTCGCCCGTCGAAGCCGATCTCGTCGTGTGGCTAAGATCGAGGAAGGTTATTACCCCGGGCGAGTCGGGGGAGCAACTGACGGGAGGGTCGCAATGTCCGCTCTATCGAACCCCAATCTCCGCACCGGGATCTGCGGGCTAGGCGCGGTCAGCGGATACGGCTGGGGTAAGGAGTCGCTCTGGGAAGGTGTCTTGTCGGGTAGGTCCGCGGTCCGGATGGTGTCAGTCGACGGCCGGGAATATCTAGCCGCACGCCCTGCGCCTGAAGGTCCCGAGGGATCGGTCCGGGACCATCCCTCGCGCTACGGCCGTGCGCTGTTTGCTGCGACCCGGGAGGCAGTCGCCGACGCGCGCACCCGAGGGTGGGTTCCCGGAGCCCGAGTCGGTATGATCGGAGCTGGGTCGGTCGGAGACGTGGAATTCCGGCGGAGCTATCTCGGAGAGCATCACGGGCGACTGCGAAACAGGGATTATCTGGGTTTGATTCCCTCGACGGCACCGGCGATGCTGTTGCGAGACCTCGGTTTCTCGGGTGGACCAGTCATGAATATCCAGGCGGCGTGCGCCGCGACCAACGTCGCCTTGGTCGTCGCTTGGCAGTGGCTTGTCAGCGGATTCGCAACAGACGTGATCGTGTCTGCGTGCGACTTCTCGGCCCTTCCGGAGGACGCCGATCAATTTTTTAAAATGGGAGCTCTTGCAGTCAAAGGTGATCCCCTTGACATGTCAAGGCCCTTCCAGGAGGGTTCTAGGGGTTTTGTTGTCGGTGAGGCTGCTGCAACGCTCATCATGTCCACCCGTTATGACAAGGGATACGGATTGTTCCTAGGCGGATCCATGGTCCAGGACCCGTATCATCCCATCTCCTTGAACCCGGACCTGACCGAACTGGTCAACACCTTCGAGGGGGCCCTTTCATCGGCCGGCGTCGGACGTCGTGACGTCAGCTACCTGTACTCACATGGGACCGGCACGTCGCAGAGCGACTCGGCAGAAATTGGCGTCGCGGAAAAGGTCCTTGACTCTGGCGTGACATTCCTGGCTACGAAGCCTCTCACCGGTCACTGTCAGGGCGCTTCTGCGGGGGTTGAGGGAGTGTTGGCGCTTCTCGGACTGGAGCGGGGAACGATGCCTTCGGTTGTGCCAGTCGCGAACGCGTATTCCCGGTTGGCTAGTGGACCACAACCTCGCCGAGATGGCGTGGTCCTAAAGTCGGCCATCGGCATGGGCGGCTTCAACTCGGCCGTCATATATGCCCCCCCGGATTTTCAGCCCTAGCCGTAGCTAGGCGGCTCGGACGGCGTCTTCGAGGTCGGGGGGGGGTGCCACTAGGAGCTTTTGGCAGCTGAGGCGGGGAAAAACGCGAACTCACGTGAAAGTTATCGTTCCGTTATGCCGATAGCTTGCGCGTAGGAGGACCTCTGCGTGCGGGAAGTGTTTAGAGGTGGCGAACAATTGAAGGTGGTAGACGAGGTATTCGGTCCTGGCGGGACCGTTACCTCGTCCCCCGCGCCGAAGGCGACGGCAAAGCGAAAGACAACGGCGCGCCCAGAGACGGCTGGCCGGCGGGACATCCACGAGCGAGGAAAGGTGTCTGCGGCGTCTCGGGGCCTCATGGAGTCTGCCAACCCCGAGATGGTCGTCACCTTGTTGGACCAGCTCGGTATGGCTGCTTTCGTTGTTTTTCGTAATGAATCGCATGATTCGGTAGCTACAACTTCGAACCTCGAGCGATTGTTGCGAGTCGACGGACGTGCCTTCGGAACTCTCGACGACGTCCTACGTAATGTCGACGAGCCTGGCAGGTCAGCCCTGGTGCGCTCGTTGCGGGCTCCGGTGGAGGTCGGCTCGACTTTCGAGTTTCCGGTCCGCTTGAGCGGGGCTCCCGGCCTGGACGCATCGGCAGTTGTGAGGGGGGCGTGGGTGGCGACCTCCCGTGGCCGGACGCTCATCGCAGCGTTCGACACGAGCGACCACGTCGGCGAAAGCACCGTGGAGATAGCCGAGTCATATCGAGCTCTCGCTGAGGTGAGCCCAGACATAATTCTCGTCCATCAGGACGGCAGGATTGTGTACGCAAACCCGGCGGCGAATCGCTACGCGAAATGCCCGTCCGGCAACTGCCTCGCGGGAATGCCGATCCTCGACTTCCTGACTCCACGCTCGCAGAAAACCCTCGTCGAGCGTTTGAGCGCTATCGGCTCAGGATCGGGAGCAGCAGAGTTCGCCGAGGAGACGGCAGTAGCCTTCGACGGGACCGAGTTCGATATCGAGGCTACATCGATAGCAACCACATGGGGCGGCCGTCCTGCGTTTCAGGCCGTAGCGAGGGTCATAACAGAACGCAAGGAGGCCGAGCGCAAGCTCAGATCCCAGGCTGCTTTGGTAGATGCTATTTCCGAAGCAGTGATCGTCGCTGATGGAACGCGCTTTAGAAATCTGACGATCACGTCCTGGTCTCGAGGTGCGCAACGGATATTCGGCACCTCCCCCGATGAAGTTGAGGGCCAGCGCTTTAAAGATGTCTTTAAGGGATCCGACAATATTGCCGCGTCCGCTTGGCGACACCTACTTAGGCGTGGATCATTTGCCCGCGAGGCCGACCTGGTTCGGGCGAACGGGGAGCGATTCCCGGCCCATATCTCGGTGACGCTCGTGCGCGACGAAGCAGATGTACCAACGGGATGCATCGTCGTGATTACCGACGTAACCGACCGCAAGGCAAGTGAAGCCGCCCACAAAAAGTTGGAGGACAGGCATGCGGCCGTAGTCGAGGCTCTCGACGAAGGCGTCATCGTACTTGCCTCTAACGGAACCGTAGAGTTCCTAAACGCAGCCGCCGAACGGATTTTGCATCTGGACGGACCGGTAGTGGGATCGAATGCCGCTGCGCTGAAGTGGGACATCGTCGATGAAGACGGCGCGAAGATACTGCCTTCTGATTGGCCCTCACTGAAGACGGTTCGTACGGGGACGCCGTGTACCAACGTTGTTTGCGGGATCACCACCCCCGATGGAGTCGTCTGGACTTCCGTAAATTCCAGGCCCCTGGCGTCTGCTGACCAAAATGGGTGCTACGCAACGGTCTGTTCTATTACCGATGTTACCGAGACGAGGAGTGCGCGAGAGCGCCTCGCGCACGCCGCTACTCACGACTCTCTCACCGGACTTCCAAATCGGTCTGGCGTGGAGCAATTGATGAAGCGCTTATCCAGAGGCCGTTCGGAGTCGGTAGGAGTGATCTTTATTGACCTGGACTCGTTCAAGTACGTAAACGACTCGTTGGGTCATACCGCTGGCGACGAGGTTCTGTCAGTCGTCGCCAAACGTCTGTCCAGAGCTGCCTCCGCAAAAGGATTCGAGGTGGGTCGTCTGGCGGGAGACGAATTCGTAATGGTCTGCCCGGGCATTGAGGACATCGTGTCCGCAGCGACTATCGCCGAGACGGTTCTCGAGAGGCTTTCCTACCCGATGACGCTGACAGACCCCAGTTCGTCCGGCCACACCTTAAACCTCACGGCGTCAGCGGGTGTAGCGGTCATCGAGGCCGACCGGCTGGTAGTGGACGGACTCGTTTGCGCCGACTTGGCGATGTACGCCGCAAAGCAGATCGGAGGAAACCGCGTCGAAATCTTTGACACGGCATTGAGAGAGAAGGCGCGGGAGCGATTGGAGCTGCGGGAGGACCTCTGCGCGGCGCTGCTTGGAGACCAGTTCCGTGTCGTCTACCAGCCGATTGTCAACCAGAAGGCGGAGGTCACCTCCTACGAGGCGCTCCTACGCTGGGAGCATCCCACACGGGGAGCCGTTCCACCGAGCGTATTCATTCCGGCAGCAGAGGAGGCTGGGTTAATCGTCGACCTTGGCGCCTGGGTGCTGCGTAAGGCGGCTGAACAGGCGGCACAATGGCACGCGGCCGGATGTGGAGCCACAGTGTCAGTCAACTTGTCGCCCCGCCAGATCTGCGACCAGAACCTTCTTTCTACTGTTCGAGAGGTGCTCGCTGACACCGGGCTGCCTCCTGGGGTCCTTTTCGTCGAGGTAACCGAATCGTCTCTCATCCAGAACATTCAGCTCGCTTCGGCAGTCCTCTCGCAGATCAAAGAACTTGGTATTGGTCTGTCGATTGACGACTTTGGTACCGGCTACTCCTCGCTTTCGTACCTCGATCAACTTCCTTTCGACGTTCTCAAAGTCGATCGCTCGTTCGTGTCTGCGATACGCGACCCGGAGTCCGACTGCACGCTGGTGTCGGGAATCGTGTCGTTGGCTCATTCTCTCGGGTTGCTCGTGGTGGCCGAGGGCGTGGAGACTCCCGAGCAGGCCTCCGTCCTCGGATCGCTAGGCGTCGACCTGATGCAAGGTTACCTTTATGGCCGACCCGGGGCACCTCCCGCCTAGGGTCGGCGCATCCAACACGGCTCGGGGCCTGCCAACTTGCTCGGATCACCTCAACTTGCGACGCTAGGCAACAATGGACACAGTCAAGGCGTCGATAAGGTCACTGCCGTAGATGGATCTCAACAACACCCACGTGGCGTTGCGGCGTTGCTGGCATCCTGTCGCTCGCTGCCGTGATATCTCGGAGTCCCCCACGGGAGTGCTCCTGCTCGGTGAGAACCTCGTCGTGTTTCGCTCGGGTGACCGGGTGCGCGTCTTCTACGACCGCTGTGCGCACCGCGGTTATCCAATGCACAAGGCGAGCGTCGAAGCGGGCGGCCTGCGATGTGGCTACCACGGTTGGCTGTACTCACCGTCGGGTGAATGCAGGGAGATCCCTGCCCTTCCGAGCGACACAGCCATCCCTTCCCGGGCGTGCCTCCGCCAGGTGGGTGGCGTCGAGGAGCGGTTCGGCCTCGTCTTTGTTTGCCTAGACGATCCAACCCCCGGGGTGACGCTACCGGAACTTCCAGAGGCATCCGACACCACTTTCATGGCCGGCGATCTCCCGGTCCTGCGCGCCAGGAGCTGCGCTGGCCTCCTCGCCGACAACTTCTTGGACACCGCACATTTTCCGTTCGTGCACGCTGGTACCTTCGGCGCCGGAGAGGACAAGGTGGTGGGAAGGTTCGATGTCCGGCGCAGCCCAGGTAGTAACGTAGCGGGTGAATTCGCTTTCAGTGCGTCCTACGAGCATGTGTTTGCGAACAGGGAAGACCCTGCGGTCGCAAGAGGTGAGCGTCCGCTCAATCAGACCCGGCGTCTGTTATACCGCTACGTCGCTCCATTTCATCTCTCTCTTCGGATCGATTATGTCGAAGCCGGAGGCACCAACGTCATCGGCTTCTTCGTGTGCCCCGAGACCGACGAATACTGCCGGATATTCTCGACAATTTGGCGCAATGATCTTGCGGGCGACGAAGAGAGGATGCTCCAGGCCGTGGACTTCGAGCTCGAAGTCCTCAAGGAAGACCTCCGCATACAGGAATCGATGGCGACGCTCGCCCTGCCACTACCAGGGGCGGGTAATCCCCGGGGCGCTGCGCGCCATCCAGCTGAGATACATACCCGAGCGGATCGAACGACGGTGGAGTTGCGCCGCGTTCTCGCCGAACTCGTAGCCCGCTCAGCTGACTAGGAGCCGTCCAGCGGCGGGGCACGCCGCGCTCTTGTCCTGTTTATCCTGCTTGTCCTGCTTGTCCTGCTGCGCCGCCCGCATGCGGTCCGCGACTCTGCCTGTGCGGGCGATCCGTGCGAGCACGTGCGAGCGCGCGGCCTCACCGTCGGCGTCCAGATCGCCGAGTGATTCGATCGCCCAGCTACGAAGCACTAGGGGAACCAGGATCTGCTCGTAGTGGACGGCGAAGTCGTAAATCCCGGCCGAAGCAATTGACGCGGCATGTCCGGCGAAGCCTTCGATGCCGGCGCCTGGCATCTCGAAGGAGCAGACCTGGCGGTCAATAGCCTTGATCACCTCCGACGGATTGACAGCGAGCGCGGCGGAGGCAAGGTCGCGATAGAACAGGTAGTGAAGATTCTCATCGCTTGCTACACGGTTCATTATTGCGACCCCGGACGAATCTTCCAGGAGCCGCCCGGTGTTGCGATGCGAGACCCTGGTGGCGAGCTCCTGGAGCGCCAGGTAGACGACGCCGTCGATCAGGCTCACCGAACGCGTTTCTGATGCGAATCCGACTGAAACCTGTCGCATCCTCGCCCGCTCGAGAGCCACCAGATCCAGGCAACGGGTGAGACAGATCCAGTCCCTCATCACCGTCGAGTGGCGCTGTTCCTCGGCCGCCCAGCGTCGATTCCATTCGCCGAGGGCCGAATCAGCGCCGAAGGTCGCCGTGATCGCCTGAAAATAGTGGGGAAGGTTGTCCTCGGTGAGGAGGTTGACCCATAGGGCGCTGGCAACGCCGTCTTCGAGCGTGACTTCGGGTACCCGTCCGTCGTCGTCGTCAGTGAAGCGGCGCCCCAGCTCCCAAGGGACGAGTTGGTGCGGGAACCACTCCTTGCTTCGAGCAAGGTGAGTCTCGAGGAGGACAGCGGCCGCCTCGTCTAGGACCTCACGGGTGATCCGACTCGTATGGGCCGCTACGTTCGAGTTGACGGTCGCCTCAGTCACAGCTGGCCCTCGGCTGCCCGAGAGGCATCGCTGCCGGGTCGTGGACGGCGCTGCAGGCTGATTCGGTACAAAGTGCAGACCCTTTCATCGAAGAGTGCCCGGCAAAGTCTGAGGTATCGGACGTAGCGCCGGTAGGTGGACCTCCCGACGAGATCTGTAGCGGCCTCGGAGTTGGCCTCCAAACGCCGTTGCCAGAGTCTAAGCGTATGAGCGTAGTGGTCAGGGTCGGAACGCAAGGCCATGACCCGCCAGCTCGGTTCCGCTGACGCGATTATGTCGCTGAGTTTTGGCAGCCCTGACTCCGGGAAAATTTCCTCCGTGAGAAATGGCATCGTCTGGACTTGGTCGGGGTCGACGTCTTCGTATGCGATCGATTGGAGCGACATCCATGCTCCTGGCCTGGTCCAGTCTGCGGTCGCGTCGAAGAAGTCTCGGTAGACGGCTCGACGCTCCTGCTCTGGCAGTTCGTTGCGGGCGAAGTGCTCGAAAGCGCCGATTGACACGACCGCGTCGTAGAGGGCGTCAGGCTTGTGATCCCGCCAGTCCTCGAGGCGAATGTCGAAGGTGCCGTCATCGTCGTTTGCTTCAGCGCCCGATGCCGATCCGGCCTGGTCGGAGCTGAGGGTGAGGCCGGTGACGTGGCCG
>JAKBBA010000117.1 GCA_021808665.1 Actinomycetes bacterium
CAAGCAACGAATCGGTGGCTCACGTCCGCAGCGGGCGATCTCCCGGACCACTAAAGGCTAATGCCTCGCGGCGAACGCACTCGTAGTACGGCGCGCCCAAGCGACCCGAAGTCTGTATCGGTCGCATGGTAGTCGTCACTCTGGCGTCGGGTGGCGCGCAGGGAGCAGTTGTTGGTCTAACTCTGCCAGTTTGAGAGGGAGGCACTCGGCGGTTGTGGCGGCATAGATGTAAAAGTCTGGTCGAATGACGATCGTGTCGGCGTTCAGTTGTCCCATCCATGCGCTGTAGCGGCCCTCAAGATCTACTACGTCTACAACACTCTGGACCGCTGGCGGCCCGATTCGAAGTACCTCTGCCCCCACACGTTCGAGGACCGCGATCGAGTGTGCAGGTAGGCCGAGGTCAGTGACTGTAGTTAGTACGCGCCAGCCCCGCCCAACCAGGTCGTCGAACAGACCCTCTTCACCGCGGTACGTGACGCGAGACTGAATCGACAGCAATCCGGCGTGGGGGTCGTCGGTGGCCAGCACCCCAGTACCGAGCCTAGGGACTGGGGACTCGGTCGGCGCCAGCCTGGCATCGTTGATCGCTGCGATCATCTGTCGATCTCGTTCGGCCGCCTCCTCCTCATTGGGGACGCAGATCACCTTCCCAAGCTCGATGGAGAGGTCAATAAACGAACGAACATGGGGTAGCCGCTCCGACCCGTAAGTGTCTAACAACTTCTCACCAGCGGCGCCGCGAAGTACTAGGTCTAGCTTCCACGCTAGGTTGCAAGCATCTCGCAGGCCCGCGCACATTCCTTGTCCCGCAAACGGTGGCATTAAGTGGGCAGCGTCACCAGCTATGAGTACCCGGTTGCGTCGCCATTCGTTCGCCCAATGCGCTTGGAATCGGTAGACAGTATGACGTTCCATTGTGGCATTGTCCGGGTTGACTCCCCACGGGCCGAGAAGCTTCCATGCCGTATCCGCCTTATTTAGTTCGTTTATGTCCTCTCCCGGCAGGGCCATGAATTCCCACCGGCGTCGTCCTGGACCTCCCGGCACGATCGTGGTCGGGCGCTTAGGGTCGCACAGCTGCCAAGCAGGGGGATCGAACGTCATCGGCTGGTGAGGAACCATATCTAGGATGAGCCAGTCGAAGAAGAACCCGAGATCCGTTACCTCGATGCCGAGAAGATTCCGGATTGTGCTGTTGGCCCCGTCGCAGCCAATGACGTAGCTGGCCGTTACTAGTTCTCGCTTAGGTGGAACCGCCTGGTCGGAGGCGGACGTGGTCCAAACGCGGACACCGTCGTTGTCTTGGTCCAGCGCTCGTACGAACCGGCCTAAGCGGAGCGTTACGCTTGGATTGTCCTTGACGCGCGCTGCGAGTTCTCTCTCCAGATCGGGTTGGGAGAAAAAGTTCGACGTGTGCCACCACGAAGGTCCGACGCCACGCCAATCCACTGCCAATAACGTCTTGCCCTCGGCGTTCCGCCACTCGTACCAGTTGTCGTAAGCTTCGATGATCGGGTTAGTGTCCGGGCGGATACCGACCGACTGCAGTATTCTGCCGACCTCATGGTCAAAGTGCACAGCCCGGGGCATTGAATAGGGATCTTCGTAACGCTCGAGGACGACCACTCTGAAGCCACGGTTTCCAAGCAGGACTGACAGAAGCTGACCGACCGGACCGAACCCCACGATCGCAACGTCATACTGGGGATCAGACGCGACGACCTCGACTTCGTTGGTGCTACCCCCGCTCATTGCTATACACCGCCTGTCGTGCAACGGTCATCGCAGGGACTGTGGTATTGATTTCCAGGTCCCGGGCCGAACGAGCAGTCACTCACATGTCCACCTGCACTTCGCAGTCGGTTGGGCCTAGGAGCAGCTCCCAGGACCGATTGACACTAGCCATGTTCACGCTCACACTCTCTTTCTCTTCGACAAAGCTTCCCGTGTCCCGCCAAAGGTGGAGTCAGCAATGGATGCGTCTTCCTGTCGTAGGGCTGCAATCGATCCCAGCCCAACCTTCCCCCGTTATCCTCGCTAGTCTTCAGCCTAACAGGCTCGTCACGTGAATACAACCCGTTCTCGAAATTTGGCTGAGGATTCGTGGATCGTTCCGTCAGGTGATTCACCTATCGGTGGCTGATTTGCGCGACCTGACTGCCCGGCGCAGACGATTTAACCGCCAAGGAGCGGTGCACCCGTTGCCGCATGGACGGCTGCGCTGCTAACTCCCGGCGCGGTCTCTCTCAACATGAGTCCCTCGGGAGTTACGGCATTCGACTTTGGCGCCGATACGTCTATCGATGTGCCGGAGAGGGAAACGCACGACTTGAATGTCCGCCATCCAGGTGCCCCGGCTTCGCTGAACGTATTCGGCCGCTGGTTCATGAAACAACCCTGCCAGCGCTCGACGGCGAGGAGCGACCGAAGCCGGTGATCCAGCCGACGATCGATCGGGCGTCGTTCGCGTCGCCGCCACGCCAAGCGACGTGTTGATCCGGTCGCACCAGGCTGAGCGGCGCTCCCAGCAAGGCTGTGCGGTCTTCTTCCGTCAGCCTGAATGTAGCAAGGGGCACGCGCGCTGCGGCGCAGGCGTCGATGATGCGCCGAGCTTGAGCCGATTTGGTGTCGCCCAGTAGCGTAAACCACGGGCCGAGGTAGTCATAGAGTGAATCACCAGGGCGGAACCAACGGTGAGGCAATCGGCGACCGGGTTCACCTTCGGGCTCGGCTCGGACGTTTTGCCGGTCGCCGATGATTATAGGTGAGTAACGGTAGGCGTAGCCGAGGGTTAAATCGAGACTGTGGAATTCTCTGTCCTTGCTCCGATGAATGGCTTCAGCCACCGAGGGGCGAACCGCATCGAACTCCTCATCGGTTCCAGTAAGGGCGGGGTCGTTCAGCTCGGGCGAGAGGGTCGCCATGTTGCGGGTCGCCTCGTCGATGGTCGATCGGGCGATTGGACGCCGCTCGGCTTCGTAGCTTTCAAGGAGATGTGGACCGCCCCATCCATCAAGGATCGCAGCAAGCTTCCAACCCAGGTTGACTGCGTCGCCGATCCCAGTGTTGAACCCGTGCCCACCCCAGGGTGGGTTCTGGTGAGCGGAGTCGCCCGCGACGAAGAGTCTCCCTCTCCCGTAACGGTCGGCGAGGAGCATCCGTGCCCGCCAGGCGTCGGTCGCCAACACCTCGATCGGGAATTCCGCGCCGATAAGATTGCAAACGATGCGCGTGGCGTCGACTGCTCCGGCTGCGGCGTCTACGCCTTGCGCAATACACCACCACGTGTCTTCGAGGTTAAGTCGGCCAACCACTCCCGGTTGGACGGTGTCGACGACCCAGTAGTGCACGGCCGGACCGTGCGGTACCTGCTGTGCGAGCCCGGGGGCTCGAAAGACGATGTTGAGGTTTGGGCGGGAGTCGTCGTTACCGACGAAGTTGGCCCCGATGGCTTTGCGTACGACGCTCCGAGCTCCCTCGCACCCGACTACATACTCGGCGGCAATGCGTTGCGGCACATTGCCGGCGACCGCAACATCGGCCCATGCGCCGACTCCGTTGTCACCAACAGCTACCACCTCGGCTCCGGTGACGAAGGTTGTGGCGCCCCCGGCAAGCACAGATTCACGGAGGAGCTGTTCGACGACGGGCTGGGCGACCTGCTGGCCAGGTTCAGCGACGAGGTCGGAACCAGTAAGGTCTAAACCGAAGCACTGGTCGAAGCGGGTGATTTCCCTCCCGAGGAGGCTGGTGCAGAACACCGTCTGGTCGGACCAAGCGACCGGCAGCGACGCACGGGCTCGAAGGGCGTCGGCGAGTCCCCACCGGCGGAAGTGCTCCATGGTGCGCGCCGATGTCGTTTTTGCCCGCGGGCGGAGCCACGATACCTCGGCGCGGCGCTCGACCACGACGCTGCGCACCCCGTGATGCGCCAACTCGACTGCGGTTGCAAGACCGACAGGACCTCCGCCGGCAATCAGCACTGGAGTACTGCGGGGTAGCGGAAACTCAGACACGAACGTTCATTTCAGATACGGGACGCCCTTCCGGCACCGACGACGATGGCGCTGAGTACCCCCCATGTCACCGTGGCGCCCCGGATCATGCGCAATCCGCGCGACTTCGTCTCCAATCCCGGCTCGCTGGTCGCTTCTCGGTCTGGGATAGCAACGGATGTTGCCGTCACATGAACTCCTTGGTGTTCAGGCTTGCCTTGTCTGGTCGTCGGGCCGTAGGAACGACGAGGGAGGAGGAGGCCCCCAGCCATAGAGGCCACGCCGCCCTTCGTGGGACTCTGGCTGCCAGTCGGCATCTTCGGGGATGACGTCGATGTCGGCGTAGTATTCGGCGTAGTTGCCAGCGGGGTCTTTTAGGTACCAGAAGTAGTTCGACCCGGCGAAGTGTCGACCTAGACCCCATACGTGGGATTCTGGGTGCTCGTCGAGCATTGCGGTGGCACCCCTACCGACTTCGTCTATGTCATCAACCTGCCATGCGGTGTGGTGCAAGTATACCGTCGGCGCCTTGAGGACGAGCAGGTTGTGATGGTCGGTTGAGCAACGCATGAACACCCCGACATCACCAATGAAATCGCTGATGCGGCAACCGAGAAGGTCCACGAAGAATCGGGTCGTCGCCGCCACGTCGGGAGTGGTGAACACTGCATGGCCGAGCCGCCGCGGCCGCACCGGCCCGGTCCGCAAAACTGCCTCGTTGCGCGCTCCGGCGGCTAACTGACGGGCATGCGGGCCAGCAGCGGCCGGACGCTGCGAACGCGGGGCGATTTCGAGGCACGCTCGAACACCGGTAACTGGTTCGACAGCGAGGAGCTTTCCGTGGCGAGCTTGGACGCTGTGGCCAGCTTCAATGAGCAAGCGGTGCGCGCGTCGCAGATCGTCCTCCCCATCTGCGTCGATGACCACCTCTAATAGGCGCCGGGTCGCTGCCTTCTCGAGTGTCAGCTGAAGTCCGCCATCCGTGGTGCTCAATGCCCGGTCGGCGTCGCGGTGCAATCCAAATTCCGTGTAGTAGTCAGCGACGGGCTCCACGTCGGGGACCCCAACCGTGACCGAACTCAACCGGTGCAAGCTCACTGTGCCTCCTCGACCACAAAGCGTTGATGCAGATCACCGATGCCTTCGACCCAGCTGTGCAGACGATCACCGGGAGTAAGAAAGCGAGGTGGGGTGCGGCCAATGCCGACGCCGGGGGGCGTCCCAGTAAAGATCAGATCCCCCGGCCACAGCGTTACCACCGCCGACAGATGGGCGACCAACTGTGGAACCGTAAAGATCATGTCCCGGGTCCGCCCGTCCTGGACCTTCTCACCGTTAATGTCGCAACCGAGGCCTAGGTCGTCGGGACGATCGAGTTCCTCAGGCGTGACCATTAAAGGACCGATCGGCGCAAAGCCAGCGTGCGACTTGGCCAAACCGAACTGCGGCGCCGGCCCGGACCTCTGCATCTGGCGCTCGGACAGGTCCTGACCCACGGTTAGACCACATACCACCTCCCATGCCCGCTCTACCGAAACACGTCGTGCCGTGGCACCGATCACCGCCACCAGTTCCACCTCCCAGTCGACCGACCCGGGAGGAAGTACCACGTCGCTGACCGGACCGCTCAGCGAGGACGGCCACTTGGTGAACACCACAGGTGCTTCGGGTGCATCAAAGCCGGACTCGGCGGCGTGTTCAGAGTAATTGAGGCCGATGGCGAACACCTGTCGGGGAGCTGGGACCGGAGCGTCCGCAACTGCGGCATCCCAAGCTTCATCCGCTTGAGTCACATTAGACGCCCATGCGGACAACTCCGCCATGCGGCCAAATACAGCATGAGGGTCTGCACCAAAGCGGCCGCCGCTGGCCTTAGCGACGTCTACAGCGCCCCCGCCGACCAGGAGCTTCAATCGGCCTGCGATGTTGGCAATTCTCACGTTCATCCCCTTGTGGGCCACCCCGACGGTGACCACGGCAAATTACTTTAAACCGGAATATGCGAAACTGCAAATAATTCTCGAAATTTGTCGCTAACAGCGAGATTATGACTGCGGCTGAGAATTGTGAACTAAGGTAAGCCAATGGCGACTGGAGCCTCCAAGGCCGAGATACTCTACGGCCATCTGAGGGCCGACATCCTCGCTGGTCGGCTTCACCCTGGCGCCCGTCTGCGCTACGGCGAGATGTGCGAGCGCTACGGCGCCAGCATGGGTGGCCTTCGCGAGGTACTGCTGAGACTTGCGGAGCAAGGATTGGTACGTGGCGAGCCTCAGCAAGGTTTTTGGGTGGCCGAACTGTCGCCTAGAGACCTTCGGGAGCTGACCGCAGCGCGTGTCGAACTTGAAACGTTGACGCTCCGTCACGCTCTCGTTGACGGCGACGTCGAGTGGGAGTCCCGACTGCTTGCAGCCCACCACCGTCTGAGCCGCGCCCCCCAACTCGATCCAGACGGCAGCGGGCGACTTGCTGACGGTTGGGTCGCCGCCCACGCCGGGTACCACACTGCACTGTTGGACGGATGTGCAAACGGCCGACTCAAGGCCATCGCTGCTTCCCTGCGCGATTCGGCAGAGCTATATCGGCGATGGTCCGTTCCCCTCGGCGACGAACGCGAACGCGACATCGCTGCCGAGCACGCTGCGCTCCTCGAAGCTGCATTGAGCCGCCGAGTCGACCTGGCAGTTTCCTGCCTCGCTGCGCACGTGCAGCACACAACCGACGTCCTGCTTGCCTCACCTGCTGCCGTAGACGATCCCACCGAAGCCAGCTACCGAGAGGACACCTCAGCATGAGTACTGGGCTCGCCGTCACTGAGTGGGGAGCCGGTCCCTGCGTCGTGCTCATTCACGGAGGCACTCCTCAAGGCGGGGCCGTCGCGTTCGAAGCTCAGCGGCCGCTCGCAGAGCGGTGGAGGCTCATTCTGCCTGACCGTCCTGGCCACGGCGCGACACCCCGAGATGGTCGAGAGGATTTCGCACGCGACGCCGAACTCATCGCCCCGCTCCTCGACGGCGGCGCTCACCTGGTCGGGCACTCCTACGGTGGGATGGTCGCCCTCTGCATCGCCTCAGACCACCCCGAGACGGTGCGGTCACTCACCCTCATCGAGCCGCCCGCCTATACCCTCGCAATAGACGACCCCGCCGTAGCTGAGATGCGTCGACGCAACAGGGAATTGTTCGAGAATCCACGTCTAGAGCCCGCCGCACTCGTGCGCTCCTTCTTCGAGCTCGTCGGAATAGACCTCCCCGTCGACATCCTCCCGCCTCAAGCCATCGCCGCCGTCGCCGGATCCCTAACCGACATCCGCAACCCCGACGACGCCGAGTTCGACATGGCGAAACTCGCCTTGGGCCGCTACCCTCGCCTTGTGCTCACCTCTGGACGTATCTCTGGCTTCGAAGCCATCGCCAGGGCTTTCGTCATCAGCACAGGCGCGACGCACAAGATCATCCCTGGCACCGACCACACCGTCCAAAACGCCGGCGAGCCAGTAAACAAACTCCTCGAGGCCCTCTGGTCGGATCCTTCATCGACGCCCCTCTAACGACACGGGTTGCGTCGGTTAGCCCGAGCAGAGATCGTACTTCCGGAATTTTGTTTTCTACGGCGGAACGACCGTAGCCAATCACGTTGACCACTCTCTTTGGTCAGCGGACCTACGGGGACTCATGACGGAACGGTTCTCGAGGAAGCCTCGATTTTCCCAGCAAGGATGGACGGGTCCACGGTTCGTTCCGGCCGTCGCCCGAAACGAGGGCGCCGGCGAATAGTGCGTGTGAGAGTGGGCCAGAGGCCTTGGGGAGCGTACCGAACGATTATGATCAAAAGGGTGCCCTCAATAATGAGGCCGAAAGTGGCATGCGTCTCGAACTGTTTGGTCAGAAGGTAGTAGACGACAACGGCGCCGACCGCTGGACCCGTCACCGTACCGATCCCGCCGACGATTGTCATCAGTAAAGCATTGATTGTCCAGCTGATGTTCAGCAACCCAGTGGGCTCGAACGTACCCTGTTGGAGGGCCACTAGCCCCCCAGCCAACGAGATCAATACACTGCTGATCACGAACGCAGCCAGTCGATGTCGGAAGGTTGAAACGCCCAGTGCCGCCGCTGCCCCCTCGTCGTCGCGAACAGCCATTAACCGCAAACCGAACCGGCTGCGCTTGACGATGATGGCGACCATGATGGCCACCGTGGCAACGACGACAGCAACCCGGTACAGGACCGCTTCATCGGGCGTCGATTGCACCGGGATGTTGAGCCCGGTCGAACCACCAGCAAACCGCCAGTTCAACAGCCATGCTTGCAGCCCTAGGGAGGCGGCCAGCGTGCCGATAGCGAAATAGCCCCCGCGCAGCCGAAGTAGCGGGAACGCCAGAATTACCGCCAGCGCACCTCCGACGAGCGTGCCCAGAACGAGAGCCGCAAGCCAACCAAGCCCATCGTGAAGTTCTAGAAGGCCGGTAGCGTAGGCCCCCGTGCCGACAAAGCCAGTGACTCCGAGACTGATCGCCCCACCGAATCCGGCCAGGATGTTCCACGCCTCCGCGATGGCCAAATAAACCAGCATCGTTGTGGCCACCTCTGTTTGGTACGGACCGAGCGCGGGGGAAGCGTTGATCCCAACGATGGAACAGAGCAGCACGGCGAGGAGGAAGATCGGGGTGCCGCGCGGCGAAATACGGCTCCGGATCAGAGTCATCATGCCATTATCCGCTTACCGAATAGACCGCTCGGACGGATGACAAGGACAACGAAAAACACCAGATACACGACAAGATCCCGGTAACCACCCCCAAACTGACCGACCGCCACCGATTGCACGAGGCCGAGGGCCAGACCGGCAACAAAAGTCCCTGCGACGTTACCGACCCCGCCGATGACCACGACGGCAATGCCGACCAGCAGGTACGAAGTCCCCGTGGTAGGTGTAAAGCTGAACGTGATGCCGAGAAGCACGCCACTTACCGAGGTAATGGCCGCGGCCACGGCAAACGTCAAGGCATAGACGCGCTCAATGTTGTAACCCATGAGGCCGGCGGTTGAGGAGTCGGCCGCCACTGCGCGTACGACCGCCCCGGCCCGCGTCCTGGTCAAGACTAGGTGAGTGACCGTACACAGGAGCGCCGCCACTATGAATGCGATCACGTAGGCGGTCCGGACCCGCACGCCGGCCACCTGGATCCCTCCGGTGGCGAACGAGGCCTGCAACGATTGGGTGTTGGCCGAGAAACCCTGGTTGAAGATGGCCTGGGCTATCAGGGAGATCCCGAATGTCGCCACCAGTGCGCTTTGGGCTGTCCGTAGCAATAGACCCGTGAGAAGAAAGCGCTGCACAAGATACCCAATGACGCCTACAAGGACCACGACAATTGGAATCGACGCAATCGCCCCCAGCCCGAGGTGGCGCGTGAGGAGAAGAGAGAGGTAAGCACCCCCGACCATCAACTCGCCATGGGCCAGGTTGATCAGCTTCAAGACGCCG
>JAKBBA010000118.1 GCA_021808665.1 Actinomycetes bacterium
CCGTTGGCGTGGACGAGCGTCACTCCCGGCGAGCGAAGCAGGCCCAACCAGCTGGCCAAGAACCCGCAGTCGCCGCCGAAACCCGGATAACCATCACGCCAAACAAGCCAGACCGTCTGGCCACCAGACACGTCCTGCAGTGCCGACTGCGCGAACTGCGAGACGTCGGTGGAGGCGATAACAGCCTTGTAGTCGACCCAGTTGACAAGTCCCGGGCCGGTTCCACGGGGAAAGGTGATCTGCTGGACGCCCTTCACCGTGAGAAGGCGGTTGACGGCCGGACCGAGCTGATCCGGACAGTAGATAACGAGATCGCCTGGCCGGGCCTGCGCGTTCAGTATCGCGGCAACTTTCACGGCCTGGGTTCGCTGCAGGGAGTTCTGAGCCTTGCCGCTCATGATGCCGGCAAGCACGAGCACGGCAACCACCCCGGCCCTGAACCGCCGCCCGGGGAGGGTGACGACACCCGTGGCCATGACCAACAGGAACAGTGGGAGCACGACCGCCGTATAGCGCGCCACGAATGCGGCGTTTGCGATCATCCCTCCGAGCACCGCGACAACTAAAACTGCGAGGGCGATACCGACGAGCGGCCCCATGCCAGGTCTGGGTTTCGCCTCCAATACGACGGCCGGCCCGGCCGGCACCTGGCGGACGCGGCCGTGGCGGTCCTCGACAGTCACCATCGTTCCCGGGGCTGCCGTCCGGCCGAAAGTGCCGAAGATGAACGCCAGGAACGTGGCAAACATCAAAAGGCCGCCCCACGGGCCGCCGCCGCTCCAATCGCTGAAGATTGCAAGCAGGTTTGAAAAGCTTGCGGGCGAAGTCCACGGAGTGCCGGTGTGTGTCGCCTGGAACACGAACACTGGTGCCCAAGGAAGCCAAAGCAGGCCGCCGACGAACATCGCCTTGAACGCTGGCTTGCCCCGCCCCGAGACCCGAATCCTCCACAGGAGCCATATCGCGGCGACGAACACGAGGTAGATGCCCCAGTAATGCGTGTAGAGCACGGCCGCCGTGGTCGCGCCGAGTGCTACCAGCCGCCGACGGGATGGATCCTGGTAGGCGCTCGTCAGTGCGAGGAACCCCAGAAGCGACACGGCGATCATCAACGAGTACATCCGTGTGACGGTCGCGTAGTTGATGGCAAAAGGCGACGACAAGGCGAGGAAGAAGCTCACCCAAGCGACGGGCCGTCCACCGATACGCCGACCTGCGAGCCAGAAGAGGGGCAACGTAGCGATGCTCGTCAGCCCTGACAGCGCTCGCACGGCGAAGTCGCCTTCGCCGAAGATCTGCATCCAGTAGTGGAGCATCACATAGTAGAGCGGGGGGGCTCCGTCGTGGCTCAAAGCGTGAGGGATCTGCGTGAGAGGTAGCCGGGCTATGTCGACGCTGATCGTCTCGTCCAACCAAAGTGCGCTCGGGGTCCAAAACCGCAAGAAGAGGCATACCAGCACCGCGACTGTCCCCGCTGCGAGCACGAGACGATTCGGGAGGGTGTCCCCGAAGAGCGTCTCGGTCAGCGAGGTCGAAGGCGACGTCAGGGCGCGCTTAGGTGCGATCGTCTCCACTGCCAGCAATAATACCGGCCCGGCACTCCCAAGTTCCGGTCAGTATCGACTCCGAGAGGCTACATTCGCCGCGTGACCGACGACGCCCGATTCAGACCGCAGGCCCCCGACCGCAACCTAGCCCTCGAGCTTGTGCGGGTCACCGAAGCGGCCGCCATGGCGGCGTCACGCTGGATGGGCAGGGGTAACAAGGACGGTGCCGACGGCGCCGCCGTCGACGCAATGCGAATAGTCCTGGCGGGGGTGCCCATGGACGGCGTGGTGATAATCGGTGAAGGAGAGAAGGACGAGGCCCCGATGCTCTACAACGGTGAGCGCGTCGGCGACGGCACACCCCCGGAGGCCGACGTCGCGGTAGACCCGATCGACGGGACGAGGCCTACCGCGCTCGGGCGGGGCGGCGCTCTGGCGGTGATAGCGGTGAGCGAGCGGGGAACGATGTTCAATCCGGGCCCGTGCGTGTACATGGACAAGATCGCCGTCGGCCCCGAGGCGGCCGGTCGCGTAAGCCTTGAGATGTCCCCCACAGACAACCTGCGCGCAATCGCGGAGGCAAAAGGAGAGCACGTCCGGGACCTGACAGCGGTGATCCTCGAGCGGCCCCGCCACGACGCTCTCATAGACGAGGTCCGCACCGCCGGGGCTCGGATACGGCTCATAACCGACGGCGACGTGGCCGGCGCGATCGCGACCGCCTGGGAGGACTCCGGCGCCGACGTGCTTTTCGGGACGGGGGGCACCCCCGAAGGAGTCATCGCAGCCGCTGCGCTCAAAAGCATGGGGGGCGAGATCCAGGGGCGCCTCTCGCCTCGCGACGACGCAGAGCGGGAGCTGGCCTCTAGCCTCGGCTACGACGTGGACAAAGTCCTCGGCATCGACGATCTCGTAGCGGGCGACAACTGCTTTTTCGCCGCAACTGGTATCACCGACGGCGAGCTTCTCCGAGGAGTCCGCTACGACTCGCGCGGAGCGATCACCGACTCTCTGGTGATGCGGTCCAAGTCCGGGACTGTCCGGCGGGTAAGCGCCCATCACCAGTTCCAAAAGCTGGCGGCGTACGCTTCGGTCCCGTTCATGTAGGAAGGCGTGATCCCTGCTGCGTAATCCCGGCTCTTTGCAAAGCTCGTCGGTGGCTCGCAGCACGCGTTCGCAAGTATCACAATGCCGGTGCAACTGGCTTCCCTCTTTGTGCGTGAGCTCAGTTACATTCTTGCGGGTCTCATATGTTCTGGGAACGCTGCCGGGTTGAGGACCCGGATCCTGTGGTGGCTGAAGCGTCGGAAGCCGATGCGGTTGATCCGCTTGATGAGGTCGTTCATCGACTCGGTCGGCATTCCTATGCCGCTCGGACCGCCGGCAAGTTGCGCCTCGAGCTTCTGCCGCAACCGCTTGAGATGCTCCTTGTGCCGCTTGATGGCCACCTCTTCGAAGTACCTGTCAGCCGATTTCCCACGTCGGCTCGAAGCCCGGGAACCGCGCTCGCGCCTGCTCCAGCGCGAACCCGCGCGCGGCCTCCTGCGTCGGCACCAGTCCCTCGGGTTTCGTGCCGAGACTTTTCTGTCGGTAGCGCACGTAGTGCATCCGGTAGATGCACTCCGGTCCCCGGGCTATGCCCTTCGGTACAGGCGCCAGCTCGTCGCGGATTCGCTCCCCCAGCGTCGTTCCTGCCGCTGGCTTCGGAGTGGCGCCGCGCACCGAATCGTCCTTCACGACTGCCCTACACAGGACGGTCTCGTCCTCAATCTTCCGCAGCTCGCCAAAGACCGTCATCAACGAGTCGACGTCGTCGCGGTTGTAGTTGATAAGTCGTTGGCGTAGTTCTGGGTTCTTGGTTCGCAGGTACTTCTTGTACATCGATACAGCCATGAGTCCGTCGCCGATGTCGCTCGTCCTGACCGCTCCGAAATACGTCCCGACATCCTTGAGGCCTAGGCTCGGCACGGGAATCCGCAGGTTGTTCTCGGCCCACCGAAAGATGTCCCGGTGGGCGGCAATGACGGGCTTCAGGTCTTCATAGACCGCGTGGCGGTCCGCGGCCTTGCGGAGCGACGGGATGTCGGCAGTTGTGCCGGACCAAGTGATCACAGGGAATCCGGCGCGCTCGGAAACGAGGCCGAACAGTCGCTTGAGGTTGGTCAGCTCGTCTTCCGGCGAGTCGGCCCACAGAAAGTGATATTCGCGCTCCTCGCCTACTACGACGCAGGCCCCGATAAGCCAGACCCACTCATCGTATTCTAGGTCAAGCGCGATGTACTTGTCGTCGACACCGATGCCAACGGCCGTGTCTGCGAGGACCGGAGCCTGGGACTGGAAGCTGCGGGCGTGCAGCACCCAACGCTCGACAATTCGCGACGTGACGCTGGGGTACCCGGCAGCCGCGAACTTCGCCGCCAGCGCGTTTGTGTCGCAATCAACGAGCGACTCCCACGACTTTATTCCGAAGCGATCCAGGAGATTGGCGTAGACGCCGGCGACGCCGTAGACCATCGTCGGGTCCCTCCGGCGCGTCACTGACTCGAGGACCTCATCGCGTCGCAGCACCGAACACACCCTGCACCGGCAGATGCGCGGGGCGACGCCATAGACACGGGCGTGGCGAACGCACTCGATGAGGTAGGCGGCTCGATCCAGTCTGTCCTGGGTGATGCGGACAGGTACGGTGACCGGCTCTCCGTCACGCCGAAGCACGAGACGGCCTTCGGGCACTTCGTCGAAATCGTTGCGGTACGGCGCGAGAAGCAGCCAGTAGAACGCCAGCTCGAGTTCGTCGAGCGGTTGGACGTGCTTGTGGCTCTTGATCTCTATGGGCAGTAGTGCCCCGTCGGCACCGACGATCCCGTCAGGACGTCCGTGGATGCGTAGCTCGTCATTACGGAAATCGGGAGTGCCGAAGAGCGTCGTGCCAGGCTCGAGCGCGGCCAGCACCTCTGGGAAGGACAGATCCACCGCGGGCAGCGCCGACTCGACGAACTCCTCAAACTCGTAGCCGCCAGCGAGAAGACCGGCCTTAATCTCGTCGATCGTATCCTCGAAGGCGATCTCGCCGGCATCCAGCAAGGAGAAAGCAAACGGGCAACGAACGAACTGCGTCACGTCGGTCTTGGAGACCCATGTGAAATTGTCGTCTGCCATCCGAACCACGTCACCGGTTTCAGTGAATACTAGAAGTAGGGTATCTCAGATCTGAAGAGGACACCACGTGCTGGCAGCCGGTGGAAGGTGAAGCCGTACACCACTCATTTCGTATTATGATAATAAGGTTGGAGGTCCATCCGAAACCCTTAAACACGGGGTGTTAGAGGCCTCCATCCGCTATGCCGTCGACCACTCGCTTAGCAGTTCGCTTCCGGATAGCTAGAGCAGGCGTTCAGCGAAGGCACCCTCGTGGTCTCACCGCGTTTTGCGCCTGAACCGGTGCTGAGCTTGATAGCCCGGGCACGCGTAACTCACATGACCGGTGTCCCGGCACATCTACAGATGCTCCTCGACACCGCTGCCCTGACGACAGCCGACCTTCGGTCGCTGCGCAACGTGCTCATCGCGGGATCGGCCGCCCCACCGACGCTGATGCGACGGGTCAGGCAACGAATCTGCCCAGTAGTCGTACGAGCCTATGGCGCCTTGGAGGGGGCGGCGACCTTCTGCCTGCCCCACGACCCTCCCGACAGGTCAGAAACCATCGTCGGACGACCCGTCCCGGAGGTCTGCGAGATCAGAGTTGTCGACGACGAAGGCCGGGATCTCGAGCCGCGACAGGTCGGTGAGGTATCGGGGAGCGGCCCCTTCGCCCCGCTCGGCTGCGGTCTGCGCATTCGTGGAACTGAGCAACGGCTAACAGATACCCTCTCTCGGGCACCTCCACCAATATCTGACATCGATCGGGCTCGCAGCCAACGACGTCCCGGAGCACCTCGTCGTAGTGACAAACTTGCCCCGAGGACCGAGCGGCAAGGTGCTCAAGCGTGTCCTGCGCGACTGGCTCGACTCGCCCCGGCCGACCCCACGTCCGAGGGGCGCCACGTTGGCAACTGACCAGCGCCGCTGCTCCCCTCGTGGAGCCGAGCGGCCGGTCAGCGCACAGTCCGGTCAGCGCTGGGCCGGCACGGTCCACGCGCTGCATCGCTCGAAGAATCCGGCCGGCCCTCGTGCCGCCAGCTGAGCGAACTTCCAGCCCTCGCGGCGTAGGCGCGACTCGAGATGGGCGAGCATCGTGGCGCCGATCCCCTGCCCGCGCACGCCCTGCCTTACCCAGACGGAGACGACCGGTCCCGTCCTGTCCACCCAAGCGCCAGCGGCGCCAGCTAGCGAGCCTTCGCGGCGCGCCGCGAGGAACAGCGGGGGGAGAAGCAAGCCACCCGGCCTCCCAACCGGCGTGGCTCCGTCGCTACCTGCGAGGCCGGGCCATTCGCCGACCGTGGCGAGCTCCGGGTCAGGCAAGCGGGAGTAAGTGAGCTCGACGGCCAGTCCCCCGGTGCCGACGCGAACCCGGGGCCCGAACAGGACGTCTGCAAGCGGGGCCCACGTCCGGTCGCTGCCCATCTCCAAGATCACGACCCTTTCGAAGCTGACCTGGGTGACATAACTTCCGAGAACCCTTACCGCCGCCTCGACTGCCTCAGGTTCGGCTCCGTCGAGGATAGTGACATGGGGCACCCATGGCCACGAAAGCTTGCGCCGCAAAGGCGGTATGAAGACCGCTTCGTGCAGCGCAGCGAGATCGCGCAGCGCAGCGAGATCTTTCAGCGCCGCCGCCTCGCCTCCCACCTCCAGGTAGACCACCGGGTTGTCCGGCATGAACGTGCGAGGTGGCCCGAGAGTCAGGCCGATCGGCCCGTCGACCTTCGAGGCCGCGTCGCGCAACACCGCCATTGCGTCAGGCACTTCGGCGCTTCGAACGTTCACCGGCGGGACGAGGGTTATGTGAGAGGGGATGGCGCCGAGGCTCGGGTCGCCTAGGCCGCGACGCAAACCGGCGATCTCCGAACCCTCGGGTCCGTCCACGAGAAGGGCAACACCGAGCCGTACACGATTCGACACTCTCCAATACTGTCCCACCCGCAGGGCATCGCCACGGCCAGCATCTACGATGGAGTTGTGAGCGACGACCGTGAGCTTTTCGACATCCTCGATCGTGAGTTGGAGCGCCAGAACACGACGCTCCAACTGATCGCGTCCGAGAACTTCGCTTCGAGGGCGGTACTCGCCGCAACGGGCTCGGTTCTCACCAACAAATACTCGGAGGGCTACCCGTCCAAGCGCTATTACGGGGGCAACTCGATCATCGATGAAGTAGAGGACCTAGCCCGACGCAGGCTGTGTGACCTCTTCGGCGCCGAGCACGCCAACGTCCAGCCGCACTCGGGAGCGAACGCTAACCTCGCCGCCTACCTCTCCGTGCTCAAGCCGGGCGACACTGTGCTCGGAATGCGCCTCGACCAGGGCGGCCACCTCACGCACGGCTCCCCGGTTAACATCAGCGGGCAGTTCTACAACTTCGTCTCCTACGGGGTAACCGCCAGCGACGAGCGGCTCGACCTGGACCAGCTGGCGTCGCTTGCCGGCGAGCATCATCCGAAGTTGATCGTCGCTGGGGCCACGGCGTACCCGAGGGTCATCGAACCGGAGCCTCTCCGGCGGATCGCGGACGACGTCGGGGCGCTGTTCATGTTCGACGCCGCGCACATCGCCGGGCTGATAGCGGGAGGCGTCCACCCGAACCCGGTCGGGATAGCGGACATCGTCACTTTCACGACCCACAAGACTTTGCGCGGTCCGAGGGGAGGCGCGATCCTGTGCAAGAAGGAGCTGGCCCCAGCCGTCGACAAGGCCGTCTTCCCGGGGTTGCAGGGCGGCCCGCTCGAACATGTGATCGCGGCCAAAGCCGTCGCGTTCAAGGAAGCCTCCACGCCAGAGTTCGCCCGTTACTCTGCTCAGATAGTCGCCAACGCCCGAGCCCTTGCAGGCGCGCTGGCTGCGGAGGGTTTCCGGATCGTGTCCGGAGGAACTGACAACCACCTGATGCTCGTCGACCTCAGAACTTTCGACGCGGACCTCACCGGCAAGGTGGCTCAAGAAGCGCTCGACCGCAGCGGAATCACACTCAACAAGAACACCGTTCCCGGCGATCCCCGCTCGCCTTTCGTCACCTCGGGGCTGCGGATCGGCACTCCCGCCGTGACCACCGCTGGAATGACCGAGGCCGAGATGTCCCAGATCGCCACGCTGCTAGCTACCGTGCTTCGCTCCCCCGCCGACGAGGCGCTCAGCAGCGAAGTCCGCGAGCAGGTCGGGATCCTATGCTCGAAGTTCACCCCTTACCCGTGACGGAGAGGGACTGATCAGCGGCTACGGCGACTACGGCCTGGTTGCCGCGGTCGCGGCCGCAACGACTTGGATTGCGACGTTCGTCGCCCGGCGCCTGGCGCTGCGTTTCTCCTTCGTCGTAGCTCCCGACGAGCGGCGAGTCCACGAGAAACCCACCCCGACGCTCGGCGGCACGGCGATGTACGTCGGGCTGCTGGTGGCGATCGTCGTCGCTTCGCAACTCCCGGGGCTCAGCTCGCTGTTCCGGGGGAGCTCCGATCCGCTCGGGGTTGTGGTGGCGGCCTCGATAATCTTCGCGGTCGGCGCTTTCGACGACGTCAGGGACATGTCAGCGCCGGCGAAGCTTTCCGGTCAGATCCTCGCGGGCCTCGCCCTGTACCTCTTCGGCGTCAACATGCTCTACTTCCGTACCCCTTTCGTGGGGACGGTTGTCCTGTCGAACGAGCTGGTGCCGATCCTCACCGTGGTGTGGGTCGTGGGGATGGCGAATTCCATCAACCTCGTCGACGGGCTTGACGGGTTGGCGGCGGGGATCGTCGCGATCGCAGCGGTCGCCTTTTACTTCTACTCGGAGCAGTTGATAAAAGCGGGGACGATACAGCCGGGGAGCGGTCCGCTCTTCAGCGCCTTGGCTGCGGGAATCACCATCGGATTCCTTCCGCACAACTTCCACCCGGCCCGGATCTTCATGGGAGACGCCGGAGCCCTTTTGCTCGGGCTTCTTATGGCGGCTTCGACGATGTCGGTTGTCGGCCAGACCGACCAGGACTTCAGCGGGCGAACCTTTTTCTTCTTTGCTCCGGTGCTGATCCCGTTCCTGATTCTCGGTATCCCGATACTCGACACAGCTTTCGCGATCGTGCGACGGGCGGGGCGGCGGATGAACCCTGCAGAGGCCGACAAGAACCACCTTCATCACCGGCTGATGCGCCTAGGCCACGGCCAGACCCGCTCGGTGCTCATCCTGTGGGCGTGGACCGCGCTTCTCTCGGGGCTGGTGCTCGCCCCGTCCTACGTCCACGGCGCGCTCGGCGACGTCCCGTTCGGTGTGGCCGTCCTCGCAGTGGCGCTCTTTACGCTCGTCGGCGTGCGGGGCCGTTCAGGGTCGAAGGCGTGAGCGGCACCGACCAGGCACGCTATCGGGCACCGGCTACCGGCTCACGTCAGGCGGGCGAGCTCCAGGCGGGCGTGCGCCCACTTGAGTTGTTGTTCGACAGAGCGGTCGGGCTCCGATGACGTCGACGCCCGCTGGGTCGCCTCGGCCTCATCCTGGGTGGCAGCGGCGACGTCGATCTGATCAGCGCGCAAAGCCACGTCGGCGAGCATGATCACGTGGTTGTCCTTCACCTCGACGAAGCCGCTCCGCACCGCAACCCGCACCTCTGCTTCGCCTGACGCAGGGCCCACCACACGTACGACGCACGGGTCCAGGGCGCCGATGTAGGGCATGTGGTCGGCGAGGAAAGCTATCTCGCCTTCGACGGACTTGCATACGACCATTTCAGCGGCCCCGGAGAACAGTGTCGCCTCCGGGGTCACAAGGTCAAGCTCGGTGGTCGCCACGGCGCGGC